>JAPPEU010000073.1 GCA_028875245.1 Chloroflexota bacterium
AACTAACTTCATTTAAGGCTGTTTTTCAACAGACACTGATAAATCGCCCCTACAAGGCGCGTCCGCTACTGGCTGATTCTATTGCAGCGAAGTCCAAATGATAGTTCTGTGCGGGCGGGCCGCTGGCTCGCCCATACACACGCACGATGTGAAACAATTCCAACCGTTATTCGACGGCAAAGACGGGACTCTCGCCACGCTCTATTTCCTCAGTAAGCAAAATGGACTGCTCCAAGGCAGTCCTGTATTTCTATATGCGCCATTTGAGACCTCAGCGCTCCAGGCAGGATTCGAACCTGCGACACTTGGTTTAGGAAACCAATGCTCTATCCCCTGAGCTACTGGAGCTTTTTTGACCGCTCATGCCGGGCATGCCATCGCCGCGCGCCGTCTCCAAACTCGACGCATCCTCGCTATAGAGACGCTTGTCCGCCGCGCCGCCTCCGCGACAGGCTGATTATAGCAGACAAAGCGCCGCGCTCAATCCATTGGCGGCCGGGATCGCGGGCGAATCAACGCGGGGGCGACGACCGCAAAAAAGCACAGACCGCGCCAAAAAACTGATAGTGACATTTTGCACAATATGGGTTAAACTCAATAATAATCATGGTTAAAGTTATGAGGATTCGCTAGCAAGTCATGGCAGTTTGCGCTACTATGGCGTAAGATAAGCAAAAGAAATTCAATTCTCAGTTGCGAGATCGTTCTTTTCTACGGTCGAAACGACTAAGGAGAAGTCAAATGACCCACATCATCACCAGCTTGTGCCTGCGGGACGGCGCTTGTGTGGAAGTTTGCCCGGTCGAGTGCATCATCGGCGGCAAGCCGGAGAACGAATGGCCCTGGTATTACATCGACCCCGATACCTGCATCGACTGCGGCGCTTGCATTCCCGAATGCCCCTACGAAGCCATCTACGTCGAAGAAGAGACGCCGTCCGAGTACGAGATGATGGAGGGGCAAGAACGCGTACCCCATGACGTCAAGGTGATTATCGAGCACGAAGAAGGCGATATCATCGATCTGACGCCTGACATCGCGCCGAATTACGATTTCTTCACGCAAGGTCCGGGCTACGACGCCCTGAATATGTGACCGACTGCGGAACCAACGGGTTCGTCCGGCGCCCTGGCCGGCGAACGCTGACTGTCCCTCCGCCGCGCTCCAACTGACAGCGCCAGGAGCCGGGGGAGGGATTTCATTTTGCCGGCGCGCGCCGCCGCGGCGAGATCATCCCCGTCACCAGCCCCACGCTGAAGAGCACGACAAGCAAGCCGATAATCATGCCCGGGCTGATGCTTTCCCGAAGTAGAAGCGCGCCCCAGATGAGACCGAACACCGGGATGAGCAGCGTCACCGTCAGCGCCTGGAGCGGCCCCGCGCTGATGACCAGATAATAATAAAGTTGATAGGCGAAGGCGGTGCACAAGACCACCAGCGCCAGCGTCGCCAAAATGGCAACTGGCGAGACCTCGCCCAGCGGCAGATCGGCGGTCGAAACCGGCGCCAGGATAAAAGCGGCGTAGAGCAATTGACCGGTCGAAAGCGACAGATTGTTGAAGCCGGCAAAAGTGCGCTTGGCGTAGACGCCGCCGGTCGCGTAGCTCAAGGTTGCGATCAGCAGCGCGGCGGTCGCGGCCAGCACATCCGCGTCGAGGGCCATCGGGCTGCCGCCGACGGTGATTGACACGCCGACGATGCCGAGGCTTGCGCCGATCAGTTTGTAGGGCGTCAGCGCTTCGCCCAGGCCGACCGCCGCCACAAATGCCGTGAAGAGCGGCGTCGTCGACATGAGGATGGCCGCCATCGAACCGGTGACGGTCAGCTCGGCCCAGGCGATCAGCGTGAAGGGCAGCGCCGAGCCCAGAAACCCGAGGACCAGAAACTGACGCCAATAGCCGCGGATATTCAGCGGAATGCGGCGCAATCGGGCGTAAACCAGCAGTATCGCCGCGGTGAAAGCGGCGCGGATGAACATCAGCATGACCGGCCCGACAGGCTCGACCGCCACGCGAATGAAGATATAGGACGCGCCCCAGAGCGCGCCGAGGGCGAAGAGGGCTGCCAGCTGCTTGAGCGACAAAGAATGATCTCCTGATATTGGAACTGCCGCCATTCTAGCATAGGCAAACTTGCCGAAACGCTCCGTATCTTGCGCGAACCTGCCCATTCGGCCAGGCCGGCGCCGCCCAAAAGCGCGATGTGGCAGGCGGACGGCTGCTGGCAGAATGGTCCCAAGGCAACGACAGAAAAAGGAGCGAATCGTGGCAAATGTATTGGAACAGCTATCGCAGGAAATGGCGGACCTGGTCGAAGGCGCTGCCGAAAGCGTCCTGCGGGTGGAGGCGCGGCGGCGGCTGCCGGCGACTGGCATTGCCTGGTCGGACAATTTGATCGTCGCCGCCCATCATGCGGTGGAGTTTGAAGATGACATCAGCGTCGGCACGGCGGACGGCCAGCGTCTGTCCGCGGCGCTGCTCGGGCGCGACCCTCGTTTGGATCTGGCGCTCTTGAAGGTTGATGCGAGCCTGAAACCGGCCAATTGGGCGGAGCATGATGAATTGCGGGCGGGCCAACTGGCGCTGGCCCTCGGGCGTCCGCGGCAGAAGATCCGCGCCTCGATGGGTATCGTCACCGGCCTGGTGGGCGCGGCCGATGCCAAACGTCAGATCAAGCGCATGAAGGCGCAGTTTTGGAAGGGAGAAAAGAAGCAATGGAAGGGGCGAAAATGGCGCAAGCGGCTGGCTTGGGAAGGCGGCGGCTGGCCCCTGGCCCTCGCCGGCGGGGTCATCCTCAGCGATGTCACCATGTACCCCGGTTTCTCCGGCGGCCCCCTGCTCGGCGTCGATGGAAGCGTCTACGGCATGAATACATCGGGCTTCCCCGGCGGGGCCAGCACGGCGATTCCACTTGGCTCAATCCGCAAGTCCGTTGCCGCCCTGCTGGCCACGGGCAAGATTCAAACCGGCTACCTCGGCATCGGCGTCCAGACGGCGCAGCTGCCGGATGGAGTCGCCGCCGCGCTCGGTCAAGAGGCCGGTTTGCTCATCGTCTCCATTGAAGCGGGCAGCCCGGCGGCCGCGGCCGGACTCCTGGTTGGCGACATTCTGACCGCGCTGGGCGGGGAAGCCATTGAGCATGTCGACGAGCTGCAAGTGCTGCTCACGCGGCTGGATGTTGGCGGCGAAACCGCTACTCAGTTCGCGCGCGGCGGCGAGGTCCAGGCGGGCAGCGTCGTCATCGGGGAGCGTTAGGGGCGAGTCACCGCCTCGCCCCTAGGAAGTCATACAGATGATCTACAAATCCGGCGCGCTGATTTCGCGGCGCAGCGTCACATCTGACCTGGCGCTGTCGCCGGCCCCTTCATAAGGAATGATCCATTGCACGGTCTCGATGAAGCAGAGCGCCTCCGCCCCTTCGCGGCAATAGTAAAGCGTCAAGTCGGCTGTGAACTGACCTGCGCCCTCCGCCCATTCGACGGGCAGGCTGATCTCGCTCGCGTCGACGACCCCCGATGAAACGGAACCGTCGCTCGAGCTCACTTCGAGCAGGCTGTCGATCAGCGGATTGATCTTGAAATCAGCGGGGAAAGCCAACTGCAGACTGATACTGCCCTGTCCGGGCGCCAGCCGCTGCGTCTCCAGCTCGACGCGCGCCTCATCGGCGCGGTTGCCGCCCAGCAGGGTGAGCGCCTGCGCGTCAATGACCAAGGCTTCGGGATTGCGGAATTCGAGCGTGTCGACGATGCCGGCTTCGAGATCAATCGCGCGAATGACATGGTTGTTGGTATCGGCCACATAGAGGATGCCATCGGCGTAACTGATGCCGCCGGGCTCGTCAAATTCGGCGACCGAGGTGTCGCCATCGGCATAGCCGCCAAGGCCGCCCAAACCGAAAGCCCTATGGGTGGCGCTCTCGCCGGCCCGAATCAGCTTGATGCGGCTGTTGTAGGTGTCGGCGATGTAGATGTCGCCGTCGGGGCCGCCTTCCACGCCCAGGGCGTGCTGCAAGCGATTCTGGCCCAGCTCGCCGTCAATATCGCCGTACTCGAAGAGATGGTTGTTGCTGGTGCCGGAGACAACCGTGACCAGGTCTAGCTCGAAATCGGCCAGGCGGATGGTGCTCGATTCGCTGTCGGCGAAATATAGCTTGCCCTCGCCGGCGTAATAGAGCCCGCTCGGCTGCGCCAGCTCGCTATCCGCCAGCGCCACGTCGTTCAGATTCGCCTCTCGCCCGTTGCCGACCGATGGATAAAGAACGCCCGCCTCCGGCTCGTAGATGTACAGCTGATGCGTGCCGGCCATAGCGATATGCAGGCGCCCGCCGTCGTCAAATTCAAGGTCCCAAGGGCTGCGCAGGCTCACGCTGAGCGGATCCGTGATTGGCAGGCCAAAGGGCAAACGCTGCCGCCCCATGACGCCATTGCCGGCGACGGTCGAAACCTTGCGCTCCGCCAGGTTTGCGACGCGTATGGCGTGGCTGTTCACATCGGCGATGTAGAGCAGGTCGCCGGCCAGCGCCATGCCCTGCGGCTTGTCAAAGGTCGCGCTTTCGAAATCGCCGTCATCCGCCCCGCGCGCCGAAGACCCGATGATATCCAGCACTTCATGCGTCATCAGGTCGGCGATGACGAGGCGGTTGTGGCTGCTGTCGGCGATGAAGAGCCGCCCGCCGGCAGCGTCCGCCAGCACCTTGCCGGGATAGAGCAGCGGCGTGCCCGGATCGCCCGCGCCCTCCAAAGCCAGCTCGAGCGGCGTCCGGTCGATGATGCCGGCGTCGATGTCATCGTAGTATTCGATCATGCCGGAGAGATAGTTGTCAAAGGCTTCGAAGGGGATCTCGCCCGACTGCCGGATGACCCAGTAACCGCGCGGGTCGACAACGGCGATGGTGGGCCAGGCGCGCGCGCCGTAACTGCCCCAGACATCAAAATCCTTGTCATTGATGACCGGGTGGTGGATGCCGTAACGCTGCACGATCTGGCGCAGGTTTTCGGTCTGGCCTTCGTTTTCAAACTTGGCCGAATGCACGCCAATGACGACGACTTCCTCGGCGTATTTCTTTTCCACCTGCTCCAGCACGGGAATCACATGCAAGCAGTTGATGCAGCCATAGGTCCAGAAGTCGAAGATGACGATCTTGCCGACAAGACCGCTCATGGTCAGCGGGTTGTCGATGTTGATCCAGTCCAGGTGGGTTGGGAATTCGGGGGCGAGGACCTCGCCTTCGAACAATTCTTTGGGCGTTCGCTGCGCCTGGATGACGCCGCCCAGCGTCAATAGCGCGAGCGCCAGCAAAAGCGACAGTCTTTTCATCGTGCCTGTCCTCCCATATTCAAAAGGAGAGCATATTGCCTATGCTCTCAGTTGGTTTCCAGTAGATTCAGCTTAGGGCGCAAAGCTAAAGGCGATGTAACGGATTCCTTGCGGCAGTATAACGAACGACGGCAGTCAGCGGGGCAAAGCGCAAGTCAGCCATCGCGCAGCCGCTGCAAGAGCGCGTAACGATTCGCGCGGGCGCAGGGATCCAACTCGTTGGCGAAGAGCGCCAGATCAAACTCGTTGAGAGCGGCTCGATCATCGCCGAGCTGGGCATGCAGCATACCCAGTTCGCAGCGCGCATCGTAACGATTCGGGTCTATTTCCAGCCCTTTGAGGAAGGCGTCGCGCGCCAGCTCCCATTCCTGCATGCCGACATAAACGCGGGCGTAATGGAAGTAATCATCGACGACGAGCGGCGTCAAAATCGCCAGCATGTCTCGCGCCGCAATGCTGCGGTTTCCGCGGGCGCAGCTGTTTTGCGGGTCCTGCTGCAAGATGAAGTCGAATTGCTCCAGGGCGCTGCGGTAATGCGCCCACTCGCTGTAAATCATGCCGAGGCGGCAGCGCGCGTCCAGGTGCAGCGGGTCCTGCTCCAAAGCCGCGAGGAAGGTGTTGGCGGCAATGTAGAGATTGCCGGCCGCCATATAACGCAGGCCCTCCGCGTATTCCGCTTCCCCGGCTGAAGCGCGGGTCCGCGCGGCATTCGCATTTTCGCTCAGAGCCGGCTCGGCCAGCGGCGTCTTCATTTGTGGCGCCTCGCTTTGACAATAATCGCCCAGCCGCTCGCGGATCAGGAAGGTGAACTGCGCATAAGAGGCGGCATAATCGCCCTGCTCGTGATACAGGCGCCCCAATTCACAGCGCAGATCAACGCGGGTCGGATCTTGCTTGAGCGCCTCTTGCAACTTCCCGATGGAATCGCTGCCCTCGGCTTGCCGCGCCGCGCCGCCGCGCGCGCCCTGGCTCGTCCAAATTACAGCCAGGACGGTCCGCTGGTATTCATGTCCCGGCGGCAGATACTCGCCGGTTTCAGCCGGATCGGGGGATGTCAGCGTCAAGCCGCGCAGCGCCTCTTCATCGACCAGCTTGCGCGCGTCTTCGCCCAGCAAGACGATAAGCAAGTCTTCGTCTTCGGCACGATCGGCGGCGCGTTCAGCGGCGCGTTCAGCGCGATCGAAATAATGCTTCGCCTCATGCGTTTCGCCGTGGTCAATGTGAATCCTGCCCATTCGATAGAGGGCATCGACATGCGTCGGCTCCTGCAGCAGCGCGCAGTGCAGGTGAATTTGCGCCCGGATTTCATTGCCGGCCTCATGCGCTTCCGCGCCTAACTGCGCGTGATCTTGCGCCGGATCGCAAGCTGTCGCATTTGCCGGGCCGTCGACGCGCGACCAGGCGGAAGACGCGCTGGCGATGTCTTCGTAGACGTTTTCAATCAGCAGCGGGATGATGGCGTCATCCGGGTCCTCCAGCTGGGCGCAGCGGTAGTGCGCCAGGGCGCGCGCGAAATCGCCCATATCATGCAGCTGCACGGCGCGGGCGTAATTGGAAAAGCTGAAATCGCAATCCGTTTGCGCCTGCGCGAAAGGCAAGGCGCTGAAAATGAGGGGGAAAAGCAATGCAAAAAACAGAAAACGTCTAAACATGATCGTTTGTCTTTCGCCAGATTTCAATACATCTATGTTACTTCCTTTGATTCATTCGCCGCAAGTTATTCGCCTCAGCGGGAGAGAAAGAGCTCCGTCAGCGGCGGACGCGGATTGGCGGCGCCGTCGACCAGTCCATATCCGTTGTGCATGCCCTGGGCCCAGGCGTACCATATCATGGTGGCGATGCGGCCCGGGTATTGCCGCCTGAGGTAGCGGATCATATCTGAGGCGTAACGGGCGATCTGCCGGGGGTGATCGTTCGGGCGGTCCAGCACCCCCCATTCAGTGATCCAGAGCGGCTTGTCCGGCAAGACTGAGCTGTAAGCCCAGACAGATTCGTCGATATGGCCGAACATCGAGTAGTACGGATGGCCACTGACGCCGCGGCCATAGGGATGGAAAGCCAGGCCATCGGGCTTCACATCATGCGACAGCCTCGCCAGCATGGTGCGGGCGTAGGCGCTGCCCCGCTGCGGACCGCTGTTGAAGCCGGCGCTGATGATGCGAGCCCTGCTGTCGGCGCTGCGGATGGCGCGGTAGACCTGGTCGAACATGAGGCCGTAGTTTTTGGCGGCGAGCCCAACGGAGGCGACCCCGCCAAAGGTATCCGGCTCGTTCCATATCTGCCAGACAGCGACCAAATCGCGCTCCGCCCATTGCGCGGCGATCCGTCCCATCATATCGGCGAAACGCTGGATCAGGAGCCGCCATTTGGCATCGGTCATTTGCGACCAGGGCCAGAATTCGCTCTGCCCTTCGCCGTAGGTCTGGTGGCTGGTGGTGAAGATGACACGGTAACCGGCTTCGCGGTAGGCTTCGACATGCGGCAGGTAGCGCTGCAAGGCGGCTTTGATATCTTCCGAGCCACGCCTATTCGACACATTGTAGCCGAAGCGCAGCCAGCCCATATCCCCAAGACGAGAAGCGGCCGGCGCCCCCAGCGGGTGGAAGGCGTCAAGGTTGACGCCAACGGGATTGACGCCGGGGAAGGCGTCCAGCCCTTCAGGCAGCGTAGTCGCCTCCAAGAACCAGGCGGCCACATAGCCCTCGACCCCGGTGACAGCGCGTATCTTGAGCCAACTGCCCCGGAAGCCGATCTTCTCGATGGCGCGTCCGTGATGTTCCTGCGGCTCCAGCAGATGCCAACTGAAGACATGGCCGATGATGGTGCCGTAGGGGCTGGGCAGCTTTCTCACGCGCAAATTGTCGGCCAGGGGACGGGCGCGGAATAGGGGGATATAGATGTAGTCGCGCGGGTTCATCACGTTATGCAGCCCACCAAGGCTGAGGCCCCGGTTCGGCGGCTGCTGCACGATGATGCCCAGCCGGGCGCCGGCTGCTTTCGCGATGACCTGCCCCAGCGCAACTTCATCGCTCCGCGCGACATGGCGATTCTTGACGCCCTCGTATGTCGTCAGCCAGCGCTCGCCTTCGACGACCGATTCCACCGTGATGCTGGCGCCGACAGCGGTCACCCGGCCGGCCGCCGCGCAGAGAATATCGGCATCTTCATGCGCCGCAATGTCGAGGCTGCGCCGCAATTCGCCGGCCTCCGCGTCAGTATTGAAGCGCGCCAGCACCGCCAGCGGACGGGCGCTCGTTGGCCACTCAAGCACGAAGCGCTGAAATATGTGCTGCGGCTCATTGTCCCGCTCGCCATAGCGGTCGTCATTCTCGACGCGGCGCCGCAGGATGGGCGCGAGCGCTTCCGGCGAATCGACATCGATAACATCAACCATGACGACCGAGGGATACACGCGGCGGATATGGGTCAAGGCTGAATCACGCCACCAGGTCAGCGGCGCCTCGACCGCCGTGACATCGCGGAAGCGATTTAAGTTGTTGCCGGCTGGCGAGCGCACAACGGCCACGCGCTCGAACTTGGCGAGATAAGGGCGCAAAACCGCCAGCCATTCATGGAAGTTGCGGTCCGGCAAGACGAATGCGTGGGATATAACGCTGTTTGCGGGCATGTTTTCCTTAGATTGATTTGTGAGCGTTGATGATTGTGTATTCGCCAGCTCGCCCCCCATCCCCTTCTCCCACAAGGACAAGACAGGTTAGAAACAACTTGGTATTGGCGACGGGTCAGCCACCGTCTGACCCCTACAGGCAACATTCAGACGAATCGTTGTAGGGGCGAGGCGATGACTCGCCCAACTCCCGCCGTTTATTGCCAACAGATCTCGCGTGATTCGCGCCGCATTCATACGCGGGCAAATCGCGTATAATATATTATATGCCTCTTGCGCCGGACGCGTGTTCGGGGCCGGGCGGCACTTGCGCCTTTGATTGCAGTAGCGGCGCTTGGCGCGGTACGGGAGCGGTCATGGTGGAATTCGACAAAGAGAAAGTGGTAAAGCTGGTCATCGTCCTGCTGCTCACCGTGGCGGCGCTGGCGGTGATGAGCATCCTGGTGCAAGTGATCCAGACCGTGCTGCCCTTCTTGATCGTTGGCGCCGGGATTTACGCCGCTTATCGCTGGGCGCTGAGCGAGGCGCCGGCGCCGACCGCCGATGAAGTGGAGGAGCAGGCCCGCGGCATCTTCAGCCGCTTCCGCCGCAGCAAGAAAGCGGTCGAGGCCACGGTGAAAGTGGGCGAAGCGCTGGCGGATTTTGGCGGCAAACCGGAGCAGACGGAGAAAAAGATAGACGAAAAGAGGCACCGGCGGCGCCGACCCATGGGCACGGCCGCCAAAGACAATGCGGCCAAGGCCGAGAGCGGCGAGGCCGAGCCTGAGATGACCGAGCTCAGCGACCAAGAAGTTGAAGCGGTGCAACAACAGCAAGTCAGCCAGATGAAAGAATCGCTGGAGAGCAATCCGAAAGGCAGGGTCGAATTCAAAGACCGCGATGTCGTCATCAACGCCAAGGACTTCGAGCAGCCGGATATCTCGCGATTGGAAGAGAAAGAAAAAGAAGAGCCGCAGGTCACCAAGAGTGTGCTGTCACAGATTGAAGAGCGCCGCCGCCGGCTTCAGGGTGGCGAATAATCAATGCCGCCGTCAGTCCTCCCTGGACATCGACTTATAAATCGGGCGCAGCGCCGAATACAGATCGGCATAAAGCGACAATTGACGCTGATAATGCGCGGCGCGATCGGGGCGCGGGTAGAAGGTCTTGCGCCGCTTGATCAGTTGCTCGGCCGCTTCTTCAATCCCGCGGTAGACGCCGGTCGCGCTGCCCGCCAGCATCGCGACGCCCAGGCTGACCGCCTCCGATGTGTGAATGATTGAAACGGGCAAGTTGGTGATATCTGACTTGATCTGCATCCAGCGTTGGGAGCGTGAGCCGCCGCCAATCGCCGTCAGCCGATTAATCTCGACGCCGATGTCGTTCAAGATGCGAATGCAAAGCGCCTGCTCGTAGGTCAGGCCTTCGAGGATAGCGCGCACGATATCGGCCCGCTTGCTGTCGAAGCTCAAGCCGATGATGACGCCCGTCGCCCGCGGATCATTGAACACGGCGCCGCTGCCGACGAAATAAGGCAGCAGGATCAACTCGCCGGGCGCGTCGTCGGTCTGCTCGATGATGACATCGTATACATCAAGGCCGCTCTCCGCAGCGATGGCGCGCTCAGCCGCCCCCAGCTCGTCCCGATACCAGCGCAGCAGACGGCCCCCGGTCTGATTGCCGCTGAGGGCGATGAAGTGGCCCGGCGCCGCGTGCGGGTAGCAGGAGACGTTGTAATCCAGCATTTGCCGCCGCGGCTTCTCGGTGACCGCCACCAGCGCTTCGGTCGTGCCGATGGCCAACATGGCGGCGCCCGGCTGCAGCACCCCGGCGCCCAGCGCTCCCGCCGGTTGATCATGCCCGCCGGTGACGACCTTGACCGCCCCGCGGAAGCCCAGCTCAGCGGCCAACTTGGCCGGGATCTCGCCGATGATTTCGCCGCTGGGCATGGCCTTCGCCATCTGGTCGCGCCCGAGGCCGGCGGCAGCCAGCAGCTCGTCCGACCAGTCCAGGGTGTTGACATCAAAAGCCAGCGTGCGCGCCGCCATGCTGTAATCGATGACCGGCTCGACGCCCAGCTTGAAAGCCACGAAATCCACATAGCAGAGGAATTTCCAAGCCCGCTCGATGACTTCGGGCGCGTTGTCCCGCCACCACAAGATTTTCGGCAGCGTGTAAATCGTGCTCATTGGCTGGCCGGTCAAGGCGAAGATGCGCTCCGCCCCCAGCGCCGCTTCCATCTCGGCGGTCTGCGCGCTGTTGCGCCGGTCGGAGCTGACCGGGCTGTTCGCCAGCACCCGCCCGTCTTTCGTCACCGGCGCCATCGCCTCGCCCTGGGAAGATAGCGCCAGGGCCGTCACCGGATCCTGCCGGACTTGCGCATTGACCGCGCGCAGGCATTCGCAAACGAAGGACCAAACTTGATCGGGATCAAGCTCATACCAGCCCGGATGAGGGCTCAGCAGGGGATACTCGCGGCCGGCCTGGGCCAGGACAGCGCCCGTTTCGTCGAAGGCGACAACCTTGCAGCCGGTCGTGCCGACATCAATGCCCATCAAGCTCATTTGGCGCTACCTGCCTACCCTCCACTAGCTGACACAAGCGTAACAATGATAGCGCCTCTCGTCAAAGCGCCGCTGTGTTATAGCTCGCTTGACGCAAACTACGGCAGGCTGCTATCATATTGCGCGGAATTGGTAACTCTCTCATAGAGTGCCCGACATGGACAAATGAACGATGACATTTGAACCAGGCCAGATTGTCAAGCTTAGAGTTGATCCGAGCCGACAGGGACCAATCACCAGGGTCTTGCCCTCTGTCGGCGGAAGTAATCGTTATTTGGTTTTCCATGCTGATGGCAATATGCCAATCTACACGGAAGAGCAGCTCGTTTTGGCAGAGTCGCATCAAACCAGCGCGGCTTTAGAAGACGCTCTACGGAGTGGAAATTTCATTGCTCTGGAAGACTTTCGCGCAAGGGTAACTGCGGCGAGACTGTCCACACCGCTGACGGATAGTCTGTACTCCTTGCACGCGGCGCGAATACAGTACATACCATTTCAGTTCAAACCACTGCTGCGCTTCCTGCGGGCTGAGACTCCTAGATTACTGATTGCGGACGAAGTTGGCGTTGGCAAGACGATCGAAGCAGGACTTATCTTGCGCGAAATGCAGTCGCGACAGGATGTGGGAAATGTCTTGATCGTTTGCCCAAAGGCGCTCGTGACCAAATGGCGCAAAGAGATGCTGCGTTTTGACGAAGACTTCCGGAGCCTGGACGGAAATACGTTGCGATATTGCATTCGCGAAACAGCCTTGGATGGAGACTGGCCCCTGAACTACTCCAGGGCAATCGTGCCCCTCGAACTGCTGCGCCGCGAGGAATTCCTTGACGCGCCGAGACGGAATAAAGATAGTTTCCGGACCCTGGACCCTGGGCCGCGATTCAGTCTGGTGATCTTCGATGAAGCGCACCATCTGCGAACGCGTTCAACCAGTTCGTGGAAAATTGCCCGCTATCTTTGCGACTACGACAACAGTGAAGCTGTAGTCTTCTTGTCGGCGACGCCTGTACACTTGCATTCACGCAACTTGTACAATCTGCTCAACCTGTTGCGCCCCGAGCTATTCTCGGAAGAGTCAATCTACCAGCAAATGATGGAACCAAATGCGCATCTGCTACGTGCCATGCGACATATTCGACAGCGCCAACCTTCAGGCAAGTGGCAATGGAACAGCTTGGGCGAAATACAGCATGCCACAGATACAACTTGGGGGCGCGCCACGTTACAAAGAGATCCACGGCTGAAGCCATGGATGGCCAGACTGAGCAGCACCAAGGAATTAGACGAACAAGAGCGGATACGGCTTCTTCGCGAGTTGGAGGAATTGCACACGCTGGCACATGTGATGAACAGAACTAGGCGACGCGACATCGGACGGTTCACCACGCGTGAACCAGTCGCCATTGAGACGCATTTCACACCTGAACAGAAGAATTTCTATCAAGCGCTGATCGTCTTCCGACAAGGGCTCTTGCTAAGGGAACATTCCCCGGGGGTGGTCCGCCTAGTTTCGCATACTTTGGAAAGGCAAGCGACGAGCTGCCTTCCAGCAATGTTGCCCTTGATAGACGGATTCCTGCATACGGGGCGCTTCTCGACGATTGACTATACTGACGACTTGGATCAAGAAGAGGACGATCAGCTACCGGAAGAGATTGTCGAACAAGCAGGGAAATTGCGCCATATGGCGTCGCAACTGCCCAACGAAGACCCTAAATTCACCCGCTTCAAGCAAATCCTAGACAAAACGATCCTCAAGAGCGCCACCAGGAAAGTGCTGGTCTTCTCATATTTTCTGCACACGCTCGACTATCTTGAAGGCAAGCTAAGGGCAGATGGGTATCGTGTGCTGAAGATCAACGGCAAAACCAGAGATGAAGCCCGCGATGACATGCGTAAACGTTTTCGACTCCCGCATACCAATCCAGACTCCGTCGATGTGCTGTTGTCTTCCGAAGTTGGCTGCGAGGGATTGGACTACGAATTTTGTGACTGCCTGGTGAACTACGACATACCTTGGAACCCGATGCGCATTGAGCAACGGATAGGGCGAATCGACCGATTTGGTCAGAAAAGCGACAAAGTTCACATCTACAATTTCATCACGCCAGACACGGTTGAAGAGCGCATCTTCTATCGTTGTTTCGAGCGACTCGGTGTATTCAGAGACACTGTAGGCGATCTGGAGGAAGTGCTGGGCGATTTGACGGACGAACTGCAACGGCTGGCATTTGACCCCAGTCTGAGCGTCGGTCAAGCACAGGAACGTGCACTGCAAGAGGCGGACAACAAGATTCGGTACGCAGAAGAACACCGCATTATAGGGGAAGATAGCGACGCGCTCCTGGGTTTTGAGCAGTCGTTCACGGAAGAAGTAGAGGCGCTGGAAAGAGCCGGGCGATTCGTGTCACCGGCCGACTTGGCACAGATGATTCAGAGATTCGTTGAAAGACCTGAATTGGGCGGCGCGCTCACCGCTGGCAGACGAGATCGCACGCATCGTCTCCGATTGAATTCGGAAGCCCGAGAAAAAGTCAGCAGTAGTCTGTCTAGCAAGAGGCTCGTTAGCCGTATGTACAAGAATTTTAGGATTTGGCTGCGCCAAGGGAATCCTGCGCTAAATGTTACGTTCGACCGAGAAACCGCCTTGAACAGGCGCGATCTCCCCTTTATCACGCCGGTACATCCGTTAGCGAAAGTCGCCATCGACCACTGGCAGCAGGCCGTCAAGCCGCTGGTAGCCCGTCTTGTCCTACAATGCAACAGCATCAATCCTGGCTTCTACCTAATAGCGCTTGAGCTGTGGGAAACGATTGCGGCTCGTCGTGAATATCATGTTAAGGCTTTTGCTTGGGACATGGAGCGAACTTGCGTTTCCAGCGCCTTAGATGGAGTAACAGCTCGACTGGCAGAGACAAGCGAACTGCAGAATTCCGCTGTACTTGCTGATCTAGACTTGGACACGGCTCTCGGCGCAATTGATGAGCATTCGTATGAAGTGAAATTGAGGAATCTGCTAGAACTGAAGCGGAATAATGACGAACTGCTAGACCTCCGGCGCAACAGCCAGGAGGCGCATTTCGAGAATCGATTGGCTCGCGTAAGACAAGATCTTAGGCAAGCAACTGAGCCACGCATTCGCATCATGAGAAAGGCTGAAGCGAATCGTATCGAGATCGAAAAGAAGAATAAACTGGCGGAAATCGAAAACCGTCGGGAGTGTGAAATCGTAACCGAACGCATAGCATTGGCGCTGCTACGGGTCGAAGAAGAATGAAGTTCACTCAATTCTTCAAAGCTCTCAGATCGTTGTTGCGCAGGCTGCCGCTAACACGTGCGATTCTACGCAGGGAGAACGAACCTATGGTTCGAATTCGTTTACGACGCCAAGGCGCGAAGAATCAGCCGAGCTATCGAATAGTGGTCATTGACCAGCGCAAGGCACGCGACGGGAAGTACATTGAGAACATCGGCCACTACAATCCGCGCACGGAACCGTCCACCGAAGTCGTCAAAGAAGACCGCGCCTTGTATTGGCTCAGTGTTGGCGCGCAGCCCAGCGACGCAGTACGACGCATCTTGGAGCGTACGGGCACATGGGAGCGCTTCCAGCGTCTGCGCAATGGCCAAGCCCTTGGGGACCTTCTGCGAGAGGCGGATGCCAACAAGCAGGAACTGCCGAGCCAGAAAACATCGCAGCGATTTGATGACAGCCAACCTCGAGCCACTCCAGACCTTGTTTCAGAGCCTAATCCAAAACCTCAACCAGAGCCTATTCCGGAGCCTGAACCGGAGCCCGTTGTTGAACCGGAGCCAGAGCCAGAACCTATTGCGAATCCCATTCCAGATCCGCCTCCAGAACCCGAACCAGCCCCGGTTCTAGTCGTGGACGAGTCGCCGCAGTCTGATGACGACGTAATCATTGAGCCACCCTACGAGACACCCGAGAACAAGGATCTGTTGTACGGAGACCTAAATCGGCCGGGCGCGACCGAATTGCCCGAAGACTCCTACCCGACCAACCCTGTGCCCGACCCTGCATTCCGCGCAAGACGAGCGCGGGAAGATCTTCGCGAAGCGAGGCACAATGAACCCGCAGCCCATGAACGACGCAGACAAGTGTTCACGACGCGGAACGAAAGCAAAGATCCCAACACACGCAGCTTCCTTCTAAACGAGTACAATGGGAAATGCCAGATCTGCTGCGATGTTTTCCCAAAACACAATGGCAAGCCATACTTTGAAGTGCTCTATGTCGAGAAATATACGACTGGCCGCTGGCTGGACCGTTCGGCTAACACGCTCTGCCTCTGTCCCAACCATGTAGCTCGATTCCAACACGGCGACCGTGTCTTCAAACCCGATTATCGACAACAGGTCTTGCGATACGCTGGGAGCGGAGAGCATGAAATTCGTTTAGAACTTTGTGGCGAACTGGTGGTAATTCGCTTTTCCGAGCGGCACATTATTGACTTGAAGGTACTTGTAGAAGAAACTGAAAGCGATGCTGCCAGCTAACCTCTTACCGCGCCCGCCGTCAAGCCGCTGACCATGAAGCGCTGCATCAGATAGTAAACCACGATAACGGGCAGCGTGATCAAGGCCAAAATAGCGAACATGGGGCCCGGGCGCATCATAAACTGCCCGCTGTAGACCAGCGGCACCAGCGTCAGCGGTTTGACATCCACCGAGTTCATCGTCACCAGCGCCAGGATGAATTCGTTCCAGGAGGTCATGAATTGCCAGATGATGACGACCGCGACAGCGGGCCAACTGACCGGCATCATGATGCGCCAGTAGATGCCGAAGCGCGTGCAGCCATCGAGGCGGGCCGCCTCTTCAATCTCAATCGGGAAGCCGGCGAAAAAGCTGCGCAGGATGACGATGGCGAAGGGCACGCCGAGCGCCGTATAGGGCAGGATCAAGCCGAGATAGGTGTCGTTCATGCCCAGGGCTTTGTTGATCTGGAAGATCGGCACCACCAGCGTCGGGATGGGCAGCATCAGCGTCATAATCAGCAGATAAAACCAGATATCGCGGGCGAAGAATCTGAGGCGCGCCAGGGCAAATGCCGCCAGCGAGCTGATGATGACGACGAGAACGACGGAGGGAATCGTCACCGCGGCGCTGTTGATGAAGTGTTTCACGATCTCGGCGTCTTGAAAGACGGTCACATAATTTTGCAGGCTGACGCCGCTGATCAGCAGCCCGCCGAAGCGCGGCGCCCTCTGGTCGGGCGGCATGAAGGAGACGACCAGCATCATAATGATGGGCACGAGCCAGATCAGCGCCAGCACGGTGACGAAGACGAAAGCGAGCGCTTTTGCGGTTTGGCGGCGGTTCATTTCCTCACCTTGCTGATACCGGATTGCAGGGGCGTGTCGCCGAGACGCCCGAAGAAACGCGGCACAGGCATCGGGCGTTTCAGCGAAAAGCCCCTACAATACGACACTATCATCAATTTCCAATCGTGAAGCGCGAGCCGAGGACGCGCACCTGGAAGATGCTGGCGCTCAGCGCGATCAGCAACAGGACAACCGCCACGGCCGAGGCATAACCCATGCTCTGCAGGGTAAATGCCTTCTGGAAGATATAGGTCGGCAGCATTTCGCTGGCGTGATTGGGGCCGCCCTTGGTCAGCATGAAGACGAGGGCGAAGGTTTGCAACGTGCCAATGACGCCCAGCAGAATCAAGGTCAGGTGCACATGGCGCAGCATGGGCAGGATGATGTACTGGATGCGCTGCCGCGTCCCCGCGCCATCCACTTCCGCCGCGCTCAGCACCTCCTGGGACAAGCCCTGCAAGCCAGCCACATACATCAGCATGGAGAAGCCGGTCCATTGCCAGACGTTGACGAAAATGGTGGAAAAGATGGCGATCTTGGGGTCGGCAATATAGGGCTGTATCAGGAAGTGGGCGCCGATCTCCCGCCCCAGGTCGGCCAGCAGCCCGCCAAATGGCGCGTAAATCCGCTGCCAGACGATGCCGAGCACCACCGGCGAAATGATGGCGGGCATGAAAAAAATGATGCGAAAGACATTTTGCAGAGGAATGCCCGAGGTCAGGATGGTGGCCAGAATGAAACCCAGGATCATCTGCGGGAAGATCGTCAGAAAGGTCCAATAAACTGAATTGCGGATAGCGAGCGAGAAGACGCGATCGTCGGTGAACATGTCGATGTAATTCTGCAGGCCGATGTAGATCGCCTCGTTGATGCCATCCCAGTCGTACATGCTGGCGCCGAAAATGTAGAATATCGGATAGAGCACGAAGACAGCGAAGAGAATCATGGCGGGCGCCATGAAAAAGAGACCCTGGTTGTCGATGAGCCAGTTGCGGGTCATGGGGGTATTAACCCCCCTCTAAATCTCCCCCCATCGCAATGGGGGGAGACTTCAATAGCTCGTGGCGGCCTGGTCAAAATATCGACTGAACACGTCATGGCGCGCAAATCGAGGAAGCGCGACAAGCTCGCGCGAATAGCCCCCCTCTCCATCGCGATGGGGAGGGGGGTTGGGGGGAGGGGTTCAGCCATTACATATTCGCGTCTTCGACCATCTGCATGCCTTCGGCCGGCGTCATTTCACCGGCGGCGACGGCGGCCAGCGCGTCTTCCAGCGCCTGCTTGACATCCGGGCTCTTCAGCTGACGCGCGTATTGCACCGATGCCAGCCAGTCTTCGGTGAAGAGATCCCAGACCGCTTCCTGATTGGCCGAGCCGAAGGACGCTGGCCGCAAACCGATGTACGCGGGCAGGTCGTTGTAGGTGTTGATCAATGCCTGCGCGCCGGCGCCGCTGATCCAGTCGGTGATGACCTTGCAGGCCGCGTCGGGGTTGGCCGAGCCGCGCGTGACGCCCATCATGACGTCAATGCCGCCCAGCAAGTCTTCCGGCGCGCCCATGCCCGTCACATCGGGGAACTTGAAGGGCGCGTAGCCAGACAGATTCTCATCCAGCGGCGGCGGGTCGGGATTTCCCGCTTGCTGCTGCCACCAGGCGCCCATCGGGAACATGGCCGCGCGCCCCGCCTGAATCTGCTCGACTGCCGCCGGATAATGGGTCATGCCCAGCGCGCCAATCTGGAAGATGCCATCGTCGAATAAGCGCTTCCACCAGGTCATCGCTTCGACGAAGGGCTCATCGGTGAAGCTGGCCATGCCGTCTTCCGCTTCGTAGATCAAGCCGGGCGCGACATTGTGAATCAGCTGCATATAAACATCGCGGCGGATCCAGCCGTCGCCGGCGCCGATCATGACCGGGGCGATGCCCTGGGCGTTGAACAGTTCAGCCAGCTCTTTCAGCTCGTCATAGGTAGTCGGCGGCTCGACGCCGGCTTCTTCAAAGATCGGCACCGTGTACCACATGTTGATCGTCTGCACGAGCACGGGCAAGCCATAGATGTTGTCATCGCCTTCGGGGTTGCCCAGGCGCGCCTGCTCAATGCCAACGGGGAAGAATTGATCTTCCCAGTCCTCGCCCCAGGTGGCGACGGCGCAATCCTGCAGCGGCATCAGATGATCGCGATACTGCTGCGTCAAGGCGCCGGGCTCCAGGCCGATCAGATCCGGCAGGGCGCCGCCGGCCGCCATCGTCTGCAAATCAACGAGGTACTCGGGATAGTTGGTGATATCAGGTTCAATCGTGATATCGGGGTTCGCTTCGTTGAAGGCTTCGATCATCGCGTTGGTGGTGGCGATCACCGGGCTCCAGGAGCGGAAGCGGACGACCACGTCGTCCTGGGCGAAAATCGGCGCGCTCAGCGACAGGATGAGCAATAGCGCCAGCGCAAGTGTGATTCTTCTGTACATGTTTAATCTCCTCAATCAATACCGTCGCTTGCGAAATCAATTGCATAGTTTCTGAATCCCGGCATATTCCTCCTTCTGTTCTGTTGGGCGAGGCAAGTTTCGCCCCTGCGGTTTCGGCGTTGGGCGGGCGACTTAGCAAATATCGAAATTCGCACGGGCGAACCGCCGGCCCGCCCCTGTTTACATTACGGTCAGCCAAGCCACCCCGGCCCCTCCCCGAAGCATCAAGGAGGGGGAGCAAGACGCTGCGCGATGCAAGGTATTTTGCGTGGGCGGCGGTTATACCGCGCGTGTGTCTACAGTTTCCCTTTCGCTGTTCGTCAGCTCATCCGACCAAATGGTCGTAATACTCCGGCGGGATTTGATGCGGCTCGCCATGCTGCAGCGCCATGTGATAAAGCTGGGCCGAAATCTCGACCATGACGGTGCAGTGAATCGCCTTGTGCAGACTGTCGCCCAGCGCCAGCATGCCGTGATTCGCCCAAACGACGGCGCGCTTGTCGCCCATCACCGCCAGCATATCGTAGCCGAATTGGCGCGAGCCGCTGGGCGCGAATGGCATGACCGGCACCGCGCCGCCGACAGTGATCAGCGTGTTGACGTGCAGAGGCGCGATCGGCTTGTGCAGGACGCCGAAGAGATTGGTGTAAACCGGCTCGGCATGCACGATGCCGAAGACCTCAGGCCGCCGTTCGTAGACCGCCAGATGCACCGGCGATTCATGCGACGGCTCGCGGAAACCGTCGATGACATTGCCCGCCAGGTCCTGCACGAGGACATCGTCCGCCGTCATCTTGTCGTAGGGGTAATCATGCGGCGTCATGAGCACATGCCCGCTTTCGGGATCGCGCAGGCTGAGGTTGCCCTGCGTCAGCGGCACGAGCCCGATACTGGCGACCAAGGCCGCGCCCTCGACGAGCTCCTGCTTTAGCGGCAACAAGTTTTCTGTGTCAGTCAGGCTGTTTGCCATTCTCGCTCCCGGATGAGCGGCGTCACGCGCCCATGTGGCTGGATACCCGCAGATTGTACTGTTGTCAAACGAAACTGTCAAAAAAAGGGAACTTGGTAGTGTATCGAATTCGGTTGAAATTCATTTTCACCACAAAGGAAAGAAGGACACAAAGAAATTGCATATAGTCTACGTTTCTCGGTGTCCTCGGTGGTAAAGTTTTTTTGTTTCCACCGAAAGGAATACACTTCCGGAAACTTCATCAAGATGCATCGGCCGGCCAATTTGCATTCGGACGTCGATTCGCCGGGCGGCTGTTTCCCGGTTTTCGCCTCCAACCCGCCCTGCAGGCCGCAGGCTAGGCATGCACTGGCGCCTGTGCTAGCATGGCGCGATTCTGCCCGGCGCACTTATGAGACGGCCTATGCTCGACCGACGGCGAATGTTCATCATTCTGATGATGATCTTTTCGGCTGCCGTCACGCCGGTGGCCATTCGCATCACGCAGGGCGAAGGCGTCCCCTCGCTTGTGATCGTGCTGGTCCGCCTGTGGCTCGTTTCCGTCGGCCTGCTGCCGGTGATTTGGCTGCGCTTCCGCGCCGAACTCTTCGCGCTGACCCGCCGCCAGGCGCTCCTGTCCGGTTTCGCCGGCTTCTGGCTGGCGCTGAACCTGCTGCTGCTCTTCGTCTCGCTGGAGTACACCAGCGTGATGATGACCAGTGTGCTGCGGCGGACGACGCCGATGTGGATCGTTCTGCCGGAGATTCTCATTTTCGGCGTGGTCTTCTCGCGCCGATTCTGGCTCAGCCTGGCGCTGACGCTGGTAGGTGTGACACTGGTCGGCTTCGGCGGGCTGAGCGCGATTGAAGCCGGCAGCGATCCCTTGTTGGGCGGCGCGCTGGCGCTCATCGGCTCGTTCTGCTTCGGCGCTTACATTCTCATCGGCCGCCAGCTGAACAATGTCATTCCGCCCCTGCTCTACAGTTTCCTCGTTTTCTTCAGCGCCGCGCTGGTCATCAGCGTCTTCGTCGCCGCCAGCGGGACGCCCGTCACCGGCTACTCGGCGTCGGGTTACCTCTGGATCCTCATCGTTACGATTCTGGCGCAGGTGATAGGCCACATCTTTATGAACTTGTCGCTGCAGTTTTTCACGGCGACAGCTATGGCCATCATCTTGCAAATCGCCGTAGTCGGCAGCGCGCTGATCGCGCTCTTCCTGTTTGGGGAGATTCCGTCGGCGGCGCAGATTCTGGGCAGCGCGCTGGTGATTTACGGCGTCATCGTCGCCAGCATCGAGCGGACGGGCGCGCGCTGGAAGCAGGGGCCGCGGGGCTGAAGATTGGCAATACATTGCATCTCTCATCCTCAATCATATTGCGGTAAAGTATCCTGCGACCAAAAAAGCGCCTGGATTGTAAAGGGAGAAGCTGAATGAAACTCGAGACGCAAGCCATCCATGCCGGCTACGAAAGCGAGCCAACGACCAAAGCGGTCGCGGTGCCGATTTACCAGACCGTCGCTTACGAATTTGATGACGCCCAGCATGGCGCCGACCTCTTCAACCTGGCGGTGCCGGGCAATATCTACACCCGCATCATGAACCCGACCAACGATGTGCTGGAGCAGCGGGTGGCGGCGATGGAAGGCGGCGTCGCTTCGCTGGCGCTGGCGTCGGGCCAGGCGGCCATCACCTATTCGATCCTCAATCTGGCGGAAGCGGGCAACAACATCGTCACCGTGCCGCAGCTCTACGGCGGGACCTGGACGCTCTTCCGGCACATGCTGCCCAAGCTCGGCATTGAGGTGCGCTTCGCCGATGGCGACAGCCCGGAAGACCTGGCGAAACATATCGACGGCAAGACGGCGGGCGTCTTTTGCGAGTCCATCGGCAACCCGGCCGGCAACATCCCCGATATGGCGGCCATCGCCGATATGGCGCATTCCCACGGCGTACCGGTCATCGTCGACAATACCGTGCCGACGCCGGCCCTCTGCCGCCCGGTCGAGTTCGGCTGCGATATCGTGCTGCATTCGATGACGAAGTATATGGGCGGGCATGGCAACAGCATCGCCGGCATCCTCGTCGACGGCGGCATATTCGACTGGGCCAAGCACAATGAGCGCTTCTACATGTTCAGCACACCGGAGCCGAGCTATCACGGCGTCGTCTTCACCGATGCCATGGGGCCGGCCGCCTATATCGCCCGCGCCCGCGTCGTCGCCTTGCGCAACACCGGCTCCGCGCTCAGCCCCTTCAACGCCTTCCTGGTGCTGCAAGGCTTGCAGACGCTCTCGCTGCGGATGGAGCGGCACGTGGACAACGCCATGGCCGTCGCCAAACATCTGGAAGGGCACGATCAGGTCGAGTGGGTCACCTACCCCGGCCTGGAAAGCTCGCCCTATTACGAACTGGCGCAGAAATACACCGGCGGCAAGCCCGCGGCGCTCTTGACCTTCGGCATCAAGGGCGGTTTCGACGCCGGCGTCAAATTCTACGATGCGCTGAAGATTTTCAAGCGGCTGGTCAATATCGGCGATACCAAGTCGCTGGCGGCGCATCCGGCCTCGACCACGCACCGGCAATTGACGCCGGAAGAGCAGGTCGCCGCCGGAGTCACGCCGGAGACGATCCGCCTTTGCGTCGGCATTGAGCACATCGAGGACATCATGGAGGATATTGAGCAGGCGCTGGCGGCGGCGCGGTAGCCCCTAAGGTTTTGGCATTTGCGGGCGAGCCGCCGTCTCGCCCCTACAACGTTCAATAAAGATATTACTGGTAGGGGTCAGACGGTGGCTGACCCGTTTCTATTACGCGCCGCTTCTGCGGGTGACCTAATAGAATCTGTTGAAGAATGCCCTCTGTTGCAGAATTGCACACATTTTCACCACAGAGGAAAGAAGGAAACACAGAGAACACAGAGACAATTTGCTGCGCTTTGTGTCGGTTTTTATTTAATTTCTCTCGTAGAAGCAGAGTTTTCCGACACCATCGAAACGATTCTATTCAAACAGAAAACTCTGTGCCCTCTGTGAATTCTCGGTGTACTCTGTGGTAAAAGCTATACGGTGTCCGCTACAGGGAAAATCTGCGTGATTTTCAACAGACTCTAATAGGTCGCCCCTACGGATTCGTTCATTCGGAGAGGGGTCAGGATTTGTCCGCCATGTATTCCAGCCTGGTCAGGCCGATTTCCCGCAGCGCCTTCCTGACCCGCTCGACATCTTTGGCATCGCGCGCGTCGCAGGTCCGCACGCAGAGCAGCCGCTCGTCCGGCTTCGCTTGACCGGCGGCCGGGCGCGTCGATACTTTCGATTTGTAGCCCAGCGCCCCGGCAATCGTCAACGCTTTCACCTGCTCCCATACGGCGTCCACGTTGCTGGCGGTCAGGTGAATCCGCCATTCGCCGGCTTCCGCACTCGGCGGCGGGGAGAGGCCCGCGCCCGCTTTCGCCTCGATCCAGTAGACGGCCGCCAAATCCGAGGGCCGCGCCGCCGCATCGTGCAGCATGCGCGCCTTCTGCACCATCTGGATCAAATCCAGGTTCAGCTCGTCCGCTCGCTTTTCATCGTCCACGATGGCTCCGCCCTGCCGCGGGGTCTGGCGCCCGCCGCGCCCCGCTATTGAATGAAGGCCTGGCTGTTCACGTCGTCATCGAAACCGAATCGGCCGATCAGCGGCACAAAACGACAGCGCAGCAGTGTGCGCGAAGCGAATCTCTCGCCGCGGCGCGTGACCAGCGTCAACTCCTGCAATTCTTCATCGCCGATCGGCAGGATCATCTGCCCGCCGTGCTTGTCCAGCTGGCCGCATAAGACATTGGGCAAGCGGGGGACGGCCGCCGTCACCATGATGCGGTCGAAAGTGGCTTGATCGGGCAAGCCCTGGCTGCCATCGCCAACATAGATTTCGATATTGTTGTAACCCAAATCGCCGATGCGCCCGCCCGCCTGGTCCGCCAGCCGGCTGACGCGCTCGACGCTGTAGACATAATGGCAGAGATGGCACAAGATGGCCGTCTGGTAGCCGGAACCGGTGCCGATTTCCAGCACGGTGTGATGGGGCTTCAGCCGCAGCCGCTCGGTCATGAAGGCGACAATATACGGTTGGGAAATGGTCTGCCCTTCGCCGATGGGGGCTGGGCGGTCTTCATAGGCTTGCGGCTTGAATTCTTCAGGCAGGAAAACATGCCGCGGCATCACGCGCATCGCGTCCAAAACGCGGCGGTCGTTGATGCCGCGCTTCACCAACTGTTCGTCGACCATGCGATTCCGCCAGCGGGCATACTCCCGGGAAGTCGGCATGTACCAATCCAGACTGTCTGTGACCACGTCGCATTAAAATTAGCACATCGGCTGAATATGAGCAAACCGCCGGCGGAGGCGGGCGCCTTCGATATGCCGGCTGCGCCGCGTCTCGAAATGACAGGCGCGCTGAATTATAGTTGGCGCAGTGTATGCGCTGGCGGCGGCTTCTTGTGAAAAATGGTGCGGTAAACCCTCAAACCCCGCTCGATATGCGTCGGGTCATCCCCATCTTTACCCTCGTCTTCGTTGACTTGCTCGGTCTGACGGTCATCCTGCCGCTGCTGCATTTGTACGCCGCGGCCTTCGGCGCCGGCCCCCTGCAAATCGCGTTGGCAGTCGCCGCTTTTCCCATGGCGCAGTTGATCGGCGTTCCGGTGATGGGCGCGCTTTCAGATCGCTACGGGCGCAAGCCGCTGCTTCTCATCAGCCAGGTCAGCACCTGTCTCAGTTTCATATTGCTCGGCTTGGCAACATCGCTGGAGCTGGTCATCTTGTCGCGCCTGATCGACGGCCTGTTCGGCGCCAATCTTTCGACGGCGCAGGCAGCCCTGAGCGACATCACCGACGCGAGCAATCGCAGTCGCGGCCTGGGCATCACCGGCGCGGCTTTCGGCCTGGGTTTCATCTTTGGCCCGGTCATCGCCCTGCTCGCTCTGGAATTCAGCGGATCGCTGGCGGTGCCGGCATTCACGGCCGCCATTTATTCATTCGTCTCGATTCTGGTCACCGCCTTTCTCTTCAAGGAAACGCATCCAGCGGAGAAGCGCGGGCGCGGCGAGCGACATTGGCTGGGCGCGGCTCTCACACCGCGTTTTATGCTGCGGCCGGGGCTGGGCTTGCTGCTCCTGCTGATGTTCGCCCAGCAACTCATTTTCTTCGGCTACGAGAGTTTGCTCGGCCTCTTCACCTTGACGCGGCTGGGCTTTCTCGGGCGCGGCAACGCCCTGCTGTTTCTGCTGATCGGTCTCATACTGGTGACGGTGCAGCTGCGCTATATCGGCCGCTGGAGCGCGCGGCTGGGCGACCGGCGCCTGGCCGGCCTTGCCCTGGGTTTGCTGGCGCTGGGCCTGCTCCTGACGGCGACAACGCCCGAAGCGCCCCATCCTCTGTACCTGCGTGATTTGGTGGAGCGCGACCTGCTGAGCGCGCAGCCATCGGCGACGGAAGCGCTGATCGGCGAATTGGGCATTGAACTCCCGGCCGATGCCGGCCGCGGCTTCTCCGGCGTCGTCTGGCTCATGATCGCCATTGTGCCGGTGTCGATCGGCGCTGGCTTGATCCGCCCCGCCCTCAACAGCCTGATTACACAGCGCGTGTCCACAGGCGGGTACGGGCGGGCGCTGGGCTTCAGCGCGGCGTTGGTCAGCGCGGCGAATGCGTCGGCGCCGCTGCTCGCCGGGCTAGTCTTTCAGCAGTTGGGGTCGAGCGCGCCCTTCGCCATTGGGGGTCTGCTGATGGCGGGGCTGTGTTTGTGGAGCCTCGTTTCGCTGGGACACGCCGAAAATAATCTGTAACGGCGTGTCGCCGAAACGGCCGTGCTTGAGAAAGCGCGCGCTTTAGGGCTAGACAAGTCTCGCCCCTACAGATTTCGCTATATTGCAGATGGAATCTAGCAGGATCATCAAAAAAAGAGAACGCCCTCGATGCAAGTATGATGTGGTACACTGGCGGGCAAGGCTTCGCAAAACGTGGAGGCATGATGGAGCTTGAAGAGACGCTGAATATCGGCGCAATCGAGAACGCGACATTCAAGGATGCCTGGGCGGTCAGCGCGCGACCGCAAATTCAGCAGTTGATGGCCGGATCTCCTGACAATCACGTGGCGGCGATGACGCTGCTTATTCCCTGGATGGATCAAGTCTATACAATTTCATCGGGGGCATCCAGCAAGGGCAAGACCAAACAGGTTGTCGCGACTTTTTTCCCCGAGATTGAAGGTTACGAATTAGGTCGTCTAACCGGATTCGTAATTGACCTCAAGCACATCGGATACGCCGGGAAAAAGTGCGCGCTGTTGGATTCGGTACAAACGATTAATTTAATGGGCAACGTCGAAGTCAAACACGATCAGCGGTTTTCCAAGCCCTATACGTTGGTTGAAGATATTCTTGTGATACACCCGACGGCATTTGTCGAGCATGTCAGGGGACAGATAGACAGGGCATTTGTCGATAAAGTTGCCAACGACGTTTAAGCGTGCGCCCAGCCCTCCCAGCCGCGCGCGCTCCAGGCGGAGTACAAGGCGATGGCGCCGGCCGTCGCCACGTTCAGGCTGCCGACCTCACCGCGCATCGGCAGGGTCAGCAGCAGGTCGCAGGTATCGCGCACCAGACGGCGCAAGCCTTCGCCTTCGCTGCCCATGACCAGACCGAGCGCCATGTTGAGATCGGTTTTATCCAGCGGCGGGATGTTGGGGCCGACATCCAGCCCGACCAGCCAGACATCCTGCGTTTTCAGTTCTTTCATCGCATTGACCAGGTTGGGCACCTGCGCGACGTTCGTATGCTCGACCGCGCCCGACGACGCGTTGACCACCGCCGGCGTCACCGCGACGCTGCGCCGCTCCTGAATGACGATTCCGTGAATCCCGACGGCGTCGCTGACGCGGATTAATGAGCCGACATTCTGCGGATCTTTCAGCAGGTCGAGCAGCAAAATGAAGGGCTTTTCGCGACGGCGGGCGGCGTGCGTGAGGATATCTTCCAGGTCGCAATATGGATAGGAACCGACCCGCAGCGCCAGGCCCTGATGATTGCCATTATTCGCCAGGTCATCCAGGATGCGCCGCTGTACGCGCTGCACCGGCACATTGAACTCCTCGGCCATGCTCATGGCATCGCCGACCGAGCCGCGTTTTTCGGCGCGCTCGTGGATCATCAGCGCGTCTATTTTGCGCCGGCCGGCGCGCATCGCTTCGATAACCGCCCAATGTCCGTAAAGAAATTCAGGCATCAGACTGCCGCCCTATGCGTCGCCTGTAGGGGCAACATACTATGTCGCCCGTTCCCGGCACGATCGTTGGTACTGCCGGCGGGCAATCTGACAGGTCGCCCCTGTTTACATTGAGGGCGGCAAAGCCCACCCCCCGGCCCTTCCCGCCACCTCTATGGCGGGCATCCGACGAGTCAGGGAGGGGGAGAAAAACGCGTCGCGGCGCAAGGTATTTTGCGTGGGCGGCGGTTTCATCGTGCATGTGTCTACAGATAACGCCATTCATGTGGCATTCCCTTAGGTCAGCCTCCAGATGGTCCCATCGACGCGATCTTCCAGCATGACGCCCAGCGCCGCCAGTTGGTCGCGAATCTGGTCGCTGCGGGCATAATCGCGATCGGCGCGAGCCTGGGCGCGCATATCGATCAGCATTTCGATCAAGGCCGCCTCGCGCTGCCCGTCGCCCTCGTCCGTTTCCGCCGGCAGCAAGCCCAGCACATCCCCGCCCAGCGCCGTGTAGGTCTCGTTGATGGCCGCCAGCGTCGACGCGCCGATTTCGCTCTCGCTGTTGAGCAGCGTGTTGACATCGCGCGTCAAGTCTTGCAGCACGGCGATGCCGCGCGGCGAGTTGAAGTCATCATCCATGACGCGCTGGAAATCCGCCCGGGCCGCTTGCAGCCGTTCCAGGAAGCCATCTCCAGCGGTGGATTCGGGGGCGTGATTGAGCTGCTGACGCAGGAGGCGCACCGCATTCATCAGCCGTTCCCAGCCCGATTTGGCCGACGCCAGCGCCTCCTCGCTGAATACCACTGGATTGCTGTAATGCGAAGTCAGGATGAAATAGCGCAACTCCTGTGGACGATAGCTCGCCAGCGCGTCCTTGATCGTGATGTAATTGCCTAGGGACTTGCTCATCTTGACCGGGATGCCCTCGTCCGGATCGAGCACGTTCAGGCTGCCGGTCAGCATCCAGTAATTGGCGAAAGCTTCATCATTGGCGGATTCGCTCTGCGCGATTTCATTCTCGTTGTGCGGGTAGATGTTGTCGATGCCGCCGCCGTGAATATCGAAGTTGGCGCCCAGGTATTTCTTCGCCATCGCCGAGCATTCGATATGCCAGCCGGGGAAACCGACGCCCCAGGGGCTGCTCCAGCGCAGGATATGCTCCGGCTCGGCTTTTTTCCACAGGGCGAAATCGGCCGGATGCCGCTTGTCGCCGCCGACCAGCTCGCGGGATTCATCCTGCTGCTCTTCCACCCGGCGGTTGGAGAGCTTGCCGTAATCGGCATCGCTCAAGACGTCAAAGTAGACATTGCCATCGGCGACATAGGCGTGTTCGTTGGCGATCAGGGTCTCGATCATTGCAATCTGTTCGGGCACGTGGCCGCTGGCCCGCGGCGAGATATCGGGCCGCTGAACGCCCAGCGCGTCCATATCCTCGAAGTAGCTGCGCGTATAGGTTTCCACGACCTGCATCGGCTTGGCATTAAGCTGGGCGGCGCGCACGAGAATGCGATCTTCTTCATTGGCGCGCAAGTGGCCGACATCGGTGATGTTCTGCACATAAAGCAAGTCGTAGCCGCGGTAACGCAGGTACCGCGCCACCACATCAAAGGACACATAAGTCTTGGCATGGCCCAGATGCGAGTGCTCGTAAACGGTCGGGCCACAGACGTACATGCCGACGCGCCCCTCATGGAGCGGCTCGAAGGGCTGCTTCTGGCGCCCCAGCACATTATAGATCTGCAAAGTCATCGTTTGCTCAGTCCCTCGTTTCATCCAGGCATCATGCGGCATATTTTAGCAGAAACCACGCCGAATTGAACAAGGCGCGCATATTTCGGGAGCGGAAAACATCAACGACATATTCCGTTCGGCGAACATTGCGCAAGTTTTATCACCACAGCCCCGCGCGAGCCACGACCCGGCTCACACAAAATAATGAGCGCGCCACAACAGAGGTTTGTAGGGGCGTCTCGCTGAGACGTCCTTTCTTACGATAGCGAGCTTTTGGGCGAGACAAGGGTCGCCCCTGTTTACGTTGCGGGCGACCAACCCCACCCCCCGGCCCCCTCCCCGAAGCATCATCAGGGAGAGGGAGCAAGACGCGGCGCGATGCAAGGTGTTTTGCGTGGGCGGCATTGTCGCGCGTATGTCTACAGATTTCGCTATGATTGGCGAAGATATCATGCAGTCCGAATGTACCGCTTCCAATCGCTTCAGCCGCCTGCGTCGCGGATTTCAGGAGACGGGCTTGCTGTATTCGTAAATCTCGCAGCGCTTCTTGAAGCCGACCGATGCATAAAGCGCGGCCGCGGCCGGATTCTCGGAAGGCGGCGCATGACAGACGTAGGCGCGCTCGATGCCGCGTTCCCGCTCCATGCGCCGCAGCGCGTGAACCATCAGCGCCTTGCCGATGCCGCGCCGGCGAAAATCCGCGTGCGTGCCCACCGGCTCAAAGAGCAGCGAGCGATTGACTTCATCAATCCAAACGTTGGTGAAAGCGGCGAAACGACCGTCAGGCGCAACGGCGACAATCTCGCATTCCATGTGCGGCGAACAAAAGACCCGAGCGTAGGATTCGGCATTCCACTTGCTGGTGAAACTGTGATTGTGCACATCCACGAGCTGCGCCGCATCTTCCGCCGTCGCCTGGTGGAAGCGGTAGCCGGCCGGCAAATCCGCGGATGGGATGTCGGCAAGATCATGCCGGGTCAAAATGAAGCCAAGTTTCGCCTGCCGGAAGCCGCGCGCCTCGACAAACGTCGCATAAGCCCGGTCGCAGTCGCAGACATCGACGGCGAGGGCGTTGATGCTGATGCCGAGTTTTTCAGCGAGTCGCAGTGTTTCGCGCTGGCAGTCGTCGAATCGTTGAATGTGCGCCTCGCTGAGGCGGAGCGCGGGCGCCATTTGCAGATCAAAGAACTCCCAATGCGGATACAGCAGCGCGAAGGCGGCAATCTCGCCGGAGTCATCGAGCCAGTAGCGCATGATATCCGCGGGATCGTAAGCGGCGCCGCCATTAAAAAGGCGATGCCCCAGGTCGCCCTTGTGCATGCTGTTGCAGTCGCCGGTTGCGCGCGTCCAGTGCATGAGCGTCGCTTGCGCGCGGTGCAGATCGTCTGCGGATTGATAAGGAGATGCCTTCATTTAAGCGCTTGCCTTTCTGCTCGCATGGTGGAAGCGGGCGAGCCACCGTCTCGCCCCTACTCACATTGACATGTCGGGCGAGCCACCGTCTCGCCCCTACTCACATTGACACGGCGGGCGAGCCACCGACCCGTCTACATATATTGACGTTGCGGGCGGGCGTCTCAGCGGGAAGCCAGCGCCCGCTCATAAATCTCCAGCATCCGCCGCAGCTGTTCATCCAGCGTGAAATGCGCGGCTATGCGCTCACGCCCCCTCAAACCCATCCGGCGGCGGAGATCGTCGTCAGTCAACAGACGCAGCAGGCTATCACAGAGCGCGGCGCTATCAAAGGGATTGACCACGAAGCCGGTTTCGCCATCGACGACCGCCTCGCGCGCGCCGCCGAAAGCGCTCGCCACCACCGGCGTTCCCGCCGCCATCGCCTCGAGCACGACGGTCGGAAACGGATCCAGATAAATCGACGGCACAGCGACCACATCCGCCAGTTGATAAGCGGCGCGCAATTCCTCACCGCTCAGCCAGCCGCCTCGGCATATTGCGGGACGCAAATGCGCGAACTCGGCGGGGACCTGCGAATCGATGTCGCGCGAGGTCAAGACAAGCAGGCGCAGGTCCGGCAGCGTTTTCTGGAGCTGGCTCAAGACCAGAAGCATCTGCCGCAAGCCTTTCTCGGCGGTCAGGCGTCCCGCGATCAGAATCACGCGCTTGCCCGGCAAATCAAGCCGCTGTCGCAGGTCATCCACGACGGAGTCAGCGACAGGCGGCCACTCGTCGAGATCTATGCCGTTGCGCACCACTTCGATCGGGGGCATATTATTATCGCGGAAGGCGGCGGCCAGCGCCCGGCTCGGCGCGGTTCGGATCTGCGTATGCCGCTCAAGCGCGCGCTTGATGAGCTTGCTGCGGAAGGGATTATAGCGGAAACGGTTTTGGCGCAGGTTGTAGACGGGCGGCAAGCGATAATCGCCGGCGCCGCGCCCTTCAGGACCGTCTGGATTAAAGGACGCCGGCAGCTTGCCATAGGCGAAGGTCAGGGCGTCATGGGCGCTGAACACGACCCCGCAGCCGGCGTCGCGCGCCAGCTTCAAGGTGTGATACGAGAGCAGGAAATGGATATTGTGCGCGTTAACGACATCGGGCCTGATGCGCCGCAGCAACTGGCGAAAAGGGCCGGCGGTCTGCGGATTCCACAGCGACAGCCAGGCGCGAAAACGGTCCGGATAACCGGCTTGAATGTGATAGGTTGGGATGCCAGCGCGAGTCTCTTCAAAGGGGGCGCCCGCTGTTGTGGCGATGACATGCGTTTTGTGGCCGGCCGCCGACAGCCCCCGCGCCAGCCGCCAGACCACAGACTCCGCCCCGCCCCGGCCTTCCGGCGGAATGCGGTCGTTTAGCAGGGCAATTTTCATCGGGCGGTTTCGGGCATATTTTGATCCTTAAAGGGTCATTTAACCACAGCCTCGGCCAGGTTACAACTCGGCTCGCGCAAAGGTAGTGTATCGAAGTCGGTGGAAATTCATTTTCACCACAAAGGAAAGAAGGACACAAAGAAATTGCATATAGTCTACGTTTCTCGGTGTCCTCGGTGGTAAAGTTTTTTTGTTTCCACCGAAAGGGATACACTTCCCGCGCAAAACAACAAGCTCACAAACAAGGCGGCTGTAGGGGCGAGCCATTGGGTCGCCCGTTAATTTCATCAATACGATGTTGGGAGCGGGCCAGTCAGCGAGTCGCCCCTACTAGTGGGACTTGATTTGGATAGAGATTATTCCGCGTGGCTCGCGCCAGTCCTCAAGTCCCCGCTGTCTCAGCGCGCCCACAGCCGCATTGATTGCGACGAAGGCGCGGCGCAAGCGTATAATTGATGTATAAGACACTCGGGAGAGCATAATGTCCAAAACCCTGCAAGACGCCGACCAGGAAGCGCGCCAATTGGTCGCGAATTGGACGACGGGCGCCGCCTTGACCGGTTGGATACCCGGCAGCGCCTTCTTCCTGACCGCGGCCGACACCGCCATGATCCACCAGGTCGCGAGCGCTTATGAGGTGAGCGCATTTGATATGGATCACTTGAGCGGCGCCTTGGGCGGCGTCGTTGGCAGCGCCATTGCCGGCGGTGTGATCGCGGAGGTCGTCGGCGTGATTCCGCTGGTGGGCTGGGCGGTCAAAAGCGCGGCCATGGCGGCTAAAGCCAAAGTGATCGGCGATGCCATCATCGGCTACTTCCGCGAACGCTCTGACCTGCCGGATACCAAAGTCCTCATCCCGATGGATGCATCCGACGAAGAGAAGCCGAATAGCGCGCCGAAAGGGAAAACCGACATCGCCATTGAAGAAAACGCAGACTGAGATATCGCTAGGTAATCCGCCAGGGCAATCGCTTCAAATTATTTTTCAACACAGAGGACGCAGAGTTCAGGTAGTTTCTGACGACAATTCCTACAGATCCACCGTTTTGAATATGGCAAAGTTGCCAGAGAAATTTCATTTGCCGCTCAACAAATAAAGTTGAACTAAAACATGAGCATATATTTTGTTTTTCTCTGCGTTCTCTGTAGTTAATTCTTAGTTTGAGTTTGTATCATTGAGTTTCATCATTTTGAAGCGATTGCCCTAGGTAAATCCGCCAAATCATTTGTCCCCGCGCGGGGAATGCGGTAGGCTTATCAGCGTGCCGCGATTCAGCGCGAAGGGCTTGCCATGTCATCCACGCTGCGACAGAAAGTCTTGACCCTCTATTTGCATACATCGGCGCTGGACAGCAACGTGCTGGGTTGGTCCATGTATGACGGCACGGGGGTAGACGCGCATACCACCGGCGACAGCGCCGAGCCGCCCTATGAAACCGGCCTGGACGCCCTGCGCGATGGCTGGCGGCTGATTCAGCATCCCGTGCTCATCCCGCCCTACCCGGGCGAAGAATACACAACCTCATTCATGAAGTATGGCTTTCTCTTTGAAAAGCTGGAGGACATCAAAGAATGACGGACAAACAGCATCTGCTCACTTCAAAAGAGATGGCGGAATTCGTGGCGCGCGGCTTCCTGCGTTATGACGAGCTTGTGCCGGAGGAAATCAACCGGGAAGTGATGCGCAATATCGACCAGCAGGAAATCAGAGGGCATCGCGCGGGCACGCCTCTGTCGCAATGCTATCAGGGCACAGCCATCCGCAAGCTGCTGGACCTGCCGCGGATCCAGGGCTTGATCCAGAGCCTGGTCGGCGAAGACCCGCTCTTCGACCATGACGCTATCCATGTGCGCGAGCCGAACGAGGGCAAGGCGCAGGGCTTGCACGCCGATTCGATCATCGACTGCCGGACGCACTTCGACATCCAGTTGATGTATTTCCCGCATGATGTGCCGCTGGAGATGGGCGGGACGCTGCTGCTGCCGGGCAGCCACTTCCGCCGCGTCAACGAGACGGACGTCGCCGCCTACCAGAACATGCGCGGGCAGATTCCCATGGTCTGCAAAGCCGGCTCCGTCCTGGCGCTGCATCACGGCATTTGGCACTGCGGCCGCCAGAACAAGACGAACCGCCGCCGCTACATGTTCAAGCTGCGGCTGAACCCGGCGGTGCGGCAGTTGCGCCTGTGGAACGCCGATGATCTCGATGACGAATACCGCGCCCCCAAAGCGATCCACAGCGCCTTCCCCATGGGCGATGACGTGCAAGGCATTCTGTCGCGGCGCGAGCCCTGGTTCGAGGCGGCCTCAGGGCGGCTGGAGATCGTCAATCGCATCAAGCTCTGGCGCTTCCTGACCGGCGACGAAACCTTCGATGTGCATTACTGGCTGGGCCGCCTGGAGAATATGCCGGCATAGCTCCCCCCATCCCCCGGCCCCTTCCCCCAGATCGAGGGAAGGGGAGCAACACAGCACAAGATAGGATTCAAAAGTCCCTCCCTCATTTTGGGGGAGGGATTTAGGGTGGGGGCGGCACCCCCAAACTCACCCTAGCAATGCCGCCGCTATCCGCTATACTGTAGTGCCGATTTCTGAGAAACAACGGGGTCAAGCAGCCCCGCCTGAAAGAGGACTTGTCAAGATATGGCATCGTATCACGGACCCAAAGCCAAACCCCAGCGCCGCTTCGGCGAGTTGCTGGTGCCGCGCCCGAAATACTCGAAAATACTGGAAGACCGCGCTTATCCCCCGGGTGAGCATGGGCGGGAGAAATCCTTCCGCTCCGGGCGGCGCAGCAATTATGCCATTCAGTTGGATGAAAAGCAGAAGCTGGCCTTCATCTACAACGTGCGCGAAAAGCAGATGCGCAATTATTATAAGAAAGCGGCGCTGATGCCGGGGCCGACCGGCGTCAACATGCTCAGCCTGCTGGAGCGCCGGCTGGACAATATCGTCTATCGCTCGGGCCTGGGCGCGACCATTTGGGCGGCGCGTCAAATCGTCGGGCATGGCCATATCCTGGTCAACGGCCGCCGCCTCAACCTGCCCTCTTATCAGGTGCGCGCCGGCGATGTGATCGAAGTCAGCGACAAGATGAAAAAGAATGTGCACATCCAGGAATGGATTCAGCAATCGGCTTACTTCCCGCCATACATGACCGTCGACAAGGAAAATTACCGCGTCACCCTTGACCGCGCGCCGGAAGAAGGCGAAGTGCAGACGCCGGTCGATATCCAGCAGGTGGTCGAGTTCTACAACCGCTTGACTTAGGGTAGATTGATCTAAATGAGGGAGAACAACATGAAGCATTTGGTTCTCATGGTTGTACTTGTCTGCTTACTACTCACCTATGCGACCGTTTCCGCTCAGCAAGACGACGACCCCATCATAGTCGCATATCAGCATTACATAGACGAGGTGACACGAGCAGCTAATGATTTTGACCGTTGCCTGCCTGCTTCATCGTATCGTGTCTGGGAGGTCAACAGCTATTATGATGTAGGAATGGTTGACTTGCTTGGGCACGTGAGTAACGACGTTCGCGATGTCAATGCAGATACCGAAGTCCTGATCTGTGAGTTGGCGTTCAACTCACGCATGATTATGCTCCAAATAGAGGTTCAGCTTATCTTGGCCGGGATTGACAGGGCAATTCTAGAGGAGATCAGCCGGTAGCAACCTAGTCAGATTCAGGCCAGAAAAAACACCTAGAGATGCGTCTCTGTTTGCAGTAGTGGTTCCAACAACTCTCATTTTTTATGTATTCAAAGCTACGTGGGCGCATCGCGCGTGGCGCTTCTGTTTCGGTTTGCCGACAGGCCGAGTTGTATGGTAGGACGCATAAACACTCGCGACTAGAAGCTTCTTAGCCGCACGGACGGGAACCACGTAATGCATATTGACCAAGAACTGGACCGACTGCGGCAGACTAGAGTTGACAGAATTGAGGCACTCCGAGCCAACTGCGAGTGCCGGAGCACCACAATGTATTCCAAATGCTGTTGGCGATGCGGGCAATGTTGGTTTTGCGTGGAACAAGCAAGCCAACACCATTGCATCGAGTGCTGCGAGAACAAGCTGCAAGCCGCTAAAGCAACATGGGAGACGAGAACCTGGCCATCTGTGAAAGCATTGCTAGAACGAGATAATGGCAGTTATTCCGCTCTGGTGCTGCTATGTCATCAGGCAGAAGTTTTGTATAGAGCGATACATCAACTCGATCCGAAGAAACAGTGCATGCGAGAGGCCATTCGCTTTGCATTATATCGCGGTGAACCAGCGACAGACGGTACCGGTGACGACAAGCTGCCAGAACTGATTCGACTAATCGTGAATCAAATCAAGCACGAAGGCAACGTAGCGGTCGAGGTGAATTCGGGTGATTGCGCCTCGGTTGTAGAAGAGATCACCGTCATCCCTAGCGTACATTACGGATTCTACAGTGTGACGGAAGCCGCATCGATCGTTGACGGCGAGCAACAGCAACCATCCGAACGCTATCATCGGATAGGTCTATATTCAGTTGTGGAGCAACTGTGTCTAGGGCTTGACTCACTGCTATCTGATAATCAGGTTGCGACTTGGACGGAATGAGTTCTTAGCCAAGTCAAGAGTCTCGGTTTCTTGGACATTCGTCATCGAAACACTGTAGGTCCTTCCTTGCCGCGGAAGGCAGCCTGCGAATTCTCTCTATCAGCCCGCTCGTGCTGTGACCGGGCAGGAAATCGATCAGTTCGACGCGTCCGCCATACGCTTCGACGGTCCCGCGCTCGGGCAAGGGCTTTTCGGCGTAATCCCCGCCTTTGGCATAGATCTCGGGCTGCAGCGCCGCTATCAATTCATCGGCGGTATCGGCGTCGAAGATGATGACCGCGCTGACCGGCGCCAGCGCTGCCAGCAGACGCGCCCTTTGGCCTTCCGGCACGAGGGGCCGCCCGTCGCCTTTGAGCCGGCGCGTGGATGCGTCGCCGTTGACGCCGACAAAAAGGGCACCGCCCAGGGCGCGCGCCTCCTCCAGGTAGTCCAAATGTCCGGCGTGCAGCAGGTCGAAATGACCGTTGGTGAAGACCAGCGTCTTGCCTTCAGTCCGCAGCTCGTCACGCAAAGCCTGCGCCGCTTCAAGCGAAACCAACTCGCCCATTTCAGTTTCCTCAGCGGTCTTCCAGCCGATACACCAGCTTCAAGCCCGACCATTGGGCGTCGATGGCGGCGACTTTGACATCCACCAGGCCGCCCGCCAGCGCGGCATTGCGCACCACATCCTCCGTGATATCGGTCGGCATCTTGGCCGCCTTCTTGTACCAGGAAATCCAGATCATGCCGTCTTTGCGGATGGCGGCTTTCAAGGCGGCGAACTCGGCTTCATAATCGGCGCGCCACTGGAAGAAGCCGTGCGCGAAGTCGTAACCGGCGCCCCCCAGCTCGGTGTCAATCTCCACAGCGGGCGGCAGCTCGCCCAGCAGCGCAAGATAATTTGCCGGCGCGTGCCGCAGCAAGACGCGGACGCCGCTCTTGATGCCGAGCTTCTTGACCAGAGGCCTACCCGAATAACCAGCCGTCATACGCGCTCAAGCGAACTTTTTGGGATACAGCCGGCGCGAGAGCGACTCGGCCTGCCGCAGCCACTCTTCGATCACGTCAATGCCCTTCTGCCAGAAGCCGGCGTCGTTGATGTCGACGCCGATATTCGCCAGCAGCCGATCGGGATAATCCGAGTCGCCCGCGGCCAGCAGGTCAATATATTTGGGCACAAAGCCCTGGCCTTCTTCCTCATAGAGCTTGTACAGCGCCAGCACCAGCAGTTCGCCGAAAGAATAGGCGTAGACGTAGCCGGGCGCGTGCAGGAAATGCGGCACATAACTCCACCAGCTGCCGTATTCCTCGGTGATGATGATGCTGTCGCCGAACATATCTCGCTGCGTCTCCAGCCACAGTTCATTGAAGCGCGCGGCCGTCAACTCGCCTTCCTGGCGCCGGGCTTTGTGCATCTTGTCCTCGAATCGATTCATCGATATCTGCCGGAAGACGGTGGCGAAGGTATCCTCGATCTTCTCGATCAGCATGGAGAGCTTGACTTCATCGTCGTCTTCGGCCGCCATCAAATCCTGGAAGACCAGCATCTCGGCGAATGTCGACGCCATCTCGGCGGTGGTCAAGGGCGTGTGGAGGGCGAAGAGGCCGTTCGCCTTGCCCGAGAGCGTCATGTGAATACCGTGCCCCAATTCATGCGCCAGCGTGGTCACATCGCGCGTATCGCCCAGATAATTCAAGAAGACATAGGGATTGGCAGACGCGACCGTCGGCGCGGCAAAGGCGCCGCCCCTCTTGTTCGGCAGGACGGGCGCGTGAATCCAGTTCTGGTCGAAGAAGGCCTGCGCCTCGTCTTTCATGCGCGGGCTAAAATTCTTGAAGGCGTTCAAGACGATGTCGCGCGCCTGATCCCAGAGGTAGAATGCCTCGCTCTCCTTGAGATTCAGCGGCGCATAACGGTCATAATCGTAGAGCTCATCGTATTCGAGCAAGGCGCGCTTGAGCCGATAATGCCGCGCGACCAGTTCGTAATTGCCGGTGACGGTCGCTACCAGCGCTTCAACGACCTCATCGCTCGCTTTGTTGCTGAGGTTGCGCGAGGAGACCCAACTGGCGTAGCCGCGGCGCCGGTCGCTATTGGCTTTGTCCAGCGCCAGCGTATTGAAGATGAAGGTCAGCTCCATTGACTTTTCGCCAAGCTTGTCCGTCAGCTTGCGCCAGGCCATTTCGCGCGCGTCGCGGTCGGCATCGCGCAGCTTGTTGAGCACGAAGGTCATATTGACTTCTTCGCCCATCCAATCGAAGCGGAAGGCGCTGGTCAATTGTGTGAAGAAGCGCGTCCAGGCGCCGCTGCCGGTGACGGACTTCTCGATGATGATCTGCTCCTCCGCCTCGCTGAGGTTGTAGGGGCGGTAACGGCGCTCGGCCTCCAGGTAGTAGCGGTATTGCGCCAGGACCGGGTCGTCCAGAATGACCTGCGCAGCCTCATCGTCCAGCGCGTTCCACTCCAGATCAAAGAAAACCATCTTCTGGCTCAATGCCGCTTCCAACTCCTGAACACGGGCGACAGCCGCTTGATAATCGGAATCGCCGGTATCGGTTGAGAAGTTGAGAAAGGCGAATGACCCCAGGCGGCCGCGCAAGTCATAGATGGCTTCCATCGCCTGGTAGGCGCTGACGAAATCGGCCGCGTTCATCTCGGCCACTTTGCCGCGCCAGCGCGCCTGAAAAGCGTCGACCATGTCCTTAAGCTTCGCGATATCCGCTTCCATCTGCGGGTCATCGAGACCTTGGTAGAAAACGGATAAATCCCATGTTATGGCTTCGGCGCCGGTGTGCTGTTCTTGCAGGGCGTCGCTCATTGATGCCTCGCTTGTTGATTGAATAAACTCAGGCGCAATCGTATCAAACGCGCGCGGAAGGGTGTAGGGGCGACCTACCTGGTCGCCAGCGACTCTAGCAAACGCACAGACAAGCGACCCAATAGCTCGCTAAAAAGTTCCGGCGCGCCCCGGCATGTGTCACCTGCATCATTCATGGTGGACTGAGTGTTCTGAAATCATGATAGAATTGGCGAGCGGCGCATTTCGCTTGTACAAAAGGTGTTGTTGAGTATGGACGAACCAAAGAACCTGACTCAGGAGCAGAGAAATCAAATCAAGACAATTGTTCATGAGGTCTTGGATGAGAAACTGCGAGATCTAGCTACAAAGGCAGATCTGGAAAAGTTGGCCAGAGAAGATGATATAGGCGCGATAGTCAAAGTTCTGGAACACCATAAATTGATTGTCAAGGCCGATTGACTGAAATTGCGGAGAGTTCACCAATTCTCATGGCGGAGACCAAACCGAAAAACAGCGAAAGCGACCTTCCTGGCACACGATCTATCGGCGCCGAGCCGGGCCCTGTCGCGCAATTGCATGGTCAGAATTGGCTCCTTGTACCGGCGAAAGTAGAAGAGGGAAGCTCTTCATCTAGGGCAAACAGGGGTTTCCAATTTTCGACGGTGTTCGGACTGCTGGTATCCGTGTTCGCGATTGTCGGCGCAGTCGTACTCTTTATAAATCCGAGGTTTGATGACGTAAATCAAAGCATCAGCCGGTTGCAATCAAAGATTGAGCGCGTCGAGGATCGTATGACGAGCTTTGAAACCAGTTTAACAGTCTTGGACGGAAAGCTTAGCGCTATCGGAAACATGATCATAGTTGCATTTCAAGATGGTGAGTTAGACTCTGAAGAGACAAATTCCATCTGGCAACAGGCCTCGCAGTAGTCCCAAACCCCTTTTCAGGACAGCACTCTGCCTCTGATAACAGAATCTATTGAGACAGCGGCAATCAAGCCGAGCGATTCTTTCGCCTTACCGCCCGGCCGCCTGCGGCACAGCGAAGATCATGCGACCCGTCGGGCGGTTGATCAGCTTGGTCACCTCGACGCCGACATCGCGATTCATAAACTTCTGGCCCGATTCCACCACCACCATCGTGCCGTCGTCCAGATAGCCGACGCCTTGGTTGGGGTCGCGCCCCGCTTGAATGATGCGGATGTCGAAGGTCTCGCCCGGGATGTACACCGAGCGGACGGCATTCGCCAGCGCGTTGATGTTGAGCACATCGACGCCCTGCGCGTCAGCGACCTGATTGAGGTTGAAGTCGTTGGTCACCAGCGAGGCATTCAACTGGATCGACAGCGCCACCAGCTTGGCGTCGACTTCGCCGAAATCTTCCGGGTCGTCATCGACGATTTTGACGGGCATATCATTGCCGCGCTGCAATTCATTCAGCTTGGCCAGCCCGCGCCGCCCGCGGTTGCGCCGCAGCGAATCGGATGAATCAGCCACGCGATGCAGCTCGCTCAAAACAAAGCGCGGGATGATCAAGGTCCCGCCGATGAAGCCAGTCTCGGCGATTTCCACGATGCGCCCGTCGATCAGCACACTGGTGTCCAGCAAGAGCTGCCTTGAGGCATAAGGCTGCAGGCGGCGCTGACGCCCGAAAAACCGCTCGTTGATCACATCAAGCATCTCGCGCGAGCGCAGGCTGAAGATGTTCAGGCCGAGATAACCAAATATGACCGAGACGATGATGGGCGCGGCCATCCCCAGCGGATCAGCCAGCAGCGATAATGGAAACGCCAGCATCAGCCCGGCGGTCAAACCGACCAAACCGCCGAGGATCGCCAGCATCAACTGGGGAACGGTCAATTCGCTGGCGGCGCGGCGCCAGTGACGCAGTGGAATGATGGTGAGCCAGGGCGCGGCGATCAAGCCGGTGAAGGCGCCCAAGGCGAGAAACACAAGAGCGGCTTGTTCCGATGTCAGGTCAGTGTGCGGGGCGAGCGCTTCGCCAATATAGAAACCTGCGATGGAGAATAGAACCAAGCCGGCGATTCGGCATTTTAGAAAAGAGCCCATGGCCTCCTTGTCTCCCGTGCTTAGCCCTATCTGTATCCCATTAGTATCGACCGCTGCACTGTGAAGACCGTGGCTGCAGATGAGGATAAACAACAAACAATTTGCATTTCAAAACCGGGCCGCCGCCAGCGCTGTCATCCGCGCCAATTACGAGGCGAGGGCAACGCAGGCAGGGCTTTCAGTTATTATTATATACACTTGAACTCGTGTTTACACAGGTATCAGGCGCGAATTGCCGGGGAAACGGGCATCAGGGTACGCAGAGACGCCGGCTGGAAGCCGATCAATGACTCGGGACTCGCTGCCGGGGCGCCTGCCTCAGGCGCTTTACTTGCTCGGCAGTGGCGCGCGACCTTCGGGACTTGCAAAGCGCAGGGCATTTCGCTCATCGCGGGGCGCCGGCGCGGTGTTCGCGTAGCGGGCTGCCATCCAAGCGGCGCGCAGGCGGCGGCCATAAACACCGGTCAAATAACCCTGCACCGGGAAGAACAGGAAAGGCGCAAGCGGCAGCAAGAGCAAAAGGAGCATGCTCGCCGCCAGCGAAGCAACCAGCCACTGGGTGGTCAAGACGCTGTGAATACCCATGCTGCGCAGGAGCTTGCTGAATTGGTAAAAGGCCCCTGCATCCCAGGAGTCGGCGTAATATACCAGCCCAATCGCCAGCAGCGACCAGGCAAAAGCGAAGTAGATCATAAGGAAGGGCATGATTGCGGCCAGCAGGCCGGCGAAGGTGAGGCTGCCGAACAGGCTGACAGCCAACGATTCTCGCAGATAATAAAGCAGCGCGATGAGGCCAAGCGGAGGCAAATGGTAGACGACCAGCGCCAGCAAGACAGGCGCCCCTTTGCCGATGTCTTCCCCGATGTGATTCCATGCGGGCAGCGGGCGCGGATAATCGTTGCTGACGTTGTGGACAATTTCAGCCAGGTAACCCAGCAGGGCGCAGAAGCAAAACAAGCCGATCACCGGCGCCGGGCAGAGCAGGACCAGCAGCGCCGTCTCCGCCAGCTTGATCAGCCAATGGCGATCTCTGAACATAAAGGTGAAAGCGCGCAGGAACTCCACAACAATCTTCCCAAAGATTTCACATTTTCTTAAACGTAGCTTAACAAGATGAACGGGTTTGTCAAGAGTAGGGGCGAGACGGCGGCTCGCCCACAAGTGCGCGCAATCGCAAACGCGGGCGTTTCAGCGCCGCGCGTAGGTCGCGTAGACACTGACCGCCGACACTGCGGGTCAAACGCCCCTACAGATTACGCAAGTTGCCGGGAAAGTAGTTGATTTCAGCGCCATTTCAATTTGATGCGATTGCCCTGTCACCACATCCGCTCGCGAGTCACAGTGACTCGATGGGCGCTACAATAGGGATCTGTAGGGGAGAGACAAGTCTCTCCCTAAAGCGGCTGCTATTACGAGGCGGGCGACCCAATGGCTCGCCCCTATAGATTCCTATTTTGCGGGTTGGTTATTTTGCGCGAGCCGAGTTGTGACTCGCGTGGGGCTGTGGTGAAGCCCTAGAATTGTTGCATTTCATAGAGACAGAAGCGAGCCAGCCAATATCGGACAAGCCTAAAGGGAGAGCAGGCGACTTGTATTCGATCCTGAGACGGGCCTTTCCCACAGTTGCGGAGGCGTCGAATCCGAAGCGTATCGTATTCCTGCGTCCCTGCTGCATCGGCGATGTGGTGATGGCGACGGCGGCGCTTTCGGCGCTGCGCGAGGTTTTTCCCGAGGCGCATATCGCCTGGGCGGTCGGGCCCTGGTCGGCGCGCGCCATCGAACATCATCCAGCGATTGACGCGGTTCTGGACACAGGCGCCGATATGCCCTTGAGGACGCCGGCGACATTTTTTCGCTTCCTGCGGCGATTGCGCGCGGGCGATTACGACATGGCCGTCTCGCTCGTGCGCTCGCCTCTGATGAGCCTGGCGCTTTATCTGGCGGGCATTCCCCTGCGCGCCGGGCTGGACAGCGGCGGGCGCGGTTTCGCTTACAACCTGCGCGTGCCTATCGACCCGGCCGCCCGCGAACACGAGAGCGAAATCTATCTCAAAGTGGTCAGCGCGATCGCGGGGCGCGAGCTGCAGGCGGCCGCCAATCTGCCGGTCACGGAGCGGGCGCGAGCGACGGCGCGCGCGCGGCTGGCGGCGGAGAGCATCGGGGCGCCTTTCATCGTCGCCCATCCCGGCGGCGGCGCCAATCCCGGGGCGCAGCTGGCCAGCAAGCGCTATCCGCCAGCGCGTTTCGCCGCAATACTCAATCGCGTCGCGGAAGACCGCGCAGCCGATGTGATACTTCTCGGCGGGCCGGGCGATGCTGACCTGGCCGCGGAGGTAGCCGGTCATTTGACCGTTGGCTCATCAAGTTGGGTGGATCAACTGAGCTTCGAGGAGATCGGCGCGTTGGCGGCCGATGCCCTGCTCTACATCGGCAACGACACCGGCTTGACCCATCTGGCCGCTGCCAGCGGCGCCCGCGCGGTGATGCTGATGGGGCCGACCGATCCACGGCGATACGCGCCTTACAGTCCCGATCATCTGGCGCTATGGAAGCCGGTCGCGCTCTCCGCCGGCGGCGCTGCCAATGCCGCCCGCGGGGAATGGGACTGGGCGCGCGATGGCGTCAGCGTCGATGAGGCGGTGGAGCGGATTCTGGCTTTCCTGGCGCGCTGACTTGCCCTTCATGCCGTGCCGCCCGACAAAATGGGCTTTGTAGGGGCGGCTTGCCAAGTCGCCCGAACGCGCATATCAACGAATGCGGGCGACCCAGTGGCTCGCCCCTAGATCTGTTGGCAATAGCGGAAATTTCGGTTGAGCTTCACTTTGTGCTAGGATAGCGCCGTTGAATATCAGGACCGTTGGAAGGGAGCCTCCCGATGAGCTATGAACATATCCTCGTTGACCGACCGGCCGATGGCGTCGGGCGGGTGCGGCTCAACCGGCCAAAGGCGCTGAACGCCTTGAATTCGCCGCTGATGGACGAGGTGAACGACGCCATGCTCGCCTTCAACAGCGACGCGGGCATCGGCGCGATGATCCTGAGCGGGAGCGACAAAGCCTTCGCCGCCGGCGCCGACATCAAGGAGATGGACGGGTTGACGCAGATCGACATGCTGATGAGCGTTTCTCTGGTTGAGCGTTTCGATTTCAAGAAGCTGACGAAGCCGGTCATCGCGGCTGTGTCCGGTTACGCGCTGGGCGGCGGCTGCGAGATTGCGCTGGCCTGCGACATGATCGTGGCGTCGGAGACGGCGGTCTTCGGCCAGCCGGAGATCAACCTGGGCATCATCCCCGGCGCCGGCGGCACCCAACGCCTGACGCGCGCGGTGGGCAAGGCGCTGGCGATGGAAATCATGCTGACCGACCGCAAGCTGAGCGCTGAGGAAGCGCTGCGGTACGGGCTGGTCAACCGCGTGGCGCCGCTCGATGAATATATGGATGTCGCCATTGAGCTGGCCGGGAAGGCGGCGCGCCGCTCGCAAGTCGCCATCCGCCTGGCCAAAGACGCCATCGACAAAGCCTATGAGATGACGCTGGCGGAGGGGCTGGCCTACGAAAGGCGCAACTTCCTGGTCGCTTTCGGCTCGGAAGACAAGGCCGAGGGCATGCGCGCTTTCATCGAAAAGCGGCGGGCGGAATGGACGAACCGCTGAGCCTGACCCTGCTCTACACGGGGGGAATCGCCGGTGACCTGGCGCTGCTGCCGCGCCTTTTCACTTTCCTGCAGCGCCTCAAGGCGGCGGCGCCTCCGCCTGCCCTGCTGCTTGACCTGGGCGGGTCCTGCGCCGATGACATCCCCCATTGCCGCGAGACCGGCGGGCGTTCGACCCTGATCGCGCTTGATGGCATGGGTTACGACGCGGCCAACATCGCCGGCCTGCTCGATCGGGAACAGCGCGAGGGGCTGGCGGAGCAAGTCACGCTGGGGCTGGTTGATGAAGAGCGCGACTGGCTGTTCCAGCGTCCGCCATTCAATGATCGCAGCATAGGCGCGACGCTGCGGCTGCGAGATGACTCGGCGCGCTTGCAGATCCTGCTGAAACCGGCGGGCAGCACGCGCATCGCGGGAAACGTCCTGTTCTTGCAGGCGGTCGATGCCGGGCAGGTGGGCGCGGTGGCCATTGATCTACGGGGCGATCCCAGGCTGGTTTCAGCGCGGATTCATGAGATGCCCGCCTGTACGCCGGCGAACGCGAGCATCGCCGGAATGGTGGAGTTCGTGGAGGCGGAGGCGCGGCTGTTGGGGCGGAAGCGGGGCTGACCCCGAGCCACTTCCTTTTCGCCACAGAGGCGCAGAGGCACAGAGGGCATTTGAACGCGGGGTTTCATTTGCGAAAGCTTCACGGTTTGGCATGGGCATGCAATCGCCGTACCCCGCTGCGCTTGACAAATGGCGAAAGCGATATTATGTTTGGACAAGTCAGGCAAGGAAACGCGAATGATGCAAAGTATGGACGATGTTCGTCTTAGGCGAACGGAACAAGACATTGAAACGCTGCGGAAGACCCAGAGCGCCTTGTTGGAGCGGTACGACCGCATATACAAGACGCTGGTGGAGACGCGCGACATCGCCGCCGACAATAGGAGACGATTGGACCGGCTTGAGGAACTCGCGCTTGAAAACCGCGCCATTCTTCTCGTCATCGCCGATCACCTGGACCTCACATACGAGAAACCGTCCCAGGGCCCCTCAGCCTGACTGAGCCGCTCTTTCCAAATTCAGCGCCAGCAGCCGGCGCAGCATCGCTTCCTCATCATCCAGAATAGCAACTTCCCAGCCGTAGGCGGCGCAGACGGCTTCGTCGAGTTCGCGGTGTAGCTGGTCAAGGCGGGGGGCGAAGTCGGCGGTGGCCGGTTTGGTTTTCATGCTGTCGCGCCCGCGGAAGACGGCCAGGGCGTTGTAGAGGTTGGTGAGGGTGCGGTCTTTGAGGGCTTTTTCACCCCCACCCCAAACCCCTCCCCCATCAAGAGGGAGGGGCTTATAGTCGCCTCTGGCGGTTGTTGTGACAACAAACGCGTTGCGAATCATATCAAGCGCGGACTCCAAGTCCAGTTCGACTTTTTCATTTGCAAGCCGGACGAAACGGATGCCGAGCGATTCGATGAGTTCCTGGCGTATGCGGTCTGATTCTTGCTGCTCTGCATGAATTGGTCCGTCGACTTCAACCGCTAGCCGTTCAGTTGAGCAGTAGAAGTCAACGACGAAAGCGCCGATGGCGACCTGGCGACGGAATTTGCGGCCGTCAAGCTGCCTCTTGCGGATTGCCTGCCAGAGCACGTCTTCGGCCACGGTTGGATTTTTGCGGAACTCGCGTGCTACCGCCTGCATGCGGCGCTCCAATTCGGGCGGGATATCCCATTTAACGCGGCTTTGCTCCCCCTCCCTCATTTTGGGGGAGGGGGCCGGGGGGTGGGGGTTCAACCAGGCATCGCGCTCTTCGTGCAGCTGCTTGGCGGCGGCGCTGATGGCGGCATGGGCGGGATGGGATTCGTCTTCGCGGCCGGGCGGCCAGGGGAAGGGGAAGGTCTCGAATGTGGTGGTCGGCGTGTAGCGGCGGGCTGGCCCTAAAGTTGAACCTGTCCGCATTGCCCAGGATTCATGGATTGTCGAGTGCAAGACGCCGAAGAAGTAGTCATCGTCGCGGGCGATTGCGACTGTAGTAGAACCTGGAAATACCAATATATCTTGCCACACATAGATTCGATGTTTTGAAGTAAGCGGTGTGAAAATCTGTCGATATACATTTCGCACTGCATTACGATAGTCATCGCCGCTTCGACCTAGGCGCCACCAATTCTCGCGTCTCTGTCGCTCTCTATTCTTTTCCCGCACTGGTTTCACGAATTCTTCGACGTACTTGAAAGGAGCTTCATATCCTCTGGCTTCTTCAACACTGAAACCATGAAAGTCTATGATATAGAAGTTTCGCAATGTTCTTACAAGATCAGCGGAGTTCCGATAGGGTTTTACTACATCACGATTGTCTAGCCCAGAAGGATTCGATGCATTTAGCATTTCTATAGCGAGTTCGTAAGGAATATCAAGCGGCCCATCTTTCTGAGGCCCGAGAAACGATATACCTTTGTCTTCTGCCAATTCGACGGCATGTGTAAGATCAATATCTGTCGTCAAGTTTGAATGAATGGTTGCGACAGGACGTCCGTCGAGCGTCTTTACATTCTCCGCACCGCTGTCAAATCCAACCATGGAAATGCGAACCGCGGCGCCGTCAAGCACCCATTCGCGGTCGGACCAAGCCATGAAGATATCACCAGATTCCTTTATGCGTTGAAGAACCTGACGGCTCATACCATCCCGAATTGAGTTGGTCGCGAGCAATCCCGCTCGCTTAGCCCGTCCTTTGTCAATCTGTTCGCGAGCGTTTTCAAACCAATAACAGGCAAAATCTACGAACGCTGGAATTCTGCCTTTGTAGAAATCTCGCAGTCTGTCTACGTATTCGTCGCTTAACTCAATACGCTGTTTCTTCGCGCCCAAGAAAGGCGGATTGCCGACGATGACATCGACTGCGGGCCAGTCGACCGCCGCGGTTTGCGGGCGAGTCACCGCCACGCCTCTATCAGCCTCGTCAGGAGTCGCCTTCCCCCCATCCCGATGGGGGGACTGAGGGGGGTTAGCTCTTGGGGGTAAAATCGCGTCCTTGCAGACGATATTGTCTTCCAGCTCTTCCAGAATCGGCTCGCCGAATTCTTGACCGTAGCCGTTGTTGATGCGCCACTGGATATAACCGATCCAGACGACGATGCTGGCGAGGGCGTGGGCGATGGGGTCGATTTCGATGCCATACATTTGGCGCGGATGCACTTCCCGCGTGGCCATTTGCAAGCCCGCCCAAAGCGGATGAAGGATGACCTCTTTCTCCAGGTCCATCAGCATTTGCAGGGAAACGTATAGGAAGTTGCCGCTGCCGCAGGCGGGGTCGAGCACGGTGGTCTCGCGGACGCGCTTCAAGATGCGCTCGCGCAATGCCAGCAGGCGGTTGCGGGCCTTGGTCTTGGCGTGTCCGGTTTCCGCCAGGTCATATCGCTGGCGGATTGGCTGCGCCTCGCTTTGCACAGCCGCCCATTCAGCGCGCAGGGGCTGCATCAGCACCGGCTCGACGATGAGCAGGATATCATCGCGGGAGGTGTAGTGAGCGCCTCGCTGACTCCGTTTGTTCGGGTCAAGGCTGCGTTCGAAGAGCGTGCCAAAGATGGACGGTTCAATCGCTTCCCAATTCAGCTGCGCCGCTTTCGCCAATTCCTCTATCGCGTCTACCTGAAGGGCTTCGACTGAGACGAATTTGAAAAGCGTGCCGTTGAAGTAGGGGATGTCGCGCATGAACATGCTTCCGCCTTCATTCATGGCGACAAAGAGATTCTGAATATACTGTTTGAATGCGCCGGGCTTGCCGCGCGAGTGCTCAACAATGTAGCTGAAGATGCCCTGTGGCTCGCCAGACATGGCAGGCAGCAAGCCGACATCTTCGGCAAAGAGGCAGAATACCAATTTAGTGAGAAAGTAGGCGATGCGCGTCGGCTCGGCATCCCAACCGCGCATGTTGTCGGCGATCAACTGAAAGGCGTCGGCGGCCTCTTTTGTTACCTGCTCGGTGTTGCGGCCCGGGTGCAGGCGTTCCGGCGCGTGAAACATGGCGCGCAGCCAGCCCAATACTTCGTTGCCGGCGGCGATTTCATTGTGGCTGAAGCGATAGACGCGCTTCTCGGTATTGGGAAAATTGGTATGAATTTCCCAATGATTGATATCGGTGACGACCAAAAGCGGCGGGTTCTTCAGGTTTTCGCGGTATCGCTGCAATTGCTCGTATGCCGCATTCAAATCTGCATACTTGTCCGGCGATTTGTATTCGATAGCGAAATGGTTTTCGTAATAGACATCAGCGAATCCGTGACCCGCCGCCCCCCTTAACGATTGTTCAAAGACGAAGGTTTCGCCTCTTTGGGTTTTGCCGGCGCCTGTCGGCATTTCCACACCGACCAGCTTGCAGACATCGAGAAAGTGCGTCTGAGCGATTTGCTTCTCGCCAAGTTCGGTGTTCGCCCATCTATTGCAGAATTCTTCCGGCGTCATTGCTGCTCTCCGCGCCTCTGTGCCTCAGTAAAACCAAGTAAGTAATTGAAATCTTACTTTATAAGAACTGTAGGGGCGTTTCGCTGAAACGCCCGAAAAATGGAAACACCTTATTTGGCTTTCTCCGCGTTCTCTGCGTTCTCTGTAGTTCATTTTTTGCGCGACTTACTTGGAACTGCTTGATGTGCTTCTGTGGCAGAAAACCTAAGGCACGACCCGGTTATTCAGCATCTCGTTGAGCACGACCACCAGGCGGCGCAGTTCGTCTTCCAGGTCGCGGCTGATGCCGTCCTGGATCAGGGCTTCGCGGAAGAGGTCGCGCGCTTCGCGGATGTTCAGTTGGCCGTCGCGCAGCTTGCCCAGGCCGGTGCGCATTTGCACGCGGGCGGCGCTGCTGGCGGCGCTGGTGTAATAATCGGGGAATTGCCAGCCATGCTCGGTGGCGGCGCGCTGCAAGCCATTGATGAATTCCTGCGCCGATTCGACCTGCTCGCCGGCGCCGCGATTGAGCAGCTCGGCGATGCCTTCGCTCAGGCTGGGCTCCATCGTGAAGTCGAGGCTGTTGATATCGGTGTAGCGCGCTTCGACCGCGTCGCGGCTGCTGGGCTGGGGGCGCAGCGATGTCTTCTGCGGCGACATGCCGGTGAAGATGGTATAGAGCACGCCGACGCACATATTGTGCACATCTTTCTTGTACTGCTGGGGCGATTGCATCCGGTCGTCTTCGAGCCGGCGCGAGCTGTTGAAGTCGATCACCTTGAGGTGGACGCCGTCCCAGTAGACATGCTCCAGCTTGTGATCGAGGTAGACGATTTTGTTGGCATGGGCGAGCAGGAGCAGCTCGCTGAATTGCAGGGCCAGCGCCAGGCCCTCTTCACTGGGCAGGCGCCAGCGTTTGTTCGGCTGGTTCGGTTTCATCAGATAGAAGAGGCTGTGATAACGCGGCAGGTTTTCCAGCGCCAGGTAAGGGCGCCAGCCGGCCGCGGCGAAACGGGCCAGATTGTCGATGAAACCGCGGACATCGCCCTGGAAGGAGGTGATCTCGCCGGCGCGCGGCGCTTCCTCGCGGTCGGAGATGAAGCCGCAGTCGTAGAGCTTGACAATATTTGGGCTGTGCCAGAGGCGCGTCAGGATATCGGCTTCGTTGCCGAATGCGCGGTACTCCCATTGCATATCGCCGTCGGCGTCCAGGTGCTCCGGCCGCATCACTTTGAAGGCGACGCTCCCCTCGCTGCGCCGGTCGACCGCGTCCAGCACCCGCGCGTAATGGCCGAGGGCGAAGGTATCGATGTAATTCTTCAGTTGATACAATTCCGAGAGTCGCGGCATGGCCTGTCCCGCTCGTTGAGCGCCACTTGCGTGCGCGTAACGGCATAAGCCACTAATTTACCATACAGGGCAAGATATGACACAGGGTAGTTTTAGCCGACGCTTTCCCACCGCCCGGGTCGATCTCTTGCCTGATCGCGTCTGTTAAAATGATGATTGTCTCGCAAATATAGACCGGGTGGCGCATTGCGACTCATATTCATCTGCCTCATCTGCATGCTGACCTGGGGGCAGGCGGCGGGCCAGTCGCCGGATATCGTCGAGGGCGCGCGGCAGGGGCTCCTGGCTGCCTTCCCGCAGTTGAGCGCGGCAGCCCCGACCGTGACCTCGCTCCGGGATGTGGATACGACGGCGCTGGGCTGCGAGCTGATCCGCGGCGTACCGTTGACGGCGCCTCTTGCTGTTCATCGCCTCGAATTCAAGCTCGACGATGAGCCATTTGCGGCGCATGTCAGCGCTGACGGGACGCTGACGCAGCCCTGCGACATGCGTTTCCCCAACCTGGGCGCGGGCGTCCTGCCGGCCGGCCGGGCGCGGATGGACAGCGACGGCGATGGACTGGTGGACAGGGTCGACGCCTGCCCGCTGATGGCGGGTGTCTTTGCGCTGGAGCGAGCGGGCTGCCCCTACCCCGGCGAGGCGGACCGCGATGGCGATGGCAGCCCGGACGCGCGCGATCGCTGCCCCGCTCAAGCCGGCGCCGCGGCGGCGGATGGCTGCTCCCTGCTGCGTGATGAAGACGGCGACGCTGTGCCCGATCATGTTGATATCTGCCCGGCGGATTTCGGCGTCATGCGCGACGATTTCGCTCCGGGCTGCCCGGCCGATGGCGGCGGGAGCTCGACGCGCCGGCCCGAAGCAGGCGAGGTTTGCCTGGTCAGCGGAGAGGCGCCGATCTATAGCGGGCGCGGCGCTGACGCGGCCATCGTCAGCCAGCTCGACGCGTCAAGCGAGCCGGCAGTGCGGGTGATTATCGGACGGACGGCGGAGGCGGATTGGTATCAGCTGGCAAGCGGCTGGGTCAAAAGCGGCGGCTCAGGGCTGACCGGCGCCTGCTTCAATATCCCGCTGGTCAATCCGGCGCGGGGCGGCGCAAGCGGCTGCTTCATACAGCCCAGCGCTGACTTCGCCAATGTGCGCGAGGCGCCCGGCGGAAAGCAGGTGACGCGCATTTACCCGGATCGGCGCGTCGCCGCGCTCGGGCGCAACGGCAGCGGGGACTGGCTCTTTTTTCGCGCCGGCTGGGTGCGCATTGCGCTGCTGGAGTTATCGGGCAGCTGTGAGCAGCTACCGGTGCTGGACCCGGCGAAGGTCGCCGCTGGCACGGTCCATTTCTGCCCGCCGGGTTATGAAGGCTTGCTGCGCCCGCGCATTAGTCTCGGCAAGTGGAATGCGCGCATCGCCTCGGCCACGCTGGCCAACCGCCTGCGCGCCGCGCCCGATATCGCCGCCGAGTTGATCGGCGAGATCCCGCCGCGGACCGTCGTGGACGCCGTGCTCGACGGGCCCGCCTGCATGGCCCCTTACATTTGGTGGCAGGTCGCTGTGAACGGCCAAATCGGCTGGACGGTCGAGAGCGATGTCAGCATCAATTATTATTATCTGGAACCGGCCGCCGGACAAAGCGAGCGGGCTCCGGCGAGGCGGTCGCCTTCCGACCATGAGCAGCCCTGGTCTCGACGCGTCATTCACAGCGCCAACGCCGCCGCCCTCGACAGCATCAAGCTTCTCGCCATCGACGCCCCGGGGAGCATCACCTGGTCGCCGAGCGGCGCTGAGCTGGCGATCGTCACCGAGAGCGGCTCGGTCGAGCGCTACCGTTATCCCGAATTCGCGTCCATCTCCCGGCAGGATTTCGCGATCCCTGCCAGCGCCATCGCCTATAGTCCAGACGCCAGCCGCCTGGCAATCGGCGATGTTGGCGGTTCCATCACGCTTGTCGACTTGCATAGCGAAACGCCCCGCGCCGATGCTTTCGCCCTTGATGAGCAGGCCGGCCCCATCGCCGCGCAGGCCTGGTCGAAGGCCGGCGACAAGCTGGCGGCCATCAGCGGCGCCGAGCGCCTGAAGCTGGCGCGCCGCGCTGGAACGCTCAAGCTTTGGCAAATCAATTCCGGTTCACCCGGCGAGAAGCGACTCCTGCTGCATTATCGCTTCCCCTATCCCCTCAGCTCGCTCGCTTTCAGCGCGAATGATCGGCTGCTGGCGGTCACGGGCGGATCGACCGCCCCTGAACGCGCCGGCTTATGGATTTACGACGCCGATGATGGCGCGCTGCTCCTGTCCAAAGCGCTGGTTCCCGGCCCGGCGCGGGTCGTTCCGGCGCCCGATGCCACCCTGGGCGATTTTGTCTACAGCAGTGGCGACAGCCTCTACCAGATCACGGTCGAAAGCGGCGAAGATCTGCGGATTTATCATCAGGCGGGCGCGCTGCTGCCGCATTTCAGTTTTCGCCGACAAGCGCTGCCGGGCGCGGAGGCGCTGCTCGCGCTGAGCAGCCGCGCGCTGAATGGCTCGGCAAGCCTGCGCATCGCCAACCCGCTCAATGCCTACTCGCCTTCGATTTCGCTTAATGCCGCGCCGTCCGCCCTCGCCTTCAGCCCGGACGGGAAAGCGCTGGCGGCTGCCGAAACGGCGAAGAATCGTGTATTGATTCTGGGCGTCACGGGGGATTAGGGCGCGATTCATTGGCGCAGTGGGGATGGCTTTTACCACAGCCGCTCGCAAGTGACAACTTGGCTCACACAAAATTACGAACCCGCGAAAGCAATCATTTGTAGGGGCGAGACGGTGGCTCGCCCGTCGAATACCTAGATATTTGGACGCGGGCGACTCACCGAGTCGCCCCTACAGACGACTTCCTGGACCGGGTTCATTAAATAAGAGAACACAGAGGCGCGCGGAATTTGGCGGGCAGCGATTGGCTGACAGTGCAGGGCAAATGTGCTAGCATGACTTATGGAATCGCACAGAAATTGACAAGGCGTCGCCAATGCCGCAGCCACTAACCGTCATACCCGTCAGCGCGCCCGTGCAGGACGGACCTTTCGACCTGGTCGCAACCCTGCGGGCCAGCCTGCGCTCAGCCACAATCAGCCTGCAAGATGGCGATGTCCTGGCGATATCCAGCAAGTACGCCGCCATCGCCGCCGGCCGCGTCATCAACTTGGCCAATGTCGCGCCATCGCCGCAAGCGCGCTGTTTGGCGGCGCGTTATCAGATGGACCCCGCCATCACCGAGCTGGTGCTTGCGGAAGCGGATCAGATCTTCGGCGGCATCGAACTGGGCTTCCTGCTGACCAGCAAGGGCGGCGTCGTCTCGCCTAACGCCGGGCTCGATCGCTCCAATATCCCCAGCGGTCAAGCCGTGCTCTTGCCGGAAGCGCCCTTCCAGCTCGCCGAATCGATTCGGGGCGCGCTGCAAGGGAGTTTGGGCTCCCGCATCGGCGTGATCCTGACCGACAGTTGGCTGATGCCGGGGCGCTACGGCACGACAGGCGTCGCCATCGCCATAGCCGGCTTCGAGCCGATCAAAGACGAACGCGGCAAAAGAGACCTGTTTGGCAACGCGATGTCGGTGACCCAAATCGGCGTGGCGGATTCGCTGGCCGTCTGCGCGCAGGTGGTCATGGGCGAGCGCGACGAAGCGACGCCCTTCGCCCTCGTGCGCGGCGCTGATATCGATTTGACCGACGCGCCGTTATCGGCCGAGACCGTGTCGATACCCTGGCGTCACTGCATCTACATCGAGTCGCTGACGGTCGGCCTGCTCCCCGCGGCCGAGCCATCCAGGCAGGATCGCTACGAAGCAGCCAAATAAGATAAACAAATAAATCGTACGCATTCTGCGCCGCTTGGCATTCAGGCCCTGTCGAACGGGCCGCCTAGCTCGAAACGCTTCCGCGGCGACGATATGAGCGAAGCAGAGCACAGCCAGCTCGCGCCGGATTAGTGGCAAAGCGGCGATTTGCACAGAGCGCGGGCTTGGCGGAATCGCAGTGCTGCCCCGCGCCAACGCGCTCCAATCGAGCACTATTCCCCCGCCTTCAGCCGCCGTATCAATACCGTTGCGCCACAGTATTGATAGCGGCAAAGCAAACCGCGACTTCCGCCAAAATCTACCGCGCCAGACCGGCCGAAACAGCCGAAACATCGCCTTGTGCAATTTCGACAGACTTGCAAAAAACCCCATCTTGCGGCTTTGACATCGCCATAACCCTGACTTAAACTGAAAGTATCCGAACCGGGGCGACGCGCGCAATGCGAGACAGCATTTTTCACATAGATTGACCTTGAAAAACGCGGAGTGACCGGAGCAGTCGCGCCGCGTTTCGTCGCTATATTTGCGGGCGCGGCATGGATAGAAGGGGACGAAGATGGACGCAAGTATGATCAACAAGATCCAGAAAGCGGGAGAATACGCCAGCCAGCCCGAGCGCGCCACCTTCACGAGCCTGACGGTGGAATTCCACGGCGCCAACAGCAACCATTGCGTCAGCCTGAGCGAGGACGGCTGGTCCTGCACCTGCGCCGGTTTTCAAAAATACGCTATTTGCCCCCATATCATGGCGCTGGAGAGTTTGTTCAAGCCGATGCTGAAGCGCCGCCCCCTGCCCTACGCGCCGGGGCAGAACATCGTCAGCGATGTCAAGAAGGCCAAGCGCTATTCCCAGGAGATCGACCGCATTCGCATCGTCAGCTTTGAATGCAGCTTCGAAGGCTACAACAAGACGCACACCATCACCTACGATGAAGGCGACTGGACCAGCACGGCCTCCTTCTTCGCCCAGCGCGGCGTTTGCAGCCATACGATGGCGCTGGAGAAGGTGCTCAAGGGTTTCGTGGAGCCGGCGCGCGTCCAGCCGGCGGTGTGAATTCCCGTTTTCAACCCCCTCTCTAAATCTCCGGTAGTGTATCCTTTTCGGTTGAAATTAGGTAAATTGCATCCATCTAGCAGTCTGTAGGGGCGAGCCTTGGCTCGCCCGTCGGCGATTTGACAGTGGGCGACTCAAGAATCGCCCCTACAAAATCTTAGGTATTTGGGGTTGATGATATAATTCGATGACTGGCTTAAAGAATTTCAACCGAATTCGATACACTGCCAAATCTCCCTCCGACGCATCAGGGAGAGACCTACGGAATCGCCGCTACAATTTTCGACTAGGCGGGCGACCGGACAGGTTGCCGCTGCGGTTTTCGCCTTGACAGGGCAATTCAACTAGAGTTGGCCGCCTCGGTCAATTCCTCTTCTTCCTCCACCTCCAGGCGCGGGTCGCCGGGCGCCACCTCGAAGACCGCCTGCCAGGGCGAATAGCGCGTGAAGGTGTGATCCCGCTTGACCAGAGCCCCCGCCGCGTCGTAGATGTTGCGGTAGACCCAGACATCGGCGCCGTCGGCCGCGTAGTCGATCTGGCGGATTTGGCCGGTGTAGAGATCCTCCGCTTCGACATATTTGTCTTCGGCGGCGGGCACGATATCGCGGATGATGGGGTTTTCCACCACTGTCGTCCAATGGCGCGTGCTGTAGATGCGGAATTGCAGCGCGTCCCGCGCCCCCAGGAAGCTGCTTTCGATGAGCAAGTGATAAGGGCTGTTGTTCTGGAAGCGCAGGTCGATGTCCGGCTGCCAGATGGCGGCGTCCAGGCCCGGCCCGGCGTTGGCGTATTCATAATAGCCGACGCGATAGCCGTGGCTGTTGCGCTCGGTGATGGCGTAACCGCCGCTGAAAGCCGCGCGATACATCGTCGTGCTGACCTGGCAGATGCCGCCGCCGATGCCGGTGACGGTGGCGCCGCCCAGAATCACGCTGCCTTCGAGGTATCCCGCTTCCGGGCTGATGTCGCCGAGATGATCGTTGAAGGAAAATTCCTCGCCGGGCGCGATGATGATGCCGTTCAGCTTGCCGGCGCCGAGGGCGATATTGCTGCGCCGATTCTGCCAGGAACCCCAGAAGTAGGTGGTCGCCTCCGCCACCAGTTCCCGAATGCCGAGATCGGCCGCCGTCAAACCTTCGTGAAAACGCGGCGTCACTGGCTCGAAGACCATCGCCAGACGCCGGTTCAGCGGGTCGAATATGGCCGCCTCCAGCCGCTGCATCGTCGCCTCGACATTCAGCTTCCGGCCCGTTGATGATGTGGAGAGCGCCGTGAGCCCCCCGCTCCCCGGGTCAAAGTCGAAGCGACCGTCGACAGCGGGCCTGGACAGCGCCGGCGACAGCGTCTTCAGGTAGCCTTCGAGCGCGCTTAAATCCAAGCCCGCCTCATAGCGCTTTTCGTCGCCATTGATGCGCAGCGTCACTTCCAGCGCGGCGAGGATCTGCTCCCGGCTGATAATCCAGGGCCGCAGCAAGGCGCCATCGCGGTCCGTTCCCACGAGGTGCAGCGGCGTGGAAAGCGCGGCGCGGATCAAGCCGAGCGCTTCGTCTATGTTCCACTGGCGCGGCGGGCTCTCGCGGATGCGGAGGGCGATCTCTTGCTCGTTGTCCTGTGTCAGCAGCGCCCCCGACAGCTGCGTCATCGTCGCCTCGATATCGAGCGCCCGGCCGGTCCGTCCCGGGCTTTTGCGGATGGTCCCGCCAGCCAACTCCAGGGAGGCGTCCTGCCGCTCGATATGGATTTCGGCCGCCAAAGTCCGCAGAAAAGCGCGCGCGATCGACGGGTCAAATTTCAGGCTTAGCGGAATATCGGCGCCTGTGAACCAGGCGTCGGCTTGTTCGCGCAAGCCACGTTCGCCATGGCCGATGCGGAAGGCGCGCTCAACCAACTCGTCTACCGGCACACTGAGACCGAGCTCCCGCGCCGTCGCCGTCCAGGCGCGCTCGCCATCGCGAAAGCTGAATTGAGTCGCTTCAAGGTCGGCATAGTTTGCCGATAGCGCGGCGGCCGCTTCGGCCGGCGTCAGCCCGCCCAGATCGAGGCCAGCGACGGCGACGCCGGGCACGACCCGATCCTGAATGGCGACCTGCCAGGCGAGGGCGCCGGCCGCCAGCAGCAGCGCCAGCAGGGACAATCCCATAAAGGCCAGGATGGCCAGCCGCAGCAGGCGCACCAGCCACGGGCTTCTTGGCGCTGGATAGGGTGTGGGCGCTTTCGCCATTGGCAAGCGGTTGCTGTCTCGAAAGCCGGCTTAGGTTGCCGCCAGAATGCTGACGTCATGCTGGGGCATCGGCTTGGGCTCGTCGCCGCAAGAGCTCAGGCGGGGCGCGGACAGGCGCGTGCCGACCTCAGCCGAGCAGCTGCCGCCACCCCCGACGCTGAAGCTGACGCGCTGACTGCCGCCGCCCAGGTCATCAACCGCCAGCAGACGCAGGTCCTGCAAGCCGTATTTGCGCGTCTCCTCGCGGATGACGGCTTCGGCCGCGCCCGCCGCCAAATGCGCCGCTTCGTCCAGGGCGTGGCCGGCGTAACAGCCGCGTCCGCGATATTTGTGCGTCAATATGTAGCCGGCGCGATGATTCATCAGCAGGCTCTCGACATCGTGCGGGTCGACATGGCCATAGACGACGCCTTGCGGAAAAGCGATCAAGGTCGCCGCCATGCGATGCCCGCCGATGTGCGTCGTCTGCCAGACGCGCTCCGCCCCGGCCTGCCCCGCCAACTCTTGATAGACGGGGGCGCCGTGCGCGGCGCAGCAGGGATCGTGACGGCCATTCGTGCAAACGGTGAAAAGCTCGTCGATTTCGGTCATCTCGCGGCGCCCGATGCGTGGCGCGCCATCGTCCCGCAGGCTGGCGATATCGAGGGCGAGCAAATCGCCGTAGTCATCCAGCTCGGCGTGGTAAATCTTGGGTTCATCTTGGTTCGTAAGGGCGATGTAGAAATTCTTCCCGTCGCCTTGCGGGCGCCGGATGAAGAGGATTTTCGCCCGCGGCGCGCTGCCCAGGTGGCGCAGATAAGGCGCGAATTCGCCGTTGCGGCTGGCGGCTTTGACGATGCTGCCGCTCCAGCCGCCGTAATCGGGTAAGTTGCTTTCAATGAGGAAGAAGGTATCAGCGGGCTTGAAGGTGCCGGCCAGCGTTTCGTTTAAGGCGCGCGATTCTTCGGCGCAGGTCATGGTCGATTGCATGAAATTATCTCTTTCGAAATAGCGGTCGGGTTACGCTCAAGTTTATCATGTACGGGGCCAAAACGTATAGCATCCGCAAATTGACTAATGCAAACTCCTAAGTTAGCCTGTGGATTGTACATCATTTGAGATACATAGCTGCCAAGGAGGCGTGGACCGTTCATGGACATTCTGTGGGCACAGCTGGTAGATGGCGTCACAGTCGATCCCGAAGACAATCATGTCCTGGGCTATGGCTCGCCTGTCACTATTCTGGAGTATGGCGGTATGCCGGCGCGGACTGGCGAGATCATTTCTTTTGACAATCCAATTTTCTTGTTGTGCAAGTGGGGACGATTGGACAATTCTAGTTTTGGCGATGTATATTATGCCGCTTCTCTGACATCCCCAGATTTAAGCAACGCGCAGATGAAAGTGGGTGTGAGCGGAAAAGAAGAAAGATACTTTTTCGTTACATTTCCACCGGGATATTATGATCAGCGGCGCGAGATATGGCATACCTATTCATTTGTCGACGGCATATATTGCTTCTGTCGGTTTCATTCTAAGAAGGAGACAGGATGATGGACAAGATAAACAGGCCGCCACTGCAATGTACGGTAATCCGTAGGGATGAGTCTGGCAAACTTCCAAGGCTGGCAGATACGCCAGGCATAAAAGGTACCCTTGTGACATCTCCTGGCGGCACAATTCCTTCGTCTATTCAAGCGCACATGGATAAAGTCAGCAAGATGCGCATATTTGAGAATGCGCCTTTAGAAGAGCTGAGTCGCGATTAGGCATGCACGCAGCCCGCGCCAAGCGGGCTTTTCATTTTGCAGATTTTCGGACTGTCATCGGCGTACACTTCGCCGCGGAAAAACCGTAATTGCTCGCCTGCGCAATTTCCACTGGTTACAATTGAATGGTCGCTTAACCCCCGCGCAAGGAGCGGCCGATGCCCAAGCTCTCCATACAGAACCTCAACCTCAGGCGCGGCGGCGCGACCGTCCTGCGTGACGTCTCGCTGGATGTCGAGGCTGGCGAGCTCCTGGTCGTCATCGGGCCCAGCGGGAGCGGCAAAAGCTCGCTGCTGCGCTGCGTCAACCGGCTGAACGACATTGACGCGGGCTCCATCCACCTGGACGGCCGCTCCATCTACGACATGCCGGTGACCGATCTGCGCCGCCAGGTCGGCATGATGTTCCAGAAGACAGCCGCCTTCGAAGGCACGGTCGCCGACAATATCGCTTTTGGCGCGCGCCTGGGGGGCGAGACGCTCTCGCGGGGAGCGATTCTCGATTTGATGGCGCAGGTCTCACTGGAAGCGGAACTGCTTGACAAGCCGGCAGCTGAGCTCTCCGGCGGCCAGGAGCAGCGCCTTGCCATCGCTCGCGCCCTGGCGCTCCATCCGTCGCTGCTCCTGCTTGATGAGCCGACGTCGTCGCTCGACCCAATCGCCACCAACCATGTCGAAGAGGCGCTGATGCGTTTGCGCGAGCGCTCGAACCTGACGATGATCTGGGTGTCCCACGCGATTGAGCAGGCGCGCCGCGTCGGCAGCCGGGTGCTGCTGCTTGATGACGGGCGGGTCATCCGCGAGGATACGGTCAGCGCCATGCTCGATCCGGAAGCGGGCGACCGACGGGCGCTGGCCTTCGCCGAAGGGGACAAAGCCGGCTTGCAGAGCTAATCTTGCGCTTCCGCTTGCAGTTGCGCCAGGTAGGCGCGGTCTTGCTCGCTGAGCGGGGCCGTCTCCAGCAGATCGGGCCGGCGCTCCCAGGTGCGTTTCAGCGCTTGCCGCCGCCGCCAGCGATCGACCTCGGCATGATGGCCGCTGGTCAAGACATCGGGCACGCTCAAACCGCGGAACGCAGACGGCCGCGTATAATGGGGACCCTCGAGCAGACTATTGGCATGGCTGTCGCGGTGCTGCGCGCCTTCCGCCCCCAGCACACCAGGGATCAGCCGCACGACCGCGTCGATGAACACCAGCGCCGCCAGCTCGCCGCCGGTCAGCACATAATCGCCGATGCTGATCTCGTCGCTAATCGCCAGTTCACGGGCGCGCTCGTCGACGCCTTCATAATGCCCGCAGACGAGAATCAGATGGGGCTGCCGCGAGAGCTCGGCCGCCACCTGATGCGTCAAGACGCGGCCCTGCGGCGACAGCAGAATGACGGGCGTTTGGTCGGCGGGCTTGACCGCTTCAATCGCCCGCGTCAGCACATCGGCTTTGAGGATCATGCCGCCGCCGCCGCCGTAGGGACTGTCATCGACCTTGCGCTGTTTGTTCCCGGCGTGGTCGCGAATGTCGTGAACATGGAAATCGAGCAAGCCATGTTCGCGCGCCTTCCACATCATGCTCTCGGACATGACGGCGCTGAACATAGCGGGGAATAGCGTGAGGACCTCGATTTTCATTGGCGCGGCTACATTTCATCGCGCGTTTGCAGGAAGAAAGCCCGCTTCAAATTGGGGAGCGTGAAATCAAACCCGCAGGATTTGAAGAAGTCTTCGGCGGAGCTGATCGCCATGATCTCATAGACGCCTTCGCGCCCCGCCAGGTCAACGCAGGCCGCCACCAACCGCTTGCCAATGCCCAGCCCTTGCGCGCCCGGGTCGACCGCCAGACTGCGGATTTCGCAGAGTTTCTGGCTGTATATCTCCAGCGCGGCGCAGCCAACGATGCGGCCATCAAGGCGGGCGATGAAGAAGGTCTCGAGCAAGTATTCCAGCTCGTCATAGGTGCGCGGCAGAATCTCGCCGCTATCGACGAAGGGCTTGATGAAATCGGAGAGATCGACCAGATCAGCCCGCGCAGCTTTAGAGATGGTAATTGCTTTGGATCTGTCGCCCAGCATAGCGCTCCCTCGTCCTCGCCTGTCATGATAGTGTACCAGCCTCGCCAAGCTGAGGACAGCCCTTGAGGGCGCGGCGATGTCTGCTAGATTGGTGGCGCAGGACACAGGAAATTGAAACATGCCCAAAATCACAGTCGCTTCGCAGAATCCGGTCAAGCTCAAGGCGGCGCTCAATGCCTTCAGTCAGATGTTCCCCGACGGGTCATTTGAGGTGGCGGGCGTCTCCGTGCCATCGGGCGTGGCGGACCAGCCGATGAGTGTGAGCGAGACGATGGCGGGGGCAAAAACCCGAGCGGAGAATGCCCGCGCCGCGGCGCCGGAAGCCGATTTCTGGGTCGGCATCGAAGGCGGGGTCGAGGACAGCCGGCTGGGCATGGCTTGCTTCGCCCGTGTGCATGTGCTGGGTCGGGATGGCGTTACGGGCCTGGGACAGACGGCGGTGTTCTATCTGCCGCAGGAAGTTGCAGAGCTGGTGCGCGGCGGGCTGGAGCTTGGCCACGCCGATGACCGCGTCTTCGGGCGCGACAACTCCAAGCAAGCCAACGGCGCCATCGGCTTGCTGACCGATGATGTGGTCGACCGCGAAGCTTATTACAGCCACGCCGTCATCATGGCGCTGGTGCCTTTCAAGAATCGGGAATTGAGCTGGTAAGCTGGGCGGGCGCAACACCAAGCCGCGCAGGGGCGAGGTCGCGTAGACACTGACCGACGGCGGCGACTCGCCCATTTGCATTGCGCTCGTGCCCATACGTTAGAATTGGACAACCGTAGGGTTTATTGTTTATGGCAAGGAGGCAGCGTCATGCCCGAGTTGTTCGCCGGCCTGGCCGGCATTGAGCGCGTGCTCTTGTCGATCGCCTTCGTCTTCATCGCCGCCGCCATCTCGCGCTGGCAGCATTCCGACCTGGAGAAAGACCTGGCCGTCGCGGCGGTCCGCAGCTTCATCCAGCTGATCGCCATCGGTTATGTGCTGGAGCTCGTCTTTGAGATGGATGTGCCGCTTTTCACCATCGGCATCCTGCTGGTCATGATCACCATCGGCGGCCGCACCAGCGGGGGGCGCGCCAAGAAGACGCCGAACGGCGTGCTGGTCGCCTTTCTGGCGATTGGCATCGGCTCGGGGCTGACTATCGCGCTGTTGGTGGCGCTGGGCGTCTTTCAATTCGTGCCCAAGGACATCATCCCCATCGGCGGCATGATCGTCGGCACATCAATGACGACCGCCACCCTGGTCATCACGCGCCTGAGCAACGATTTCCATGACCAGCGCGACCTGATCGAGAGCAAGCTGGCGCTGGGCGCGACCAGCCGCCAAGCCTCGCTGACGCAGTTTCAGCGCACGATCGTCAGCGCGATGACGCCGATCGTCGATACGACCAAGACGGTCGGTTTGATCAAGCTGCCGGGCGCGATGACGGGCATGATCCTGGCGGGGGCGAGCCCGCTGGAGGCGGTGCAGCTGCAGATCATCGTGATGTATATGCTGGTGGGCGCGGCGACATTCACGGGGCTGATCGCGGCCTGGCTGACGTATCGGCAGTTTTTCAGCCCGGCGCATCAGTTGGTGTTGGAGTGAGGGAATCCAGAAGCAACCGAACTGTAGGGTCAATCATCCATGGACACATACGCGACAAGATTGGTCATCTCATCTGGTCGGAAGTCTTTGTGCAACGAGCTCAGAAACTTCACCCACGTTCCTATGAAGTGCTTTTCCTGCTGGCCAAAGACTATGCCCGCGTGCTCAATACCTTGGCTCGCAATATCTACTAGGTCGCTATCATTGGTACAGAAGACTCGGCCCATGCGGATCGCGCGGTGCAGCTGCTGCATATCACCTTCGCCGAAGCTTTCCAACTTACTTACGGTGAGGACGTCGATGCCACGCCTTTTCAACTGACGCGCAATCTCAACATCCAAGTGTTCGTCAAGATAAAAGCGAAGGACGTCTGCTTCCAACGCCGTTATCCCTTAAATCTCTGGCTTTCTTGATTTGCTGATCGATGTCGGCGTCGATTTCATCCCTGTGCAAGTTGTAATAGGTCAGCGCGGCGTAAACCCCTGCCAATGAGACCTGAAATCCCTCGGCAATCTGTTCAGGCGTACGCTCGTGATAACGTATAGCGACGACGATGTCGGTCACCCGCAATCCGGTGCCTTTGATGCAAGGCCGGCCGCCGCGAACGCCTAGCTTACGCGTGATGAGGTTGATGCTTTCGACGGTTTCCATGAGGGCTTGCCTTAAGTGTCAGTTGCAATCAGATTATAGCGCTGTATGCCTTCAATGGACAGGCTGCGCGGCCTGGCTGACGTATCGGCAGTTTTTCAGCCCGGCGCATCAGTTGGTGTTGGAGTGAGGTTTATGAGTTGATGCGCTGTCGCTCTTCTCGGCAAAGACTCTCAAGTTTGACACCCGCTGATTCCAGATGGTATTCAAACGCCAGCCAACATCTGTCCGCTGCGTTCACAATGGGCGCATCTGTTCCAGTATCTTTCTTGAATCGAGCTGCAAGCGCGACCCATTTTTTGTCGTCGGGGTCGAAGCGCTCGCAACGCGGATCATTGGTGGTCCAAGCCTCTTCACTATCGGGATAAGCCAGATATTGACCCCGCTCATTCTTTTGGAGTCTCACCTTACGGATACGTGAAGGCCGTTGCATGTTGGTCAACAAGTAAAAGAGAAACTGTCCTGCTCGCGTTCCTCGTAGGTCAGGATACATGTTCTGTCGATACTCTAGAATCGCCTCGTCGTCTTCATCAATGACAACAGTGACTTCGCCCTTGAGTATGCGGCTGATGACTTGCTCGCAACTCAATTTACAGCCATCCGACGCTTCAGTATTCATTCCTGCGGCGGTTAGCGGCACATTGGTATCTATTATCCTATGAGCCATTGGCTTGAAGCTGCTTGCGTTCCAAGCCGGCGTCAAAGGCGGCGACCATTTCTCCGAGCAAGTCGCCAAAGAAATCGTCGGGCCAGTTACGGATTTCGCCGAACATATCGAGCTCAAGCGATGTCAGCTTTGACTCGCCATTTCGCATTTCGCAGAAGTACAGTGCCGCATCGTCCGATTGATAGGATTCTTCCGCAATCCGCCGCTGCAAGCGCTTAAGTAGATGTTCACTGTGACTTTCTAGCAATATTTGCACATTTCGGTGCTTGATGACATCAATAAATACGTCCGCCAAACCTGCCTGCACAGACGGATGCAAGTGCAATTCCGGTTGCTCAAGGATTATTGTTGAACCTTCAGGCACATAGTAGCAAAGCACCAGCACGGGCAATACTTGGGAGACTCCAATGCCCATATCGGTTATCAGCGTTTCAGGACTATTATCAGTTCGCTTGAGCAATACTCGGTATAGCGTCGAATCGTCAATTGGCTCTACCAAGAAAGAACTCGCCAAGTCCAAATCTACTAACCATTGTGCAATTCTGGTTTCAAGACGGTTGCCCTTGCTCTTCCTGTATCCGTCGTACACCTTTTCGGACTTGCCAGCAAGTAGTGCAGATATTGCCCGTTCTCCCTTTAATCCAACATTTGTCGGGCGTTCTCCACCCCAACGATATTCCCGCTGAGGATATTCCCTTAGGGGACCTAAATAATGAAGATTCTGAAAATGCCGCTCAAAGGCAAACTCCAAAGAACGCAGATAGCTGGTATCTTGGTAATAGAGTAGGGCCTCATCAGAAAAGCCATAACACTTCTCGGCTCGCATAAGTACACGCGGACGATGACTTGGACGGCGCGGCTCACTGTCATTTACATAAACTCGAATGGTATATCGATTGTTGCCTTTCCGATCCATCGCAACCGAAAAGTTCTCTTCTTGCCAATACTTCAATGACTTCACATAGACGTTTTTCGTTTCAGCATGGATTTCCGTCTCAAAACTTAAGCTGTCTATAGTGAGATTTCTAGGTTCATCCGGGATTGGAATGGCCAACTCGGGTTTGGAATTGAGTGTCCAGGCAACGCTGAATGACATCGCTGTCGCATCCCCAAAAGTAATCTCGTGCGCAGTACCGAGGTTCACATATCCTGTCTGGATGCTGCCTGTATTTAACACCAGATTCCGATCATTCGATTCCGCCGTCTGCTTAAGCAGAAGCAGCATCTGCAACAGGCTGCTTTTCCCCGAGCTGTTCGCGCCGAAGAAGCCTGTCAACGGCGCCATGCGCACGGGACCCGTCTCGCGCCAGGACTTGAAATTTGTCATGCTGATTTGCTTGAACATGGCAGCGCGTTTGCGAATCTGGCGATAATTGAACGATACGCCTGAATCATAGCATGGCACTCGCTCGCAAGGCAATCTAAAGCTCTCTGTGCCTCTGCGCCCTCTGTAGTTCAAACACCATTCCCATGCTACACTCCCCGCCATGAACACGCCCATTCCCGTCACGCGTCAAGACGTCAAGCGCCTCAGCGTCGTCAAGCAGGGCCTGCATCAGCGACCCGCCGGGGGCGACAAGGCCGCCCTCAAGCGCATCATTGAGCGCATCGGCCTGCTGCAGCTGGATTCGATCAGCGTGGTCGCCCGCAGCCATTATTTGGTCATGCTGGCTCGCGCCGGCCTCTACGACCCCGCCGAGCTGGACGCCCTGCTGGACTGCGGCTTCCTCTTCGAGACCTGGGCGCACGCTATGTGCCAGCTGCCGACCGCGCACTACCCCTGGTATCACGCTTACATCGGGGAGAAGCAGCTCAAAGAGAGCCAGTGGCAGCTCGACCGCTTCGACATCAACATGGCGCCCATCATCGAGAACGTGCTGGAGACGATCCGCCAGCGCGGTCCCATGTCGTCGAAGGAGTTCGAAAGCGAGCGGCGCGGCGAGGGCGGCTGGTGGAATTGGAAACCGACCAAGGTGGCGCTGGAATACCTCTTCGACCGCGGCGAACTGATGGTCAGCCATCGCGTCAAATTTCAGCGTTATTACGACCTGCCCGAGCGCGTCCTCGATCACAGCCGGTTCAGGCTCGACAAGTCGATTGAGGATTTCCGCCGCTGGACCATCGAGCGCGGCCTGCGCCATATCGGCATCGGCACGAGCAATCAGGTCGCCGATTATTATCGCCAGTACAAGCGCGGCGCCGCCGTCATACTGGCGGACATGCTCAAAGACGGAAGCGCGCTGCCGGTTGTAGTTGAGGGCTGGAAAGAAGCCGCCTTCATCCACCGCGAGGACTTGGCGCAGCTCGAAGCGATTCAAGCGGGCGAGCATGCGCCGGGGCTGACCGTGTTCTTGTCGCCTTTCGACAACCTGTTCTGGGACCGCAACCGCGACGAGGCGCTCTGGGATTTCTTCTATCGCATCGAGGTCTACACGCCGAAAGCAAAGCGCGTCTACGGCTATTATGTCATGCCGATATTGCACGGCAGCGAGTTGATTGGGCGCATCGACCCCAAGGTCGAGCGGGTGAAGAAGCGCCTCATCTTCAACAACCTGCACCTGGAGCGCGGCGTCAAGCTGAACGGCGCGCTGAACCGCGGCTTGATCGGCGCCATTGAGGAGTTCATGAGTTTTCACGCTTGTGACAGCTTCGACTTGATCAAATGCAACCGCGCCCCCCTGGCCCGCAGGCTGCGCAAACACTTCGCCTGAGCCTGGTAGCCCTCTTATTTCGCTCATTTTATGAACCCTAAACGAAGAAATCTGTAGGGGCGGCTCGCTGAGTCGCCCGTTTCCAATTCCTTTTGGAAATCAGAGGGCGAGCCACCGTCTCGCCCCTAGGGATTCACGTTTGTATGGAGTTTTTGTTTTGCCTGAGCCAAGTCGCGGCTGGCGAGTGGCTGTTATAATGAAGTTACGCAGGTTTAGCGCGGTTTGGAAATGCAAGCCAGCATTGCCGAAATCCTGGATAATCCAGCGGCCTATGCCGGCCGGATCATGAATGTTGATGGCATCTTGCTCATCACCGATTACGACCGGGACGTTGCCCGCTTCCAGCAGGTTTGGCTGGTGCAGCAGGGCGAGCCGCGCAACCGCGCCCTGCGCGCCCAAGCCATCAGCAGCGATTCGACGTTATGGCATGGCTTGTCGCGCCTGAACCCGCGGCACATGCCCGGCTTTCAGACTTATCGCGTACATGACGCGGCGCGCGCTTGCGTTCGGGTCGTCCAGGCCGCGGAAGGCGCCGGCGAGCCGACCGCCGAGATTTTGACGGCCGCCGTGTATCGCCAGGAGTTTACGCTCTATGTCGGCGCGGGAGGCGTTCGGCTGGACCAGGCGCTGCCGGCGCGCGCTTCCATCCGTTCCTTGCCGGAGATTCAGTCCAGTATCGCGCGTTTCCTCGGCCGGCGCTGCCATGTCTATGGCACGCTGGTCATTCGCTCGGCGCCGTCGGCGCAATTCTTGCTGCCGGGCAAAATCCCCTACTCCGACGATTTTCGCAGCACGGTGAGCCGGTTGGGCGCGGGCAATATCGAGACCACCTGGCTGGCCGATATCGAATATCCCCAGAGCGAAAGCGCGCCCGTCGAATTCGATCGCCTGCCCGAATCGATCAATATCGACGCCGAATACCGGATTCGGGAGCAGCTTGCCGTCTTGCCGGGCATCAACCAGACGATCGTCAAACCTGCCATCGTCGCCGGTACGCTGGCCGCCCGCGATCAAGACGAGCATTTCGCGACCCTGACCGATATCGAAAATGTCTACCTGCAAAATATCTGCTACACCGAAGCGGGGAAATCGCTGGAATCGGTGATCAAGCTCAAGAACTTTGAAGCCCTCGCCATTGAAATCTGAAAGGCCGCGGCGTCGACCGCAGCAAAGTCGGCAGGCCCAGCCGCCGGTGATAGACGATCCACTCGATGGCCAGCAGCAGCAGCGCCGCCAGCGCCAGCCACATCCAAAACTCCTGCGTGCCCAGCTGCGCATCGGCGTCGGCTGCGAGCGTCCCGCCGCCTAGCTGCAAGTCGGCTTCGGCCCGCGGGGTGATGTCGCTCTCGCCCGCCCCGAAGAGGTTGATGGCGAAGCTCTGCGCGCTCGTCACTTCTCCATCTTGCAGAATCTCCAGGCGATACAGGCCCAGCAGCCCGGTGTCGGTAAAGGCGACCCGGTCGCCGGCGGCGGGCAGCTCATGAAGTGACCCGTCCGGGGTCGTAATGCGGATGCTTTCGGCGAGCAGGGGCGGCGAAATCGCCAGCACATCGCCGACGCGCAAGCCAGCGGGCAGGGAAACGATGTCCAGCGGCGAGAACCAGTCGAGCAGGTTCGCCATCAGCACGGGCCATGCGATCAAGAGCGGCAGGTTGGAATCGCGCAGGTCGAAGGGCAGAAGGGCGATTTGCTGCGCGTTCACCTCGCCGGCCAGGAGAACGGCGCCGGCCTCGGAGCGGGCCAGGGTCTGCGCCCAGCCGGCCTCGACAGCGCGATATTCCAGCAGGCTCATCTCGTCCAGATCGACGAAGGCGGTAATCGGCGATTCGTCGGCGAGCGCGATATCGTTCGTCGCCTCCAGCGGCGCGCCGATGGCGAAGAGCGGCGTCGAATTGGGCGGATTGACAATGAGCATGTCGCCGGCCGGCAGATCGTTGGGCAGCCAATTGTCAAAGACATAAAGGTCGAAGGCTTCACCGGGCAGGCGGCGGTTCTCGGCGTTGCCGCGGAAGGTCTGGACGCCGGGCAGGCTGCGCAGCGCTTGTTCGAGGAAGAGGTTATCGCCGGCGGACACATAATAGACGCGCCGCGTTGTTGTTTCGTTGCGCACGGTCCAGGCTTGATTGTCGAGGGCGAGGAAGTCATCCACATCGTTATCGAAGGTGAGCGTCGCCGAAAGCGTCTCAAAGGGTTCGTCGATCGGCTCCTCAAAGGGAATCGGCAGTTGGCTGCGCGGCGGGATCCGGCCGCTGCGGGAGAGGCGCAGGACATCATCAAGGCGGATGACCAGGGAAATATCCGCCGGCTCCGCGCCGTAATTCGTCACCTGGGCGAAGAGCTGTGGCGCCCCGCCGGCGAGGGCGCGCGCCGCCAGCGCAGTGATGCCGACATTGTTCGCCGATTCACCCACGGGCACATAAATCGGTTGGGGGATATTGGCGGGCAGCCCAGCCACGTCCCCCAGCCCGCCATCGGAAATCATGACGATGCTGAAGTTTTCCGCGCCGGAGGCGCCGGCGGCCGCCAGCGTCAGAGCGGTGTCCCAATCGGCGGCGCCATAGCCCGGCGTCATGCCCTCAAGCGCGCGGCGGAGCTCGTTTTTGTCGGCGGTGTAGGCGGTCAGCGGCTCGGCGATCTCGGCGACGCGAATCAGCGAAATGACATCTTGCGGGTTCATGTTGCTGACGATCTGTCTCCCCTGCTCTATCGCGGCGGCGAAACGGGTTCGGCCGTCGATGTCATGCGCCGTCATGCTGCCGGAGGCATCGACGAGCAGGGCGATCTTGCCGGCGCTGACCGTCGGCACGGTGATGAAGGGGCGGGCCAGCGCCAGGACCAGCAGCAGCAGAATCAGCAGCTGCAGGAAGAGAAGCAAGTTGCGCCGCAGACGCTGCCAGGGGGTGTTGGCTTCGGTATCCTGCACCACCTGCCGCCAAAGAAAGGTGCTGGAAATCAGCACTTCTCGCCGGCGCAAGCGCAGCATGTAGAGCAGCAGTATCGGAATCGCGATGGCCAGCGCGGCGAATGCGGCCGGCGCCAGAAATGACATGGGCTTCCACCAGATTTCGTGTTTGTCGTTTAGAGTATATCATGCGCGCTCGGGACAATATATGGTGCGGCTCGCCCCCTCTCCCCGTTTCCTATTCATCCGGCGAGACACGCAGGGGCGGCTTATCAAATCGCCCGGTTTCTACAATCAGCGCGGCGGGCGGTCAAGCGTCGGATTGCGGCATCTCGATGGACGGCAGGTGCAGCAGTTGGGCGTTCAAATCTTCGAGGGCGCGCCGCAGGGCCGGCGACGCGATGGCCGCAAACTGAGCGATGCGATACTGATCGTTCAAATTGCTCGATTGCAGCACCGTGAGCGAATGGGGGTCATCCAAGCGGATCAGGCGCGGGTAAACATCCAGCAGATTGTGCCGCAGCATGGCCATGGTGGACGCGAGACTGGTCGGCCGCCCGTCGAGTTTGAGCTGGGTCGCGGCCGGGTCAATGCGATCCGTGGCCGCCGCTTTCTCCGCTTGTGCCAGCAGCTTCAGCGTCTGGGCGATCCAGGCTTCGAGCGGACGATAGCGCGCGGGACTCAGCGATTCGCCGCGCAGGGTCAGGCGCAGGGCTTGAATGACGGCGCGGGCAAAGCGGATCATCGTTTTCTGCCGGCTTTCAAGAATTCGAGCGCTTCTTGCGCTGCCTGTCGACCGGCGCAGATCCGCTCATCGAGATAGGCGACGCCGCTGCGCTCAGGTGGCGCGCAACAGTAATCGCTGCCAACAAGGCTCAGGCCCGGCGGCAGCAGTTCGCGTATCGCTCTTATTTTCTCGCGGTGATCGTCCGCATAATCCGACAGCAGGTCCGCCTCCGGCCAATAATCGACGCGGGCGGCGATGGGCGCCGCGCTCCCGCCGACGCGCTGCGCAGCCCGGCCGATGACATCCGCCGGCCTTGCTTCCTCGGCAGAGCGGAAGGCAACCTGCAGCAGCTTGTGGTCGCGGTCGGGCAGGCGCTCGGTTTGGTCGACGGCGATGATGAAGGGAAAAGTCTCATCGGGAGAGAAATCAAGGCCCGCGGGCAAATCGCTTTGATGATAACCGAGCGAGACGCGCCGGATCGCATCATAGCGAAACTCCGTCAAGAGCCGAGCGGCTTCAGGCGCCAGATTCCACAGCATGCGGGCGGCATAAAGCGCGGGTGCCGCCAGAATCAGCGCGCCGCCATCAAGCATGATGCCGTTCTCGAGGCAGATAGTGAAGCGACTGCGCAATGCTCCGAGGGAGCTGACGGCCATGCGCATGAGCCGCCCGCCACCCAGCCGACAGGCGAAAGCGCGCGCGAGCGATTCACTGCCCCGGCGAAAAACGCAGATGTCATCGGCGAGCGGGAGAATCGACGCCTCCAGGTCAAATTCCGGCGGCAGGGCGTCAGCCGCGGGACGGCGAAAGGCGAAGGCGCAGGCGTCCATGATGAAGCCGCCCGCGACGCTGCTGCCGATGCCGCCGCCGAAGCGCCGCTTGACTTCGATGACGGTGTAGGCTGCCCCGCGTTTTTCCAGTTCATAACAGGCGGCCAGCCCGCTCAGCCCGCCGCCGATGACGACTACATCGCGCATCGCAATCCTTTTTCACCGCGACTGTTCGCAAGTCACAACTTGACAGACACAAATCAACTGACACGCAAAAACCGATGTCTGTAGGGGCGTTTGACCCGCAGTGTCTACGCGCGACGCTGGAACGCCCAAAAATGTGACTGGAAGAGCGGGCGTCTCAGCGAGACGCCCCTACAATGTTCCTTATTCTGTGCATCTGATTTTCAGAGCCACTGAGATGTTTCTGCACTTAAAGCGAAGTTGCCGCCTCCGCGCTGTCAGACTTGTCCAGCGCAGGAATCATAGCGCAACTTCGAGTATAATACGCGGGACATTGTGGCAGGACAACTCTCCATGAGCGCAGACAGCCCGCACATCCAGCGATTGAAACAAGCCGGCTGCCGCTTGACGCAGGCGCGGCTGACCGTGCTCGCCGTGCTGGAAGCGGAGCGCGGGCATATCACCTCGGCTGATGTCTTGGCGAAGGTCGAGCGCGTCAACCCGGCGATCGGGAGGGCCAGCGTCTTTCGCACCCTCGACCTGTTTACGCAGCTGGGCATCATCCGCCCGACTTACATCGACACGAGCCTGACGCCGACTTATGTGATGATGCGCGACGGGCATCATCATCATGTCATTTGCACGGCCTGCAAGCGCTTCTTCGAATTCGACGACTGCGGCATGGAGGCGCTGACGCGGAATTTGGAAGAGACGCTGGACATTCGCATCAGCGGTCATCTGCTGGAGTTTTATGGTCTGTGCGCGGCTTGCAAATAGCTTTTGGCCAGGGCGCAGGCGGGCGCCGGAGTTGCAGTAATGAGCGAAGTTGTCATCGTCAGCGCGGTACGGACGCCGATCGGCAAGATCCGCGGCGCGCTTGCGGCTGTGCGGCCCGATGACCTGGCGGCGCTGGTCATCCGCGAAGCTGTCGCGCGAGCCGGCGTCGGGCCCGCTGAGATCGAAGAAGTTTATTTTGGCTGCGCCAACCAGGCGGGCGAGGACAACCGCAACGTGGCGCGGATGGGATTGCTGCTGGCGGGCTTGCCGGATTCCGTCGCCGGCGTCACGGTCAACCGCCTCTGCGCCAGCGGGCTGAACGCGGTCAATCAGGCGGCGCGCGCCATCAAAGCGGGCGAAGGCGATGTCTTCGTCGCCGGCGGGGTCGAGAGCATGAGCCGGGCGCCTTATTCGCTGCCGAAGAACCCCATCGGCTTTGGCCCCTCGGGCAATGTCACCGGCTGGGATACGACGCTGGGCTGGCGCTACCCCAACCCCAAGCTGGCGGCGCGCTATCCGCTGGAGGCGATGGGCGAGACGGCGGAGAACATCTTCGAAAAGAGCCGCGCCGGCGAAATCGAGGGCGGCGAAATCACGCGAGAGGCGCAGGACCGCTTCGCCCTGCAAAGCCAGGAACGGGCGATCAAGGCGATCAACGCCGGTTATTTCGAGCGCGAGATAGTGCCCGTCCGCATTCCGCAGCGCAAGGGCGCTGACACCGTCGTCAATGCCGATGAACATCCCTTTTACCGCCGGGTCAATGGCCGCTATGAAGTGGCGACGAGCCGGGAGAAACTGGCGGCGCTGCGGCCCGCCTTTCGCGAAGGGGGGGCGGTGACGGCCGGCAATTCCAGCGGCATGAACGATGGCGCCTGCGCGCTGGTGTTGATGTCGGCGGAGAAAGCGCGGGCTTCGAATTTGCAGCCGCTTGCCACCTGGATCGGCAGCGCGGCGGCCGGCGTCGACCCGCGCGTGATGGGCTTGGGGCCGGTGTCGGCTGTGCAAAAGCTGCTGGCGCGGCACCAGCTGACCATCGACGCGATTGACCTGGCCGAATTAAACGAAGCCTTCGCCGTGCAAGCGATCGCGGTCATGCGCGAACTCGGCTTGCGTGAGAGCATCACCAACGTCAACGGCGGCGCCATCGCCCTGGGGCATCCGCTGGGCTGCTCGGGCGCGCGCATCTTGACGACTCTGCTCTACGAAATGCGGCGGCGGATGGAGGCGGGCGAGCGCATGCGCTATGGCCTGGCGGCGCTCTGCGTCGGCGTTGGTCAAGGCGAGGCGACTTTGATCAAATGTACAAAGGATGCAGGGGCGTCTAGCTAAGGGTCAGCCACCGTCTGACCCCTACAGGTACCACTTGTATTGGACGTTGTAGGGGCAAGACGGTGACCCGCCCAGGCGAAAGTCAGCGATGAAACAGATACCGCGAATGTCGGCGGAAGAAGCGGCGGCCCTGGTGAAATCAGGCGCTGTGATGATGGTCGGCGGTTTCGGCATGACCGGCGCGCCGGTGCATTTGCTGCATGCGCTGGCGGAAACTGACGCGCGCGACTTGACCTACATCGCCAACAACATCGGCGAGCCCGGGCTGGGTGGCGGGCGGCTGCTGCGCAATGGGCAAATCAAGAAGGCCATCGGCTCATATTTCACCAGCAACCGGGAAGTGGTGGAAGCGGCGCTGAACGGCGACATCGATTATGAATTGCTGCCGCAGGGCTCCATGGCGGAGGCGATTCGTGCGGGCGGCGCCGGCATTGGCGGATTTTATACGCCGACAGCGGCCGGTACGCGCCTGGGCGACGCCGCGGATGCGCGCATGATTAATGGCAGAGCGCAGGTCTTCGTGGCCGGTTTACGCGCCGATGTGGCTTTGATTCGCGCTCGCCGCGCCGATGAAGCGGGCAACCTCGCCTATCGCTTGACCGAGCAGAACTTCAACAAGGCGATGGCGACGGCGGCCGATCTCGTGATCGCGGAAGCCGATGAAATCCTGCCGGTCGGCGCGCTTGCGCCCGAGCACATTCACACAACCGGCAATTATGTCGATGTTTTGGTGGAAGCGGAAACGACGCTGGAGGAGCTCGGCACATCGGCCGATGTACGGGCGCTGCGCGAGAAGGTCGATGAGCGGCGGATGGCAATCGCGCGGCGCGCCCTGGCGGAATTGAAAGCCGGCGATGTGGTCAATCTCGGCATCGGCATCCCGACGCTGGTGGCCGATTTGATCACGGCCGAGCATGGCATCATCATGCACAGCGAGAACGGCATGCTGGGCGTCGGGCCGGCGCCGGAAACAGGCGGCGCGCTTGATTATCCGGTCAACGCCGGCAAAGCGCCGGTGACCGCCTTGCCCGGCAGCAGTTATTTCGACAGCGCCGATTCCTTCGCCATGATCCGCGGCGGGCACATTGATGTCGCGATCATGGGCGGGCTGCAGGTTGACGAGCGGGGCAACCTGGCCAATTGGTCAATGCCGGGGGCGCCTCTGCTGGGGGTGGGCGGCGCGATGGACTTGGCCAGCGGCGCGCGCCGGCTGATCATCACGATGACGCATTGCAATCGCGATGGCGGTGCCAAATTGCTGCCGCGCTGCAGCCTGCCGTTGACGGCTCCCGCCGCGGTTGATCTCGTGATCACTGAGCTGGCGGTCTTCGCTTTTGACGCCGAAGGCATGCGCCTGGTCGAGCTGATGCCGGGCGCGTCGCTGGATGAAGTGCGGGCGAAGACCGGGGCGCGTTTTCGTGTCTAACTGATTTAACTACAGAGGACGCGGAGACCGCAGAGACATGCCCGCATTCGCTGTCGTATTCCTGTAGGCATTGTCCAATATCTGGTGTGCGTAGGGGCGAGGCGGTGACTCGCCCTACACGGCCTTATTTTACCACCCTCTTTTAAGCGAAACTGTAGAGGCGACTTATTAAGTCGCTCGCGCCCAACCCCATATACACACAACGGGCGACCCAATGGCTCCCCCTACAGCTTCTTCCTTTGACCACCATAAGGTTACTGCGACTTAGCAGCGGACAAGCCCTAGAGGACGACTCCCGCGGCGGCGTAGGCATCGGTCATTTCGCGCCATTGGCGCATGAGCCTTTTTGTCATTTGGCCCGGCGCGCCCTCGCCAATGGTCACATCATTGACCCGGACCAGGGGCAGAACTTCTTTGGTGGTTGATGTCAGGATGGCTTCGTCAGCGGCGCAGAATTCTTCCAACGTGATGTCGCGCAATTCCAAGAGCTCGTCGGCTTCCAGCAGCTTGATGACTTCGGCGCGGGTGATGCCGAGCAGCAGTCCATCCGCGGGTGTGATCCAGCGGTCCTCCTTGAAGATGAAGATGTTGCTGCGCGCCCCCTCGCTGACCAGCCCGTCAGCCACATAGATCGCTTCGATTGACTTGGGGTTTTGCACCCTTGCTTTGATCTGCGCTGTGATGCCGGGGACGTAATTGATGGTCTTGGCTTGCGGCAAATGGCGATGCAGCTCGGTCGTCACTGCATGAACGCCCTGCTCGTACCACCAGCCCGGGGGCGCCTCCCAGGGCGACGCCTTCACCAGCAGGCGCGGATCGCCCTGCGGCAGGAAACCGCTGTCGCTGTCGCCGCCGGTCAAAATGATGTGGATATTGGACTCCGGATGGCCGTTGCGGCGCATCGTGCCAAGGGCGATGTCGGCCAGTTCTTCAACGTCCCAGGGGCAGCTGAGATCGATCAGCGCGGCCGAGGTGCGCAAGCGCTGCAGGTGCGCGCTCAGTTGAAAGGGCGTACCGCCATAAGTGCGCAGAAAGTCGAAGACGGCGTATCCGCGCAGCAGCGCCACATCGGTCACCGGTATGCTGGCGACCGCCGCGTCGACGAATTCGCCATTTATGTAGATTACGCTCATGCCGCCGCCCCAACGCCGCGCCTGCCATTGCGTCAATTGTAGCAAGAGGGCGCGCAAGCCGCGAATCCCCAGAGCGCGAGCCGCGCCTGCGCTGCGGATTCCGGATACTCAGCACCGAGTAAGAATTTAAATCTTAAGAACTGTAGGGGCGTTTCGCTGAAACGCCCGAAAAATGGAAACACCTAATTTGGCTTTCCCCGCGCTCTCTGCGTTCTCTGTAGTTCCAAGTTAGTCATGCGAAAACTGACAAGCAATCTATAGACAAAGTGGGCGAGCCACCGTCTCGCCCCTAGAACCTTTCGATTGTTTGTGCGCAGTTTTGGATAACAGCCGGTTGTTCAACAGTCGGTGGCGGCGCGCCCCGACAGAATCCTGGCGAGTTGCGCCGACAGTTGTCTACGGAAAGGATACGCTTTAGAGAGCAGAACACGCTTGGGGTCGGTTTCTGGTAAAATAAGCGGTATGCGGCTGCGCGCGAAAGGCGACAATGCAACTCGCAGGTCAACAGAGCAATAGATTAATTGGGTCAACCGACCGCCTCAAGCTCATCGGCTTGTTGCTTCTGGCTGCGCTTCTCTTGGCCGCCATCGGCTATCAGGCGTCAATCAGCGGCCGCGACGCCTCGCTGGTGATGAGCGTCTTCGCCACCCGCTTTCTGGGCATTTTCGTCGAGGCGGCGCCTTTTCTGCTCTTGGGTTCCATCACATCCGGCTTGATCGAGACCTTCGTCAAGTCGGACGATATCATGCGCATCCTGCCGCGCAATCGGCTGGGCGCGGCTTTGGGCGGCGCTTTCCTCGGCCTGGTCTTCCCCGTCTGCGAATGCGGCGTGGTGCCGGTGGCGCGCCGGCTCTTCAGCAAAGGCACGCCGGTGTCGCTGGGTGTGGCATTCCTGTTGGCGGCGCCCTTTATGAATCCCATCGTTTTCGCCAGCACCTTCATCGCCTTTGGCTTCGGCCCCGTTTTCATCGGCAGGATCATCGTGACGATTCTGGTTGCTGTAATCGTCGGCGTCGTGCTGGGCAGCTTCGCGAAGCCGGCCGCCGCGCTCAAGCCGATCGCCCTCGGAGGCGGTCATGACGATCATGCGCATTGCGAGGGCGAGACGCCATCGACGCGCGCCAGGCTGCTGGACGCGCTGGGCATCGCCGCCGACGAATTCTTCGAGATGGGGCGCTTCCTCATATTCGGCTCGATTCTGGCGGCGCTGATGCAGACGCTCATCGCCCAGGAGAGCTTGCTGGCCTTGGGCACGGGGCCCGTCTTTTCAGTCCTGTTTATGCAAATTCTGGCTTATGTGCTCAGCGTCTGCTCCACCGTGGACAGCTTTTTGGCGCTGGCCTTCGTCAACAGCTTCACGACAGGCGCGATCGTCAGTTTCCTCAGCTTCGGGCCCATGGTCGATATCAAGAGCACGCTGATGTTCACGGGGGTATTCCGCCGCCGGATCGTGCTTTACTTGATCCTGCTGCCCTTCGTGATGAACCTGCTGGCGGGCGCGTTGATCAATCTGATGCTTGGATATGCTTGATGGCCATGCTAACGAAGAAAGGAAGGCAATGACAGCGGCGCGGCATGAGTATGAAGCGCAGATAGACCGAATCGACTGGGCGAAGTCGCTCATATTATTCGGCATGGGCGTCTATCTGACGCTGCTGATGCTGACCGGCAACCTGGACAATTACATCAATCTGCGTTTCGCCTGGCTGGTCGTGGTGGGCGCGCTGCTATTTTTCCTGCTGGGGCTGGTCAATTTGCACAGCTGCTTGCGCCCGCAGGCGAAGGCGCACAGCCATCAGCATTACCAGATCTCCTGGGACATTATCCTGGTGCTCGCTTTTCCGCTGCTGCTGGCCATCTTGATCCCCTCGCGCGCCTTGGGCGTTGAGGCGGTCAATGGCGGGGTGAGCTTGAGCCCCGTGGGCGTCTCAAGCGTGACGCGCAGCCCGCTCGACCGCAACATCCTGGATTGGCTGCGCGAATTTGACCGGGCGGCGACGCCGGCGCAGTTCAATGGCTCGCCGGTGGATGTGATCGGCTTTGTCTATCGCGAGCCGCTGCACCCCGACGACGGCTTCATGATCGCCCGCTTCACCCTGAGCTGCTGCGTCGCCGACGCCTTCCCCATCGGCATGCCGGTCATGGCTGCGGGCGAGTACGAGGCCGGCGAATGGCTGCGCGTACAGGGTCAGCTGAAAGCGATGGCTTTTGGCGCCGAGTTCCTGCCCGTCGTCTTGGCTGAGGCGGTCGAGCGCGTTGATGAGCCGCGCCAGCCTTATTTGTATCCCTGAGCGGCGGGAGGGGCATGAAACCGGACAAGCTGGATTTCGCCGTATTGCTGATCGTGGCCCTTTGTCTAGCGGGCCTAGGGGCGGCCGCCTGGCTGATGGACCCGGCGCGGCAGCCGACGCGCGTCGCCTTCCTTCATCCGGCGACCGGCGGCGTTCAGAATGTCTGGCTGGCGGACATTGACGACCCCGCCGCCAAAGAGCAGCTGACCTTCAGCGAATACGGCGTCTTCGATTTCGATATCAGCGCGGATGGGCGCTGGCTGGCCTTCGGCGAGCGCAGCGGGGCCGGCGCGGTCACTTTGCGCCTGCTTGACCTGGCGGCCGGCCGTTTGACGGACCTGGTCGATTGCGTCGCGCTCCAAGCCAACTGCAGCACGCCGGTCTTCAGCCCGGATGGCAAATGGCTGGTTTATCAGCGCGCCGAGTCGATTGGCGGGCGCTACGGCCTGCCGCGGATTTGGCTGGTTAATTTTCTAAACCCGGAGTTTGACAGCCTGCCCCTCATCGCCGACAAGCAAGTGGTCGGGCATAGTCCGGTCTGGTCGGCGGATAGCAATACGGTCGCCTTTTACAGCGCGGATGTGGCGCAGCCGGGCATCCTGATCTACGATTTTGTGCCGCGCGGCGATGATGATGTGCAGCTGCGTTTCATTCCGTCATCGCATGGCACCATGGGTTCGCTGGCGCCGAATGGCCAGCAGCTGATCTACCCCGAGCTAACCCGGCGCGGCGAGCAATTCTTCACGCATTTGCGCATCGCCGATTTGGCGGAAAAGACCTTCGCCGCTTTCACCGATTCGCAAGGTCCCTATGATGATGTCGGCGCGCAGTGGAGCCCCGACGGCGAGACCATCGCCTTCGCCCGCCGCTACACCGATGAGCGCTGGACGCCCGGTCATCAGCTTTATCTGCGCGCCGCCGCCGCCGATGAGGACTTGCTGTCGATCGCTTATGAACCGCGCTATACATCGGCGTATTTTCGCTGGAACGGAGCGGGCGACGCGCTGGTGATGCAACGCTTTCCGCTGGTGCGTGACGAGGATAGCGCCCCCGGGCCGGCCCTGCCTGAAGTCTGGGTGCATGCGCTCGAAAGCGGCGAAAGCTGGCGGATCGCCAGTGATGCCTTCCTGCCGCAATGGGCGGGCGCTTGACGAGCGTGGTTCGCAGCCAGCTTCACCAAAAGCCTCACTACAGAAGTAAATGCAAGGAAGTAATTGAAATCTTACCACCGAGTACACCGAGTCGTTATGAGGTCACAGAGGACTGATATCTTGACGATGCGAATCCCATCAAACAAGCGCGTTGTAGGGGCGACTCTGTGAGTCGCCCGCAGGCAACATCGTATGTAGTCAACAGGCGACACAATGGCTCGCCCCTAGAAACAACTTATGTGCGGGTTTGTTATTTTGTGTGAGCCAAGTTTTGACTTACGAGGGGCTGTGGTGAAGATACGTGTGGTTCTCAGTATCGGGCGATTCTCAACAGATTTCGGCGGCTCGCCCCTGCGAACACCTTACTGGCGATTGAATTCCTTGGCGAGCCATGCGGATTGATCACCTCTCGCTGACGAATTTTCGCAATTACGCGCGCCTGGAATTCAGCCCGCCGGCCGATCGTCCCGTGGTGCTCGTCGGCGATAATGCGCAAGGGAAAACCAGCGCCCTGGAAGCGATCTTCTACCTGGCCACCTCATCATCACCCTATACGACCAGCGACCGGCAACTGATCCATTGGCGCACGGAGCATGACCCGATTCCCTTCGCGCGGCTTTCGGCGGAAATCGGGGCTGAGAATGGCGCATATCACAAGCTGGATGTGACGTTGATGCTGGATATGAGCGCCGGCGCCGCCCGCTTCAAGAAGGCGATCAAGCTCAACAATGTCGACAAGCGGGTGATGGATGTGGCGGGCTTGCTGAATGTCGTGCTCTTCCTGCCGCGGGATCTGTCTCTGGTCGAGGGCGCGCCCAATGACCGCCGCCGCTTCATGGACGGCACCTTGCGGCAGGTGGACCGCGCGTATTTTATGGCGCTGCATGAATATGAAAAATGCCTGCCGCAGCGCAACGCCCTGCTCAAGCGCATCGCCGAAAAGCGCGCCGCAGCGGTCGAGCTGGAATTCTGGGACGAGCAATTGGCGACGCATGGCGCCGTCATCATCGCCGGGCGTCAGCGTTTCCTGCGCGAGTTGGAAAGCAAAGCGCGCGCGACTCAGCTGGCCTTGACCGGCGGGCGCGAGTCCTTGAGCTTAAAGTACCTGCCCAGCATCCTGCCCGCTTCCGATGGCGAAGGGCGGCAGCGCGCCTTTGATGTCGCCGGCCTGGATCTCGATCGGCAGTTGAGCCCGGCCGAGATCAAGCCGCAATTTCTGGAGCGTTTGCTGGCGCGGCGCCGTGAAGCGATTGGGCGGGGCGTCACCATCGCCGGCCCGCACCGCGATGAACTGCGCCTAACCATCAACGACCGTGACTGCGGGCTCTACGGCAGCCGCGGGCAGGCGCGCACCGCCGTGATGGCGCTGAAGTTCGCCGAGCTGGATTGGATGCGCGACCAACTGGGCGAGCCCCCGCTGTTCTTGCTCGATGAAGTGGTCGCCGAGTTGGACAGCGGCCGCCGCAATTTCTTGCTGGAACGGCTTGATGGCGGGGCGCAAACGCTGGTGACGACGACAGAACTGGACATATTCAGCCGAGCGTTTCTGGAGCGGGCGGCTGTCTACCAGGTGGAAAACGGCCAGATCCGCGGCGGATGATTTGTTTGAATGAAATCTGTAGGGGTCTCGCTGAGACGCTCTCCTTTGTAGTCACATATAGTGGACGTTTCGGCGAAACGCCCCTACAGATTTCGCTAGCAAGAGAGGAAACTCATGTCGTCAAAAATGGAATTCAGCACGCCATCGGAAGTCGAGATCCAATGCCTGAGGCGCTTCGCCGCCGACCGCGACACCCTTTGGGCGATGTGGACGCGGGCTGAGCACCTGCGAAATTGGTGGGGCCCGCAAGGTTTTACGACGCCGGTATGCGAGGTGGATTTCCGCCCGGGCGGGACCTGGTTTTATTGCATGCAAGACCCGGCGGGCCAGCGCTATTGCGGCAAAATGATCTATCAAGAGATTGACGCGCCCAGCCGCTTCACCGCCACTGATTTCTTCACCGATGAAGCAGGCAATGCCTTGACCAGCCCGCCACAAGCGCAAACCGAAATCAAGTTTATGGAAAACGGCGTCGAAACGACCGTCACCAACATCAGCCGCTACAGCACACAGGAAGCACGGGACCAAATCATTGATATGGGCGTCGAAGCCAGCTTAAGCCAGACGCTTGACCGCCTGGACGCATACCTCTCGTCGCTCGCGCAATGACGGCTGATTTCTGCTGAGACGCCGCCTGACGCTCGCATCTGTAAATCGGCTGCGCGATAGCCCCTCCGCGCTCCCCCGCTTTTGGTAAATCCTCTCAAAACAGAACTGTAGGCGCGGGCCACCGGCTCGCCCGTAAGCAGAAGAAATATGGCGCAAAGCCTTCGGGCATCCTATCGCGCAGGCGGGCGTTTCATTGACGCGCGACTATTTGGTCGCCCAGTATTAGAAACTTTGTTCTAAACTTCGCTGACTTAATCAATGCGAAAGGGCATGATATGGCATGGACGACGCCGAAGACCTGGTCGAGCGAACCGCTGACATCGATCGACCTGAATACTTATGTGCGCGACAATCAGAATCACTTGAAAGACCGCCTGGACACCAGCGTCAGCCGCATCGTCAGCGGCGGCTCGCTCCTGACCACGACGGCCCAGGCATTCGTCGATATTGACCCGATACACCTGTCCCTGACATTGACCACGCATGGCGGCGATGTGCTGCTGGGTTTCACCGGCACGGCGCAGAATCGCGCCAACAACGCGGTTACCAGCATCAACGTTGCCGTGGACGGGGTGGATTATTTCGCTGACAACGGGGTCATTGAATTCAAGAACGACGCCGTTAACGCAGTCGACCGCAACAAACCGCTGACTTTTGTTTTGCTGATCAGCGGGCTTGGCGCCGGCATCCATACTTTCACGCTGCGCTGGAAGACAACCCGTGGCAATACGGCAAGGATGGATGTCGTCAATGTGCACCCGCAATTTTGGGCGAAGGAGATTTAGGGCATGGAAATTATCAGTCATCGGGCTCTCGACGCGCGCCTGCTGGATACGGTCGCCCGAGCGGCATTGGGGGCGGCAACTTGTGGCGTCTCCACCGGCGCGAACTCGCGAATACACTTGCTGACGGCGAATCCGCCCGAACAGCAGCGCGCCAGCGATGTGCTCAACCATTTCGGCCGGCTCGAACTGGAGGCGTCGACGCTGTCGCTGCGCCAGGGCGATGCCGACCCGGTCATTACTTGCGCCGACGAACAGATCGCCGCCGATGATCAACTGGCGTACCTGACGCTGCGCGATGGCGAAGAGAGCGAGCGCGGAAGGCAGGACGTATCTGAAGGCGCCGCTTCCATCCCCTTGCGGCAGCCGGCACCCGGCGAATATACGCTGCTGGTTTACCGCTTGGCGGGCAATTTCGCCAGCGGAACCCTGCGGATTCGCGTCGACCCCGCATAGACGCTGTAATCAAAGGGAAACAGGGAGGATACATGGATTTCGAGCAAGTCTTTCAAATGCTGGTGCTGGCGGTGGTGGTGCTGGTCTACTGGTGGTCTTATCGCAGCTTTCCGCCCGGTGAAACCGCCAAGCTCATTCAGCGCCTGGGCGAAGTCAGCCAGCGCACCGAGAGCCGCCTGGATGATCTGCTGGTGGATATTGCGCGCCTGCTCAACGAATTGCGGACGCCGGAGGACGAGCAAGATGACAGCTGAGACGCGCCGACCCGGAATCGGCGTTCAGGCATCGCCGTCATCGCGGTAGGGATCGCGGCCGAGATGGGTATCCTTGCGGATGGCTTGCTGCCAGGGCTTGCGAGCCTGGCCCTGGTAGCCCATCTCGCGCAGGCGTTCCAGCTCCAGCCGCTCCAGATCGGCGGCGACGGCGGCGTAATCAGTTTGCGGGATGGGCCGGTCGCGCCCTTGCTCATCCCGATAGACATACCCGGCGCCGGCGCACCAGTCGCAGTCTTCCGCCTCGCCGCTGAAGTCGTCTTCAAACCAGCCGAAACCGTCACAGGAGACGCAGCGCTGGATCTTGCGGTCCCCCGCGCTCAAGGCCGCTTCTCTTTCGGGCCCGCAGCGCTCCCCCGCGCGCGAGCCTGTTCCATGCCAGGGCCAGTTTCATCCCCCAAGGCCAGCTCAAAGAGCCGGCGGTAACCCGCCACATACTTCCGCGGCGAGAAGAAATCTTCGGCGAAGGCGCGCGCCTTCTCGCCCATGGCCGAGACGTCCTGCGCGTAGATTCGCCGCAGCGCCGCCGTCAATTCGGCTTCGTTCCCGGCTTCGACCAGGTAGCCATTTTCGCCATCGACAATCATATCCGGGATGCCGCCGACGCGGCTGCCGATGACCGGCGTGCCCAGCAGCATCGCCTCCACCACCACGCGCCCCAAACCTTCCGACAGCGATGGCAGGACCATGACGCGGGCAGCCGCGAAATAGCCCGCCAGCTCGCGCTGCGAGACAGCGCCGGCGAAATGGGCGCGCTCGCTGATGCCGAGCTCGGCCGCCGCCCGCCGCAGCGATTCGGCATAAGCGCTGTTCTCCGCGCCGCCGACCAGATGCAGCCGCGCGCGCGGATGATCCAGCTCGGCGAAGGCTTTTAGCAGCAGGTCTACGCCCTTGCGCGGGATCAGCACGCCGGCGTAAACGACATCAACCGCCTCATCAAGGGGCAGGCGCCGCGCCATCCGCAGAAATACATCGGTGTCGCTAAAGGTCATGAAGCGCGCCTGGGGCAGTTCAGGCGCGTAATGGCGGGCGCGCTCCGCGGTGGACGACGAGATCACGCGCAGGGCGTCGGCGCGGCGGAAGGCGAAACGGGCCAGCGCCAGCATCAGGCGGCGGTACATGCCCGGCAGCGGGACGGAGCGCTGCAAGAAGACATCTTCTTCGAAATTGTTGTGGTTCTCGATGATGAGCTTGGGACGGCGGCCCAAGAGGCGGACGAAAGCTTTGGCAGCGGCGCCGATCGCGCCTTCGAAGGGGCTTTGCGCCACGATGAGGGCGGCCCGCCGGCGCATGACCAGCCAGCAAAGCAGCAGCGGCGCCAGGCTGAAAATCACCAGATAACGCAGCAATGACGTGGGCGGCTGCGGCAGCAGGTAGAAAGAGACATGCTCCTTGAAACGCCGTGGGCGAAACGATGACGAAAAACCGATAACGTGAAACTCATAGCCGGGCATGCCGGCCATCAGCTGCCACTTGCGGGCGGCGGCGGCATCCAGCGGCTGGCTGTAGCGCGCGCTGCTGATCCAGCACAGGCTCCGGCGCTGTTCAGGCACGGGGGCTTCCCGCTGATGAGGGCGCGCTGATGTCCTTCACTTCTGCTTGCGCGAATCGCTGTACACGATCACCTCGGGGCCCGCGCGCTCCGGCGAGTCCTTCAGTTTGAGCACAGTTTCCAGGGCGATGGACACAGCCGCCATGACCATGCCGCCGAGGATGGCGGTGAATATGCCGCCGTCGATCGTCAGCCTGTCGCCCGCCAAAGAATCGGTGATCATGAGCATGACGCCGTTGATCACAAAAATGAACAAGCCGAGCGACAGCAGCACAGCCGGGCAAGTCAAGAGCAGCAGCAGCGGCTTAAGCAGTGAATTCACCAGGCCGAAGATCAAGCCGATCGCCAGCAGCGTCGTGACATCGTTGTTCGCGATATGAATATTCGGGATCAACATGGCGGTGACGGCGATGGCCACCGCGTTGATCAAGACTCGGATCAGGAATTCTCGCATATATTCGCTCCTCGCGCGCCTGTGCTATGTACCGTATACGCCCAAAAGCCCCTCGCGGTCGCGGATTATCGGCGGCGGCGAAGCAGGAACAAGAGCAGCAGCAGCAGCAGGCCGCCGACCACAGCGGCGATCGCCAAGGTGGTATCCTGCGTCTCCGGCTCATCGGCGCTCGGCGCTTCAATCTCGGTGATGGTCACCGGCGTCAGGCTCGGCTGCGCGGTGGGCTCGATGACGGCCGTCGCTGTCGGCGCATCGGTCGCCGTTGCCGGGAGCGCTGTCGGCTCGTCTGTTGGCTCGTCTGTCGGCGTGTCAGTCGGCGTCGCTTCGGCGGTGGCGGTTTCAGTTTCCGCTTCAGATGTGGCTTCGACATCCAGGGCGCTCTGCGCGATCGCCGTCAAGCTCGACTCGGCCGCGGCCGTCGCCGTGACATCGGGCGTTGCCGTATCGGTCGGCGTCGCGGTCGGTGTGTCCGTGGGGGCAGGCGTATCGGTCGGCGTTTCCGTTGGGACTGGCGTATCGGTTGGCGTGGCCGTCGGGATCGGCGTATCGGTTGGCGTGGCCGTCGGGATCGGCGTGTCGGTTGGCGTGGCCGTGGGAACCGGCGTATCGGTTGGCGTGGCCGTCGGGATCGGCGTGTCAGTTGGCGTGGCCGTGGGGACTGGCGTATCGGTCGGGGTGTCGGACGGGACAGGCGTGTCAGTCGGCGTGGCCGTCGGGACAGGCGTATCGGTTGGCGTGGCCGTCGGGACAGGCGTGTCGGTTGGCGTGGCCGTCGGGACAGGCGTGTCGGTCGGCGTGTCGGACGGGATCGGCGTGTCAGTTGGCGTGGCCGTCGGGATCGGCGTATCGGTTGGTGTGGCCGTCGGGACAGGCGTATCGGTCGGTGTGGCCGTCGGGACCGGCGTGTCGGTCGGCGTGGCCGTCGGGATCGGCGTATCGGTTGGTGTGGCCGTCGGGACTGGCGTGTCAGTTGGCGTGGCCGTCGGGACTGGCGTATCTGTCGGCGTGTCTGTGGGGACTGGCGTGTCTGTTGGCGTGTCCGTCGGGATCGGCGTATCGGTTGGTGTGGCCGTCGGGACTGGCGTGTCAGTTGGCGTGGCCGTCGGGACTGGCGTATCTGTCGGCGTGTCTGTGGGGACTGGCGTGTCTGTTGGCGTGTCCGTCGGGATCGGCGTATCGGTTGGTGTGGCCGTCGGCAACGGTGTATGAGTTTCAGTCGGGACCGGTGTATCTGTCGGCTCGGGCGTATTGGTGTCAGTCGGTATCGGCGTGTCAGTCGGCTCGGGCGTAGCAGTGTCAGTCGGGATCGATGTATCAGTCGGCTCAAGCGTATCGGTCTCTGTCGGCAGCGGTGTGTCCGTTGGCACGGGCGTATCGGTCTCTGTCGGCAGCGGTGTGTCCGTTGGTACGGGCGTAGCGGTCTCTGTCGGAAGCAGCGTTTCAGTTGGCAGCGCCGTATTGGTCTCGCTCGGTATCGGCGTTTCAGTTGGCACGGGCGTAGCGGTCTCTGTCGGAAGCAGCGTTTCAGTTGGCAGCGCCGTATTGGTCTCGCTCGGAAGTGGCGTGTCGGTTGGCAGCGCCGTATTGGTCTCGCTCGGAAGCGGCGTGTCGGTTGGCAGCGCCGTATTGGTCTCGCTCGGAAGTGGCGTAGCCGTTGGCGGCGGCTCTGTATTAGTGGGCAGCGGCGCTTCCGTGAATGCAGGGATGGGCGTATCCGTCGGAACCGCCGTGTCGGTCGCGGTCAATTGCTGGATCGCGCGCGCGGTCTGGGCGGATTCGGTTGAAGGCGTATCGGTTAAGACTGGCATATCGGTATGGGTGGCGGTGGGCGCGGCGGTATCGGTCGCTGTTGCTGTGTGCGTCGCCGTCGCGGTAGCAGTCGGAGGCGGCGTAAACGTCGGCGTCGGCGGCAGCTGCACCGTGAAGGGCAAGCGAAGGGTCGAGGTTTGCCCGCCTTCGTTTGTGACGGCGACCAGCGCCTCATGCTCGCCATCGCCCAATTCTTCAGCCGGTATCGTGAAGACCTCGTCTTCGACGACTTCGGCCGGCCCGCCATCATAGGACACCTCTATGCGCGTGATCGTGGTCTGGCCGCCGGCATCCACATTCACATCTTCAGGACCGCTGATCAGCGCATCAACCGCGACGCCGCTGACTTCCACTGTCGGCGCCAAGGCGGCAACCTCGAATTCGAATGTCTCTATCGTCTCGGCGCCGGCTTCATCCACGGCATGCACCGCGATCGTATTGCGGCCGGGCGGCAGATCGGCCGCGTTCAGCGTGAAGTCAAATCGGTTGCTCCCCGCCAGCGTGCCCAAATCGGGCTCGACGCTCAAGCTGACAATCGGCGACTGACCCTCGACGGTGATGCTGCCGGTGGTGATGTCGCTGACCACGGTCTCGGCCGTCAGCCCTTCAATCTCGAGGCGCGGCGGCAGCTTCTCGACTTCGAAACTCTTCTCAACGGTGGTGACTTGCCCGCCCGCGTTGGTCGCGCGGATGCTGAGTTGGTGCTCTTCAGGCAGGAGCTCGAAGGGATCCAGATCGAATTCATAAGGCGCTTCGGTATCCGTTTTGACAACCTCGCCGTCAACGATGAATTCAACCTGCGTGATCTCGGTCTGCCCGCCGGCATCAACCGAGATGACTTCCGCCTCGGCGACATCTTCCTGGGGCGCGGTCTCAAAATCATCCGATACGGTCGGGGGCAGAGCGGCGATCTCAAACTCCGCGCTCAGCCGGCCCACGTCCCCTTCAACATCACTGACCGTGATATCAAGCTGATGTTCGCCCGGTTCCTGCTCTACCGGGACGATGGTGTAGGTTTCTTCAGTCGAGACGACCTCGCCATCGAGCGTGTATTCGATGCTCTCGATATCCTGGTCGGCGCGGATTTCTACCGTGATCTGCGTGTCGTCGGTCAGCGCCTCGGCGAAGAGATCATCGGGCAAGAAGAGCAGCGGCACCGGTATCGGCGCGCGCAGGGTGGCGCGGCCCGCCGCCCTTTGGCCATCGCTTGTGGCGACGTTCAGCGTGAAATCGTAGCGCCTGCCATCGGCCGGCACATCGGCGCTCATCGTGACGATGTATTGGCTGCGGAATAAGAAGGCGAGATTGCTGAAGATTGCGCCCAGTTCCTCCGGCAGCGGCGCGTTGTAAAACTCGCCGTTGGATTCCGAGGCGATCGCCTCCAGGAAGCGCTGGTCGATATTCCAGCCCAGGCCGATGGAGTAGACCGGCACGCCATGAATGGTCGCGGCGCGGATGCTCTCTTGGCGGCTGTGCTCGCTGATATTGCCATACTCGCTGCCGTCGCTTAGGATCACCACCGCTTTGCGCTCCAGCGGCGCTTCGTTGGCGACTTCGATAGCGCGCAGGGTGGCGTCATAGAGCGCCGTCTGCCCGCCATAAGCGAGGTTTTCGAACTGCTGGAAAATGAGGGCGCGGTCGGTCGTAAAATTGACGATGAGGCGGGCGCTATCGCTGAAGGTCATGAGGGCGACCGGGTCATCAGGGCCCAGCGCATTGATGTAGCCGCGGGCGGCCGCCAGCGCTTCCGATAAAGGCTGGTCCGCCATGCTGCTGCTGGTATCGATGACCAGGACAGTGGCGAAAGCCAGTTCGTCATCGGTGATGTTCTCAACGCGGCTGATATTCGCCAGGCCGGCCAGATCGCCGCCAATCGAGAAGTTATCCACCGCCAGGCCGGAGAGCAACTGCTCGCTGGAATCGAGGATGCTGACGTGAATGGCGATCTCTGAGAGTTCTGTGCTGTCGATGCCGATGATATCGAGGCTGACGCCGGCTTCGTCCTGCATGAAGACGACGCTGAAAGGGACAAGCAATAGGAGGGCGAGGGCGGTTCGCAACGCGCGTCGCTTCAATTCAGATTCTCCAATGGCGATGGCCGGCTGAACAAATCAAGGGCAGAATTTAACCCAATCTCGCCGCTTTGTCACCTGTTGCCGCTAATAGTTGTCATTGTAGAAAACGAGATGCGAAAAATACAGTTGAAAGATACAAAGCGAGCGGCGAATTTGCAGCGCATCGCCGTATGTCGGTTTCGCGATAACATTCACCACAGCCCTCGCAAGTAGCGACTCGGCTCACGCAGAATATCGAGCGCGCACAAATGAGAATCTCTAGGGGCGTCTCGCTGAGACGCCCTTCCTTGCGATAGCGAGCTTTAGGGCGACTCACAGAGCCGCCCCTACAAGGCTTGTCCGGTAGTGTGTCAAAGTGCGGTTGTTTGAGTAGTTTATATCTCCATACTCCCACCCCAAGGCCCCTCCCGCCATCTCTATGGCAGGCATCCCATGAAGAGGAAGGGGCCGGGGATGGGGTAGAAAAAGCGACAATTTCGCTATGATTGCAGACTGAATTTATGAGGTTCGTCAAAAAAGAGAAAAGGAGGCGCGCACAGAGGGCGCAGCGGCCTCGCCCCCGGATCAGACGCCGCCGTAGCGCTCCTGCGCGCGCGCGAGCCAGCGCAGAATCGGCGCCAGCTTGGCAAAGTGGTCGTAGCAGACATCGATGAGCCGCGGCGTCGTGATCACGCTCGGCGGGATGTCATGCGTGCCGGCGTGCAGGTTGTTGTACTTCAGCCATTCCACGCGCGCATGACCTCCGTCGAAGCCGCGCGGCGCGCGCTTGTAATGCTTCCCGCTCAAGCGGTAGCCGGCCGTCTCCACCGCTTTGGCCAGCGCAACCAGGTCAGGCCCCAGCTCATCATCGAGCACGGCTTGGCGGTAGGCATCCAGCATGGGCTTGGCGAAATGAAACATACCGACCATCAAGCCGGCGTCATCGGGGCTGATCTGCATGCCGAAGCCGGGATGCTGCATCTTCTTGCCGCTACCATGCCACCACATCATGGCGACGTTGACCTTGTAAGGCGACTTGTCTTTGCTGAAGCGGGTATCGCGCGCCGCCCGCATCAACGAGCCGCTGCCATTCGTCCGCAGGTCAACCACGATATCCGCGTCGAGTTCTTTCAGCCGCGCGCCCATGGCCGCCACCCAGGCAAGCGCCGGCGCCTTGACGAATTCGTCATAACGCGGCCTGTTGGCGGCGAACCATTCGCGACTGTTGTTCGCGCGCAGCTCGCGCAGGAAGGCTTGTGTTTCGGCGGGAAAACCGGGGAAGCCGCTCATATAATTATCCGTCATCCTATTTGATTTCGTTTGCGATTGTAGCAGACGCCCCCGCCGATTCCACCCGCAGGCTGTCGCCCGACTCCCCGCCGTCCACTAATCCCGCCTATGCAAGCGCCCGTCTCACTGGCAAAATGCGCGCAGTCTATGTCATCGCTCGCCGAAGGGCAAAGGAAGATCTCATGCGCCTTTTACGACCCGTTATCGCTCTGGTAATCCTTGTCGCGCTGTCCATTTCCGCAATGGCGCAGGACTTGCCGACCCCGCAGGATCTCTGCGCCGCCGCCGAGCCCGCTCCCTTGACGATGATGCAGTTTGCCGAGGCGGAGCGCGCCATTGAACCGAGCGTGGATTACCGCGCAATCTTCTGTACATCCGCCGGCGCCATCTATGTCGATCTTTATGAGGAACTGACGCCGATCACGGTGAACAATTTCGTCTTCCTGGCGGGGCAGGGCTATTACGACAGCAGCACCTTTCATCGGGTCATCCCCGATTTCATGGCCCAAGGCGGCGACCCCACCGGCACGGGGCGCGGCGGCCCCGGTTATCAGTTCAAGGATGAGCCGGTCGGCTTCCTTACATTTGATCGGCCGGGTTTGCTGGCGATGGCGAACGCCGGCCCCGGCACCAACGGGAGCCAGTTTTTCATCACGACCGCGCCGACGCCGCATTTGAATTACAAACATACGATTTTCGGCGACGTGTTGGTCGGCCAAGATATCGTAGAGGCGATCCGCGAGCGCGACCCAAGCACGGCGAGCGACGCCGGCGAGACCCTGAAAACGGTGCTTATCATCGAGGAACCGGCGCAAGTCGAGAGCGCTGAGGCGACGCTTGCGGACGCGAGCGCAGAAGATATCGGCGCGGCCTTCAAGGCATTCACCGACGGCCTGCCGCCCACCCTGCCGCTCGACGCCGAGCGCTCCGGTTATTTCTCAACTGAGGATTTGGCGGCCACAGTCGCCGAACCGCTGCAGGAGGGCTTCGGGACATTTGCCGCGGAACAGGGCCACCAGTATCGCCAGAGGATGCAGATAATCAACAAAGATTGCGCTGAGTCGGTGTTCTTTTCATCGCTGGGTTATTGGGTTGATGTCTTCGCCGATGCCGCTGCCGCCCGCGCCGCTGCCGAAGACGCCTTCATGCTGCAATGGCTGGAAAGCTACGGCTACGAACGCGCTGATTCCGCCCCCAATGTTTATCGAGCGGAGGCTGAAACCTGCGCCGGCAATGCGGGCGCGCACCTGCTGGCCCTCTATCCGCGCGGGCGTTTTCTGGCGACGCTGGATGTGCTGGTCGGGGATGAAATCCTGGGGCAAGCGCCGCCGGCCGCGCTGCTACAAAACCTCGCGCTGCAGATCGAGGGCGCCTTCGCTTCGATTTACAGGCCCGAGATTCGCTAGTCCAGCCGCCGCCGCAGCTGTGCCAGCGCCTCGTCCCGCGCTGACAAGTGGCATAGCTCGACCGCTTCAATGAAGAGAGGCAAGTCCTCCCGCCGGGCCAGCCGCGCCAGGCGCAGCAGCCGCTCGCCGAGTTCGTCATCGCGCGCCGCCGCCATCATCACCAGGCCGTAGCGGCGCAGGTCCGCGTCTCGCGTCGCCAGAATGACCGCCTGCAGGCGATCGTACAAGGGCGCCTGCCGTTCCTTGATGATCCAATTGATGATGCCCATCGTCGCCGTCGGCTGGTCAATCTCCTGGTAGCGTTCAATCAAGCCCTCATATAAGTGAAGGGGAAAATCGTCTCCCAGCGATTCCAGCGCCGCCCCGGTCAGCTCGCCGCGCGCCGTCTGCGCCATCTCAAGCCCGCCGCGCAGCAGAAACTGATAAATCGGCAAGCGCTGATCCGAAGCGACCAGCACATCAATCGCGGTCATCGCCGGCTCGCAGTTGAAGACCGATGTCTGCGGCTCAGCCAGGAAGCGGGCCGCGTAGAGGCAGGCGAGCGGCGGATCAATCGGCGTCAAGCCGGCCAGGGCGACCGCCCGCAGGTTTTGGGCAACATCGTCAACCGGCTGAAAGTGGTAGGTCTCGAGGCCGAGCCGATAAATATCGGCGTCATCCGGGTGCTCGATATGCGCGAGCAGCCTCGTCAAAGCCTCGCGCAGCAGGCCCGCTTTGTCGCGCTTGCTTTCGGCGAAAAGCAAGAGACATTTATCGCGCAGGGCCGGCCGATGGCTCTCGTCGAGCGTCCGCCGAACGCGTTCGGATTGCAGGATGAGCAGACACTCATCCAGATATTGCCGGCTGTTTGAGCGCGCGAGCAGCTCCAGGGCCAGGTCGCGCCGCGCTTCCGCCGCCTGCGCCCGCTGCAATTTGGCGTATAGGTCAGCTTGTGTCAGCATGACCCCCACCCCAACGCCCCTCCCCCATGAAGAGGGAGAGGCTTAAACGGCACGTGATTCTGCTGAATTCTCCCCTTCCCTCATTTTGGGGGAAGGGGCCGGGGGATGGGGGATGTTAATCCCAAACCTTCGGCGCAAGCGGCAATCTCGCGCCAGGTTGCCTCGGGCAAATCAATGCCATTCGCCAGCCGCTGGCGCCGATTGCGCGCCTCCACCTCGCCGGGATAGAGCACCTCGCCATCCAGCGGATCCGTCTTCACGAAATCAATGATCGCGTCGACCTGGCCTTTGAAGGCGGCCAAGGGACCAAAGCGCGAGATGTCAATCATCAGAATCACCGTGCCCCAGCGGTCTTCCAACGGCGGCTGCTTATCCGAGCGGAGCGACGCCATCAGCGTGAAGAAGCCGACCATCATCGCCAGCGCATAGCCTTTGTGCCCGACATCGGGCAGGCCCATCGGCCGCAAGGCGCCGCCCTTGGCCAAAGCCGTCGGATCGGAGGTCGGCTGCCAATCGGCATCGACGATCCAGTCGCCGGGCAGCCGCTCGCCCTTGTCCACCGCCACCATCACCTTGCCGGCCGCCGAAATCGAGGTGGCGAAATCGAGAATGACCGCGCCATGCGTCTCGCTCGGGAAGCCCATCGCAATCGGGTTGGCGCCGATCTTGCGGCCGGTCCCGTTCAGCGGCACGACGATCGAGCGCGGCCCGCCCAGGCAGCCGTCCCAGATCATCGACGCCATGCCCGCTGCCGCGCCCATCTCGGCGTAGGTGCCGAGGCGGCCGGTATGCCCTTCGTGGTACATCGATACCAGGCCGACGCCTTGGGCGCGCGCCTTGTCGATAGCGAGCTCGGTCGCCTGTTTGGCGATCACCTGGCCGAAGGTCCAATTGCCGCAGATCTGCGCCATTGACGCCGTTTCTTCGACGATTTCCGGCTCGGCCGCCGGCAGCAGCTCGCCTTTCTCAATGGAGCGCGCGTAGTAGGGTGTGCGGATCACGCCGTGCGAATCGTGCCCGGCCAGATTGGCGTTGACCAGATGCTCGGCGACGATCTCCGCGTAATCCGCCCGCGCGCCGGCCGCCGCCAGAATCCGCCCGATGAATCCACTCAGGGCATCGGCTTGTAAGTTTGGCATTCTATCCCTTCCTCTATTATTAGTTTTATTCCGCAGATCAAGTGGCGCCGGTCCGATAGGTTTGGCAGCGCCGCTTGAGCCGAGTCAATTCGGCACAGTTTGCCTGCATTGCGCATTTTGGTCAATTAAGAACTTGGCATGAGGTTCGCGCGGGCCCCTGGCGATAACCGGTATCGGCACGATCGTCAGCCGAAGTGAGGTTCGTAGTCCAGGCCATAATAGAGCCGCCATCGCCACTTCAACTTACTCACACCGTATTGGGCCAGTGTTGAGTCGATTCGCGTCGGATGAAGGTAGGGAAACCCTTCTGTATCCAGCGCCGGGCTGCCTTCGTCGCGCAGTTTGAGAATGCGCTGATGCGTTTCGTCCCAAACTGCGGCAGCTGCGGCGAAGTCATCAACTCGTCTTGCCTGGCCAAGGACAATACCGCCGGCGATGATGATAACGGCCAGCAAGCTCGCCAGCCGAGACCAGCGAATCCAGCCCGCGCTGAAATATGACATCCCGCCGCAGCGCTTGATCAATATGCCGGCCAGCGCGCCCCATAAAAGGCCCGAAGTCATAAGCAGAAAAGTTATGGGCGCGAACGTGCGTTCATAGATGAAGCCTTGCCCCCAAAGCGAGACGCCGATAATCATCGCGAACGTGATCAGCATGATGCCGGTAACCAGGACGGCGAGCAATTGCAGCCGGCGCGCTTTCGGCTCGTCCACGATGACCGCAAGCTGCGACGCAAGCATGATAGTTAATGTGAGAGCGGTTAGGATCATGTATGACGAGGCTCGGTATTCGTTGGTTCGAATTTGTGTCAATGTGAAGAGCGCGGCGATGGCAAGCGCGGCGAAGCTGCTGAAGATTGTTAGGCCTTTCGGCCGATTTAGCAGATTGCCGAGCAGACTGCGTTTCCAGATCAAGAGCAGCAAAGCAAGGATCGCAGCGAGATTGACGCCCAGGATAAGGGCAAAGCGAAGGCTGAAGCGCCAGAAAAACAGCGGTTCGTCGCTTGTGTGCGCCCATAAAAACGGCAACAGGATGATCTGCGTTATCAAGCAGAGCCACAGGCCTGAGGCCGCGACCGGGACGCGCGCGCGCCTTGCTTCAAGTGGCGCGGGCTGGTAGTTGAGCAGCGTCACAAACATCCCGGTCGTCAGCATCAGCATGAAGCCGGCGAAGGCAGCCTGATGACCGGCGTATTGCAAGACGAGCTCTATCGTGTGGCCTAGCAGTTCGCCGATGTCGCGCAGAGGGGACATAACGCGGCCAAAGTTTACCGGCTGCGATGCGCGATGAGCCACGCCGGGCGCGCTCAACTGCACGAGTAAACTGGCGAAACTGCCCAGGCAGGCAGCGCTTGCAAGGCTGAGGTGAATCCGCCGCAACGGCGCTGCAAGATAAACAGAAACACATGCAGCCAGCAGCGCCATAAAGCTCAACTGAAACACCAAGTACATCTCCGAAAAGCCGGCGTTTATGAATCCGAGCAGCGCCGCTGCAATTGCCGCGAGGGTTAGCCGTCCTTCGCTACGCAGCCGCCCGGCTGTCTCAAGTGAAAGCATCAGACAAAGCACGAGGATTGTTGCTGGCAAGCTGTTTTCTACCGACGCCGAGAACCAGAAAAAAGTTTGCCAGGTAAAGAAGCCGTTGAAAGTTGCCGCAACCGCCAGCGACGCCATCACCACCGCCGCAATGCCGCGGCCATGCGCGACGCCAAGATAAGACAGCACTCTTATGTTGAACCAAAGAAAACCGAGGAAACTCGTAGTGGCCAAGATAATGGGGAACAGCGACGGAATCGCTACAGCGTGGGCAGCTAACAAGCCATAAATCAGTTGATTGCTGTAGTCTCCAGACCAATTGTTCCGCCAAAAGATTAAAGCCTGCCAGGTTCCGTCATGCAAGGCCTTCCCCAGGTAGGCGTAGTCGTCCACTATGAGCCGGCTGAACTGACCGAGGTAGAGGCACATCAGCAGCGGAACCAGCGCCAGCAGCAGGCCGCCCGCGCCCAGCATTCGCTTTCTCAACCGGGTCATTGGGCGCCCTCGTATTTGGCCGCTCGCCTCGGGGCGCTGGTCCAGGGCCCTGCGCAGCATGCCTGCACTACAGAGCCTCTCCTGTCTCGCAGCCGCCTCGCATTCAGCGGCCCTTCCCGACGGGGATGCTGTATTCGCCGCGCTCCCACATCCGCGCGACATTCCCGTCCGCATCCAGCTCAAAGCGCAGCGTCTCGTTGGACTGACCGGCCTCGCAAAGAGTGAAGACGCCCTCTTCTTCCGTTGGCTCCAGCGTCACGGCTGGCGCGTCGATGTCGTCGAGGTTGATAACCTGCAGCTTCCCGCCGCGAATGATGACTTTGCCGCGCGCCCAGTCGCTTTCGTATTCGCCCAGGTATTGCTTCCACTCCGGCCTGGCTTCAGGCGGCGCCTCGGCAGTGGCTTTGATGATCTCCGGCAAAACGATCTTGTAGGCTTCTTTCACATAACTGTGCGGGTCGCTTCCCAGCGAATTGGTCAAGACGATCACGCCGGTTTTGTGCGCGCGGCAGATTGTGAAGTCAGTCAAGTAGCCGGGGTAACCGCCGCCATGCCCGCTGATCACCCAATCCTTAATGCGGTAAAGCCCCATGCCCAAGCCATAGCCGCTCTTCCAGCCATCGTCAAGCCAGTGAACGCGGTGCATATCAGCCAGCGTGTGCGCCGAAAGCACATCATGCCCGCTCCCGCCGAGATGGAAGCCGGCGTATTTGACCAGGTCATTCACCGACGAGGCGAAATTGGCCGAGGCCTCGAAGCCATTCATCAGCCAGAATGGCAGGACAGCGCGCTGATAGCCCGCTTTCTCACGGGTATAACCGATCGCCAGCAGCGGGTCATCGGCGCTCGGCAGCGGACGCGTCTCGCTCATTCCCAGCGGATCGAGCACATGCCGCTGCAGATAATCCGCCCAGGGCTGGCCGGAGGCCGCCGCGATGATGCCGCCCAGGAGCGAGTAACCGAGGTTGCTGTAAGCGAATTTCTCATAGGGCGGGCGGGTCGCCTTGCGCGCTTGCGTATCGGCAACGAAGGCCGCCCAACTTGGCGCCTCGCATTCCGTCCACATCGGGTTGACTGAATCGCGCGGCAAGCCGGCCGTGTGCGTCAGCAAATTGCGGATTGTGACCGCCGGCGCATCACGGTAACGCAAATCGAACCAGTCCAGATGCCGCGAGACGGGGTCATCCAGGCTCAGCGCTCCGGCGTCGCGCAGCTGCAGGATGGCGGTCGCGGTGAAAGTCTTGGTGATGCTGGCGATGCGAAAACGCGTATCCAGCGTCACCGGCGCGCCCGTTTCCATATCGGCAAAGCCATAACCCGCCCCCCACAGCAAGGCGCCATCGTAGACGACGCCGATGGCCAGGCCAGGTTGATGCCGCTGCTCAACTTGATGCGCCACCCATTTATCGAGGATGTCCAGCGCCGTCGCCAGGTCGGCCTTGTCTGTAAGAAGCGGAATCGTCATGGGAAACCCGTGTCGTTGATTGTGGCGGATACATCTCAAATACTATACAGCAATGCGTATTCGACGCAATGCAAGTCAAGCGCGATAGACATGGAGTACGCCGGATTCAGGGGTTGTCGCTGTTTTCCAGATCTTTGGTGCTTTGCCACACCATCACAAATCTGCAGGGGCGACTTGTCAAGTCGCCAGTGCCCAAAACTTATGCAATCGACGGGCGACCAGGTTGGTCGCCCCTACAAGGCTTGTCCGGTACTGCATTTCTTACGCAACAACAACTGAAAT
>JAPPEU010000026.1 GCA_028875245.1 Chloroflexota bacterium
AATTGTCGTCAGAAACTACCTGAACTCTGCGTCCTCTGCGTCCTCTGTGTTGAAAGACAATTTGAAGCGATTGCCCTGCCGTTTAGCGCTGCCATCTGGCGCGTCATCCAGCAATCTCTTATAATTCAGGGCTTGTGGCCAAGTCGAAACTGGCGGACGCGAATGCCAAAAGCTAAAGACAAGAAACGCCATCCCTTCATCCGCCTGCTCAATTACGCGTCTCTCTACAAGCGGCGCGTCGCCTTGGCCAGCCTCTATTCGGTTTTGGGCAAGCTATTCGATATCATGCCGCCGGTCTTGATTGGCATGGCGGTCGATATCGTCGTGCAGCGACAGGACTCCCTGCTCGGCCGGCTGGGCATCAGCGACCTCTCGCTCCAGCTCCTCATCCTCGGCTTCATCACGCTTGTCGTCTGGACGCTGGAATCCGTTTTCGGCTACATCCAGCGCATTTACTGGCGCAACCTGGCGCAATCGCTGCAGCATGACTTGCGCGTCGATGCCTACGATCACGTCCAGCATCTGGAAATGGCTTACTTTGAAGATCAAAGCACCGGCGGCCTGATGTCTGTCTTGAACGACGACATTAACCAGTTGGAGCGCTTCCTCGATATCGGCGCCAGCGATGTGGTGCAGATCTTGACCACCGGCATCGTCATCGGCGGGATCTTCTTCTTCCTCGCGCCCAGCGTGGCCTGGATGGCGGCGATTCCCATTCCCATCATCATCTGGGGCTCTTTCCGCTTTCAGGAATTGCTCGGTCCCCGTTACAGCGCCGTTCGCGAACAGGTGAGCATGATCAATCATCACCTGTCCAACAGCTTGAGCGGCATCGCCACCATCAAGAGTTTCACGGCGGAAGATTACGAAGCCGAGCGCCTGCGCATCGAGAGCGATGAATATGTCGAGCGCAACCGCCGCGCCATCCGCCTCAGTTCAGCCTTCACGCCTATGATTCGCATGGTGATCGTCTGCGGCTTCATCGCCATCACCATTGCCGGCGGGCACTTGACGCTCAACGGCGCGCTCGATGTCGGCGCCTACAGCGTGCTCATCTTCATGACGCAAAGGCTGCTTTGGCCGCTGACCAAATTGGGCGAGACCTTCGATCAATATCAGCGCGCCATGGCCTCGACGAATCGGATTCTCGATTTGCTCAGCATCCAGTCCATGGTCAATGACGGAACGGTTCATTTGCCGCTCAGTCAAGTGCGCGGGGCGATGCGCCTGGACGCGGTCGACTTCGCCTACAGCGATGGGCGCCGGATCATCAATGGCTTGACGTTGGATGTGCCGGCCGGCGATACGGTGGCGATCGTAGGCGCGACCGGCGCTGGCAAGAGCACCGTGATCAAGCTGCTGCTGCGCTATTATGACGTGACTGCCGGCGGGGTCATGCTGGACGGCTATGACCTGCGCGACCTGAAACAAGTCGATATCCGCAACGCGATCGGGCTAGTCAGTCAGGATGTCTTCCTGTTTCACGGCACGGTGCGCGAAAACATCGCCTACGGCAGGAATGGCGCGGCGCCGGATCATCTCATCAAAGAAGCGGCCGTGATCGCCGAAGCGCATGAATTCATAGAGGAGCTGCCACAGGGTTATGACACCATCGTCGGCGAACGCGGCCAAAAACTTTCGGGCGGCCAGCGGCAGCGCCTGTCGATCGCGCGCGCCGTGCTCAAGGACCCGCCGATTCTGATTCTGGATGAGGCGACATCTTCAGTGGACAACGAAACGGAAGCGGCCATTCAGCGCTCGCTGGAAAGGATTGTCGTCGGGCGGACGACCATCGTCATCGCCCATCGCCTGTCGACCGTCCGCAACGCCGATATGATCTACGTATTGGGTGATGGTCGGCTACTGGAGAGCGGCTGCCACGATGACCTGGTGCTGATGGATGGCTTGTATGCATCGCTTTGGCGCGTGCAGACCGGCGAGCGCGTTCTGGCTGGGGCATTGCACTAACGCGCTTGCGCCAGCAGCTTGTCCACGACAATCATATTGTTGACCGCATCAGACGGGGCGAAGCGCGGCGGCCGGCCCTTCAGCAGCGCATCGGCGAAATCCTCCACCATCAGCTGATATTGATCGACCGCCGGAATGACGTGTTCAGTGAATCCGTCTTCTCCCCAATGCCGGACGATGCCCTCAGCAGCCTTGTCGATGACGAAGCTCTGCGGCACGACGATCATGCCCGTCGAGCCTTTGAGCGTGTAGCTGTGCTGCCCGAATGACCGCAGGCCGCAATCAAAGTGGCCGATGACGCCCGAAGGGAACTCGAGCGCGCCAGCGAGGGTCTCATCGACGCCCGTGTCTTCGCCGATCTGCGCCACGCCGGTGACGCGGTGCGGTTCTTCGCCGGTCATGAAGCGCATCACATTGACGCAATAACAGCCGACATCCATCAACGCGCCGCCGGCCAGCGCTTTGCTGAGGCGAATGTTGGCGCCGTTTTTGATGGGAAAGGTGAAACTGCTGTTGATGATCTGCAATTCACCGATGCCGCCCGCGGCCAGAATCTGCTTGGCTTTGGCATGCTGCGGATGAAAGCGATACATAAAGGCTTCCGTCAGCGGCAGGCCATGATGTTCGAAAGCGTCGACGATGCCGTTGGCTTCAGCCGCGTCGCTGGCGAATGGCTTCTCACTGAGGGTCGGAAAGCCGGCTTCGGCGCATTTGATGCTCCATTCGGCGTGCATGCTGTTCGGCAGCGGATTGTAAATCGCGTCGAGGTCGCCGTCGGCGAGCAGTTCTTCATAACTGCCGTAGGCGCGCGGGATGCCATGCTCGGCCGCCCAAGAGCGCGCGCGCTCAAGCGACCGGCTGCAAACGGCGGCGACTTCGCCATTGCGCGACGCATGGATCGCCGGGATGACGCGCCTGCCGATCCTCGCCGTGCTCAGTATGCCCCAGCGTATTTTTTCAGCCATGTTCAACTCCTTAGCCAGACGAACCGCATTCAACACGCATGTATTCCACCCGCAATAATAGCGAGATCTGTAGGGGCGCCTTGGCTCACCCACCAGCCGAACAACCTGCCAAAATGGTCGCACGACTTATTTCACTTACTGAGTTATCGGTTCTAAAGCCATCTGTCAATGATTTTAGCGAGTTCGCCACTTTCTTTCAAAGCGGCCAGCGCGCTGTCGACGAGCTTCCAGGCATCGACGCGGTCGATGCGCAGGGCGATGGCATAGGGGTCATGACTGATGAACTCGCTCTTGGCGCTCCAATCCATGTGGGCGCTTTGATACAGCCGAAAAGTCGTCGCATCGACGATGGCGGCGTCAGCCTGCTCCAGCCGAAGCGCATCCAGGGCGTATTGGGGCAGCTCGTAAGGGCGCCGCATTAGCTGCCGGCCATCTTCTTCCCAATCGCGAATTTGGCTCTCGGCGCTGCTGGCGTATTCATACGCGATGCGCGCCTCCTTGAGCGCGTCAAAATTTGCGTCTGAATCATCAGCGTCAGTGATCAGGACAAAGCCATTGTCAAAATAAGAAGCCGTGTAACGCAGGTCGTCCATACGGGCGGGGTCGACCCGCAGCGCAGAGATCAAGAGGTCGACCCTGCCGCTGATGAGGGCGTCATGCAAGGCGTAGTAGCCGATATTCAGGAAGCGCGCCGGCAGATCAATGTCGCGGGCGATCGCGCGGGCGAGGTCAATATCGAGCCCTTGCAGCGTCTCGCCGTCATCCAGCGCGAAGGGCGGAAAGCTGCCGTCCACGCCAACGACGATTTCGCCGGCCGGGAAGGCGGTCCTTACATCCGGCGGCGCGGCATGACGAATGATGGCGACGAGCGCTGCCGCGACGATCGCTCCCAATGCCAGCATCGCGAGACCCAAGGCGATCGGGCGCTTTAGCCATCCAGCGGCGGCGGCAGCCACAGAGCCTCGCTTCTCGCCCGTTGGCGACTGTAATCTTGCAGGGCGAAATAAATCGGCTTCTTGCTGAAGTCGGCGCTCACGAGCGTGAAATTGTCGGGGTAGCTGAGCAAGTCGGCGGGGTATCGCAGCGCCCACAGGCAAAGACTCTCGAGCCAGTCCCAATTCGATTTGGCATAGTCGTAAGCGCGAATCGTATACGCGGAACGCTGGGATGGGCGGACGGCGCTCGTCCAGCGCGGATGATCATTCCAGCCGAATTCTGTGATGAATGCCGGCTTGTCTCCATCGCCATGGGCGATCATGACCTCGCGCAGCAGTTCCGCGCGCCGGAAGTTCAAGCGCTCGCGATTCGGTTCGGCCGCCGGCGGGTCGCGGAAGCCGTAAGTATGGATCGCCAGCGCATCAAAGACATCGCCCGCGCCTTGGCGGTACATCGCGCTCAAGTATTCCAGCTCATTGAGCCCGGCGGCGCTGCCCCTTCTTTCCAGCGTGGGCGCCAAAGCGCCGGCCAGGACCTGCATGTCCGGGTTCGCCGCCTTGACCTGCTCGTAGCTGACGCGCAGCAAGCGCGCATAAGCGGCTGGATCAACCTGCCGATAACCCCATTCAAAACTGAGATTCGGCTCGTTCCAAATGATTAGCGCTTTTACCGCCTCCGCATAGCGCCGGGCGAAGGCGGCGGCATAACGGGCGAAGTCTTCAAATGATTCGGCGGGCAGATAATTGAGCGTGCTTGGCTGGTCCGGGCCGCTCGGGCGCGCCCATGCCGGCACCAGTCCGAGCCGGGCGATGACCTGGAGTCCCTGCCGATTGGCGTGGCCCAGGATGCGGTCCGCGCGCTCCCAATTGAAGCGGCCTTTGCTCGGCTCGTGATAAGCCCAGGGGAAGAATTGCACGATGGTCGTCGCGCCCAGCTCGCGCGCAAGGACCAGCGAGCGCTTTATCTTGGCTTCCTGCACTTCATTCTCGAGCAGCGTATGCACGCATAGCAGCGGATTGGCGGTCTCAACGTTTTGCTGTTCGCCAAACGGGACATGATCCGGCGCCGGGCGCGGTACGGCCAGGGCGAATACGGCCGCGAGCAGGAGGATGAGCAGGGGCGCGCGTCTATTGCGCTTGACCGCAGCGGCGGCGCCTGCGCGCGTCAGCCAGGACATGACATCGCAATCGCAATCGGTTACAATAGCGGCAGTTGTGAGATTCTTACACTATAGACTGGACGGGCGCTTTCGGGCAAGCGGCGCGCTTCCGGTTCGTTTCTGCAGATGCGCGAGGGGCGAAGGACTTTGTCGCAGCGAATCATAGCCATGTGGTCGGGGCCGCGCAATATCTCCACCGCGATGATGCGATCCTGGGAGAGCCGGTCGGATACCCGTGTGATTGATGAGCCCTTTTACGCGCATTACTTGCGCCATACCGGTTATGATCATCCGGGCGCTGACGAGATCATCCGCTGCTATGAGATCGACTGGCGGGTGGTTGTGGAGGGATTGCTGGCGGATCGCGCTGAGGAGCCAATCGTTTTTCAGAAACACATGACACAGCATATGCTCAAACACATCGACAGAAGCTGGCTGAACGCCGTTTCCAATTGCTTTCTCATTCGCGATCCGCGCCGGATGCTGCTGTCGTTTTCCAAGGTGATACCTAAGCCCAGGTTGGACCAAACCGGGCTGCCGCAGCAGGTCGAAATCTTCAACTGGGTGCGGGCCGCCTCCGGTACGACTCCGCCAGTGATAGAGGCGAAAGATGTCTTGCGGGATCCGGAAGGAACACTGCGGGTACTCTGCGCCGCCCTTGGCGTCAGTTTTGACCGGGCGATGCTCAGCTGGAAGGCGGGCGCGCGGGCGAGCGATGGCATCTGGGCGAAGCACTGGTACGCCAGCGTCGAAAAGTCGACCGGCTTCGCCCCTTACACGGAGGACGATACCCCGCTGCCGGCGGAGATGAAAGGACTTTTGGAGGCCTGCCGCGGATTGTATGAGCAAATGGCGCAGTATTGCATCAACTAGGAATCGCGATGAAACAGCAATTTAATCCCAAAAACAGCGATCTTCTCATCAACATCAATGGCGAGCTTTATCATCGGAATGTGGCCGGCATCAGCCCCTTTGATTCGGCGGTGCAGGGCGGCGATGCCGTTTGGGAAGGGCTGCGTCTGTATCAGGGGCGGATTTTCAAGTTGATCCCGCACCTGGACCGTCTGCGGGATTCGGCGTTGGCGATGGCTTTCAGCGAGATCCCGCCGCATGAGGCCATCATCGAGGAAATCGGCAAGACGCTGCAGGCGAACCAGATGACCGACGGCGTGCACATTCGCTTGACGCTCAGCCGCGGCCTCAAGTATACCAGCGGCATGGACACGCGCTTGAACACAGCGGGACCCACGCTGATCGTGCTGGCGGAGCACAAGCCGCCGGTTTATGACAAGAGCGGCATCCGCCTCATCACCTCGAGCATTCGCCGCATTCCGCCCGATTGCGTCGATCAGAATATCCATTCCTGCAACTTGATCAACTCGATTCTCGCCAAGATTCAGGCAAACGCAGGCGGCGTCGATGACGCGCTGATGCTGGATTATCAAGGTTATGTGGCGGAGACGAACGCCACGCATATATTCATCGTGCAGGGCGGCGAGGTGCTGACATCGGATACCGGCGCCTGCCCGGAAGGCATCACCCGGGCGGCGGTGCTCGAGATCTGCGCGCGCGCCGGCATTCCGCATCGCGTCAAGAATATCTCGCTGAGCGAGGTGTATCGGGCCGATGAGATGTTCTGTACCGGTACAATGGGCGAGTTGGCGCCGGTGATTGAGCTTGACGGCAGGCGAATCGGCGCTGGCGAGACCGGCCCGATGACGCGGCGGCTCAGCCAGTTGTTCCGCGAACGAACCGAGCGTGAGGGTTATCAAGTGGTAGAATTGGCGTCGCCGGGTTAGTATTTTCTTAATCATCTCCCATTCAAAAGGAGCGATATTCAATGTCAGATTTCTCATTTGTTGGCAAACCAACACCCTTGATTGACGGTCCCGCCAAAGTGACCGGCAACCTGAAGTACACGGGCGACCTCAAGCTGGCGGGCATGCTGCATGCGCGTTTCGTCTTGAGCGCCTACGCCCACGCCAAGATCACTGCTGTCGATGCGAGCGCGGCCCTGGCCCTGCCGGGCGTTCAGCGCGTCTTGACCGGCTCGGACCTGCCGGAGGTGACGCCCTCTTCCCGCGCCAAACTGATGCTGGCCCGCGATCGCGTGATATTTGTCGGGCAGCCGGTCGCGATTGTCCTGGCGGATTCGGCGGCGGCGGCGGCTGATGGCGCCGAATTGGTCGAGGTGGAATACGAGGCGCTTGATGCCGTGACGTCGATGGATGACGCGCTGGCGGAAGGCGCGAACATCGTCTGGCCGACCGGCATCCCGACCGGCGCGGGTGATGAGGCGGCGCACGGCGCGGATACCGGTGGAGAATCGGAAGGCGATGATGAGGAAATCTCCAATATCGCCGGCGCAACCAAGATGGCAACAGGCGATATCGACGCCGCCTTCGCCGAGGCCGATGTGATCGTTGAGCGCAGCTTTGATACGCCGATGGTGCATCAGAGCTCGATCGAAACGCAAGGCTGGGTGGCGCAGCCCAATCCGCTGAACGGCGGCATGACGATGTGGGGCAGCCTGCAATCGCCCTTTGGCGTGCGCTATGATATTGCCGAAGTGCTCGGCGTGCCCGAGTCTGACGTAACGGTATACGGCATGCCGGTCGGCGGCGCGTTTGGCGCCAAGTTCGGTCTGTACGAACCGCTGGTCGCCCTGGTCGCCGATACCGTGGGGCGGCCGGTGAGCTTGATCCTGACGCGCGGCGAAGAGCTGCTGAGCACCAATCCGGCGCCGGCGCTGCGCATCCGCGGCAAGCTGGGCTTCAAGCGCGACGGCGCGCTGATCGCCATGCAGTCGGATGTGACGGCGGACACGGGCGTCTATCCCAGCGGGCTCGGCGGCTTCGCGGCGATGCAATTCGCCAGTTTTTATCGCTGTCCCAATCTGCTGCTGGAATCGACCAATGTGGTGACGAACAAGCAATCTGTCGGCGCCTATCGCGCGCCAACATCGCCGACGGCTTTCATGGCGGTGGAGACGCTGTTTGATGAAGCGGCGGCTCAATTGGGCATGGATCCGGTGGAGTTGCGCTTGAAGAATGCGGCGCGCTCCGGCGATCCGGCGCCCGATGGCGGCGACTTCCCGGTCATCGGCATGGTGGAAACGCTGGAGGCGGCGCGCGAACATCCGCTGTGGCGCAATCGCGAAGAATCGCGCTCGCAGGGCCGCGGCGTCGGCATCGCAATTGGGGGCTGGATGGGCGGCCTGGAGCCGGGCGCGGCCGTTTGCAAGCTCAATCGCGATGGCGTCTTGCAGGTACAGATTGGCACGGCGGACTTGTCCGGCACGCCGACTTCCTTTGCCGTCCTGGCGGCCGAGGCCTTTGGCGTCGATGTGGATAAGGTGCGCTTCGTCTACAGCGATACCGACAGCGCGCCCTACGGCGGCGGCGTCGGCGGCAGCAAGACGCTCTACACCTTGGGCAACGCCGTGATTCGCGCGGCCGAAGATGCCCGCCGGCAGACGTTGGCCATCGCGGCCGAGGAATTCGAAGTATCAGCGGAGGACCTGGAGATCGTCGATGGTCGCGTGCAGGTGCGCGGCTTCCCGGACCGCTCCGTGGCCTTGGGGGAATTGGCCGGCAAGGCGATGACATTCGGCGGCCGGTACGATCCCATTCATGGCAGCGGCAGCCAGTCGGTTACCGATCGCGCGCCGTCCTTCTGCGCCCAAATCGCCGAGGTTGACGTCGACGAAGAGACCGGTGAGGTCAATCTGCTCAACCTGGCCGTTGTGCAGGAAGTTGGCCGGGCGATCAATCCGCTGACGGTGGAAGGGCAGATGCAGGGCGGGGCGGTGCAAGGCGTGGGCTGGGCCCTGTACGAAGAGATGCGCTATGACGATGACGGTCAACTGCTCTCAGGCTCCTGGATGGATTACGTGATGCCGGATGCCGTGCAAGCCGCGCCGATTCAAACGCAGATCGTCGAAGTGCCTTCAACCAGCGGGCCATTCGGCGCGCGCGGCGTCGGCGAACCGCCGGTGATCCCGACAGTGGCGGCGATCGCCAACGCGGTCGCGCATGCGACGGGCGTGCGCATGACGCAGACGCCCATGACGGCCCCGCGCGTGCTGGAGGCGCTGGAGCAGCGATAGTCAATTACCTGCCAACAATACAAGTTTCTGCGCAGGGGCGAGCCGTGGCTTGCCCCTACAATCTCCCGCCGTCAATCGACAGAACCTGGCCGGTAATCCAATTGGCGTAATCCGACGCGAAAAAGAGCGCGCCATGGGCGATGTCTTCCGCCGCGCCGAGCCGTTTCAGGGCGAAGCGGTCAATCAGCGCGCGCTGCCCTTCTTCGCCGTAAGACTCGAACTGTTTAATCGAGTTCGGGTTGGAAAGGACGAAACCGGGCGCGATGTTGTTGACGGTGATATTCCAGGGCCCCAGTTCATGCGCCAGTTGGCGGGTCAAGCCGATTTGCGCCGCCTTGGCCGCTGCGTAAGCCTGGATGCCGGTGAGGCTGACGCCCAGGCCGGCGCCGCTTGAAATATTGATGATGCGGCCGTAACGCCCCGCTTTCATGCCGGGCGCGACCGCCTGCGCAAAATAGAACGCGCCCCGGGCATTGACCTCAAAGATGCTGTCCCAGTCCCGCTCGCTGATCGCTTCGAGCGGGCGGCCCACTTGCCCCAAGACGCCGCCGGCATTGTTGACCAGGATTTGCGCGCCGCCATTGGCCGCCAGAATCTCATCAACGAAATTGAAGACTTCAGCGCGCTTTCTGATATCAACCACCTTGACGCGACAGCTGCCGCCGGCTTCAGCGCAAAGTTGTTTCGTCTCGTCGAGCTCGCCGCCGAGCACATCGCATGCCCAGACCGACGCGCCGCGTTCGGCAAGCGCCAGGGCGATCGCGCGCCCGAAACCATGCGCCGCGCCGGTTACGATTGCGGTTTTGCCCTCTAATTGGATGTTCATGAAAACTCCGCGTTCAACTCGTCCAGGTTCGCCAGCGACTGCTCGCGCCGCCCATCTTCAATGTCGCGGATCATTTGGATCCAGCGGCGGGTCAGGGGCAGGGCGTGGCCGACGGACTCCGCTTGGGCGAGGATGGGCTGGTACATGCTGACTTCCGTTTTGCGCTTGCGCACAGCCAGGTCGCGCCAGATGCCGCTATGCGTCTTGGCCGATAAGCTGTTGAAGTTGATGAGCTTGGCGAGCGATTGGTTGATTCGCTCCTCATCGTTGGCCAGGAAGGCAGCCGGCTCAAAGCCGTTGAAGCCGACAGTCTTGATGCTGAGCGCCGCGGCGAGCTCCAGGATCTCTTGCGCCGCCCGAATGTAGAGATGGCGATAGCGGTCGTCGGCAAGCGCTTCCGCTATCGATTGATGCGTCAAGGCGGAAATGAAGAGCATGGCGCCATAAGCTTCCTTGCCCCAGAGATAAGCCCAGATGTTGTCCGTGACCCGGGCCTGTTCATCGAAATCGCGCAAGATGGCGCCCATTCGCTGGATGCGGTCGCTGATTGCGCCATCGAGTTCGCCGATGACGACGGCGCCGCGTCCGCCGAAGAGAATCTCGCCCGGCGCGTGATAATCGGCGCTGAAATTGACGAATGCGCCCAGCGTGCGCTCGCCGCCGACCACTTGCGAAATCATCAATTCGTTCAAGCCATTCTGAACCGACATCACGAAGCCTTCTTCGGCGAGCAAGGGCGCCAGCGATGCGCTTGCCGCCCGCGTGTGCTGCGATTTGACACAGAGCAGAATCGCCTCGTATTGGCCGTCTAATTGCCCCGGCAGGCGCGCCTCCGCGTCAACGCTGAACGCGTCGACCGGTCCCGTAATTTGCAGGCCGGCGCGATTGATTCTGCTGACATGTTCCTCGACGATGTCAACGAAAAGCACATTGTGACCGGCTCTGATTAGATAGGCGCCCAAGGCGCCCCCGATGGCGCCGGCCCCCCAGATGACAATGCGCATCATTTCCAACCCTTTTTCCAGCCGAGCGAGGCGGCGGGAAATATCGCGGATACATTCCCTTTAGCGCACATTGTACAGATTTTTTCGCCACCGAGGACACCGAGTACATGGAGATTGGTGATGATGGATGGCGAAGCGCCGCTGCGCGCAGACACTGACCGGCGACGCGGAGTTTATTTGTTTGCGCAGTAACGTTATCATATAGGCGGGGTTTGAACAGTTCTCCAAGGAGTTAAGTTTAGCGGATGCAAGCGGAAATGCTATCGACGATGAATCCAACGGCGATGATTCGACCTAAGCGGCGGATAAGCGGGATATCGGCGATCCTGCTGCCATTCCATGAGAGCGGCGAAATCGACTGGCCGGGCTTGGCGGATCATGTAAGGCGGACGGCCGAAGCCGGCTTGACACCCGCCGTCAATATGGACACGGGTTTCGCCAACTTGATCACGGAGGAAGAGCGGACCAAGGTCCTGCGAGCGACGCGCTGCGCTCTCGGCGGCGGCGCCTTTGTCGCGGGCGCCTATGTCGCGGACAGGCCGGGCGATTCATTTGACGCGGATGCCTACTTCCGCCAGGTCGAAAGCATACAGAGCCAGGGCGGCACGCCGATCATCTTTCAATCTTACGGGCTGACGGGTGGCGATGTGCTGCGCGCCTACGAGGATATCGGCGGGAAAACCGACCGCTTCATCGCCTTCGAATTGGGCAAGATGTTCGCGCCCTTCGGCGCCATTTACGACCTGGATACTTATCGCGGTCTGCTGGGCCTGGCCGCATGCATCGGCGCGAAGCACTCCTCGCTCAGCCGGCGGCTGGAATGGGAACGGCTGCAATTGCGCGATGCTCTGCGTCCGGATTTCAAGCTATTCACCGGCAACGACCTGGCGATCGACATGGTCATCTATGGCAGCGATTATCTGCTCGGCTTGAGCACCTTCGCGCCCGATCTCTTCGCGCGGCGGGACGCCATGTGGCTGGCCGGCGATCCCGCCTTTTATGAAATCAACGACCTGCTTCAATACCTGGGCTTTCTGGCGTTTAGGCCGCCGGTGCCGGCTTACAAGCATTCGGCGGCCCAGTTTCTGAGGCTGCGTGGCTGGATTGATTCTGACCGGACGCATCGCGATTCGCCGACGCGGCCCGCTAGCGACATTGCGATTTTGCGCGATATCGCGGCGCGCATGGGCGTCTTGAATGAGCGTTAGGCAATGGCGCTGAAGCGGGTGGCGCAGCTGCGAAGCTACGCGCAGTTCAAGTGCTATTGCGAAACTGTCAGCGCGGATTTGCCCTGTGACGAAGTCGCTGTGCTTGGCGCTGAATCAGCCCTGGCGCAGCCCTACTGTTATCGCGGGCGCCAGCTATCCAATCGCTTTGCCGTGCTGCCGATGGAAGGTTGGGATGGCAGCGCTGACGGTCGGCCGACGGATTTGACGCGCCGGCGCTGGCGTCGCTTTGGCATCAGCGGCGCGAAACTCATCTGGGGCGGGGAGGCGGTGGCGGTGCGCCATGACGGGCGGGCGAACGCGCGACAACTGGTCATCAATGAATCGACCGCCGGCGACTTGGCTGACTTGCGTCAAGGCTTGTTGAACGCGCACAGCGAGCGCTTCGGGAAATCCGATGATCTGCTGGTCGGCCTGCAATTGACGCATTCAGGCCGCTTCTGCCGGCCAAACAGCGCCCGGCTGGAACCGGTCGTCCTGTATCGCCATCCGCTGCTTGATGAGAAGTTTCAAGTCGATGACGATTCCTGCGTCATGACCGACAGCGAGATCGAAACGCTGATAGAGGATTTTGGCCGGGCGGCGCTGCTGGCGCAGCAGGCTGGTTTCGACTTCATCGACATCAAGCATTGCCATGGTTATTTGGGTCATGAGTTTCTCAGCGCGGTCGACCGGCCCGGCCGATACGGCGGGAGCTTCGAGAATCGCACCCGCTTCCTGCGCGAGACGGTCGAGCTTGTCCGCGCTTTGGCGCCGGGGCTGGATATCGGCCTGCGTCTCAGCGCGGTGGATTGGATTCCCTTTCAACCGGGCGCCGATCGAATTGGAGAGCCGGCCCCGTTTGAAGGCGGCCGCTATCCCTATGCCTTTGGCGGCGATGGCAGCGGGGTCGGCTATGATTTGAGCGAGCCGCGCCGCTTGCTGGCACTGCTTCGCGCGCTTGATATTCAGTTGGTTTGCATCACGGCGGGCAGCCCGTACTACAATTTTCATATTCAGCGGCCAGCGGTCTTCCCGCCCTCAGACGGCTACCTGCTGCCGGAGGATCCGCTGGTGGGGGTGGCGCGGCAGATCAAGATCACGGCTGAGCTCAAGGCGGGCTTCCCCGATTTGACGATCGTCGGTTCCGGCTATTCTTATCTGCAAGATTGGCTGCCCAATGTAGCGGGCGCGGCCGTCAGCGCGGGCATGACCGATTTTGTCGGTCTGGGTCGCATGATGTTGAGCTACCCGGAGTTGCCGGCTGATTTGCTGGCGGGGAAGCCGCTGCAGCGGAAACGAATCTGCCGCACCTTCAGCGATTGCACCACGGCGCCCCGCAAGGGCATGGTCTCCGGCTGCTATCCCCTGGACGAGTTCTACAAATCCAGCGACGACTACGAGCGGCTGATGGCGGTCAAGAAAGCGGCGGCGCTGCGCTGAGGCCGCGGATGCTTCCTCGGCGCGCCGGCAATAAGTGGCAGCGGGCGACATGATATGTCGGCCCTACATTTTATTGGGCTACAAGCGTCGCCTAGAGCCAGGCGTATTCGTTCGGACTGAAATTGACCATTCTGCCATGGTAGTAAGGCACGGTGGCCAATTCCGGCTCGGCTAAGGCATCCAGACGGGCGTGGTCTTCGGCGCTCAAGCTGATGCCGATCGCGCCGAGATTGTCCTCCAGGTGCGCCATCGTGCGCGGGCCGATGATGGGGCTGGTTATGCCCGGCTTGCTGAGCACCCAGGCCAGCGCGATTTGACTTGGGCTGCAATCTTTCTCGCCAGCCAGTTCCGTGACCAGGTCCAGGAGATCAAAGGCGGGATCGCTGAAATGCTGGTCGCGCCGGCGCTCGACGGCGGCCCCGCGCCCGGCGTCACTGGCGAAGCGGCTGTCCCCGGGGATCGCTTCGCCCCGCTTGTATTTGCCGGTCAAGAATCCGCGCGCCAGCGGCGACCAGGGGATGATCGCCATGCCATAACTCTGCGCCATGGGGATCAGCTCGCGCTCGATGCTGCGGTCGAGCAGGTGGTAGGGCGGCTGCTCACTGACGAAACGGTTCAGCCCCAGCTCTTTGGACACCCAAAACGATTCCAGCACGCGCCAGGAGGGAAAGGTGCTCGTGCCGATGTAGCGCACCTTGCCCGCCCGAATCAGATCATCAAGGGCGCGCAGGGTCTCGTCGATGGGAATTTCCGGATTGGCGCGATGCAGTTGGTATAAATCGATGTAGTCTGTTTGAAGGCGTTTGAGCGAGGCGTCGCATTGCTGGATGATATGGCGCCGGTTGTTGCCGGCCGACAAAATATCGTCTTCGTCCATGCGTCCGTGGACCTTTGTAGCGAGCACAATTCGGTCGCGTTTCCCGTTGCGCTTCAGGGCCTTGCCGACCGTGACCTCGCTGCCGCCGCGCGAATACACGTTGGCGGTGTCGAAGAAGTTGATGCCGGCATCAATGGCTCGGTCCATGATGTCGAAGCTTTCAGTCTCCGGCGTCGGCACCCCGAAATTCATACAGCCGAGGCAGAGTTCGCTGACCATGACGCCGGTGCGTCCAAGCGCGCGGTATTCCATGACTTGCTCCTGTTCAGGTTTGATAAGCGTGTTAATTGTAGTGGCTCTGGCGCGGTTGGCTATCCGCAATTGGTTGGCCCACAGCAGTCGCAGAAAACGGATCGTCGTAGCCGCTCGCAAGTCACCACTCGGCGCGCGCAAAACAACGTAACCGCGACAACAAGAATCTGTAAGGGCGTTTGACCCGCAGTGTCGGTGGTCAGTGTCTACGCGACCTACGCGACCTATGTCGCGGCGCCGAAACGCCCAAAGAATTGTGCCTTGATAAGCGGGCGTCTCAGCGAGACGCCCCTACAGATTTCGATATGATTGAAGATGGGATTATGTAGATCTATAGAATAGAAGCACAGAGACACTTAATTTCTCGGCGCAGGTATTATGCAGCCGGGATTTTCCACTTACCGCCGAACGCGGTATCATTTGTCTGCTTGGGCGAAAAGGGAGCGATATGCGCGACTACGGCAGGACAAAAGATGGCCGGACAGTTGAGGCGTATACGCTGCGCAATGCGGCCGGCATGGAAGTGAAATGCATCAGCTTCGGCGGCATTTTGACTTCAATCAGCGTGCCGGACCGGCAGGGCGGATTCGCCAATGTCGCTTTGGGCTTCGACAACTTTGCCCAATATGAAGCTGAGCATCCTTATTTCGGCGCGATTACGGGACGCTATGCCAACCGCATCGACGGCGGCGCGTTTGCGCTGGATGACGTCGATTATCGGCTTTTCAAAAACGACGGCGAGAATTCCCTGCATGGCGGGGAAGTCGGCTTTGACAAGCGAATATGGACGGTCAGCGAATCGGATAGCGCGCTCGAACTGAGCTATCGCAGCCCCGATGGCGAAGAGGGCTACCCGGGCAATCTTGATGTCAGCGTCCGCTACAGCTTGAGCGAAGGCAATGCGCTCCAAATTGACTACGCGGCTCTGACTGACGCGCCCACCGTGGTCAACTTGACAAATCACAGTTACTTCAATTTGATGGGCGAGGGCGAGGGCACAATTTACGATCATATCCTGACGCTGCATGCCGATCATTACACGCCGACGGACGCGCGGCAGATCCCGACCGGTGAGAAAGCGCCGGTGGACGGCACGCCATTTGACTTCCGCCAGCCCAAAACGATTGGATCCGGTCAGCGCTCGTCCCATCCGCAGATAATCGCAGCCCAGGGTTACGACCATAATTTTGTTTTGAATCGCGCGGGATTATCAGACGGGGAACTCGGGCTGGCCGCTCGCGCCTATGAGCCGGTGTCGGGGCGGGTGCTTGAAGTGTGGACGACGGAGCCGGGCCTGCAATTTTACGCCGGCAATTTTCTTGATGCGACGCTGGTTGGCTCAAGCGGACGGCTCTACCGCCAAAGCGATGGATTCGCCCTGGAGACGCAGCATTTCCCCGACTCGCCCAATAAGCCGGAATTTCCCTCGACCGTGCTGCGCCCGGGCCAGCGATTCGAGTCGACTACTGAATATCGGTTTTCGACTGATTAGAGGCGGGCGCGCCACCGTCTCGTCCCTAGACATATTGCCGGCGTCATGGACAATTCACAGTACTGCGCCCATAGTCTCGCGCTGGAAGTGTAGGAATCAGCCTCAGTCAGACGCGGTTGGGTCAAAGGCGTCGCGCAGGCCGTCGCCGATGATGTATAAACAGAGCACGACCACCGTAATCAGCAAGCCGGGCAGAATCATCAGATGGGGCTGTATGGTGATGAACTCGCGCGATTTGCTGAGCATATTGCCCCAGGTGGCGGTCGGCGGCTGTACGCCAAGCCCGAGAAAACTCAGCGCCGCCTCAATCAGCATGACGATGCCAATGTTGCGCGCCAACGTGACGATCGTCAGCGAGAAGACATTGGGCAATATGTGGACCTGCATGACGCGGAAATCGGACGCGCCGATGGCTTTCGCGCTCACGATGTATTCACGCGCGCGGATGGCCAAGGTCTCGCCGCGGACGAGGCGGGTTGTCGCTGTCCAGGTCAAGAATACGATGACGAGAATCAGCGAATTGGCGTCCGGCCTGAATACGGCGGAGATTACAATCAGCAGCACCAGCCCGGGAATGGCGTTGAGCGTGGTGATAATCCAGTTGACGATATCGTCGATGACGCCGCCGTAATAACCGGTGAGGATGCCCAGGGTCACGCCGATCACCAAAGCGAGAAAGGCGGACATGAAACCGATGAAAAGCGAAACCTGGCCGGCATAAAGCAAGCGCGCCAGGTGATCCCGCCCCAGATTGTCCGTGCCTAGCAGGTGGCCCTCGCTGAAGAGGGACAGGTATTTTGAACCCGACGCGTCAGTGGTGTTGGGGTCGACGCCCAGGGCGCCGGTGATAAGCGGAGCGGCAATGGACGCGGCCGTCAAGAACAGCAGCACGGCAATCGCCGTCATGGACAGGCGGTCCCGCCACAGCCGCGCCAGCGCCAGGTCCGTTAGGGAGCGGCTGCGCAGGGTTGCTTCAGCGTCGAGTTTGAGCTTGAGCTTGTCAACCTGCATCGGCGGCTCCTAATGAATGCGAATGCGTGGATCAATCATGACGTAGAGAATGTCGGATAGCAGGAACCCCAGGATTGTGCCCAACGAGGCGAAGATGACGATGCCCATGACGACAGGGTAATCTTGCTGAATGGCGGATGTGAAGGCGATGCGCCCCAGGCCCGGCCAGGCGAAAACAGTTTCGATCACGATGGCGCCGGCCCAAACATTGGTGATGATGGGTCCCAGAAGCGTAGCCACGGGCATCATGGCGTTGCGCATGGCGTGCCGAAAATTGACCACCTGCGGCGACAAGCCTTTGGCATGGGCGGTGCGGATGTAATCCTGGCTCAGCACTTCCAGGGTGGAGGTGCGTACATAACGCGAAAAAAGAGCGATAAAGCCGGCGGCGAAAACGAAGGTGGGCAAGATCAGATAGCTCAGTCGGACGTGAAATGGCGGACAGACCCCGTAAAGATTGGGCACGCAGCGGCCGCCAATCGGCACCAGATCCAGCTGGACGGCGAAGATGAATATAAGAATGTAGGCTAAATAAAAGTTCGGCACCGCGTCAAAGATCACCGCCATGACGCGTGAAACATTATCGAAGAGGCGCCCCCGCGTCACGGCGGAAAGGACGCCGACGGGGATGCCGATCGCCAGTGAGGTCAGGATGGCGGCGATGCCCAACTCAAGCGTGGCGGGCAAGTTCGCCAGAAAGACCTCCAGCACCGGCTGTTTCTTCACGAATGAGCGGCCGAAATCGCCGCGCAGGATGCCGTAGTTGTCGCCCGGCGGCTCCGGTAGGCCATCGCCATCCTCATCCAGCGGCGCGAGTGGCGTGAACGACGCATCGGCGATGCCATCGCCATCATTATCCCAGCGCAGCCAGTCGTCCCCCGCTAGCCAGCGCAGATACTGGATGTGGAAGGGGTCGTCTATGCCCAACTGGGCGGCCAGGCGCGCGCGGGTTTCCGCTTTGATGTTCGGCGCCAAATAAAGGCGTTCGACGACGCTGCCCGGCGCCAGCCATAGCAGCAGGTAAGACAGCAGCGTGATGCCAAAAAATGTCGGGATGGATTGAACGAGACGGCGGATGATGAATTTGATCATGATCAATCTCTGTGTCCGAATGGGCGGGCGGGCAACGAGGAGGAACGCGCCAGCGCAAACCAGCGCGTTCCCTTGCCATTTATGTCAGGATGTCAGGGGCTGATGGCGAGATTGGCCATGTTGGCGTAGCGGGTTTCCGCATAGGGCATCCAGTTCTGCACGGCATTGGATTCCGCGTACATCGAGAAGGGGGCGAATAGCCACCACCAGGGAAGCTCGTCGTGCAAAATCTGGCTGATTTCGTGATAGAGCGCCTGCCGCTCGGACAAGTCGCAGCCCGGCAGTGAAAGCGCCTCATCGTAGAGCGCGGTCACGCGGTCATTGCGATAGGAGACGAAGTTGAAGCCGCCGCCGACCGTATCGCCAACCGGCGTGAAAACGTTGCGCGCATCGGTGTCCTGGGCGAGGTTGGTGAAGCCGATCATGATGGCGTCAAAGTCTTGACCCAGCAGGAAGGTGACCAGGGGACCGAATTCGATCGTCTGGAAATCGACGGCGATGCCGATCTGCCCCAGCTGATCCTGGATGACCGTGCCGGCCGCTTCACGCACGAGGTTGCCCGAGTTCGTCAGCAATTCAAAGGCGAATTCGGCGCCGGCTTCGGCGTAAAGCGCGTCTTCCGTGGCCACGAGGGGCGTGTCCGGGTCTTCATCATGGTCGACAAAACCGGCTTCCGCCAGCAGCGCTACGGCCGCCTCGGGGTTGTACTGCCAGGGTTCGATGCTGGCATCGTAGCCCCAGAGCGCGGGGGTGCCGAAGCTGTTGACCTGGACGCCTTCGCCCTCAGCCGCGCCTTCGATGATGTCGGCATAATTCACCGCTTGGGCGATTGCCTGGCGTACGCGGATATCGCCGAAGAAATGGTGCTTGCCTTGATCGGCTGGATTGCCGTCTTCATCCAGGCCATTGATCGGGTTGCTGCGGTCGGCCAGGTTAAAGCCGACAAAGGTCAAGCCGTCATCGACATATTCGTAGACCTGGAATTCACCGGCTTCGGCGCGATCGCGGAACTCTTGCATACGCACAGCGGGCACCGAAGCGGAACCGGCCGTGCCCACCGAATTGACCTCGCCCGCCAGGAACTGTTCGATCCCGACCAACTGATCCGGCACATTGCGCAGGATATAGCCTTCGGGCGAGACCGACATCCAGTGGTTTTCGTTGCGGATCATGCTGGTCTGTTCATCGGCGACCAGGGCGCCGAAGTTGAAGACGCCGGAGGTGACATCCGGATTCTTGTTGTATTCCAGATTGTCCATCTCGGCGAAGTCGCCAGCGATGAGCGGTTCAATGTGGTGTTTGGGCAGGATGCCGAAATCGTCCAACTCGTCCAATGCGCGGCAGGATGCCAGCTTCAGGTTGACGACCAGGGTGCTGTCATCAATCGCTTCGACACTTTCCACGCTTTGCAGGACGCTGCCGCGGGGCGAGGAGGTTTCGCCGCTGGCCAGGGCTTCAAAGGTGAACTGGTAGTCGTGGGCGGTTACGGGCGTGCCGTCGTTCCAGGTGACATCGTCGCGCAAGGTGAAGGTGTATGTCAGGCCATCTTCGGAAAGCGTCCAATCCAGCGCCAGGCCATTGTCCTGGTCGTTGCGTCCGCCTTTCATCGGCGCGCGCGTTTCCGGATCAATGTTGTAGATGCTGGGGAAGAGGAATTCGGTCAGCGAGAGATCGACCGTGTTGTTGGTGAGCAGAGGATTGATGGTGGTTGGGTCGCCGCCGAAGTTCGTTCCGATTAAAATGCCCCCTTCTTGCGCGCTTGCCCCGGCCCCAAGGACAGAGAAGAACGCGAGAAGCAGGAGGACTGAGATGAGTTTCTTCATGGTATGCTCCTTGTTAAGTTTATGTGGTCTGCCTCTGAGACGAGGCCCAATTTAGTATACCAGTATTTTGGTCAATATTGCCAAATGCAGCGCCAGGCGCGCGAACGAACACAGTCCGAGCGCCGGCGCCAGGAGCATCGCAGGCTAGAAAAGCTGAACCTGCGGACTCCAGTTCATGTCGGGGTCAAAAGGATAACAGGGACGCCGTATGCGCTTGAACGGCAGCGATGAAATATCCTGATTGACCGCGCCCGGGGAAAGCGCCAGATAGCTTTTGCGCGCCATCGCCTTGAGCTCGGGCACGAGATAGCCGATCTTGACCGCGATGATTTCCTGCGCCTCCGGCAGGATGCCCAGATCAAGGAACTGCTGTCTGTGATGGAAGGCTGTGCGCGCCGCTGTCAGGATGATGCCGATGCCGTCCACTTGCAGCAGGGCCTGCGGATTGCGCTCTCCGCTCTTGATGAAGCGCACCCGTCCGCGCAGCGTCAAAGGGCGCGAGTTTCGCCTGTCCATCACCCCGCCGATTTCCAGCTTCAGCTCAGCGTCCAGGCCCGCCTCGATACAGCGATTCACCGCTTCGGCATCAGGGATGCTTGCGTAGATCATGTCCGGCGGCTTGCAGGCGAGGGCGCGTTCCAGGAAGTGCGTGACATCGCCGACGCCGCCCGCTGTGGGGTTGTCGCCCGAATCGCTGATTAACACGGGATGAACATCGTCGGCCAGCGCGCGCTGAAGACACTCATCCACCGAGAGCGCCTCGACGCCGAAATCGAAGTCGGCCCGATGCCGCCAATACAAGCGGGCCAGCCGCCGCGCCGCCGCAGCAATCGCGTCTCGGTCCCGCCCGATAGCGATGGCGCAAGCGCTCATGCGCGGCTCATCGGCCCAGACGTAACCGACTTGAATCGTGGCGTCCATCACACGGTCGCCGGCGAGTTCGCGCTCGATGGCGTCGTAGACGCTCCTTCCGGGCTCCCATTCGGTGCTGGTCATTTCGCCGGGCAAGGCGAGCGGTATTTTCACGAAGGCCTTCTCTGGTCGCATGCCTTCTCGCAGGCAGCGCAGGAGCAGCGACAGCGCCCGTTGACGCGTTTCGACGGCGTCGACATGCGGCGCGGTTCGGTAACCGGTGATGATGTCGAGATGGGTCATGACGCGCTGCGAGACGTTGCCATGCAAATCGTAGCTGGCGGACAGGAGCGGGGCGGGGCCGACAAGCGCGCGAATTGCCGCTATGAAGTCGCCTTCGGCATCGTCCATGCCGGCCACATTCATTGCGCCATGCATATCGAGGTAAACGCCGTCCAGCGGGAGCAGGCGCCCCAGCCGGTCAAGGCATTCCGCCTTGAGCGCGTCGTATGCCGCCGCTTCGACGGGGCCGCCGGGCATGGCTTTCGCCGTCAGCGCGGTATGGAATTCCACGCCGGAAAATCCTGGCAGAAATGGGTAGAGCTCGGTGAAATGCGGGTCGCCCGGGCGCGTCAGCCGGAAATCTTCCAGCCGGGTGGGCAGCGGCGAGAATGTGCAGCTCTCGGTGGCGATGCCGGTAATTGCGATTCTCATGCGCTGCTCAATTTCTCCTTATGGCGCCAGACGAGGGCGGATGACAGCCTGCCGCCGCCGATATTACGGCCAATGGCAATGTCCTTCGACATGGCTGTCCGCCGTTGGCATGGTGAAATTCAGCCAAGCCAGGAACGCAAACTGTGAGTCTTCTCAGTAAAACCAAGTAAGTAATTGAAATCTTACTATTAGAAGAATTGTAGGGGCGTTTCGCTGAAACGCCCGCGAATAAGTCAACCTCTCCTCTCTTCGGTCGTCAGCAGACTGCAACCCAAAATTACAGTACAATCTTAACGGAAGAATTATAGAGGGGCAGGACCCATGGCGGCGATCGATACCATTGTTGTAGGCGCGGGAGGCCGCGGGCTGGTCTATGGCAGATTTGCGAAGGCGCACCCGCGCGAAATGCGCGTTGTCGGCGTCGCGGAGCCGGATATTATGCGCCGCGAGCGCTTCTTGAGCGAGCACAATTTGACGCAGACAATGGTTTATCACGACTGGCAGTCGCTGCTTGCCAGCGGGCCGAAGAAAGCCAGCGCGATCATCAATTGCACGATGGACCGCATGCACTACGAGTCGACGATGAAAATGCTGGATATGGGTTATGATGTGCTGCTGGAGAAACCGATGGCGCCCCTTTTGGGAGAGAACTTGCGCCTGGTTCGCAAGGCGGAAGAAACGGGCCGCCTCCTGCAAATATGCCATGTGCTGCGCTATACGCCTTTCTGGCAGGCTCTGCGTCAGGTCGTTCAGTCTGGGGCGCTGGGCCGCATCATCAGCGTCAGCCATCGCGAGAACCTCGTCTATTATCACATGGCGCACAGCTTTGTACGGGGCAATTGGCGAAACGAAGCGACTTCCGGCCCTATGATCTTGAGCAAGTGCTGCCACGATTTCGATATTCTGCTGTGGATATTGCAGAAGCGAGTCGCCTATCTGCAGTCCTTCGGCAGCTTGATTCACTTCCGCCCGGAGAATGCGCCCGCGGGCGCTACCGAGCGCTGCACCGATGGCTGCGCCGTTGCCGACAGCTGCAAATACGAGGCGACCAAACGCTATGTCCGCGATGGCGAGGGCTGGCCACAGAATGCCCTGTCCGCGTCTCCGACGGCCGCGGCGCGGCTGGAGCAGCTGAAGACGGATTGGTACGGCCGCTGCGTGTATCACTGTGACAACGATGTGGTCGACCATCAAACGGTGAACATGGAGCTGGAAGATGGCAGTACTGTGACGCTGGTGATGAACGGGCAGAGTGATGAAGAATGCCGCACGATGCGCTGGGACGGCACGAAAGCGACGCTCTACGGCAAGTTCTCGGCGCGTGGCCATGAGATTCGCCTGCATCATCATTTGAGCGGGAAAGTCGAAGACGTCCCGGTGGTCGCTCGCGACAGCAGCGGACACGGCGGCGGCGACTATGGCATCGTGCGCAGCTTTGTCAATACGCTCAATGGCAAACCAGACGACAGCGTGACAACGGCGCGCGAGTCCCTGGAGAGCCACTTGCTCGCATTTGCCGCGGAAGAATCTCGGCGGGACAAGACTGTCATCGACATGGAGGAGTTTCGGGCGCGGCATGACAATTGAGGACCGCCGCAAGCGCGGGGAAGCCCGCCGGCCATTGAGCAAAGCCTGATATGCACCCCCGACAGGATTCGAACCTGTGCGCCTGGTTCCGGAAACCAGCGCTCTATCCCCTGAGCTACGGGGGCAATCTCTAAAAATCATAGCAGAAAGACCTGACCTCATCAAGCCTGTCGGGCAATTGACAGCGTGAATCGCGTCAGCCCAATGGCCAGCGTTCGCTTCTCTGACCTGATATAATTCGCTGTGTCAATTGCAATTATCAATGCTTCGTCTTAAGGTGCTCACGTGCTTCGGTTCCGCAGCCGCTTCAGGTTGTTCAGCCTTGTCGGTTTGTCGCTCTTGGCGGGCTGTCAAGCGATCAGCGGCGGCGAAGGCATTGCCACGATTGACGCCGACCTGACCATGTATGCGTCGGAGAGCCGGTCGATACGCGCTGCGGCGACGGCGGAACGGAGCATGGTCGTCGAGACCTTGGCGGCGGCTGGCACGCGCGTCTCGGAGCTGTCGGCGGTCAACGCGGCCCTGGGCGCAACCCTGCGCGCCAATTACACCGGCACGCCGGAGGTGCGCGCCGTTGTCGTCAGCGCGGAAGATATGGGTGGCTCGCTTGAAGATGACATGATGGATGATGAGCCTGCGCAAACCGTCCCCGAGCCTGAGATGCGCGTGTCAAACCTCTCGACGGCGCAAAGCACCGATCCCGACAGCGGCTGCTCGGCTGGGACCGTCACAGAATTCAGCCCCGACAGCGAGCGCGTCTATGTCACAGCGCGCGTTGCATCGCTGCGGTCCGGCACGCTCTTTGAAGCGGACTGGCAATTCGACGGGCGTACGATATATCGCGTCGACTGGCTGTCTGATTTTTCGCGGTCATTTGTGTGCATCTGGTTTTTCGCCACGCCGGTGGATTTTCCCTTCCTGCCCGGCAGCTATTCGGCGACGCTCTATGTCGATGGCGAAGCGACAGGCAGTATCGATTTCACGATAGCGAATAGCTGATAACGGATCCAACATGCCGAAAATGGGTATACACTGTCGCAAACTCTGCCTTATGTTGGCGTTTCTGCTGGCATGCCCGTTGGTTGCGGCGCAGGATGCGGCGATCGCGGGCCATCAGATGCGCTTGACGGCGCCGACCAGCGCGGACATTGAACCCGTCGAGCACAATGTGCTGCATCGTCCAATTCAACTCTTGGAGGGCTATGCGCACTGGATTGACCGCAGCTACGCTTATGGCGGCAATGCTATGAACTCGCGTCCCGTCCATTTGGGCGTCGAGTTTGTCAATGCGCGCGCAACCCCCGTGTTTGCCGCCAAGGCCGGCCGAGTTGTCTTCGCCGGCGACGATACGGAAACGCAGCTGGGTCCGCAGCTTGACTACTATGGCAATGTTGTCGTGCTGGCGCATGATATCCGTTCCTTGCGCGGTCGAAGAATTTATACGCTATACGGGCATCTTGAAGCGGTCGATGTGAAATTGGGGCAGGTCGTTGAAGATTTGGCCCGTCTTGGAAGCGTGGGGTCGAGCGGAGTCGCGATTGGCCCCCACTTGCATTTTGAAGTGCGGGTCGGCGATCCCTTCGACTTTCGGCAGACGCGCAATCCGGAGCTGTGGCTGCAGCACTACATCGATCGCGGGTTGATCGCGGGCTCACTGCGCAATCAGGACGGCGAGCCCATCTATGGACGGCGTCTCACTGTTCGCTCGGATACTGTCAGCCGGGATGTCTTCACCTACGGGGGCGAGGTCGTAAGCGGTGATCCAGTCTGGCGCGAGAGCTTCGTCCTGGCGGACTTGCGCCCGGATGAGTATGAGATTCTGGTCTTGAACGAGCGCGGTCTGCCGGTCTTTCGGGACAGCGTGCAGGTCAAGGCTTATCGAACGACCTTTGTCGAAATCGTGTTGGACGAATAATTGGGGGCTGATTCGCGCTGCATAAACCGCTGTGCCGGCGGTCAGTGTCTACGCAACCCTCTGTGTATTCTGCAGTGAAAAACAATTTGCTGCGATTGCCCCGCCGCGAAGGCGCGGTCACTTGATTTTCATGCGCCCGCCTTCTATACTCATTGCGCAGGTCGCCAGCCTGAATGACGGAACCGCCTTTTCTCTTGATACAGCGCGAACGCATCACGGATCACGTTTTTGTTTTCCGAAGTCACCAATATGCCCAGGTGACAGCCGGCCTGGTATTGACCGCGGATGGCGCGGTATTGATTGATACCTTGCTTTATCCCGAAGAGACCATGCGGATCCGCCGCTATGTGGAAGAGGGATTAAGCTCCAGGGTCAACTATGTTATCAATACCCATTTTCATGCCGATCACAGCACAGGCACCTGCTTCTTCCCGGGCGCCCAGGTTATTGCACACAAACTCTGCCGCGAAATGCTCGATCAGCGGGGACGGGAAAGCCTGCGGCAATTGAAGGAAGCCGCCGTTGAATTCGAGCCGGTCGAGCTGGTTTTGCCCAATATCACATTTGAGCGGGAGATGACGCTCAAGATTGGCGCGACGAATTTTCGACTGCGCGAAAGCCCGGGACACAGCCCCGACTCCATAACCTGCCTGCTGGAAGAAGAAGAAGTCTTGTTCGCCGCCGATACGGTGATGCCGATACCCTATTTTGTTGACGGCAGTTTTTCCGATTTTGTGGGCTCGTTGACGCGCCTGCTTGAAGGCGAGTACGAAAACATTGTGCAGGGGCATGGCGATATCATATTGCGCGGCGAAGTGCCGGAGAAGATAGCGAGCGACCTGGAGTACCTGCGCAAGGTCAACGAGACGGTGAAAACCGCACTGGATAAAGGGCAGGAAGACATAGAAAATCAGATCTCGCTGGCATCTTGCGGCAAGAGCCACGTGCTGTTGAACGGGGTCGTTCAACAGCTGCATCAGCACAATGTTCGCGCGCTGGTCAAGCAATACCGGGATGAATCGCCCGGCGCGCTGGCCGGCCAATCAGGCGATGAAGTTGAGAGAAGCTACGCATGGCATCAGAAGAAACTTATTTGACCAAAGAGGGTGAAGACGCCCTGCGCCAAGAGCTGAGGCAGTTGACCCAAACGCGCCGCCCGGCTTTGGCGCAGAAGCTGAGAGAGGCGGCCGCACAAGGCGATTTGAAGGAGAACGCGGACTACCACGACGCCAAGGAGCAGCTCGGCTTTATCGAAGGGCGCGTCCAGCAGATTGAGTCTATTCTGCGCATAGCGATCGTCGTCGAAAACAGCGGCCGCAGCGATGAGGTGCGCATCGGCTCGACAGTCGTGATTCAAGAAGATGGCGAGGGCGTCGACGAGGAATACCGCATTGTGGGCAGCGCCGAAGCCAACCCGCGCGAGCGCAAGATTTCGGAGAAAAGCCCAATCGGTTCCGCGCTGATGGGCAAGAAACTCGGGGAAAAGGTTTCAGTGGCGACGCCGGACGGCGAGATTAAATTCAAGATCGTCGATATACGCTAGCGGCTTGGCGGCGCGGACGAAGCTGTCTTCCGCGACGTGCGAAGTGACAAGCCCCGTCTTGTGCGATGGGGCTTGTCTCATTTAGGAGTAGGGCATGAAGTTGCCGGTCCCGCCGAAGGGATCTTCTTCTTCGTCTTCCGGCCGTTTGGGCTCGCTGGAAGGGCGAGGCGCTGTGCCCAGGCCTCCAGCTGGCGGCGGTGGCGCGGGCGATGCCGTCCGCGATGGCGGTGTCATCTGCAAGTCCGCGTATTCATTGAAAGGCGAGCTCGCTGGCGCCGGGTAGCCGGCCGCGGGCAGGGATGCGCCTTGATTCTGCTTATGCCAGGCGAGCAGTTCAATCTGCAAAGTTTCAATGCCGCTGTTGGGCGTGCCGCCGCCATAGTTGCAAGCGACCGATTTGACTTCCGCCTGGATCTGAACAGCGCTGCCGTCGATGATCAATCTGGCGCCAGGCTCCGCGGCGATGATGTCCGTCGTCGGATCTTTCACCCGGTTGGCAACCGCCGCCAGCAGGCTGGGGTCGCTCAGGGCGGCGGGCGCGGCGTAGACCTTGGTGATCGTCTCCTGAGACGCCATGTCAAAGCCCCAGAACTCGACCGATTGCAATTCATTGCCAACCCGCGTCGCGACCGAAATGCCGGTCTCGCCGAGGAACTGCCCCCCTTGCTCCGGCCCCATCTCGATCGCGAAGGAGTCGTCGTAATTCTGTCCCTTGATGTAGGTTGAGACGGTGTGCAGCACGGGTACGCCGTATTGCGGATGCAGCGTAGCGCTCTTTTCCGTCTCCTCCTCCCTCCAGGACGTAATGGGCTGCGCCTCGCTTTGGGCTTGATATGGCACAGGCGCGGCCGCTGTCGACGGGGACGCTTGTGGACTGGCGGTCCGCTCCGGCGCTGGCGGCGCGCCGGCCCGGTCCCGGGTCGGGTAAATCGTCCGACCAGCTATCGTCAGAATTGGAATCGCAAGCGTTACCGCGGCCAAAGCCAGGACGACCTGCAAGGCGCTGACGAAAACCCCGGGATCTTGAGGCGCGAGCGGGCCGACAAGCGTGGCATAGCCGTCAATCTCGGTCAGCGCTTCCAAGGCCGCGCGCTCGGCCGCCGGGACGCCCGCATTCACCGCCAAGCCCTCCACCACCAACTGCGGGCTTGGGATTTGCTGCAGCACGAGCAGGGCGTTGCTGTCGTCATAGCGCACATCCGCCGAATGACCTACAGCGACCATGCGCACCCACTGTTCAATCGCCTGCCGGCTCATGTGGCGCGGCGATGCGCCGGTGAACTCCGTGGGGATCACCACATAAGCGGCCATCATCCCGATCACCATGCCGAGGATGACAAGCAGGACTGTGCTCCGTTTAGGACCCGCTTCGATCAATTGCTGGATGCGTGGATTGGAAGCCATGATTCCGCTGGCGGATTTCCCCCCGAGCGGCGCGCTGGCCGATTGTTGGACCGATTGCGGGCGATCGATTTCCTGACCTTGAAGACTCATGAGCTACAACCTTTCGAGTCCAGGGTTCTCAATATTGCTGAGACAAGACGTCCGGAAGTGATGCGCGACAGCGGCGTCGCGCGTCAACAACATTCAGTATAGACAGACTTATAAATCGGCGCAAAGCAAGAAGCGAGCAGCCTCAGGGCAATCGCATCAAAAGGAGTGGAATCTGTAGGAGTGAGAGACGGTCAGTGTCTACGCGACCTGTGCGCGGCGCTGAAACGACCGCTGGCTTATGGGGTGGCGTGCGGGTGAGACAAGTCTCGCCCCTACAAATTCGATGTGATTGAAGACTGAAATGGCGGGGTCGCCGCAAAAGAGCACACCGGCGGCACTGTGGCCTCTCTGGCATTGACAGCCTTGAAATCTAAGCCAAATGAAGCCGCCGCTTAAACGACGGCCTGTTCTTTCGCGGGCGCCTCATCGCCTTGCTCTTCGAGCCGAGTGAGGCCTTTGGGCAGCCGCCAGACCGTATAATCGCAATCGGGATAACGGCTGCATCCGTAGAAGACGCGCCCCTTGCGGCTGCGCTGCCGCACGATTTCGCCCCCGTCTGCCGCGCCGCACTGGGGGCAAAGCAATCCCATGCGCTCCAGATAGCGCTCGGTGTGCTTGCAATCCGGATAATTGGAACAGCCGATGAATTTGCCATATCGGGAGTGCTTGATGACCAGGTCGCCGTTTTCACAACTGGGGCATTTGCGCCCTACTTTTTCGACGATATTCTGCCTGGGCATTGTTTCTCGCGCGTTCTTCAGGCGTTCTTCAAATGGATGGTAGAAGTCGTCAAGCATAGGCCGCCATTCCAGCTTGCCTTTGGATACCTCGTCGAGCTGGTCTTCCATGTTGGCGGTGAAGGCGTAGTCCATTTCCACATCAAAATACTCGGCCAGCAGATCGCTGACGACCCGCCCCGTCTTCGTGGGCATCAGTCTGCGTTCTGTCTGCGTGACATAATCGCGCGTTTGTATGACGCTGACCGTCGGGGCGTAAGTGCTGGGACGCCCGATGCCTTTTTCTTCCAACTGCTTAATGAGGCTGGCCTCGGTGTAACGCGGCGGCGGCTGCGTGAAATGCTGCTTCGGCAGTATTCGCTTCCGATCGAGACGTTCTCCCGCTTGAAGATCGGGAAACTCCTGGTTAGCCCCAGCTCCAGCGTCGGAGCTGCGCCGCGCCTCATCACCCGAGACGGCCAGGTGCCCGGCGAACTTTAGCTTGCTGCCGGAAGCGCGCAAGAGATACGGCAATTCGCTTGCTGATTGCCCCGCTCGCACATCGATGCTGAGCGTGTCGTAGATGGCGGGCGACATTTGGCTGGCGACGAATCGCTGCCAGATCAGCGTATACAGCTGCAGCTGCGCCCGATCCAGAAAGGGCTTCATCGCTTCCGGCGTCCGCTGCACACTGGTGGGGCGAATGGCTTCGTGCGCTTCTTGCGCCCCTCGTGTTTTGGTTCTGTATGTTGGCGGCTTCGCGGGCATGTATTCCTTGCCGTGTTTTTTGACGATGTATGCCCGCGCGTCCGCGACCGCCTGATTGGAGACTTGCACGCTGTCCGTGCGCATATAGGTGATCAGGCCGACCGCGTTGCCCTGGCTAATATTGATGCCTTCATAGAGCTGCTGCGCGATCTGCATCGTGCGGCGCGCGGAGAGGCCGCGGCGGTTGGAAGCGGCTTGCTGCAATGTGCTGGTCGTGAAGGGCGCCACCGGGCGCTTCCGGCGCGTCCCGCGTTTGACCGCCTCCACCACAAAGCGACTTTGGAGCAAGGCCTCCACATGCGGGCGTACCGTAGCTTCACTGTCCAACACCGGTGGCTTGTCGCCCTTGCTGTTGTAGACCACGTTGGCGTCGGCGATTTTCACCAAACTTGCCGTAAATCGTCCGCTCTGATCGGCCGCGCCCTGTTTCGCCAGTTCAGCGTCCACGGTCCAGTATTCCACCGGCACATGCGCTTCGATCTCTTTCTCCCGCTCGACTACCAGGCGCAAGGCGATGCTCTGCACGCGCCCGGCGGAGAGACCGCCGCGCACCTTGGACCAAAGCAATTGCGATACCTGGTAACCCACCAGTCGGTCGAGTATGCGCCTTGCCTGTTGGGCATTGACCAAATCCATATTGATCTGGCGTGGATGGGAGAAGGCGTCAGCGACGGCGCCCTCGGTGATCTCATGGAAGACCACCCGCTTGACGGTCCGCATGGGTACTTCCGCTTCGTCGACGATATGCCAGGCGATGGCTTCGCCTTCGCGATCCGGGTCGGTGGCGAGAAAGATTTCCTCCGCGCCATCAACGGCCGCCTTAAGTTCCTTGAATACAGGTTTCTTTTCATTTGGAACGCGGTATCTCGGCTCGAAATCGTTCTCGACGTCCACAGACAGCCGGCTCTTCAGCAAATCCCGCACATGACCCAATGAGGACATCACCGTGTAGCCAGCCCCCAGATAACCGCCGATGCTGCGCGCCTTCGCTGGTGATTCGACGATGACCAGCTTTCCAACATTTTCCCGCTTGCCGTTCGGGTTCGCCGCAGTCCTGCCTTTAGCCTTTGATCGGGTTTTCTTGCGGGGCTTCGCCTTGGTCTTCTTCCGCTTCGGGCGCTCAATCTTCTCCGGTTTGGGGATGCCTTCGTGGGCGGCGGTCCCGCCCATGCGGAATAATGTAGTTCCACATTCAGAGCACTCGCCCCGCGTGCCAGGTGTGCCAGTCTTGGTGTATGTCGGCAGTGGCGAACCCAAGTCCCGTTTTGTCTTGCATTTCACGCAATACGCTTGGAGCGATTCGCTGGCGCTTTCGGTCATATCCCTTCCTCGTGGATGCGCGGCTGCTGTCAGAGATACTCTTCGTTTCCGTTTTCTCGCAGGTAATCAACAACCTGCTTGACATCTTGCGTGCGCTCTTTGTGGCAGATCAGCAGCACATCGTCTGTATCGACGAGGACGATGTCTTCCACGCCGATGGCCACGGTCAGGCGGTCGCTGAAGACGAGGGTGTCGCGCGTGTCGAGGATGACGCGAATATCGCTGGCGTCGCCCTTGATGCAGTTGCCGAAGTTGTCCTGCGGCAGAATATCATAAAGCGAAGTCCAGTTGCCGACATCGCTCCAGCCGATATCATCCGGAATGACGGCGATATTGTCCGCCTTTTCCATGATGGCGAAATCGATGGACAGCTTGGGCATCGTCTCCCAGATGTCATTCAGCTTCGCGTCATAATCCGGCGCGTCGAAGGCGGATTGCAAGTAGGAACACATGGCGAAAATCGCCGGCTGGTAGCGTTCAAAATCCCGCATGGCGCGGTCGGCCCGCCAAATAAACATGCCGGAATTCCAACTGTATTGCCCCGAGGCGAGGAACTGGGTCGCGCGCACGATATCCGGTTTCTCGGTGAAGCGCCGGGACTGATAAACCTTGAAGCCATTGACCTGGGATAGAGATTCGCCCTGCTGAATATACCCGAAGCCGGTGGCGGGATATGACGGGGAGATGCCCAGCGTGACGATTCTGCCTTCCTGCGCCACGTGCCAGGCGGCCTCCAGCAAGCGGCAGAATCTGTCCCGCTGCACGATATGATGATCGGCCGGCAGAATCGCGACGGTGGCCTCCTCGTCACGCTGCTGGATGTGGCTCAGCGCCAGAGCGAGGGCGGGCGCGGTGTTCTTGGCGTAGGGCTCGACAATGAAATTCTCGCGCGGAATCTCTGTCACTTCCTTTTGCAGGTCATCGACCAGTTCACGCCCAGTGACGACGAAAATATCTTCGGGAGCAAACAGCGGGTGAATGCGTTCGACGCTGGTGCGGAACATTGAGTGGTCATCGACGAGCGGCAGCATCTGCTTGGGCAGCCGAGCCCGACTCATCGGCCACAGCCTGGTTCCGTGCCCGCCGGCGGCGATCAAGGCATAGTAATGATTCATCGTCTCGCTTTATTCACTCGCCCAAAAAGCGCGCACGGGAGTATTGCATAGGTCCGGCGCTCTCCGCAAGTCCCTTTAATTCGAGCATGGTCAAGGTGCTGGTGACGGTGGCGGTCGGCAATTGCGTCTGCCGCACGATGATATCGACATGAATCGGGTCAGCGCTTAGCTGCCCCAATATCGCCTCTTCCGTATCATTCGATGGATGGAGCTCTCGCGTTTGAATCTGGGTTTGCGCCTCGATGTGGGTGAACTCCAGTTCATCGAGGATGTCGTCGAGGGTCGCAACCAGCTTGGCGCCGTCCTGGATCAAGCGGTTGCAGCCGCGCCCGGAACTGCTGAATATATTGTGGGGCACGGCGAAGACATCGCGGCCCTGCTCCAGCGCGTGCGATACGGTATTGAGCGCGCCGCTCTTTTCCGGCGCCTCGGCGACCAAAACGCCGAGTGACATCCCGCTGATGAGCCGATTGCGCTGCGGGAAATTCTTGGCAAGCGGTTTGGCGCGGAGCGGCAGCTCGCTGATTATGGCGCCCTTATCCAGGATTTCCTCCGCCAGGTCGGCGTTTTCTCGTGGATAAATGACATCAATGCCCGTGCCCATCACAGCGATCGTGCGGCCGCCAGCACGGAGCGCGCCCCGATGCGCCGCCCCGTCAATGCCCTGCGCCAGCCCGGATACGATGGTGAAACCTTGCTCGGCCAATTCAAAGGACAACTGACTGGCGCTGTCCCAGCCGTATTTGCTGGATTTGCGCGTGCCGACCACCGCCAGGCATTTGTCTTCGCTTGCGCCTAACCGGCCGCGGACATAAAGCAGCACGGGCTTGTCCGAGAGTTGACGCAGCAGGGGCGGATAGGCGGCGTCGTCCAGCGTGACCAGCGAGGCGCCGGCCCGCTCGACCGCTTCCATCTCGTCGTCCAGGTTAAGCGCTTGGCGCGCCTCGCAGAATTGGCGCAGCAAGGGTTTGGGCAGATCAAGGCGCATTATGCTCGCGGCCGGCTCAAGCCATAAAGCCTCGGCCGATTCAAAGCGCGCCAGGAGCTGCGATACCCTGGCGACGCCGAAGTTCGGGACGAGATGAAGTCCCAACCAATACTGTTGATGCGGCTGTGTTTGCATAAAGGCCTGTCAAGGAAGCGTTAACATCAAAAGCATATACCGCTGTGGTTTTCTTTGTCAAGTGCAGCAGACATCGGGTAGTGTACCCTTTCGGTTGAAATTCTTTGAGCCAGTCCTCGAATTATTTCATCAACCCCAAATACGTAAGATTTTGTAGGGGCGACTCTTGAGTCGCCCACTGTCAAACCGCCGACGGGCGTTTCGGCGAAACGCCCCTACAGAATCCCATTTTGCGGTTTCGTTATTGTGTGAGCCGAGCCGTGACTCGCGAGGGACTGTGGTAACATATTTGCCGATAGTTTGCTCCGGGGCGTTCAGTCGGTTGGCAGCAGACCTTCGGGCAAAACCATTCTGATGACGCCCGCGTCGAAGTCAATGCTTACAATCGTCTCCGCATGGGCGGGTATCAGGACTTCGCCGTAAGCGTCGCTTTCGACAATGTAGACATCGTTGGCGCCCGTCTGCAGTACATCCTTAACCGTCCCGACTTGAAAATCCTCAGTGACGACCTTCATGCCTAGCAACTGAAAGAGAAAGTACTCGCCATCATTCAGCGGGGCGGCCTGGTCCATGCTGATCATGACTTTGGCGTCGCGGAGGGTCTCCGCATCGTTTCGGCTGCGACAGCCCTCGAGCCGCAAGAGGGCATATTCCTTGTTGAAGCGCAGGCCGTGCAAGGCGCGCCGCTCGGGGGTCGTATCATTGGGCGACTCGCCCAGATAGACGGCATCAAGCTCAGCGAGGCGTTCCGGATTATCGCTGAGGACGCGCATGCGCAACTCGCCGCGCAGGCCGTGGGGACGCAGTATCTCGCCGATGACGAGGAACTTCGGATCTTGGCGATCGATTGAGGGCAAATCGCTATTCGATTTCCAGGATGACACGTCGGCGCCGGTCGCGCCCGCGTTCATGATCCGACGCCGGCATGGCGCGCAGCAGGGCGCGTATTGAATTGGCCACGCGGCCGTTGCGCCCGATGACGCGGCCCATATCTTCAGAAGCCACCGACAGCTCAAGTACAACGCTCCGGCTGGTCTCTTTGCGCTTTATGCTGACCTCATCCGGCGCGTTGACCAAATTCTCGGCGATGTATTGAACCAGATCTTCTTCCATCGTTGGCATGTCAGACGGCTCGTTCAACTGTCGCCCTCCGCTGCCATGCGCGCGGCTTCGCGTGCTTTGATTTTGCTCTCGCCATCGCCCGGGGCCGGATAATTGGTCTTCGGGCTGGGCAATTCGGGGCGGTTTTCATCCGCTTCCCGGACGAGGTCTTCGAGGCTTTCACCCGCTCGCAGACGCTGGAAGCGGTCCCAGGTGCCGGTGTGCTCCAGCAGGCGCCGCACGGCATCGCTGGGCTGGGCGCCGACGCTGAGCCAGTACAAGGCGCGGTCTTCGGCGATGATTTCTGTCGCCGGGCGCGTGCGCGGGTTGTAGTGGCCGATATTCTCCAGGTAGCTGCCGTTGCGCGCCTTCCGCTGGTCAGTGACCACGACGCGGTAGCTCGGCTGGCGTTTCAAACCTTGACGGCGTAGACGAATGCGTACCATATCTTTTTCTCCTGTGCTCCGGCTCAGGCTGACAGGCCGGGGATATTGGGCATTTTCCCTCTGCTTAATTGATTCATGAGCCGGCTCATCTGCTTGAATTGCTTCAACAGATCGTTGACATCGCGGACTTCAACACCGCTGCCGGCGGCGATTCGTTTCTTGCGGCTGGCTTTCAAAATACGCGGATGGCGGCGTTCCTGCGGCGTCATCGAATTGATGATCGCCTCCACCTTTGCGATGCGCTTCTCGATGTCTTCATCGTTGAAATCGGCTTGCATCTGCAGCTTGGACATGCCCGGTATCATGCCCAGTACCTTGCCCAAGGGACCCATGCGGCGGATCTTTTGCAGCTGCTCAAGGAAATCCTGCAAAGAGAACTCATTCTTCATGATCTTGCTTTGCAGGCGAAGGGCTTCTTCCTCTTCGTAGATCGTCTCGGTCTTCTCAATCAGCGACATGATATCGCCCATGCCGAGGATGCGCTGGGCAATGCGGTCCGGGTGGAACAGCTCCAGCGTATCGGCGCTGACCTTTTCACCGGTGCCCATGTATTTGATTGGCACGCCCGTCACCGCCCGCATGGACAAGGCGGCGCCACCGCGGGCATCGCCGTCCACACGGGTCAGGATCAAGCCACTGATGCCGAGATGCTCATTGAAGCCGCGCGCGATGCTGACCGCTTCCTGGCCGGTCATGGCATCGGCGACCAGCAGGATTTCCGCTGGCGACGCGATGCGCTTGATCGCTTCCAGCTCATCCATCTTCGTTTCATCGATTTGCAGACGACCGGCCGTATCGACAAGCACAACATCAATGCCGTCGTCGGCCGCTTTCTTGAGCCCTCGCTTGACGATCGCCGGCGGTTCCGCGGTCGCGCCTTCTTCGTAGTAGGGGACGTTGATCTGCTTCGCCAGCGTGACCAACTGGTCAACGGCTGCCGGGCGATAGGTATCAGCGGCGATCATCAGCGGCTTGCGTCCTTCAGCCCGCAGATGCAGCGCCAGTTTCGCCGTATTCGTCGTCTTGCCCGAGCCCTGCAAACCGACCATCATGATGACATGCGGTCGCGTGCTGCCGCTGAAGCTCAAGCGGCCCGGCTCGCCCAGCATATCGACCATCTCTTCATGGATGATCTTGACGACCTGTTCGCTCGGCTTAAGCGCCTTGTGCACTTCTTCGCCGAGGGCGCGCTCGCGCACATCCTTGATGAAGTCTTTGACGATCGGCAAGGCGACATCCGCTTCCAGCAGCGCCATCCGCACTTCGCGCATGACCGCCTTGACATCCGCTTCCTTGACGCGCCCGCCCTTGCGCAAGCCTTCAAAGGCGGTGTCGAGTCTTTGACTGAGAGATTCAAACATGATCAATCCTGTTGCGAACAACGAGAGAGGATTCTAGGCGAGCGTCGCGGCTAAGTCAAGACAAGGCTTGGGCCATCCCATTGCAATCCCGTCAAGAGCGAATCGGAAGGGGCGCGGACTTGTCTCGCCCTCCCGCCTCCATAACCTATCCCCTTCAATAACGAATCTGTAAGGCTTGTCCGGTACTCTAGTGAAATTGTCGCTTTTTCTACCCCATCCCCCGGCCATGTGCCCCCTCGGTCCCCCGCCTCACGGGGGATGCTTCCCGAATCATCAGGGAAGGGGAGCTTTTCTTGGCGAATTAAGTAGAAATCTGTCGCCCTTCGCAAGTTACGCCCGCAAATCCCAAACATCTGCTCGGGCTTTCTCTTCGTTCTCTGTGTTCTCTTATTTTATCAACCTGTCCAATTCCATCTGCAATCATAGAGAAATTTGTAGGGGCGAGAGACAGTCAGTGTCTACGCGACCCTTGTCTCGCCCTAAACCTCGCGCTATCGCATGGACGGGCGTTTCAGCGCCGCGCGTAGACACTGCGGGTCAAACGCCCCTACAGATTCCTGTTTTTGAGGGTTCGTAATTTTGTGTGAGCCGAGTTGTCACTCGCGAGCGGCTGTAGTTCGTTTCTTGCGCGCGCCTCAATGCGCTTGGCTGCCGCCGGCCGGCACGAAGCGCAGCATCACCAGAAAAGCCAGCAGACCCAGCGAGCCCGCGATCATGCCGATCAGCACGAAATTGCCGCCGCTGAGCTTGAAAACCAAGGCGCCGGCCGCCGCCCCTATCACACGCCCAAGGGAATGCGCGCCCACATTGGCGCTCATCATCACCGCGCGCGTATCGGGCAGGATTTCGCTGAATAGCGGCAACGCGGCGACGATGGAGGTTTCGATGCTGATGAACATGACAAAGATGCCAAGCATGGCGACAGGCAGGCTGAAGGTAAGATGAGGAATGAGCAGGAAGCAGACGGCGGCGAGCAGTATGCCCCACATGGATGTCCGTTTGGTCCCGAGGCGATCGGCCAAGGTGATGACGATAAACTCCCCAATAACTTCCGCGACCGCAATCACGATGGTGACGGCGCCCAGCGCGGTCAGCACCAGTCCAAAGCTGTCTTCCATCCACAGGCCGTAGTTGATATAAAAGATCTCATGCGCAGCGTTCAGACAGAGGGTAAAAACCAGCGCGAATACAGCCGGCGGACGGGCGCTGACGACGCGCATGGCGGCGAGCGGCCCCATCAGGCGCATTCCCTGGGAGCGCTTTCGATCCTCCGGCTCCACGACGAAGAGCCAGAGCGCCAATGCGCTTGAAGCCAGCAGAAGCGACAGAAAAACAAAGATGGCCCGCAACGTGCTGACATCGAGGAGGAAACCGGCGACGGGCGCCGCGATCACCAGGGAGAGCGCCCAACTGAGCTCGGCGATGCCCATCACACGCGCGCGCCGGCTGAAATGGATGATGTCGCCCAGATAAGCCTGAAAGGTCGGATCGTAAATGATCTTGCCGATGCCGAAGCCGAACATGACAAGCACGAACACCCCGTAGTCGGAAAAAAGCGCGCCCAAAAGGCTCATGGCGGTCATCACCAGCAGCGCGCCAACCATCACCGCTTTTTTGCCATAATGTTCGGATACTGTGCCCAGGACGGGGCTTAGCAGACCGGCCGCGTTGTTGAGCGCGATGACGCTTTGAATGCTGTCTGCCGAGACGCCGAAAGTCGCGCCGATGGGGGAGACGAAGGGATAAGGAAAGCGCTTGGTGACATTGATGGCCAGTCTCGCGAAGACAATGGCGAAGATTGACCGGTTGATTTTGTCGCTCACGGAGGTCTCAATTCTTCGGTGTGGGTTCAGCCAAAGAGCATTCTATCACAGGCGGGCACATAATCCGTCAGGCTGCGGAAGCCTGCGGCAAACTCGGCGGCGCGCGCGCCGATGACGACAGTCGGCACATCGTTGAAGCTATGCCGGCGCGTGCTCAAATCTTCCATGTTGCCGTGGTCGCTGATGATGGCGACAATGCCTTCGTCGTCGCGCCAATCTTCCAGCAAGCCCCCCAGCAAGTCATCAAAGCGCTCCAGGACTCGAATGCCCCGTTCCAGCGTGCCACGATGCCCGATGCGGTCGGTCAGCCAGTGCGAATGGAAAGCGAAGTCATATTCTCGAGACAGCCTCACCAGCAGCCGCCCAGCCTCTCGCGGGCCATAATCGGGCAAGCCGGGGATCGCCAGGTGTCGGCGCCAACTGTCGGGCGTCCATTCGGCTGTGAGGGCGCGGCGGGCGATGACATCTTCTATCGTGAAATGCGGGATGCCGGACTCAAAGGCGGCCTGCTGGACGCTCGATCGTAGCGTCTTGCCGCGGGCGAAATCGGCAAGCAGCCCCGGCGGATAAGCGGTCAGCAGTCGGGCGGATTTGCCCCGTTGCCTCAGGCGCTTGAAAATGCTGTGCTCGGCGATGGTGGCGCGCGTTTTGGCGTCCGGCTTGGGGCCATAATGACGCCCGATGAGCTCGGCTGCGTTCAGGCCGGTGAGCAGGCTGGCTTGCCCGGTGCCGCTCTGCGGACGGCCGGGGACGCCAAGCCGCGCGTCAGTCGGGATAAATTGAGCCAAGGCGCTTCGCTGCCGGCCGGTTTTCGCAAGCCAGCGATGACCATTCGCGAGCTCGCGCATGACGGGCGTACGCGCGGCGGCGAAGGGATTAACCGCCGGATCGTCCTCGCCGAGACCGATACCGTCCAAAAACAGTGTCAATATGCGCATGACGCCGGCGGGGGATTGCTCTTCCCGCTCATGAGTTATAGGACAAAATGAACGGGTTAGTCAGCCGCTCGCGCCCGATCGTTGTGACGCCCATGTGACCCGGCAGCACCTGCACATCATCATCAAGGACCATCAGCTGTTCGAATATTGACTGCATCAGCAGTTGATGGTCGCCCCCGGGCAGGTCGGTGCGGCCGATGCTGCCGGCGAACAGGCTGTCGCCGCTGAACAGTATCTTCTGCTCGGCCAGGTAAAAGCTGAGGTGCCCCGGCGCGTGCCCCGGCGTATACAGGCTCTCCAGGCGAATCGAATCCAACTCGACGACTTCCGAATCGCTTGTGAGCAGGCGATCGGGCTCTGCCGCCGCCGGCAGCTCACCCAAACCAAAATAAAGCCCCTGGAGCGGAATCTCGTCCAGCAGCGTTTCACAATCTTCGTGAATCAGAAAGGGGATTTGCAGCTGCCGCTTAATCTCGCCGCTGGCGAGCACATGATCGAGATGCGCATGCGTCGCCAACATCAGCTTGATCGTCCAGCCTTCCGCTTCAGCCGCCCTCAGTATCGCCGGCGCGTCATCAACCGGGTCAATCAGGATGGCGTTGCTCGTCTGCGTATCGGCGACCAGGTAGGCGTTCGTGGCGAAGGGCCCAAGCGTCAGTGACTTGATTTTGATAGACATGCGCGCCCCCTCTCTAGCTGGCCGAGACCGGTCTGATGATAGCCCACAATTCCGAAATCTCCTTCATCTTGAGCAGAAGCGCGACAACGAAAAATACGAGCAGGCCGATGAGGCCTTCGACGGCAAGCCGCATCATTGTGAAAGTCAAGCCCTGCCCCGGCGCCATAGCCAGCCAGATCATGTCGATGAGCACGATGACCGCGGCCATGACCAGCGACGCGGCCAGCGTCTTCGCCAGCGTGCGCGCCAGCTGCTTCTCCCCGATGCCATGCCAGCGGCGCCGCAGGATGACCAGCAATGCAAGGACCTCAAACATGACGCCCAGCGAATTGGCCAGCGCCAGCCCGCTCACTTCCCCGATTTCGCGCCGCAAACCGAGGGCGGGGAAGGCATCCGCCGCCGCGTTCAGCAGCGCGTTTGCGTCCACCGCGCGCGCATCGCTCAGGAGGATGGCGGCGGTGAAATTGATCAGCGCGCCGCCCAGCGCGGCGAATAAGGGCGTCAGCGTGTCCTTGTCGGCGTAAAAGCTGCGCGCGATGACTTCCAATGCCGAATGCACAATGAGCCCGAGCGTGAACATGCTCAGGGTACTGTAAACCAGCGCCGAAGCCGAGCTGTCAAACGCGCCGCGTTCCAGCAGGCTGATGAGCGGCCGTCCCAGCACGATCAGACCAATGGCGGAAGGAATGCTGCTGACCAGGATAAAGCGCAGCGCGCCCGACATCGCGTCCCGCTTGCCCGCCAGGTCATCCATTTCGCTCAATGCCGCCAGCGTCGGGAAGATGACGATGCCCATCGCCGTGCCAACCAGGGTCTGCGGTATCTGCATCAGCCGCCAGCCCCAGTCCAAGGCGCTGACCGAACCGACCCCAAGGCGCGAGGCGATGTTGTTCATGACCAGAAAGTTGAGACTGAAAACGCCCAGGCCGCCGATACGCGGCAGCATCAAGCGGATGACGCGCCAAAGCAGCGGGTTGCTCAATCCCAGCTCGAAACGCCAGCGCATCCGGTAACGAAGCAGCCCGGGCAGCTGTATGGAGAAGTGCAGGGCAGCGCCCAAAACCGCGCCCCAGGCGATGCCATGAACGCCGAAGCGCGGCAGCAAGAAGAGCACGCCCGCCAGAATGCCGATGTCAAACATGATCGGCGCCAGCGCCGGCAGCAGAAAATGCTGATGCGAATTGAGTATGCCGCTGAAAATGCCGCTTACGGCGAAAATGATAGTGCTCAGCAGCAAGATGCGCATCATATCAACCGTATTCCGCGCAGTGACCGCGTCAAAGCCGGGGGCCACCGCATTGCTCACCAGCCAGGGCGCCAAGACAAAGACAGCCAGGCTGAGCAGAAGGGCCAGCGAAAATATGGCATTGATCAAATTGCTCGACAGCTTCCAGGCGGTATCCAGATCGCCTTTGGCCAGCAAGCCGCTGAAGATGGGGATGAAGGCGTGCGTCAAGGCGCCGCCGGAGATCAGAATGACAATGAGCTCCGGGATGCGATTGGCGGCCACGTAGGCGTCCAAATCGCTGCCGACGCCGAATACGCGCGCGATGATCAAAGTCTGTACCAGGCTTATCAATTTGGCGGCGGCGAAGGCGACCATGACCGTGAGGGTAGAGCGGGCGATGCGGCGGTTGCGCTGCCTAAGCGACAAACGATCCTTGCTCTGCGCTGCCATTCAATTTCCTAATGCCTCAGGGCGAGAGACGGTCAGTGTCTGCGCGACTCTTGTCTCGCCCGAAAGCCCGCGCTATCGCATGGACGGGCGTTTCGGCGCCGCGCGTAGACACTGCGGGTCAAACGTCCCTACAGATTCCTATTTTTGCGGGTTCATAATTTTGTGTGAGCCAAGTCGTGACTTGCGAGGGACTGTAGTTGGTTTTTTGCGTGACTTGCTTGCGCATACTTAGTTCAGCCTCTCGAGCGCTTCGCGCGCCGCGTCAAAATGCGGGTTGTAACCCAGCGCGCGCCGGAACGATGCCGCCGCCCCCTGCGGATTGCCCTGCGCCTCTAGCACCCGCCCCTGCCAATAGTAGGTTTCTTCGAGCTCGCGCGCGTTGTTCTGGTTAATCCGCACCAGGCTTAAGACATCTTCATAACGGCCGACCTGGAAATAAGCTTCAAAGGGACCAAACTGATACCAGTGCATGCGCCAGGGCAATTGTCCGGTGCGATTGGCTTGATCGAAGGCGGCCGCCGCTTCCTGATAGCGCCCCTGGGCGACCAGAGAGCTCCCCATGTTGAACCAGGCGAAGGCGTTCTGTGGCTGGCGGCGCGCTTCTTCCCGAGCGGTCTCGAATGCAATCCGCGCCGCCCCCGCTTCCACCCAGTAGCTGCCGAGCAATTCGCGCAGCAGCCCTTCGCGCTGCGGTTCATAGACGACGATGAATGTCCGGTTAAATGCACCCCAGTTGGCGTCGACATCGGCGTAACTGCTGCTGACGCCCTGGGCGGCGTCGCCCACGCCGAGGAAGCTGTCAAAGAAATAGAACAACTCGTAGGCATCATCGTAGGCGACGAGCGCGCGATAATGCCCGATCCAATCGTAGGCTTCAAACATGGCCGCCGTCTCGATGACAACGGGAAACTCGTTCGCCACCAGGCGCTTGAGCAAGTCCAGCGTACCGCCCATGCGGACGATCGCCTTGACATTGCTTTCTTCTTCGACGAAGGCAGCCAATTCCTCCGGGCTGACATTTTTGTCTTCGCGGTTTGGTTTGAGCCGCCCCGCGGCAAAAGCCTGGTCACGCGTCCAGCCATAATAGCTCAGCGCCATGGTGATCGTCGCCGGCCCACAGTTATTCCAGGTCTGCTGATGGTGAAGGATGCCATAAATCCTAGCAGATGGGGGGATGGGGCGCGTCGAGCCGGCATCCGATTCGACAGCCGCGGTTGGCGGAGCAGCCGGCGTGGACGCTGGCCTGCTGGTCGCTGTTGCTTCGGGAAGCGGGGTCATTGTGTTGGTCGCTGTTGAGGTGGCGGTCGCCGTCGGCGCGCTGGTGGCCGTCGCCAGCTCCGCCGGCGCGCTGCCTGAATCCGCCGTGGGCGAGGGGATGTTCAGCGGCATATCCAAAAGCGACAGGGCGGCGTCTTCATTCGCTGGCGAAACGATTGTAGGGAATACGCCGCCAATCGGGGTGGGATTGCGCAGGATGCTCATGAAGGGCAATTGATCGATGACGCGCTGCTGCTGGGCCGGCTGGAGGATTTCCCTGAAGCCAAAAATGACGCCTGCAGTTCCCAAGAGAACGAGCGCGGTGAAGACTATCAAGCCCCAGAACAGCAGCCGGGGCGGCGCCCGCAAGCCGTCGTTTCGGCTCTTCAGATAATAGGCGCGGCTCGGCTGCGTATCGTGTAACTTAGGCACGTTTGCAATCTCGCTATTCGCTTGAAGGTCAATGGCGCGCGGTGGATGTGGTCATTCCGCCGGCAGCGCGACCAACCCTCTCTCATAGTATAGCTGTTCGCGGGTCAAACGCTTGATTCGGATGGGGGAAACGTTGCTGAACCGTAGCTTAAGGCATCGAGATAGGCTTGCAGAATGACGCGCGCCGCCAGATCATCAATCGCGTCGCGCGGGCTGCGCTTGAGCTGCCGGGCCAAGCTGCGCGCTTCCTCACTGGTCAGGTATTCGCTCACTTCGACAATCGGCAAGGGGCTGATGCTGCGCAGGCGGGCGATCCATTCACGAACGACATCGGCTTGCGTCTTTATGTCCGGCGGGGCATTGGGGTTTTGCGGCACGCCGACCACGATGCCGGCGGCGTTTTCTCGTTTGGCGATTGCGAGGATGGCCGCGAAATCTTCCGCTTCGCCACGACTCTGCAAGATGGCGTGTTCGCGCGCGCTCAGGCCCAAGGCGTCGCTGATCGCGAGACCAATGCGTTTGCGGCCGTGATCAACGCCGATGAGACGCCCAATCATGCGCTGTGTTTGATGCGCAGGTCTATGCGGAGGGGCAGGCTCGGCATCCGCTCCAGACCCGGTGGATACAGCCTCAATTCGGCGGGATCCGCCGCTGACAGGGCCGGCGAGCTCGCCAGCAGGTCCTTCGCTTTGTCGAGGCTCAACCCCGCCAGGCGATTGCGCAGCGAGTCGAGGTCTAGCGCCGCGGCCACGGTGGCGCTGCTTTCGGCGGTGAATCGGACTTGCCCGTCGCGCCGCCCCAGCGCAAAAGATCCGCGCTTGTATTCAAGCGAATTTGCAAGCAATTCCTGGCCCGGCGCCAGATTCGCCCGCAGCCGCTCCAGCGCCACCTGCCGGCCAAAACGTTCATCGACCGCCAGCGCGCTGATGACGGCGCGCATCGTCAGTGAAAGCTCGCTGGTCATCGTGCCAATATCGGCGGAAAAGCGGGTCCATTCCTTGCGTTCTTCTTCAACCTGAATCGACTCGATGATGATGATCTGGTTTTCGGACAGCCTGGAGCGCATGCTCTCGAAGGCGAGTGATTGCAGCTGTACGCGCACACTGGCGCGCAAGCGGTCCGCGTCCGCCGCGTCGACCACCTTGACGCTCCTGTTGCCGCCGCCCGCCACTGGCGCCAAATTGATGACGGATACGCTCTCCGCCAGCGCGCCGAAGATGGTATTGATCATGCCGGCGCCGACATTGCCGATGCTGCCGCGGAAGCCTTCCCTCGCTTCGACAGTGGCATCGACGCTCCGCCCGCCGCCGGGGGGCACGACGACGGCGGCGACTGTCTCAAACAGAATCGGTTCGCCGGCGCTGGTCGCCAGGATGGTTCCGGCCGGTATGCCGACTCGCGTCTCTCCCAGATTGGTGAAGGTCACTACGCCGGCTGAGGACACGCTGTCCAGCCAGAAACTTCCACTTGTTGGAATTGACGCGGTCGTCTCCACGGTTTCGCGCAAAATATGCGCCGGAATGACGCCATTTTCCAGGTTTACGGCCTCGATCTTGCTGTCGGCGACGATGTCGACCACAGCCGATACTTCCTGCCGCTTCAGGCTTACCTCGACCTGCGCGCCGGGCAAGATCACATAAAAGGCGGCGCCGATGACAGCAATGAGCAGCGCCAGGACGACAAGCTGTTCCAGGGCCGCGCGCCAGGGCGAATGCCGCTTGCGAACCTCGAGGCGGGCGGCGATCAGGGCCAGGTCTTCCGGTTGGAGGTCAGCGCCCGGCTTGTGATAGCGCGGTAGAAAGATCTTCTGTCTGCCGCGTTTCCAGCGTTCCTTCTCGCTGGCGGCGACCGACGGGAAACAGCTGATGTTGAGTTCGGCGGCCTGCGCAACAACCGTCTTGTTTTGGGAGACGAGGGCCAACTGAATGGCGCGGCGGTAGGCCTCGCGCTGGATCAGCACCAGGTCCAGCTTGCGCCGGAAAAGCGCCCCGCCCTCCGGCCAAACAAGCAGGACGCGCCGTCCGCGCAAGTGGGCGAGCCGCTCGCGCACAGCAACGACTGTGTCCGCCGCCCCCAGATGAATGTGTTCGGTTTCGGTTGACATCAACTAGAAGTATATGCCTAGTTGAAAATGACGTCCGCCCAGCCGTTAGGATTTGTCTGTGGACGCCTCTTCAATCAGTTCGCGCGCCTGTTCCAGCGCAGCGGGAATCTTGCTGCTGTCAACCCCGCCCGCCTGCGCCATCTGTGGTCGTCCGCCGCCGCCGCCGCCAACAATGCGGGCGATTGGCTTAATCAAGTCACCGGCGCGCAGGCCGTCTTTGACCAAGGAATCAGACACGGCGACTACGATTTGCGGCCGTCCGTTTACCGCGCTGGCGAGCACCATCACGCCTCGGTTCACGCGGTTGCGAAACCAGTCCGTCATTTCGCGCAGGGTCTCCACCGGCGTGTCTTCAAGTTCGGCCACCAGCGCTTGCAGCCCGTTCAGACTTTCAAGCCGCCCATCAATCATGCGGTTGAAGCTGTCGCGCGCCAACTTGCGCTGCAGGTCCTTGATTTCGCGGCGCGCCGCGTCAAGGTCGCTCTTAAGCCCGCCGATGCGCCCGGCGGCAAGTTCGGGGGCGGCGCCGAGCTGTCGCGTAATCGCCGCCAAGGCGTCCAGCTGTCCGCGCAGATAGTCATTCGCCGCCCGGCCGGTGAGCGCCTCGACGCGGCGGATGCCGGCACTGACGCTTCCTTCGCTGGTGAAGACAAAGCTGCCGATTTCACTTGTTCTGCCAACATGCACGCCGCCGCACAATTCATAGCTGTAACGCTGGCCGCCATCTTCTATGGCAACCGTGCGGACAGTATCGCCGTATTTCTCGCCAAACAGCGCCATCGCCCCTTCGCGCCGCGCTTGCTCAAGCGACTTCTGCGCCGCGCAGACCGGATAATTGTTCAGGATTGCGCCGCTGATTTCAGCCGCAACGGCGGACAGTTCCCGCTCCGTAACTTTCTCCGGATGCGAAAAATCGAAACGCAGCCGATCCGGCGCCACCAGTGAGCCTCGCTGCTGCACATGCCGCCCCAGCTTGTTGCGCAGCGCGGCATGCAGCAGATGAGTGGCCGTGTGATTGCGCGTGATATCCATTCGGCGCGAGCGATCCACCTGCGCGCTGGCTGAGTCGCCGCGGGCGGGCGCCCCTTCGACCACTTCGCCAACATGCACGATCAAACCGCTCACTGGTTGATTCATCGCCTCCACTTCAATGACCCAGCCATCGCCGCTGACCGTTCCCGTGTCGCTCACCTGGCCGCCCGCTTCCACATAGAAGCGCGTCTCGCCGAGCACAAACTCGATCGCTTCGCCCACCAGCGCTGAATCCACCGGCTGGCCCTCACGCATCAGCGCCAGAATTTCGGTATCGGCGGGTGAATCTGTGTATGGATCATACCTGACGCCATCCGCCGGGAGCGCGCCCGCCGCCTGCAAATCGGTCAGGAGTTGACGATAAGCTTCAGCCGACGCGATCTCGCCCATGGCTGTCCCGCCGCCGCTGATGAGCGCATGTTCCGCCTCGGCCTCCGCGAAACCGGCCTCATCGACCGAAAAGCCGCGCTCCTCGGCCACATCCTTGGTCACCTGATAGGGCAGGCCAAGCGTCGCTTTGAGATAAAAGGCCTGTTGACCCGAAAGTTCCATGCTGCCGTCAAGCTGCGCCAGCATGTCATCCAGTTCATTCAACCCGCGATCCATCGTGCGCAGGAAGCGTTCCTCTTCCAGGGTGATGACCCGTTTGATGGTCTCGGCGCCAGCGACGAGCTCGCTGTAGTGGCCGCCCATAATGTCGATGACCGTATCGGCGATGTCGGCCAGGAAAGGTCGCTCAAAGCCGATCTCCCGCCCGAAGCGCGCCGCCCGCCGTATGACGATGCGCGGAATGGCCGCGCGGCCCTTGGCGCCCGGCATGACGCCATCGCTGATCAAAAAGACAGCCGCCCGAATATGATCGGCGATCACGCGGTAAGGCACGATGTCCGCGTCCCGTTGCTCGTCGCTGTGGCCGGTCAACGCTTGCGTGCGGCGGATGATCGGCGTGAACAGATCAGTCTCGTAATTTGCTTCCACGCCCTGCAATATCGTCAGAATTCGCTCAAAGCCCATGCCCGTATCCACGCCCGGCGCCGGCAGCGGGGCATCCCATTTGCCTGTATGTTCCGGATCGGCCTGCTGCCGATTGAATTGCATGAAGACGAGATTCCAGATCTCCAGGAAGCGGTCATCCTCCGCTTGCAGCAAGGCGATCACATCCTCATCGCCTTGTTCAGGAAATTTGTCCCAGTGAATTTCAGAGTTGGGACCGCAGGGTCCCGTATCCGCCATCTGCCAAAAATTGGTTGATGGCCCCATGCGCGCGACGCGTCGTGGATTGATGCCGATTTCCTTCACCCAGCAATCGTAGGATTCGTCATCATTCTCATATATGGTCACCGCGAGCCTCTCGGCCGGCAACCCATACACCTCTGTCAACAGGTCGAAAGCAAACCGGATGGCATCGCGCTTAAAATAATCGCCGAAGCTGAAGTTGCCCAGCATCTCAAAGAAGGTGTTATGCCGCGGGGACGGCCCGACATTTTCCAAATCGTTGTGCTTGCCGCTGACGCGCATGCACTTCTGCGACGTCGTGGCGCGGCTGTAATCGCGCCGGTCCAGCCCGAGGAAGACATCCTTAAATTGCACCATGCCGGAGTTTGCAAAAAGCAGCGTCGGGTCATCCGCCGGCACGAGCGACGACGATGCCAGCGCTCGATGTCCCATTTCCTCAAAGAAATCGAGAAAGGCTTGTCTTACTTCCGCGCTGCTCATCTCTTTCATTCGCGCATCCTTAGCACTGAAAACTACTGAAGCAGGACTGCAATAAGCTCATTTTGCGGAGGGGATTATAGCGAGCGCGGTCGATACTGAACAGGGGCGCGTCACTATGGTATACTGGCGCTGGGACGCATATCGCATCGCGTTAGGGAAAATAAATGACGCCAATCGAAGAACAAGTCGAAGTCTTGATGTCGGGAACGGCCTACGGCGACCGCGCCACGCGCCAAAGCATGGCCGCTGACCTGCGCAATCGTCTGGGAGAATGCCAGCGCGAGGGGCGGCCGCTGCGCGTTTATTGCGGCTACGATCCGCGCACCTCCGACCTGCACCTGGGCCACACGATAACCATGCGCAAACTGCGCCAGTTTCAAGAGTTTGGCCATGATGTAACCTTTCTGGTCGGGACATTCACCAGCTTGATTGGCGATCCATCCGACAAGGATTCGGCGCGCGACCAGCTGACGATGCGCAATGTGGAAGACAACGCGCGCACCTACGCCGAGCAGGCCTTCAAAATACTCGACCGGGACAAGACGCGCGTGCGCCGCAATGACGAATGGCTGGCGCCTCTCGATTTCGCCGATATCATCCGCTTGGCCAGCCATTTTACCGTCCAGCAATTCCTTGTCCGCGAGAATTTCACCAAACGCATCGAGGAAGAAAAAGCGATATATCTGCATGAGTTCTTCTATGCTCTGATGCAAGCCTATGACGCCGTCGCCCAGGAAGCCGATGTCCAGGTCGGCGGGCAGGATCAGCTCTTCAACATTTTGGTGGCCGGGCGCAAATTGCAGACCGGCCTAGGCCAGAAACCGCAAATCGCCATTATCATGGGCGAAAGCTTGCCGGGCACGGATGGCGAAATCAAAATGTCCAAGAGCCTGGGCAATCATATCCCCCTGCTGTCCGAGCCCTGGGATATGTTCGGCAAGGTCATGAGCCTGCCGGACAAGGCCATGGGCGTCTACCACAAGCTGATTCTGGGTTGGACGCCGGCGCAAGTCGAAGCGCTCGAGGCGGATTTGAAGACGGGCGCGGCCCATCCAAACGAGACCAAAATGCGCTTGGCGCGCGAGATCGTCGGCATCTTCCACAGGCCCGACGCTGCCGCTGCGGCGCAGGCGCGCTGGGACGAGGTCTTCCGCGGTGGCGCTGGCGTGCCCGATGATATAGACGAGGCGGAGCTCAGGGCCGCGGAAGAAATCCGCGATATTCTGCTGCGGCTGAACATGGTCAGCAGTCGAGGCGAGGCGCGGCGGCTGATTCAACAGCAGGGCGTCCGCTTGAACGATGCCAAGGTGGACAGCCTGCAGGCGTCGATCACGCTGGAGATGCTGCCGGCGGTGCTGCAAGTGGGCAAACGCAAGTTTGTGCGCTTGGTGCGCGCGAATGGCGGCGGCGAGTAGAGCCTTGCCGAAGCCAGCCGAGTATTCGATTGATGAACTCATCTGCGTTTGCATCTCGCGGCAGGTGCGCGACGGCGATGTCTGGGCGCAGGGGATCAATACGCCGCTGGTTTCGGCCGGTCTGATCCTGGGCAAAATCCGTCATGCCCCCGGCGCCCGCTTCACCTCGGCCATTGGTCAAGCTCTGGTCCAAGATTGGGGCCCGCTAGGGATCTGCGATATTGAAGATCTCTGGGTCGGCAAAGGGCTGATCCACTTGGGTTTCGCCGCCGGCGCCGCTGAAATCTTGCCCAAGTTCCAGCCCAAGGAGTTTTTCCGGCCGGCCCAGGTTGACCCGGCAGGCAACCTAAATAACATCGCATTCGGGAAAGATTATCACAAACCACGCATGAGATTGCCCGGCAGCGGCGGGATCCCGGATGTCACCCCCTGCTACGATCACACCTATCTGTACATGCCGCGTCATTCAAGATTGAGCTTCGCCGAAAAGATTGATTTCATCAGCGGCTTGGGCCATGCGCCACAGCGGCGCGCGGGCGGCGGTCCGCGTTATCTGATAAGCGACCTGGGCCAGTTTGATTGGCAGCATGGCAGAATGCGCCTGAGGAGCCTTCATCCCGGCGTCGATCTGAAGCGGATTCAACGTAAAACCGGCTTCGAGCTGGAGCTTTCCCCGGATCTTCACGAGACGCTCCCGCCCGATGAGGAGGACTTGCGCCTGCTGCGCGACGAAATCGATCCCTTGGACACCCGCAAGCTGGAGACCCTGGGCGGCGCGGCCCGCAAGGAACATCTGCGGAACATTCTCCGGCGCGAAGGCGCGCTTTAATCGGCCAGAAGTACAACCCAGCTAGTCATGAAAAAATGACATCCGTAGGGGCGGCACTTGTCTCGCCCGGTCGCTGTCCTCGGTGGTAAATCACGTCAACGCCCTCTTTGCTGCCTCGGTTCCGCTTATTTAATGAACCCGGTCCGGAAGTCGTCTGTAGAGGTGACTCGGTGAGTCGCCCGCGTCCAAATATCTAGGTATTCGACGGGCGAGTCACCGGCTCGCCCCTACAAATGATTGCTTTCGCGGGTTCGAATTTTGTATGAGCCGAGTTGTCACTCGCGAGCGGCTGCGGCAAAGTTTGAATTGCTCTTTTACGCTGACTGCCGAGCTTCGAGATGCCAGTCGCCTATCCCGCGAAAGCGGTCCGCCGGCGACGCCAAGAAGCCCAACTGCAAGCCAGCAATCGCCTCGTTCACGACAAAGGTATAGAGCGGATAATAGAGGGGAATGGCGATGGCCCCTTCCGCGAATGCAACCTGGAATTGCCGGTAGTGGGCGGCGCGGCGGTCGCCGTAAATCTCACGGCGGCCCATCTCCAGCAGGTCGGCAAGATCATGATCGGAGGCGGCGCCATAATTTCGCCCATTGCCGAATTGCGCCGGGTGCCAGTAACGGTATAAATCCAAATCGCCGCCGATGCGCTGCAAGACGATGGCGGCCTGGAAGCGACCGGTTTCAAGTCGATTTGTCAAATCGCCCGGGCTGACCGCTTCAATTTGCAATTGGAAGCCGAGCGCTTCCCATTGAGCGGCGATCGCCTTTGCCAAGCTCCGCAGCGGCGCGGCGTCTTCGACCAGCAAACTAAATCCCGCGTTGTCGACGTCATCTTCCCCCGCAGCGCTGTCCCCGGCCGGCGCTTCATCCTCGCTGGATGGGATAATCCCGGCCGCGTCCAACAGGCTGGCGGCTTGCGCTGGGTTATAGCTGTGCCAAAACGCCTGGCTCAGGTATACCGACGCGCTGGGCGGGTAAGGGCTGTCGGCGAAGGTCACATCCGCGCCCAGATGCCTGCGCAGCAATTCGGGCAGGTCGAGACTGAGCGCAAGGGCCTGACGCGCTCGTCTTTCGGCGAAGGGCGGCGCCTGCCAGTTGAAGATCAGCATCCCGACTGCCGAATCCGCCTGAGTGTAGACCTGGCTGCTTGGGGATGCCAGCAGACTTTCTCGCGCGTCACCACCCCCCAGCGCCATCACGTCGCGGGAAGCAAAGGCCGCCAGGGCCGCCTCGACGTCAGGATACAAATGAAAATGTAGCGACGAGATCGGATATTTTGCTTGCGCTTCCGGCCGCTCGATGTATATGGGTGAACGCGCCAACTCGACGCGACGGATCTCGTTTTGCCCGCCCAGCCGCAGAGCAGCCAACTGGTAAGGACCGGTTCCAATTGGAGAAAGGTTGAATGGGTGCTGAACCAACTGTGGCAGCGTCGTGCCGCGCAGGGCACGTTCGGGCAGAATGCCGATGTTCAGTAGATGCGTGAAGCTGCTCAAAGGCTGCGCCAGCCGAAAGCGCAGCAGATGGTCGCCAAGCTTTTGCAGCTCCACCGTCCCCCAGACTTGGGCGGCCGGCGACATGCGAGCGTATGCCGGGTCGCTCAGCAGCGACACGGTATAAAGAACATCGTCGGCGCTGAAGGGCATGCCGTCTTGCCAGCGAACATCATCGCGCAGTCTGATGACATATTCGAGCCCGTCCGCCGAAATCACTAGCTCTTCGGCCAGCCGAGCCACAACCTCGCCATATTCGTTGCTGGCGAAGAGCCCTTCGAAGATCAGACTGGAAATGTCATTGTCGACCGGATTCAAATGGGCAAAGAGCGGGTTCAAGCGGCGGACGGCGCCGACCAGCGCTTCTCGGTAAACGGAACTGGGGCCGCTTATGCTGTTTTCAGCGCGCGCTGTCGCCGTGGTCTCGGTCGCTAGGGCCTGGTTTTGCCGCGGCGGCTCCGATGTCGCGGCGTCATTCAAGAATTGGGTCGGTGACGGGGGCGCCGGAGGTGGCTGGGTCGCGCGCCGGCTGAGGCGAACCATCGCCGCGGCAATGAATACAATGGTAGCGAGCGTCAGAACGATGAATTGCCAGCGGAAGCCCTGAAACATGTCGCATCACTCACGCGTCCAAGTAGCGCTCCGCCACTTTAACAGAAGGCCGCCAGTTTTTCGATTGCGCTAAGGTGCGGGTTGGCGATTATGTAAATCTGACTTTAGCCGATGTTGCAAAGATTTTAGCAGCGAGTACACCCAGGGTTATGAGCGCGCCGAGAATCGTATGAGCTTTTCTTTGTGTCCTTCGTGCCTTTGTGGTGAAAATGGTTTTCGATGCACGATGCGAGTAAAACTGCAAAGCGCTGCCCGCCTATCCCGGCGTTGCCACCGCGAAAAGAGCGATGCCCAGAAAGGCGATCGAGAGAAAGATGGTGATGCGGAAGAGCGTCTTTTCCAGGCCGCGCCGGGTCCGCGCGATCCCGCCGCCCGCGTCGCCGCCCAGAAGGCTGCCCAGCGCGCCCCCCTTGACCTGCAGCAGAATCAGTATGATGAGCGCGATTGACAAGACAATTGAAGAAATCTGTAAGGCGACTGCCATGCCCAAGCCCCCGGCATAACTTTTTCAGAACGTCCAACGCACTATATCATCTGACCATGATTTTGACTAGCGCGAAGTATTGGATGGGCTCCAATATCAGTGATGTATACGCGCGCCGGGTCCATCAGTTGCGCAGCGATTCGAGATATTCGATGGCGGCGGCTAACTGCGGATCATAGTCGGCGCCCGCCTCGTCTTCAGCCGCGTCCCGCTCCACGACGATATCGGGCGAGATGCCCCGCTTGTGGATCGATTGCCCATTGGGCCGCAGCCAACGACGCACGGTCAGGCGCAGGCAGCCGCCACTGGAGAGCTCCGGCAGATTCTGCACCGTGCCTTTGCCGAAGGTCGTCTCGCCCAGGATTGTGGCGACGCCGTGATCTTGCATGGCGCCGGCGATCACTTCCGATGCGCTTGCGCTGGTTTCGTCTACCAAGACTACAATCGGCAGGTCTAGCGCAGCATAGTCGCCGCTGGCGCGCGTAACTTCCTCACTGTCATCGCGAGAGACCTGCCGCAGCAGCACGCCGTCTTCAATGAAGGCGCTGCCGATCTCGATGGCGCTGGCCAGCGTCCCGCCCGGGTTATTGCGGATGTCAAATATCAGGCCATGTACGCTGTGTATGTCGACAGCGTCGAATGCCTCCGCCAGTTGAGCGCGCGAGAGGTCGTGGAAGTCCAGCATGGAAATATACGCCAGTTTGTCGCCGACGATTTTGTGGGAGACGTTCGGCTTCTCAAAGGTATCGCGGACGATTTCAAAAGTGATGAATTCAGCGCCGCGCTTGAATTTGATGCTCACGGTGCTGCCTCGCGGACCCGGCACGAGGGCGGATAGCTCAGCCTGTGATATGGCGGTCACCGGCTGTCCATCAACTTCGTAGAAGATATCGCCGGGCAAAACGCCGATCTTGTCGGCCGGTGTATTCGGAATAACGGTCAAGACTTCAATCTGCCTCGTTGCTTCGTTGGACTTTATGGTGACGCCGATGCCGGAGAACTCGCCGGAGAAATCTCTGCTGAGCGGGCAAAGGCCCGGGCGGATATATCCGCTGTGCGCGTCGCCAAGCGCCGCCACCATGCCTTCGATGGCGCCATCCACCAACTCATCGACCTCAACCGCCTCAATGTAGCTTGATTCTATCAGAGCAAAGGCATCCCAGAACGCTTCAAATGCGCGGTCGCTATCGCTGCCCGACCAGCGTCCTGGCGCGCTCCTGTCGAAACGCGCCAGGCTGCCGGCGGCGAAGCCAAGCGCGAATACCGTCAAGACAAGCAGCACGAATGCGCCAATGCGCGAGCGGCGTCCAACTGCGCGCGTCCATTTCATCAATCGTCTCCAAAAGATGCCGAAATTCGCGTCCCGATTATAGTATAGGCGAATATCCTTTCGCGGCGGTACACTTTATCTCGTCCGCCAAAACGGAATCTGTAGGGGTGTGCCTTGGCTCGCCCGCCAAAACGAATACGGATGAACCAAACATGCCGGATATCTACGCGCCCCTGGATGAGGCGGCGTCAATCGTAAAGGACGGCGACACGCTGGCTTTGGGCGGCATGACGCTGTACCGCCGGCCCGTCGGCTTCGTCAAAGCGCTCCTCGGTCGGCCGGACCCGCCTCGAGATTTGACCTTGCTGAGCTTCACCGGCGGGCTGGAATCCGATCTGCTGGTCGGCGCCGGCTGCGTCAAGAATGTGCGCTCGGCTTATTTTGGCCTTGAAGTTTTTGGTCTGGCGCCGATGTTCACGCAATTCGTCCAATCACAGCGTGTTCAGGTCATTGAAGAAACGGAAGCCAGCATTGTCATGGGCCTCCGCGCCCAGATCGCCGGCCTCGGTTTTCTGCCGTCGAAAGCCTGGCTCGGCACCGATCTGCCATCCCTGCGTCCCGATGTGAAGACTGTGCTCGATCCCTACGGCGGCGAAGAGCTGATGGCCTTCCCGGCGATTCCCTGCGATGTCGCGGTGATCCATGGCCTGGCAGGGGACCGCCAGGGAAATGTGCTGATCAATAACAACCTCGGCATTGACCTGGAGCTGGTTTATGTCGCCGATAAAGTGATTGCTACCGTCGAGCGCGTTGTGGATGAACTGGAACGGACCAGGGACGGCGTCATCATTCCGCATCCGGGCTGCGACCTGGTAACGCATGTGCCGCAAGGCGCCGCCCCCGCCAGTTGCTATCCCTTGTACCCATTGGCCGGCGCTGAGATTCTTGCCTACACCGAAGCCTGCAACGCCGGTCGCTTTGACGCCTACCTGCAGCGCCTTCTTCAAACTTGACAGGGAAGGGCAGAGCGGAAACACATACGCTCTTAGGCGAAGCCGCCACATTTCTGCCACCGTCCCTCGCAATTCTCGACTCGCTTCACAGGAACTCAAGAATCCGCAAAACGCCCCACCATTTTCCTTTATCTTCATGGCGATCGGCGCGAAATGATTCTGCTGCGATTGCCTTGGATTACGAAGCGAATGGTTGCTACAATCCCATTTGCGCAGTACAATAACAATTGAAGACCATAAGCCGAGACTTGGGGAGCTCGCGCGAGCGGGCTGAGAGGGCGTGTGCAGCATGCCGACCCATGAACCTGATCCAGGTAATGCTGGCGTAGGGATGTCCGCAGCGCCCTTGCTTTCGCCACCCCTGTAAACACCCCGACAGAGGTGGCTTTTACTTTTGCGGTGGATGGCTCCCAAAGTCTCAGAAAGCGCCAGGCAATCAGCCGAACCGCTGATCGCGCCCGGCGTGGCATTGTGTCTGACTGACGAAGAAGGGAGCACATCATGGCTTTGCGCGCTTTAACCGTAGTTCTATTGATTCTGCTGGCGCTCGGCGCCGCTTCCGCCCAGGACGCGGACAGGCTGGTCCTGCTGACGCATGACAGCTTCTCCATCCCCGAAGAAGTGCTGGAGGCCTTCGAGGAATCCACTGGGACAGCTGTGGAAATCCTTCGCTCCGGCGACGCCGGGCAAATGGTGAATCAAGCGATATTGAGCAAGAACAACCCGCTTGGAGACCTGCTCTACGGCGTCGACAACACCTTTCTGAGCCGGGCGCTGAATGCCGAAATCTTCGCGCCTTATGAATCGCCAGCGCTGGAACATGTCAGGGCGGATCTGATTCCCAACGTGGGATTCCGCGTCACGCCGGTCGATTATGGCGATGTCTGCCTTAACTATGACCTCGCGACCTTTGAAGAGAGTGGCCTGGCGCTGCCGGCCAGCCTGAGCGACCTGACGAAGGAAGCTTATCGCGGCCTGCTCGTGGCGGAGAATCCGGCCACATCGTCTCCCGGTCTCGCCTTTCTATTGGCGACCATCGCCGAGTTCGGCGACGCCGGCGATTATACCTATCTGGACTTCTGGGGTGATCTAAGCGCCAACGATGTGCTCGTCGTCGATGGCTGGAGCGACGCCTATTACGGCGAATTCAAAGTGACCGGCCGCGACACTGGCACGCGCCCCATGGTGGTCAGTTATGCCAGCAGCCCGCCGGCCGAAGTCTTGTTCAGCGAAGATCCGGCTGCCGGCGCGATTACCGGGGCCATCGTGGCCGACAATATGTGCTTTCGGCAGGTCGAATATGTCGGCGTCCTGGCCGGCGCCGCTAACGAAGAAGCGGCCCGACAGTTCGTCGATTTCATGCTGAGCCCGGTCTTCCAGGAAGCGATGCCGCTGAACATGTTCGTCTTCCCGGCGCGGGAAGATGTCACGCTGCCTGAGGTATTCGCCGAACACGCGCTCATTCCTGAGAAGCCCGCCTTCGTAGCCCCGGCCGAGATTGAAGCGAATCGCGAAGCCTGGATTCAAGCCTGGATGGAGGTCATGCTGCGTTGATCCGGCGCGCCCGCTATATCTGGCGAACAGTGTATCTAGCGCCGGTGGCATTTCTCGCCGTCTTCTACGTCTATCCGCTGCTTTCGCTTTTTGATATCAGTCTGCGTCCGGCGGGCCTTCTGGATCTCTCCGGGTTTGTCAGGTTGCTATCGACTGATTTCTACCTGCGAACGCTTCTCTTCACCGTCTATCAGGCGGCGCTGTCAACGGCGTTTACGCTTCTGCTGGCGCTGCCTTGCGCTTTCGTTTTCGCGCGTTATCGCTTTCGCGGCAAGTCGCTGATATTGTCGCTGGCGACGCTGCCCTTTGTCTTGCCAACGGTGGTGGTGGCGCTGGCCTTCGCTTCACTGCTGGGGGTGAACGGACTGCTGAATGACATTGCCGCCGCCCTGTTTTCGCTTGACTATGAACCGATCCAGCTGGAGCGCACGCTGGCGATGATCATCATCGTTCACGTCTTTTACAATTTCGCCGTCGCCCTGCGCATCATGACGGGTTACTGGTCGGCGCTCGGCTTCTCGGTTGAGGAGGCTGCTCGCTGCCTCGGCGCCGACGAATGGGCGCTTTGGAGGGACATCCGGCTGCCCCTGATTCGGCCGGCTCTGCTTTCGGCAGGCGTCCTGGTCTTCATCTTTTCCTTCACCAGCTTCGGCGTGATCTTGATACTGGGCGGGATTCGCTTCGCCACGCTGGAAGTGCAGATCTACTATCAAGCCGTCAACATGTTTAATCTGCCGCTCGCCGCCGCCCTGTCGCTGGTGCAGATCCTCAGCATGCTGGCGATGATGATCGTCTATACATCGACGCAGAAGAAAATTCACCTGGCGCTGGCCAGCGCTGCGGTCATTACCAAGGTCGTCCGTTCCTGGCGCGAGCGTCTCGCCGTCGGCAGCTGCGTCGGCCTGATATCAATCCTGCTATTTGCGCCCCTGCTGGCCCTCATCGCGCGCTCGATATTTGTCGCCGGCCAGTTGGACCTGGGCAATTACGCCAGCCTGGCCGAGAAATCGCGCGGTTCGCTCCTGTTCATCGCGCCGCTGGATTCAGTTTTCAATTCCCTCCGTTTCGCTGGCATGGCAATGCTTGCCGCCTTGATTCTGGGCTTGATCGCATCCTATATGATCGACGGCCGCGGACGCCTGTCCCGCCTCTCCGATGCCCTCTTCATGCTGCCGCTGGCGACCAGCGCGGTGACGCTGGGCTTCGGCTTCATCATCGCCCTGGATGAGCCGCCGTTGAACCTGCGCGCGTCCTGGCTGATCATTCCAATCTCGCATACCCTCGTCGCGCTTCCCTTTGTCATCCGCAGCGTGCTGCCAAGCCTGCGGGCGATACCGCCATCTTTGCGGCAGGCGGCTCAGACGCTCGGCGCCAAACCATTCGAGACCGTCCTGACGATTGACCTGCCCCTGCTCGGCCGGGGTATCGCAGTCGGCGCCACCTTCGCTTTCACCGTCAGCATGGGCGAGTTCGGCGCGTCGCTCTTCGTCGCTCAAAGGGAGTCGGTGACGATCCCGGTGGTGATCTATCGGCTGATTGGCGATCCAGGCCTGGCATCCTATCGACAATCTTTGGCGATGAGCGTCGTGCTGATGCTGGTCTGCGCCTGTGGCTTCTTCGTCATCGAGCGCCTGCGCGTAGCCGGCGTCGGCGAATTCTGATGCTGCAAATCGAGGGCATATCACATGCTTACGGCGATCTTGTCTCGCTGCGGGGCGTGTCGCTGGAAGTTGACGGCGGCGAGATACTCTGCCTGCTCGGTCCCAGCGGCTGCGGCAAGACAACACTGCTGCGGATCATTGCTGGCCTGGAGACGGAGTACAGCGGCGTCGTGCGCTTTGCTGGCGCGGACATCAGGCCGATCCCGGCGCACAGACGCGAATTCGGCCTGATGTTTCAGGACTTCGCGCTCTTCCCGCATCTGTCGGTCGCGGACAATATCGCCTACGGCTTAAAACGGCGCAAGCTCGAGCGCAATCTGATCGCCGTCAAAGTGCGCTCGCTCCTGGAACAGGTAGGCTTGAATGAGCTGGGTGAACGCGATGTGGCATCGCTATCCGGCGGGCAGAAACAGCGCGTCGCCCTGGCGCGCAGCCTGGCGCCGAATCCGCGGCTCTTGATGCTGGACGAACCACTCGGCTCCCTAGACGCGCAGCTTCGCGATCAGCTGGCGCTTGAATTGCGCCGGATTATCAAGAAGAGCGGCGTCAGCGCCATTTACGTCACGCATGATCAGCGCGAGGCCTATGCCGTCGCCGATCGTATCGCCGTGATGAATATGGGCAGCGTGCGACAGCATGACAGTCCGCGCCAGGTTTACCAGCGGCCGGCCAGCGAATTTGCGGCCCGCTTCCTGGGCCTGCACAATGTCTTCTCCACAACCGACGAGAGAATCGACGCGCTCTTGGGCGGCGCAGGCGACCAATCATGGCGGAGCGCCCCATCGGTGCTGATACATCCGGCCGGCATTCGTCTTTCGAGCGAGGGAACCGCGCCGCAGATTAAGGTGACCCTGAATAATGCCGTCTATCGCGGCGGCTACTATGACGCAACCGTATCGGCTGAATCAGGACTGACTCTGTCCCTCGCCCTGGCGGATTTACCCGTAGCAACCGGCGACGCATTTCTAATAACTATCGCGGATGACGCCATCATCCCCCTCGCTGGCTAGGCGCTGGGCAGCCATGCACATCTGCAAGACCTGGGGGCGGCGCTTGTCTCGCCCTCGCGCTGTACTCGGCGGAAAAACCGTGAGTAAAACCAAGTTAGTCATGCGCAAACCGACGAGCAATCTATAGACAAAGTGGGCGAGCCACCGTCTCGCCCCTACAACCTTTCGATTGTTATGGCAATTTCTTTTTTTCTGCGCTCATTCTCATTACTTTCTTGGTACTACTTGTGTCCCTATACCGCCGCGCGTCCGCACAGTATAATCAATAATCAGCGCGTTTTCGCGGAAAGCCAACAAAGGTCGCGGCTATGCCAAGGGCAATATTCAGCGTATCGAGCAAACAAGGCATCGTGGGTTTCGCCCGCGAGTTGGTCCGGCTGGGCTGGGAGATCGTCGCCAGCGGCGGCACCGAGCAAACTCTGGCCGACGCCGGCATCGCCATTACCCCCCTTGAGCGCGTCACCGGGCAGGCGGAGATGCTCGGCGGGCGCGTCAAAACATTGCACCCCGCTATTCACAGCGGCATCCTGGCGCGGGACACATCCGAAGATTTTGCCGAGCTGGCCGCCAGCGGCATCGCGCCTGTCAGCCTCGTGGTCTGCAACCTCTATCCCTTCAGCGAGACGATTCGCGACCCCGACGTGACTGTGCCAGAGGCGATCGAGCAGATTGACATCGGCGGCGTGACTTTGCTGCGAGCCGCCGCCAAAAATTACGCCCGCGTGACCGTGCTTTGTGATCCTCAAGATTACTCGGATGTGCTGGTGGCATTGAAAACCGAAGGCAGCACGGACCTTGCGCAGCGTCGGAAGCTGGCGGTCAAGGCATTCGGGCATAGCCGTGATTACGATGCCGCAATCCACGCCTACCTTTGCGACTCCGATATTGCCGAGCCAGCCGAGAGCGAGGTCCCGGAGGGCATTTCCATCGGCGTACAGCGGAGTCACGACCTGCGTTATGGCGAGAATCCGCACCAAGCGGCCGCCTATTATTCCCGCACCGAAAAACGCAATCCCCTTGGCGCCGATCAGCTGGCGGGCAAGCAGCTTTCTTACAACAACATCCTGGACGTGGACGCGGCCTGGCGGGCGGCGAGCAGTTTCGATGAGCCGACTGTCGTCATCGTGAAGCATTTGAATCCGACCGGCATCGCCAGCGCGGATTCGCTTGCCGAAGCCCTTCCTCAAGCGCTGGCATCGGACTCGAAGTCCGCATTTGGCGGCATCATCGCGGCCAATCGCACGGTGGACGCGGAATTTGTATCAACTTTGGGTTCATTGTTCGTCGAGGCGATTATCGCGCCGAGTTACGCTTATGAGGTGGTCCAGAAGCTGCAGGCCGGGCGCAAGAATTGCCGGGTCCTGCAGATGCCCCGCCCCTTCACCGGCCGCGGTTTCGAGTTTCGCAGCGTCACGGGCGGCCTGCTCTTGCAGCGCTCCGACATGGGCGATCCGGTTGAAAGCAGAATGAAAACGGTGACGCGGCGCCTGCCAAGCGATGCTGAAATGGAATCCCTCTTATTCGCCTGGAAAGCCGTGCAGCATGTGAAGTCGAACGCGATCGTGCTGGCGCAGGGCCGGCGCACCGTGGGCGTCGGCGGCGGCTTGCCCAGCCGGGTTGACGCGGCCGAACTGGCCATAAAGAAAGCGGCCGGCGAGACGATCAACGCGGCCATGGCATCCGACGCGTTTTTCCCCTTCCCCGACAGCATCGAATTCGCGGCGCGCGCCGGCGTGACATGCGTCATTCAACCCGGCGGCTCCATCCGCGACGCGCAGGTGATCGAGGCGGCCGACCACCACGATATGGCGATGATACTCACCGGCAGCCGTCATTTCCGGCACTAGTTCAGCTTTGCTCCGGGCTGTCGTCCGCCTCTGCCCGATGCGTCTGGGGGCCCCGCCCAAGAAAGGGAAGCTGCCCTTTCTCCCAAGCAACAAGCAGCGGCACGGCGGTGAATATGGAGGAGTAGGTTCCCGACAGCAGCCCGATGAATAGAATGGCGATGAACTGTTTCACTGTTTCGCCGCCGAACAGAAGAATCGCGATCATGATGAAAAAAGCGTTCAGCTGGGTCGCCAGCGACCGATGGATCGTCTCCCAGATGCTGCGGTTGACGATGGTTTCATAAGGCTCGCCCAGGTGCTTCGGGATATTCTCGCGGATGCGGTCGAAGACGACGATCGAGTCTTGCACCGAGAAGCCGACTACGGTCAATACGGCGGTCAGGAACAGGGCGTCTATCTCCCAGCCAAGCAGCAAACCGAACAATGACATCACGCCCATGACAACCAGAATGTCATGAATCATGGCGGCGATAGCGCAGACCCCGTAACGGACCGCGTTTGGCACCTGGCGAAAGGCGATCACGATGAAACCGGTGATCACCAGCGCGCCAACCGCCACTGCCGCCAGCGCGGAACGGGTGACCTCCTGGCCGATGGTGGCGGATACGGTCTCGACGCGGAAGCTGTCGCGGTTGATCGGCGCCATCCCGCTCAAGCGCGACAGGATGTCTTCTGTGACGCTCACATCGTGAAAACCCCCGCGGACGGACCAGCGGTATTCGGCCGGGGCGCCGATTTGCTGAATGATCACGTTGTCATCGCCGACGGCGTTGAAGACGCGGCGGATCCCGTCTTCTGTGGCGCCGCCTTCTTCAAACTTCAGCTCGTAAATGCTGCCGCCCAGGAAATCGATGCTCAGGCGGAAGGGCGCGCCCGTGCTGAGCGTCGAATAAATCATGACCGCCAGACCGGGCAGGATGACCAGGGCGGACAAGCTGAAGAACCAACGGCGTTTCTGTACGATATTAAACACGGCTCGTCATCCTCATGCGCCCAGAATTGACCGGTTGTTTTCGATGGCGCCGCGAAAAATGCTGACGAGAATGTAGAGAAATGTGCGTGTGACGATCACCGCTGTGAAGAGATTGAGAACGAGGCCGATCGCCAGCGTAACCGCGAAGCCGGCCACGATGCTGGCGCCGGGCGTCTGACCGAACATGAAGAGAATGCCGCAGATGATAATTGTTGAAAGATTCGAGTCGCGGATGGACGTCCAGGCGCGGTCGAAGCCGGCTTTGAGCGCCGCGTCGAGCGGCAAGCCCGCGCGCAGCTCCTCTTTGATGCGCTCAAAAATGAGTATGTTCCCGTCGACAGCCGTGCCGATGGAGATGAGAAAACCGGTGATCGCGGGAAGCGTCAGCGTCACCGGCAGCAATTTGAACACGGCAATGTTCAGGAATATGAAGATCGCCAGCGCAAGATCGGCGGCGAACCCCGGCAGCCGGTAATAGATCAACATGAAGGCGAGCACGACAATGACGCCGATGACCCCGGCCTGCACGCTCAGGCGCACCGATTCTTGGCCCAGCGTCGCGCCAACTTCTTGCGTGCTCTCGATGCGCAGCGGGATGGGCAGCGCGCCCGAGCGCAGCTGCAGCGCCAGTGTGTTGGCTTCTTCTTCTGTGAATTGGCCCGTTATGACGCCGCCGGTGGAGAGCTGAGCTTGAATGATCGGCGCCGACAAGACTTCAGCATCAAGGACGATCGCCATCGGTTCGCCGATGCGCTCGCGCGTGAAGTTGCCGAAGATATCTTGAAACTCTTCCTTGACTTCGAAATTTATCATCCACTCCGGGCTGCCAGTACCCTGCGGCGGCGACAGCACGGCGCTGGCCGCTTGCAAACCGGCGCCTGTCATCACGGTGCGGAAGGGCAGGCCGCTCACGGGATGCGCCCGCCGGGCCGCCAAGGGATCGTCTTCATCCGCGGCCAAATCGGCGTCTTGACGCAGCGCGACCTGCTCGCTGGTTACAATCTCCTCGCTGACCAGATCCATAACTTGATTGCGCAAACCGCCGAAGTCGACAAACTCCAGCAGAGCGGTGCGCTGAATGGTTGCCACCGCCTGGGCCGGGTCGCGCACGCCCGGCAGCTCAACCAGGATGCGATCGCGCCCTTGGACTTGCACGGTGGCTTCGGTCAAGCCAAGCGCATTCACACGGCGGGCGACGTTGTTGGCCGTTTCGCCCAATTCTTCCAGCGTAAAATTGCTCGCCGCCGTATCCGCTTGCAGCAGAACGCGCAAGCCGCCCACTAGATCCAAGCCCAGACTTTGCGTGATGTTCAGCACGAACTCGGGTTCGCCATCGCCGTTCGCGTCGATTTCAAGATTCTCGCTGCATTTTAGATCGGCGCTTGCATCGGCCGCGGCGCAGGCTTCGGCTTGCACGCCTTTGAATTCCGGCGGGGTCGCCACCCAAATGCAAAATAAGCCAAGCAAAATTATGAAGATGAGCCAACGAGCATGGCTGCTCATACCTGGCTGCCTTCCGTTTCAAAGAATCTCATTCAGGAAGAGGTCTGCTCTGTCCGCCCGCTCTTGATGCCGAGCCGGGCATTATAGGCGAGTTCCTCCGGATCGTATGCCTGCTGCAATGCCGCCGTCAGCAGCTTGATTTGGACGCCGTCGGCTATCTCCACCCGAGATATGCCTTGATCAACGTCAATATCAATGATCTTGCCGACGATTCCGCCATAGGTCACGATCTCGTCGCCGACATGCAGCGAGCGCACGATTTTCTGCTTGTGCTGGAAGGCGCGCTGCCTGGGAAAGATAATCAGCGCCCAATAGCCGCCAAGGACCAAGGCGAGGATGGCAAATACGAGCACGAACTCCGGCATGGCTACCTGTCCAACTGATGAAAACTCAACACATTGTATAAGCGAAGCAAAGGCTTAACCAGTCCCGTTAGCAGTGTTTCGAAGTCGGTTGAAACTGTTGTGTTTTTTGCTTCGAATCTCCGCTCGATATCACTCAGCCCAAATGATGGCGATTTGTGGGCTGACTCTGTGGGTCCCCCGCCGGTAGTGTAACCTTTTCGGTTGATTTAGGTAAATTGCATCCACCTAGCAGTCTGTAGGGGCGAGCCTTGGCTCGCCCGTCGGCGATTTGACATTGGGCGACTCAAGAGTCGCCCCTACAAAATCTTAGGTATTTGGGGTTGATGATATAACTCAAGGACTACTCAAAGAATTTCAACCGAATTCGATACACTGCCGAACAGAGCAATATCGTGAAATTCGGCCAAATGTGAACTAAACTCGGTGTCCTCGGTGCACTTGTTGGTGAAAAAACGACTGCGCCCTCGCTGGCAATGTTTATGTTTCAACCGCAGTACCGCGCCTCGCTCTGCTTGACCAATTGAAGAATCGAACCTAAAATACGATTTGCAGTCGTCGCCCGCTGGACGAGGTGAGTGAAACCATGCGCAGCTTAATGAACGGACAATTGCTTGGGCAGGTCTTACTGTTGGTAGTTTTCTGCTTGTTGTCATTCCCGGTTGCGGCTGGCGACACGACGTTGAGCAACAACAGCGGGGATGAAAACGCGGTCTTCTTCATCAAGGATGAGCCCTCGTTAGTCATCAATGGCTTCGACTTGACGCCGCTCGGGCTGGAGCTGCCGACCGCGCTTGATGCGGTGAGCATATCCGTCAGCTCGCCGGTAGCGGGCAGCGTCATTGATCTCGTGATATATCAGGATGCCAATGGCGGATCACCGGTGGATGCCGAACTGATTTACCGGCAGCAGGTGAGGCTGGATCAGACCGGCGTGAACCGAATCGCTCTCGATCAACCGGCCATCATAACGGAGCCTGTCGTGTGGGTGGGCTTCTATCTGCCGGTCGATTTCCGTTTTCATGCCGATCAGTCCGGTCCGTCGGTGCTGACCTATTGGGCTTGGAGCCCCGCCAGCACATTCGATGTGGCCGCCTTGAGCAGCGCCGCCGTGCTCGGCCCCGGCGACGGCAGCGAACCGGTCGCTATTGAGATGGATGGCGTCGCCCGTATCACCGCCGAGGTGCGTGTGCCGGAGCTCGCCGAGATGGGGTCCGCCTTTCCGCTGGGGCAGCAGATCGTTGCCAATGTCGCCCAGGACACCTCGATTTTGCAGGTCTACCAGGATTGCAATCAGGTATTGTACGACCCGCAAGACAATTCAATCTCGCATGATTTGTCATTCCCGTTGAGTTGCCGCGTCGTGCACGGCTTCGAGGCGCCGCACCGGATCACCGATCCCACGGGGCAAATGCTCGATGTGCAGCGCGGGAGCCAACTGTACAAGATAGAAACCTGGCTGCGGCAGGAGCAGTTGGTAGAAGGGCGCGTCAGCCAATTGCCCGTCCGCGTGACCCACTGCCTGCGCGTACCGCTGGAAGACCTGGATCGCGCCGTCATCGGCGAAGTGCGTGAACATGAAACGGTGGGCGATACCTGGTACATCCTGCCCAGTGTGCGCTTCAACGACCTCATCTGCGCGGAAGTTTCCGTCGCTCATTACATTTCCTACTTCGTGCCGCGCGCCACTGACGCGCCACCCGAGGTGAACCTCGTGCTGGGCTGGACGAATGTAGACCCCCATCCCTTGCGTTGTGGCGAGAACACCATGATTTACGCCCCCATCGTCAATACCGGCAGGAGTTGGTTCGATACCGCCTCCGGACACGTGAAAGTAACGGTTGAGGATTTCCATGTGGCGACCGGGATACCAACGGTCAAATACGAGCAACTGATCCCGACCGATCAGTTTGGCCCGGGCGTGCGGCGCATCATTGCCTTGGGTCCGATCAATATCTATGATTTTCTGCAGGAGCTGCATCAAATGCGGGTGCAGGTCGATGTAGACAATGCTGTGCCCGAGACCAACGAAACGGACAATGTCTGGTTCACGGAATACGTCCTGGTTGGGTCGCCGGGGCAGCTCGGCTGCGCTCACCCCTTCGCCGGTCAAGCTTCAACAGGGGCATGCCCGGTTGAGATTAAAGGCATTAGGCCCGGCGGCGGGTTGTTGCCCAACGAAATACAGATTTCCTATAGCGGCAATTGCACCGTCGATGTCGAGGGCGACACGGTGAACACGGTGAGCGGGGCAAATCTGTATAGAATTCGGGACAAGAATCGGACTTGCACTCTGGGCATCGACATAAGCCTTGACGATGATGAACTGCAAATCGACTACTTTACGCAGAGATCCGACGATTGCGGCGGCGGCAGGGAAGGCCGCCCCTTAACCGACGATGTCAATAGGGAAGAAAAGCTCGTGAGAATCTTTGTAGAATCATTCCGTCATTAGCTGGCGCGAGGCTTGAGAATGCGTGTAGTCACGAATAAAAAACTGGCTCGCCGCAACAAGAAGATAACCAATTATCTCTTTTTCGGCACATTTGGCGCGCTGATCCTGGGTTTCATCTTGATTAACGCGTCGCTCTTCACCGGCGACGTGCCCGACAACCTGACCTTGATCGCGCAATCGGCCGTGCTGCCAGTCTTGCTGATCTTGACCGTTATCTCAGTGCGGATGACGAATATGTGGGCCCGCGTCCCCAGGCCGGAAAACGCCATTGAAGCCGGCCTGAAAGGGCTAAGCAACAAGAGCATCCTCTACAACTATTACCATTTCCCGGCGCGCCATGTCTTGATCTGCCCTCAAGGCGTCTTCGCCATCGTCACGCGGTGGCACGATCAGGAATTCACTTTTCGCGATGGCAAGTTCCGCAGCCGCCGCAACATCATCAGCAAATTCTTTTCCCTCATCCGCTTTGATGGCGTCGGCAAGCCCCTTCGCGATGCTGAATTCGCGCGCGAGCATGTCCAGCGCGCCATTGACGAAATCGCGCCTGAGGTAAACGTGCAATCGCTGATCGTCTTCGTCGATCCGTCTTCCCGCGTCCATTTCGAGACGGAGCCGGAGACGCCGGTGCTCTATGCCGATCCCAAGACGAGCCCCAACCTCAAGGAATACATGCGCGATGCCAAACGGCAAATGTCCGACGCGGCCGCTGACAGCAAGACAAAGAATGCCAGCCTGATGCCGCTGTCCGATGAGCAGATCGAAGCCTTCGAAGAAGCCACCATTTAGCTGCGGATGACTTCGCTGCGTTTATACGCTCCTCTCATCCTCATCGTCTTGCTTGGCTTCGGCCTGCGGCTGAATGACCTGGGGGCGGTCCCCCTGCGCGGCGACGAAGCCTTCAGCGTCCTCTATTGGGCCGATCTGCCAGTCAGCGTTTCTCTCACTCAGATAGCGCACGGGGAGCCGCATACGCCGCTTGTTTACGCTGTGGGGCGGCTCTGGCGCCATCTCATCGGCGGCATAGACTCGGTCTTCGCCTTGCGCTGCCTGTCCGTATTCGGCAATATGATCGGCCTGCCGGCGATATTCGCGCTCGGTTGGCGCCTTTCGCGAAGGCGGCGCGTGGGCCTGCTGGCCGCTCTGATGTGGGCGCTCCACCCTTTCGAGATCTGGCATAGCCAGGAGTTCCGCAATTACGGTTATTGGGCCGGCATGAGCGTCGCCACACTCTGGCTCGGCCTGCGGCTTATAGATCGCCGGCGTCAATCCGATTGGCTGCTGTACACCGCCGCCGCTGCTTTCACGACGCTGACAATTTACACGGAGCCTTTCACAACCCTGGCTCTGGCCTGCTTTGCGGTCATTGAGTGGCGCGATGATCGACGATCGCTGCGCCGCCTTCTGCTGCTGCAAGCGGCTATCGGGCTGCTGCTGATTGCCGGTTTTATGCTTGTCCAAGTGCTGCCCGGTTTTGCCGGCTCCTACCCCGGCCTGGTGCAAGCCTTCGCCTGGAGCGATTACGTTACAAGGTTCGCGCCGGCGCTCGTCTTTGGCGCCACCATCCCGCTGGATCCAGCGCCTGTCGGTATCGCGCTTTCGCTCATCGCGGCGCTGGCGGGGGCTGCTGTATGGCGGGCGTCGCCGCGCCAATTCCGCTTCATTGCATTGGCCGCGCTTCTGCCGCTGCTGCTTCTTGGGCTCGTCTCGTCCCGCTACAATCTATTTCATCCCCGTTATGTGCTGTCGGCGGCGCCCGCGCTGATGCTCCTCCTCGTCGTTGGCAGCTGCGAGACCGCCCGCCGCCTGCAGCGCATTCTTCGGTTGCCCGTCGGTTGGGGCGCACCGCTCCTGCTGACGCCCTGGATTGTCATCGCGCTCCTGACATTGAACGCCCATTTCAATGATCCCGCTTATCGCCGCGCGCCAGCCTGGAACGAGCTGGGCGCCTTTCTCAACTCGCGCGTTCAAGAAGAGGACCTGGTCATTCAGCTGTCGGTGGACCCCGCTTTTGGCTATTATTACCGGGCCCCCGCGCCGGAAATGGCTTTGCCGGTACATTCGACGCAGCCGCCCGCCGAGATTGTCGCGACCCTGGATGAACTTCGCGGCAGTTACGAGAGCGTCTATGTGGTGGCGCGCGAGCAGGCGGGCTGGGCAAACGCCGGCCTGGTGGAGGGCTGGATGCGGGACAACTTGCAGGAGGTGATGCGGACTCGCGCCGGTTTGCCCGCGCGCCAGTTTATGGAGTGGTCGGTCGAAGCGCCCGTTGATGCCCGGTCCGCCACTTTCGGAGACAGCATTGCGCTGCTCGGCCATCAGCTCTTTCGCGACCCGCTGCCGACGGGCGAGCTGCTGCTCTGGCTGTACTGGAAGCCGCTGGCAAAAACCGAGACGCCACTGAAGTCCTTTGCGCACGTATACGGCGAGACGAACCCAGGAACCGGCAGCACCCTCTGGGCGCAGGATGATCAATTCCCCCAGCGCGGCCGTCTGGATTCAACGAGCTGGGAAATCGGCAAAGTTTTTCGCGATGTCTATTATCTGCCGACAGCATCGCTTGTGGATGGCGATTATCAAGTCAGCGTCGGCTGGTACGAGCCAACCAGCGGCCAGCGCCTCCCGCTGCGGGATGATTCTGATTCAGCCGCGCTGGAAGATTTCCAATACGCGGCGCAGGGGAAAACTTCGGGGTAAAGCCCGGATAATCTTGGCGCGATATTAATCCCGCTTGTAGACTGCTAATTGAGGCGAATCTTGGTAATGCGAAGGATTTGGTCATGTCGCGCCTTTGCCGCATTCTGCTAGCGATTATGATCTGCGCGCTGGCGGCGTCTGCCCAATCGCAGGAAGATGGCGGCGATACCAATGAAGCGTCAGCACAATCGGCCGCGGCGCTCAATCCTTACATCATCCGGCGCGGCGATTCCCTCTTCGACATCGCCAGGCGCTTCAATACGACGGTCGAAGCGTTAAAACAGGCGAACTCAATCACAGATGAAGCGTTGATCATGGCCGGTCATGTACTGCTGATACCGGCGCCGGCAGCGACCGCGGTCACGGTCTACGAAGTGCAACCGGGCGATACGCTCTTCGCCATCTCCAAACGCTTCAACACGAGCATCGAGATATTGCAGGGGCTCAACGCAATTGACGACGCCAGCGCGATTGTCGCCGGGCAAAGCATCCTGGCGCCTGCGATCGACGAAAATAACTTTGTTGTCTACACCGTAGATTCCGATGAATCGCTTTTCAGCATCGCCAGGCGCTTTGGCACCACTGTCGCCGTCTTGCAGTCCTTGAACGGCATCGCCGATGAACGTGATCTGGTGGCGGGGCAGACGATCCTGGCGCCCAAGATCGACGAGCGGGAGCATGAACTCTACGAGGTGAAAGCGGCCGATACATTAACTGACATCGCCCGCCGATTCGCAACGAGCGTCGACGCGCTGATGGCCCTCAACGGCATCGCCGATGAGCACGCACTGGAAGTCGGGCAAATCTTGATCCTGCCCCGCATCCAGGATTCGGAACACCTGGCCCATATCGTGCAAAGTGGCGACACGCTTTTCGACTTGTCTCGCCTTTACAACACCACGGTCGCGCAGCTGCGCCGTCTCAATAGCCTGGCGGGCGAAAATGACCTGACCGTCGGGCGCCGCCTCCTGGTTCCCAAAGTTGACGAATCATTCTTCAAGCGTTATATCGTCCAGCCGGGTGATTCGCTCTACAGCATCGCCCAGCGTTACCATGTCGATATATTGATATTGCAGGCGCTCAATCGCCTGGCCGATTCGCGCGACATCGAGGTTGACCAAGCCATTCTGGTGCCGACGCTTGAAGGCGCAACGCTGGCTATCCATGTGATACAGCAAGGCGACGCGCTCGAGAAAATCGCGGAAAAATACGAGACCACCGTCGAACTGCTGCAAAGTTTAAACGGGATTGCCGACCCGAGTTTGATCGTCGTGGATAGCACGGTGCTTGTGCCCGTGCCGAAGGAAATATTGGCGCGGCCCGGTTTCGGCTTCGGCATTCAGCTCTTCATCGATGGCGCGCGGGCGGCCGAGCTTGCCCTGAAGGCGAAGGAGCTCGGCGTCAACTGGGTCAAAATCGATGTGAACTGGGCGGAGATCGAATCGGCAGCCAAGGTCTACTCCTTCAGCGCCCTCGACGCGATGATAGCGGCCCTGGCTTCCGCCGACCTGAAAATCATGCTCAATGTTTACGCCGCGCCTGGCTGGAGCCGCGCGAATTACACGGAGACCTTGAACAGCCAGTTCAGAGATTACACCGGCCCGCCGGAGAACTTCCAGGACTTCGCCCGCTTCCTCGCGGCCTTGGTCACTCGTTATGCCGGGCTGGTTCATGCCTATGAAATCTGGAAGTCGCCGAATCTGGTCAAATTCTGGACCGTGCCGGTTTATACGCGCGAGCGGGAAATGACCGCGGACGGCGATTATGGCATTCCCGACGCGATAGAAATGGGCGGCAGCCATTATGTGGCGCTGCTCAAGGTTGCCTACGAGACCATCAAAGCCCACGATGGGGAGGCTTTGGTGGTTGCCGCGGGTTTGGCGCCGGTCGGCTTCAGCGACAATTACAATTCTATCGACACCGGCCGCTTTCTCGATAACATGCTGCTCCATGGCGCCGCCGATGTCAGCGATGGGATTGGCGCGATTTTCAGCGCTTCAGCCGTGCCGCCGGCCCTGTCATGCTGTGACAAACCACCGGGCGTGGATACGCACTACGAGTCCTTCTTGCAGTATTTCGGCGAGCTCCTGGCTTATTATGAAGAGATCCTGTCGCGGCGCGATGTTGACCTGCCGATCATTCTGACGCAATTGGGCTGGGGGACGACCGAAGGCGCCAATCTCGCCCTGGCGTCCACAGGTTTCGAATGGCTCAACTATACAAGCGAGGACGAGCAGGCGCTTTACGTGAAGCAGGCTTATGCGATTGCGCAGAACATCGAGACCGTCTCGGCGATCTTCCTCTACAATCTCAATGGATGCGCCGTCGGCGATGAAGAGGCCTGCTTCTTCAGCCTTGAAGATGCCGCCGGTCAACAGCGCCCCGTTTACGCCGCCTACGCCTCTGTTCCCAAATCGGCTGATTCGGCCTGAAACCGGCGCCCTATGAGTTTCCTCGAATCCTCTATGGCGCAGCCTAATGGGTCAGGCGAATGGCTAACAGCCTACTCGCTCCGCCATTCGAACGTGTAGACGTCGCCGGGCGCGCCGGCATAAAAATACTGACCCTGCGCATTCTGGCGCGCCACCGTCACCTGCCATTGCACGACATGCGTCTGGCCGTCGGCGGGCGCAAAGGCCTCCGGCACGCGGTACGAGTTGCCTCGCGTGACTTGGCGAAAAACCTGGTTGCTCGTCTGATCGATTATTTCAAGCAGGTATTCTTCCGCCGGGTTCAAGCCGGCAACAGCCACCCAGTGGACGGTTAACGCTCCGGGCGGCACAATGCCGCCGTCGGCTGGATAAAGGAGCCGCGGCGCCAGCTTGGTCGCGGTCGGCGTTGCCGTTTCGTCGCCGGTCGGGGTCGGCGCTTTAGTGGGCAGCGGCGTCGGTTGCGGCACGCGAACGCATTGACCGATGTTCAGGGTGGGCCGGCAGTCCGGACCGCCGCCCGGTTCCTTGAAGTTGCAGCCATACCAATAAACCTCGCCCTGATTTAAATCGCTCAGGATTTCCAGCGTTGTATTGTATCGGTGCGCTATCGACACCATGGAGTCGCCGCCGACGACATCATGGCAGCCGACGGTCGCGCCCGACCCCAGCACGGCGCCTGTGGAATCATCCAGGCCAATGGTCGCCAGAAGCGCCCGCGTCGCTTGAGCCCCGGCCTCTGTCGCGGTGGCCGTCGGCCGCGGGATCAAGATCTGAATGCCGCCAATTACGGAATCGGCATCGCGGATATTGGCGTTCAAGGCGACGACAGTCGCGGCGACATCCGGCTCATAAGCGTAGCCATGCTGCGGCAGCTGCAAGATGTAGAAAAGCGTTTCGCCTTCCTGCACCAGGTATTCGAAGTAGGGCGATGTGGCTGTCGGTGGCGCGGTTGGGATGGCCGGCGTCTGCGTAGCGCTCGCCGCCGGCGTGACAATCTCCAGGGCTGGCGCGCTTGGAACGGGTGAAGCCGATGCCGGCGGCGATGTCGCGCTGGGGGTCGCTGTCAACGGCGGGAGCGTCTCGACCAGCAGGGTGGGCGAGGGCGGACCGTCCTGCGCGCCAATGTTGCAGCCCGCCGGCAGCAGAGCGAGGAGCAAGCACAAGGACTGCGCCAACCGCCGCGTCATCGTTCGGCTCATCCGGCGCCCTGCCATACGAAGCTGCGCTCCGCCGATGAATTGGAAACGCGACCAGTGCCGGTGTTGAGGACATCGACATGCCAGGCGTATTGATGGCTGTTTGTATCCTGTGGCTGCCAGGCCTCCGGAAGGATGAAGAACAACTCCCGGGTGGCGGCCGTATAATTCGCGCCGCTGTCACTATCGACCAACACGACGCGGTACACTTCATCCGCGGCCAGGCGCCCGGTCCCCACCCAGCGCAAGGTGACCTGCTGCAAAGGCGCGATGAAGGCCTCATCCGGCGGGCTCTGCGCGATGGGCGCGTTGAATGTCGCCGTAGGAAGCGGGGTCGGCGTCTCGCTGCCGGAGGCGGTCGGAATCGGCGTCCTGGTGGGCGTCGGCGCCGGCACCCGGATTCTCTGGCCCTGCCACAGGTTTACGGTGCACTCCGGGCCGCCATAATCCAGTCCGAACTCGCAAAGCTGAAACTCGATCTCCGGGTTCAAGTCGGAAAGCGCCTTGGCGTTCGTTCTGAATTGAACGGCGATGGCGATCATGTTTTCGTCCGGCTGCACGACATGCCACATGAGGCCGGGCAAGAGCGTCGGCGTTTCCGTGGGCGCCAGCGGGTCGAAGGCCAGGAGCGCAAGCCCTTCAGATTGGTTTTCCGCCGCTGCGGATTCGCTGGGGGGCTCAATGACCGGCGCTGCTGTCGCGGCGGAATCGCGCGTTGGGCTGGGCAGAGGCACGATGATCTCCTGGCCGATTTGTATCAGCGCCTCGTCTGTGATGCCGTTAAGCTGCATGACCGTCGGCAGAATGTCGAGGTTTCGATGCCCACAACCCGAAATGATGCCAATCAAGGAATCACCGGCGGCAACCTGTCGCATGCAGGGCGCTGGCGTCAGTGTGTCGGTTGGGGGCGCTGTCGGCATGGGGCTGGATGTGAATGTCGCCGTTGGCGGCCCGGGCGTGACCGACGGCCCGGCGATGCGGGTTGATGTTGCCGTCGCGGCTTGCGGGACGGCGGCTGCGCTGCCCGAGCGAGACGAAAGCATCAGCAGCATAATCGCAGCGGAAGCCGCAAAAATCGTCAGGACCAGGAGCGCACTCAAGATACGTCCCCTCCGGCTTAGGGATTCTTCAGCCAGATCGGTTTCGCCCAGGCGAAAGTTGTACCGCGGCGGCGAATCATCCGCTCTGGCCGGCCCCTGCGCTGCCACTTCGGCGATGGATGCCCCGCAGGTCACACAGACCGCGGCATGCTGTTGATTGCGGGACTGACAGATCGGACAGACTTTGAAGGTTTCTGTCAAACATCAACCTCAAACATCGACCTCGATTCAAGCAAATTATAACCGATGGCGGCGAAGCTTGGCCCGCGCGCGCCACCTCCAGCGGGCGTTTCGGCGCCGCGACATAGGTCGCGCAGACACTGACCGCCGACACTGCGGGTCAAAGGCCCCTGCAAGGCTTGTCCGGTACTCTAGCGAAATTGTCGCTTTTTCTACCCCATCCCCCGGCCCCTTCTCCGAATCATCGTCCCGCGCATTCACGGCAGCCGGCCCAAATTGGCGATGCGCTCCTCGATCTGCGCCCGCGCGGCTTTGAGATCGACCAGCCGGTTCCGCTCACGCTGAACAACATCGGCCCGGGCGCGCTCTACGAAGTTCTTGTTTCCCAGCATCTTCTCCGTCCGCTCCAGCTGAGCATCAAGCTTGGCCAATTCATCCGTCAGGCGCCGGCGCTCGGCGGCGATGTCAATCATGCCTTCTAGCGGCAAGTAAACAGAAATATCGCCGACTACGACATTGGCCGAGTTCGCGGGTTCCTCCGCCTCGAGCGGGAGCAGCTCCAAAGCCTCCACGTTGCACAATCTCTTGAGAATCTGATCGTTGTTCGCCAAGTCCTCCGTGGCGGCGCTGCCAGCGCGCGCGATGGCCCGTATGCGGCGACCGGGATCCACCTTGAATTCCGCGCGCGTGTTGCGGATCTCGCGCACGAGCTCGAGATAGGCGGCCATGCGGCCCTCGACATCATCATCAATTGCATCAGCATCGGCTTGCGGCCAGTCGGCGATGATCAGCGCCTCGCCATCATGCGGGATATAACGCCAAGCTTCCTCCGTCATAAATGGCATGAAGGGATGCAGCAGCCGCAGACAGCAATCCTGCAGCTGAACCAGCACGCGGCGAGTTGCGGTCTTCTGCGCCTCGTTCCCCTCGTACAAAGCCCCCTTGCTGATCTCCAGGTAGAAGGGCGCGAACTCATCCCACATGAAAGCGAGGATTTGGTTGCCCGCCTCGCCATATTGAAAAATGTCGAAGAGGTACTGAACATTCTCGATAAGGCGATTCATGCGGCTCAAAATCCAGCGCGATGGCAGGTCAAGCTCGTCGCTTGGCGGCGCGCCCAGCTCCAACGCGCCGTCGAGGTTCATGTTGATGAAGGATGTCATCTGCCAGATCTTGTTGATGAAGCGGAAGCTGTGGTCCAGCCGCGTCTCATCCAGGTGGCAATCGTTGCCGGGCGTGCCGCTTGTGATCAGCGTGAAGCGCAAGGGATCCGCGCCGAGTTCGTCAACGACGGTCAGCGGGTCGATGGCGTTGCCCAGCGTCTTGCTGAACTTCGCCCCGCCTTCAGCCCGCACCAGCCCATGCAGATAAACCGTGTGAAATGGCGGCCTGTCGGTGAACCACAAACCCATCATGATCATCCGCGCCACCCAAAAGAAGAGAATATCGTGACCTGTTTCCATCATCTGCGTCGGATAATAACGGGCGAGATCGGCCGTTTCTTCGGGCCAACCAAGCGTGCTGAAGGGCCAGAGACCGCTGCTGAACCAGGTGTCGAGCACATCCTGCTCCATCACCCAGCCATCGCCGGCCGGCGCCTCGCGGCCGACGTAAATCTCTCCTTGCGGGTCGCCATCCTTTTCGCGATACCAGGCCGGAATGCGATGCCCCCACCACAACTGTCGGCTGATGCACCAATCCTGGATATTCTCCAGCCAATGAAAGTAGACCTTCTCAAAACGCTCCGGCACGATTTTGACGCGTCCGGCGCGCACCGCCGCGATCGCCTTGTCCGCCAGCGGCTGAATGCGGACGTACCATTGCGCGCTCATCATCGGCTCGACCACTTCGCCGCCGCGTTGGCTGCGCGGAATGCGCGTGACATAGGGCTCGGTTCTGATTGTCAGACCGGCCGCTTCCATGTCGCTCCAAAGCCGCTCGCGGCAGTCATAACGATCCAGGCCCGCATACAGCCCGGCGTTGTCGTTCATGCTGGCGTCTTTGTTGAGGATGTTCAGCAGCTCCAGGCCGTGTTTCCGCCCCAGCTCATAATCGCTGAAATCGTGCCCCGGCGTCACCTTCAAGGCGCCGGCGCCGAATTCCATGTCGACATAGTCATCGCCGATTATCGGAATTTCGCGCCCCAGAATCGGCACAGTTGCGCGCGAGCCGATCAGATGACGGTAACGCTCATCGTCCGGGTGGACGGCGACGGCGGTGTCGCCCAAAATCGTCTCTGGACGGGTGGTCGCGACCGGCAGGTATGCCCCGCCTTCGACCGGATAGCGGAAATAATATAGCGTGACTTCTTCTTCGTTCGATTCGACTTCAAGGTCGGAAACAGCTGTCTGCAAGCCCGGGCTCCAGTTGACCAGCCGCGGCCCGCGATAAACAAGCCCCTGTTCCCAGAGTGTGATGAAAGCCTCAATGACGGCATTGGACAAGCCGTCGTCCAGCGTGAAGCGCTCACGATCCCAATCACAGCTGGCGCCGAGCCGACGCAGTTGCCGGGTGATCGTGCCGCCTTGCTCTTCCTTCCATTGCCAGGTGCGATGCAAGAATTCCTCGTAGCCGACATCTTCGCGGCTCGTGCCCTCATCCCGCAGCATCTTCTCGACCTGAAGCTGCGTGGCGATGCCCGCGTGATCGGTGCCGGGCAGCCATAGCGCCGCCTTGCCCCGCATGCGTTCATAGCGGATCATCAGGTCCTCCAGCGCGGTGAAGAGCGCGTGGCCGATATGCAGGCTGCCGGTGACATTGGGCGGCGGCATGCTGATGACATAGGGTTCAGCGCCATCGGCGGCGCATTCCGGCTTGAACCAGCCCTGCGCTTGCCACCAGCCATAAAGGCGTGGCTCGACCGCGGCGAAATCGAAATTGCGCGGCATGTTCTTTTCGGCGGCTGCTTTCATGGTCTTGTCCTCAGCGCTATCCAACAAAAAAGCCTTCCATCCCACACAAGGACGAAAGGCTGTCTTCCGCGGTACCACCTTGCTTCAGCGGGCGCCGGCCCGCTGCGCTTGAGACGCGATGACGGGCGTAAACCGGCCCGAGTCTACTGGCGTCCGCCTTCTTTCGGGCAACTCCCGGGCGACTTTCGGCAACTGTTCACAAGCGGGCTCGCAGCCTAGGACCCGCGCTCTCTGCTGTGAACGGGATTGCCTACTCTTCCCGATCAATGTCGTTCGCTCTATTCAGTTGTGAAATCGCCTCGCCGCCGTCCATCCGGGCCGGGCTGAGCCACCCATGGGACTTGAACCCATAACCTATCGCTTACGAAGCGATCGCTCTGCCAATTGAGCTAGGGTGGCTAATATCAATTCCGCAGTATAACAGATACCCCTCACGCTTCAAGGTTCGACCCCGCCATAAACATGCGAATCAGTCAGCGCAGCACACGCCTCGTCCTCCTTTGCGCTTCTTATTTAGTGAACCTGCCAAATTCCATTTGCAATCATAGCGAAATTTGTAAGGGCGAGAGACGGTCAGTGTCTACGCGCCCCTTGTCTCGCCCTACGAGCTCGCGCTATCGCATGGACGGGCGTTTCAGCGAAACGCCCCTACAGATTCCTATTTGCGGGTTCGTAATTTTGTGTGAGCGGAGTTGTCACTCGCGAGCGGCTGTGGCAAGAAATCCCTCGGTGCTCTCGGTGTCCTCGGCGGCAAAAATTCTTCTTAGTAAAACCAAGTTAGTCATGCGAAAATTGACAAGCAATCTATAGACAAAGTGGGCGTTGCCCCTACAACCTTTCGATTGCTATGGCAATTTCCGTTTGTTCCGCGATCATTCTCATTACTTTCTTGGAACTGCTTCCGCGCCCTCAGTGGTGAAAAAACCTGGGCCATGTTCGCTGCGCCCCTCCGACCGCGACAGGCATCCATCTCTGCTATACTTCAGAAAACCCCGGACGCGAATGATGTCTGATGCGAAAATGACGATAAAGGTGCTGCCGGAGGCGGTGATCGGGCGGATCGCGGCCGGCGAAGCTATCGAACGGCCGGCATCGGTCGTCAAGGAATTGATCGAGAATGCCATCGACGCCGGCGCCAGCGCGGTTCAGGTCGAAGTGGAGGCGGGCGGGGCGCGCCTGCTGCGCGTGAGCGACAATGGGGCGGGCATTCGGCGCCGCGAGATCGAGCTCGCTTTCAAGCGCCATGCCACCAGCAAGCTGCGCAGCGCCGACGAACTGCAGGGGCTGAGGACCTTGGGTTTCCGCGGTGAGGCCCTGGCCAGCATCGCGGCGGTGAGCCGGGCGACAATCGTAACGCGCCATCGCGATGAGCCCATGGGCGTCACGCTGCGCTTGCGGGGCGGGGCTGTTGAGCATGAGCGGCCCGCAGGCGCTCCGGCCGGCACGGTGGTCACCATCGAGAACCTGTTCTTCAATACGCCGGCGCGTCTCAAGTTTCTCAAGAGCGAGGCAACCGAAAAGCGCCACATCCATTGGGCGGCGGCGCGCTATGCCATGGCCTATCCGCATATCGCCTTCGCGCTCAAACAAGACGGTCGGGAGCGCTTCCGCTCGTCAGGCGGCGGCGAGCTGGCCGATGTCCTGGCCAAAGTCTTCGGTCTCAAGGAAGCGAAGTGCATGGTCGCCGTCGACGCGGTGGAGGCGCGCCGACCGGGGCGTCCGCGGATCGCTGTCGCCGGTTATGTCTCGCTGCCAACGCTGAGCCGCGCCAGCCGCGACCGCATCATACTCTTCGTCAATGGTCGCGCCATTCAAGACCCCGCGCTCAGCCACGCGGTGACGCAGGCTTATGACGGCTTGCTGCCAGCTGGCGCCTTTCCCTTCGCTGTCTTGCTGCTGACGATGCCGCCGGACTTTGTCGATGTCAATGTGCACCCGACGAAAGCTGAAGTCCGTTTCCGCGATGCTCAACTGGTCTTCGCCGCGGTTCAGCGCGCCGTGCGGGAGGTCTTGCTGGGCTCGGCTGATGCTGCGCCCGATCCGTGGGCTGAGAGCGCATTCAGCGACGTTTATGTCGGTTATCAGAAACCGCCGCCACAATGGCCACGCTCAGCGGGGGATGAATTATTCGACGACGCCGGGCTTGATGAGATGCCGGAAGCCGGCGCCCCGCCTTCACGGCCGCGAACGCTGCCGGTCTTGCGCGTGGTGGGGCAGGTCGGCGCCGCTTATATCATCGCGGAAGGGCCCGCCGGGCTTTACCTCGTCGATCAGAATGCCGCCCATGAGCGGGTGCTTTATCAGAAGCTGATCGATGAATCGGCAAATGGCGGCATTGAAGGCGCGCTGCTAGCGGAGAGCCAAACTGTATTGCTGTCGCCGGAGGACAGCGAATTGCTCGCCCAAGTCGGCCACCTGTTTACTCACTTGAGTTTCGAAATTGAACTCTTCGGTCCTAACAGCTTTGTCATCCGCCGGTCGCCCATGCTGCTGGGGGGCATGCAAGCTGCCGAGTTTATGCCGCGCCTGCTAGATTGCTTGCGCGGCTCCGCGAGAACGCCGACGGATGCAGCGGCGGCTTTGGCATCGGTGGCCGCTTTGCGCCGGGGCCAGATACTGGAGCGGGAGAAAATGCAATCGCTGATTGCGCAATTGGAGCGCTGCCCGGAGCCTTTCGCATCGCCGGGCGGGCGCAAGACCTTCATCCACCTGAGCCGCGAGGATCTGGCGGAGGAGTTTCGCCGCCGCTGAGGCTTACAAAAGGGGAAAGACGCCCAGCAGGTAAAGCGGCGCCAGACCGGCCACAGCCAGAAAAGCGAGTATCACCAGGATAATCGTCACGATATCGGCGCCTTCGCCCTTGGCTTGCCGCTTGGGCACAAAGGGACCCGTGTAGCCGCCGGTCGCTTCGACGTTTATTGTGCCGTCTGGATTGCGCAGGGGGCTGCGCGGAATAGGCGCGAGCCCAGGCAGCGGCGGGCTTGTGGCGTTTGCCTCGGCCGCTGGCGGCGCCGCTGGACGGCGGGGTATCGGGATCGCCCCTGTTGCCCTGACGCCTGAATGGTCGCGCGGTTGCGGGGCAGGCGGGTGGGGCTGCCTTCTGGCGGGCTGCTGGGCGGCTACGGTTGGCGGCGCCAGGCGACCGGGGGCTATCCCCCGCGCTGATTGACGGCTGCGCTCGCGAATCTCCTGCAGAATATGCCCCAGCTGATCGGCATGTTTGTAGCGGTCGTTGGGCCGTTTGCTCATGACCTTGGCGATGACATTGCTCAGGGCCTCCGGCAGATCCGGGTTGAAGTCTTTGGCTATCGGAATCTTGCCCCGCAAATGCGCGATTGCCAGCTCCTTCGGCGCCCTCCCGACATACGGAAGGCGGCCGGTGAACATCTCGAACAAGACGATGCCGATTGAATAGACATCTGAAGCGGGCGTGGGTTTTTCCCCCTTGGCCTGCTCGGGCGAGAAATAATGCGGGCTGCCCCAAACGACTTCACTGCGCGTCTGCGGCAGCGTGTCGGTGAGGGCTTGGGCTATGCCAAAATCGGTAACTTTCACGACGCCATCGCGATTTATAAGCACATTCTGCGGCTTGACATCGGCATGGACCATTTGAGAGCGATGCGCGAAGCCGAGCGCGGCGCAAATCTGGATACCCAGGTCCAGCGCTTTGTCGATGGGCAGGGCGCCCCGCGTTTTAATCAGCTTCTTCAGGTCATCGCCGTCGATCATTTCCATGACGATGTAATAGGTAGCCCCGTCGCTGCCGACATCATGAATAGTCACAATATTCGGATGAGACATCATCGCGAAGGTGCGGGCTTCCTGCTGAAATCTCTCAACGAAGGCCGGGCCTTCAGAACCCTTTGTTAGATTGGGACGCAGGATCTTGACCGCCACAATCCGGCCCAACATGCGGTCAAGCGCGCGATAGATGACCGACATGCCGCCCGAGCCCTGCTGCGCAACGAGCTCATATCGCTGATTCAGTAAGGTTTCGCCCGCCATGCTTTTCGCTCACTCATGGTCTGGAAACGGAATTGAACAATTGCTGAAACTCGCGCAGCGCGCTGCGGTCGGTCAAGCTGGCGATGTAATCGGCGACGACGCGATGGGTCGCTTCGTCAGCCAGTTTGGCGCGGTAGTCATCCGGCAGTTGACGCGGCTCGCCGATATAACTGGCGAACAAAGCCTGGATGAAATGTTCAGCGCGGGTCTGCATGCGGACTATTCTAAAATGGCGATACATGTTGTGGAAGAGAAAGTCCTTCAATTCTGTATTGAGCGCGTCTTGCTCGGCGCTGTGACGGACGAGCGGCTGCGGCTGCCGCTGAATGTCCATTGAGTCCCGCGGGCCCAGGGCTGCGATCTGGCGCTCGCTTTCATATAAGACGTCATCGACCAACTGCCCGACCAACTCACGGATGATATTGTGGCGCGAGACATCGTCCAGCGCGCCGCCAGCCCAATTGATGCGCTCAACAACGCGGCGCCATAGCCCGAGTTCCGCCAATTGCTCAACGTGAATCAAACCCGATTGCAAGCCGTCGTCAAGATCATGCGCATTGTAGGCGAGCTCGTCCGCTACATTGGCGATTTGGGCTTCGAGCCCCGGTCCGGTTTCCTGGGAGATCTCGCGAAAGGCGCTGCGGTCGTAAGCGGTTTCATGCTTGGCGATGCCTTCGAGGGTCTCAAAGGTGAGGTTTAGGCCGTTCCACTTGGGATAGCGCTGCTCCAGCTTGGTCACCACACGATAGCTCTGATGGTTGTGATTGAAGCCGCCCTGGTCGCTCATCAACTCATTGAGCACATCTTCGCCGGCGTGCCCAAAGGGCGGGTGTCCCAAATCATGGGCCAGGCAGATCGCCTCGACCAGATCTTCGTTGGCGCCCAGCGCGCGCGCCAGCGTGCGGCCGATCTGCGCTACTTCCAGCGTGTGGGTCAGGCGCGTTCGATAATAGTCGCCGGCGTCATTGACGAAGACCTGCGTCTTGTATTCCAAGCGACGAAAGGCGGCTGCATGCACGATGCGGTCGCGATCGCGCTGAAAGGCGGTGCGATAACGCGGTTCCGGCTCATGATGAAGGCGCCCGCGCGAATGCCGGCTGAACAGCGCAAAGCCGGCCAGCGAATTCAGCTCGTTGTCTTCCAATTTCTGCCGCAGTGAGCGCATAACATCCCTCGCCGCTATTCTAGTCTCCCCGGGCGAATCGCGCATCCTGCAAGCGCCGCGCCTCTGAATTGCAGTATACTTCGTTACATTCCGGGAATTGTTACGAGCGCGAGGGTGGTGCGGATATGACTCGGGTCATCGCCTTATTGACGGATTTTGGGCAAGAAGACATTTATGTGGGAACGATGAAAGCCATGATGCTGAATATCTGCCCGTCAGCGCAGATCGTAGATATCACCCACGCCATTCAACCGCAGAATGTGCGGGAAGCCGCTTTCGCCTTGTTGAACAGTTATCACAGCTTCCCGCAAGGGACCGTTTTCTGCGTCGTGGTTGACCCCGGGGTGGGGAGCGACCGCCTCGCAATCGCGGTCAAAAGCCGGGGCTATCAGTTTGTCGGGCCGGACAATGGCGTCTTGAGTTATGCCCTCGCGCATTTGGCTGCGGATTATGAGGCGGTGAAATTGGAGAATCCGAAATACCAGGCAGAATCGATCAGCCACAGTTTTCATGGCCGCGATATCTTTGCGCCCGCCGCGGCTCATTTGGCGCAGCGGCCGGAGCTGTTTGCTTCACTGGGCGGCGCGTTGGAGACGATTGTCAGCTTCCCGTTGCCGGAGTTGAGTTTTGCGCGGCAAAGATTGATTGGCGAAGTGATGCACATTGACCATTTTGGCAATATCATCACCAGCATCGGCGCCTTTCATTGGACGGGCGACGAGGCGCTGCGCTTGTCTGCAGTATGGAGTCAGGCGATACCGACGCTGGAACTGTCCGCGCGGGCGGCTAATATCACCATCCACAGCCACACGGTTCACGGCATTTCACACGCTTATTATGAAGTGGCGCCGGGGGAAATCCTGGCGCAGATTGACAGCAACGGCTTCCTCGAAATCGGCGCCAACCAGGATGACGCCGCCGACCGGCTGGATGTGCAATTGGGCGATAAAGTTATGCTGCGTCTTTGAAGGCGGGGGCGCAAGCCGGCGCGAGCGGCGCCAATATTTGACAAGGCGACGCGCATGTGTTCCAATCTAATATCAATTCCGTTTGGTATGGTAAACTATTTGTGACAATCTTGTTTCCCGCAACAACTTCACTGCAATCTCACGCAGCCGGTCAGCGAAGCTCGAGAAGCAGCTTGGCTTTTGCGAAGTTTGCCGCGGCTTTGCCGGCAGACAGCCGGCAGATAGGATAGGAGCCGCAACTGTACGTCAAATGGTGAGAAAGGGGTTATATGAGCGGATTCATTAAAGGCAAGGCGTGGCGAAGGGTCGATCGACCGGGATGAATCGCCTCGTGTACATTCGACGGTCAATCATTAATGAGTAAGGAGAAATTGAAAATGAAGAAAACTGTCCTTGGCTTGATGGCGCTGTTGATGCTGCTGACCGGCGTCACAATGGCCCAAGATGTGACGCTGGAATTCCAGCAATGGTGGGAGCCGGAATTGCCAGCCGGTTCTTTCCGCGCGATTTTGGATGATTTTGAAGCGGCCAACCCGGGCATTAAGGTCGTGACGATCAGCGGTCCCTACCTGACCACGAAGGACCAAATCATCGCGAGCGCGGCGACCGGCACGATGGCCGATGTCGTCGGCCTGGATGGCGCTTGGGTCAATGTGCTTTGGAAGCAGGGCGCGCTGCATAGTCTGACGCAGGCTATGGCCGACGCAATGTACGATGACAGCGAGTTGGCGGCGCAGATTCAGCTGGCTGGGGAGACCTATATGATCCCCATCGCCAACTTCATCTATCCGGTCTTCGTCAATCTTGACATGCTGGCGGCGGCCGGCATCGACCCGCCGTCAACGCGCGCTGAATTCGCCGCGGCGGCCGAAACCCTTACCGACCCCGACAACAATGTATACGGCTGGGCGCAGCCGCTTTCGCTGGAGCAGCCCAACGGCATTCAGAATGACACGATGTCCTGGCTCTGGGCCACTGGCGGCAGCATGCTCGATGATATGGGCCAGCCGAACCTGGTCGGCAACGAGATGCTCGCCGACGCGATGGCGTATATCAAGGGCCTGCACGATGCCGGCGTGGTCGCGCCGGGCGCTTTCGCGATGAAGGAGAATGAGAAGGTCGAGGAATTCGTCAACGAGCGCGTCGCCATGATCATCAACACGCTGGCGCACTTCACCCTCATTCGCGAGCGCAACCCGGATCTGAACTTCGATATCACTGCGCTGCCGGCCGCCGAGGGCTACGATGGACCGCGCGGCTTGCCCTACGCCTCCTGGGGCATTGGCATCGGCGCCAACACCGAGCACAAAGCTGAAGCCTGGAAGCTGATCGAATACCTGGTCAGCGTCGAAGGCAACACCAAACTGACCTCGATTGCGAATGCCTTCCCCGGCAACGTCAACGCCACGCCGGACTTCATTCAAACGGATGAGCTCTTCATGACAGCCTTCGAAATCTTCCAGGAAGGCTATCTGGCCAACGAGTTCACCGGGCTGCCGGCTGCGGAAGAGTTGATGCGTCAATTCGACGAGCCCTTCCAGTTCTATCTTGAAGGCGAAATTGAATTGGAAGAGTTCCTGGAAATCGCGCAAGAAGAATGGGAATCGATCTTCGAGTAGGTATTTCACCCCCATCCCATACCCCTCCCCATGAAGAGGGAGGGGCTTGGCTTGTAGCACACGCTACCCCTTCCCTCCCTGTGGGGATGCTTCCACATAGAGATGTGGAAGGGGCCGGGGGATGGGGGTGACTTGCGGAGTTTACATGGAAATGTCTCAGGCGCGCGACATCTCTGAACCAGCGAATATCGCCTGGGAGCAGAGGAAGCGCAAACTTCTGCCTTATGGCTATCTTTCGCCGACGCTGCTTTTGCTCGCGGCGTTGACTGTAATTCCAATCACAACTGTCTTCCTCTATTCCCTGGTCGACAACGTCATCGTCAACCCGAACCCGCCGGTTTTCGTCGGTCTTGAGAATTATGAAGAGGTGCTGACGAACCGGAAATTCCGCGGCGCGCTCAGCAATACGATGTACTTCTCCCTCGTCAGCGTCGCGGTGCACTTCATCATCGGCTTGTCATTCGCGCTGCTGCTGAATTCGCGCCTGCTCAGCGCGAACGTCAAAGCGGTCTTCCGCGTCATTTACATTCTGCCCTGGGTCTTTACCGCGTCGATCATCGCTATTTTATGGCGTCTCCTGCTGAACCCGCATGGCGTCATCAATTTTGTCCTGCTTGAGCTGAGCATCATCCCAGAACTCAACGAGTGGCTTTCCGACCGCAAATTGGCGTTGAATGCGGTGACTTTCATCAACATCTGGTCGGGTTATCCCTTTTACATGGTCAGTTTTCTAGCCGGCTTGCAGGGCATTCCCGACGACCTCTACGAATCGGGGCGCGTTGATGGCGGCAATGCCTGGCAGCTCTTCCGTCATATTACGCTGCCTCAGCTCAGGCCCATCATTATCAGCCTGGCCCTGCTGGACTTCATTTGGACTATTCATCAATTCACTTTGATCTGGATGACCACCGGCGGCGGTCCCTTGCGCTCCACCGAAGTGTTAAGCACTTATACCTACAAAGCGGCCTTCAGCTCGCATGAGTATTCGATCGCGTCCACCATCGCCATGGTGATCCTGGCGATTTGCACTTTCGTGGCCATCTTTTACGTGCGCAGCCAGCGAATGGCGGACGAATAAAATGATCGGCAGCCGCAGGCAGATTCTAGTCAGAAAGATACTGGTATGGATTGCGCTGATCCTCGGCGCCTGTTTTTCTGGCTTGCCCGTGCTATGGATGGTGGCATCGTCTTTCAAATCCAATCTGGAGATTTTCGCATATCCGCCAGCCTTAATCGACCACTCGTTTTCCTTTGACGCCTACCGGGCGGTGTTGGGCGATCCGGCGCGCTTGCGCTTCTTCTTCAACAGTTATCTCGTCGCCATCCTGGTGACGATATGCACCGTTGTCACCAGCATCCTGGCGGGGTACAGCTTCAGCCGTTACGATTTCCGCTTTAAGCGGACCTTGAACCTCATCATCATCGGCGTCCAGTCCGTGCCGCCTATCACGTTGATGATTCCCTATTTTGGGCTCATCGTCTGGCTGGGCATCTACAACTCCTATACCGCGCTCGTCCTGACTTATATGGTGTTTACGCTGTCCTACGCAATCATCATGATGACCGGCTATTTCAATACGCTCCCGCGTGATTTGGACGAGGCGGTCATGATCGACGGCGGCGGCAGCTTTGTGACGCTGTGGCGCATTCTGGTGCCGATATCGCTGCCGGGGATTGTCGCCGTCGGCGTTTATACTTTCATGCTGGCTTGGAACGAATTCCTCTTCGCGCTCACCTTGACGCGCACGAATGACATGCGTACTGTGCCGATTGGCATCCACTTGCTCATGGGGCAGCATTCCTTTGAATGGAACCAGATGCTGGCCTTGAGCGTGCTCGGCTCGCTGCCGGTGCTGATTCTGTTCCTCTTGTTCCAACGCTATTTCATCGCCGGTATGTCCGCAGGCTCCGTAAAGGGGTAAACTTCGCCCGCGAGATTTATCCGACCAATACGAGATGAAGATGCCACTATGTTACTGAACATGAGAGATCTGCTGGCGGTCGCCCGCGCGAACAGCTTCGCGGTGCCGGCTTACAATATCAGCAGCAGTATGCTGCTTAAGGGCGCGCTTGAAGCGGCGGAAGAAGCGCGAGCGCCAGTCATCATCGCCATCCATCCCGATGAGCTGGCTTTTGTGGGTACGGCTTTTGTCACCATGGCGCTGGAAGAAGCAAGACATGCCTCCGTGCCCGTCGTCGTTCATCTGGATCATGGCTCCTCCGTGAAGCAGATAATGGGCGCCATCCGCGCGGGCTTCACTTCCGTCATGATCGACGCTTCCGAGCTGCCCCTGGACGAGAACATCGCCGCCTGCCGGGAAGTGACGGAACTGGCGCATGCGGTGAATGTTTCGGTCGAAGGCGAGCTGGGCACCATCGGCGAGCTCGACGAGGAGGCGGAAGCGGGCGCGGAAGAAGTGGTCTTTGTCAAGCCGGAGGAAGTGAAACAGTTTGTGGATGCCACCGATGTTGATACTCTGGCAGTCGCGATCGGCACCTCGCACGGCTTGTATCCCAAGGATATGAAACCGGAAATACGCCTGGACTTGCTCAAGGACATTAGCGCGAAGGTGGAAATACCGCTGGTTTTGCATGGCGGCTCCGGCAATCCGGACGCGGAAATCGCGCAGGCGGTGGCCTTGGGGATATGCAAAATCAACATCTCCGCCGATATGAAGAATGCTTTTTATCAGAAAGCGCGCGAAGTTTTGAATAACCCCATTCTGCGGGAACCGAGCAGCATCTATCCCGCCTGCATTGATGCCATGAAGGCAGTCTGCCGCCAGAAGTTTGACCTGTTCAGCAGTACCGGCAAGGCTGACTTGTATTAGCGGCGATTGTAGGGGCGAGGCGGTGACGAGCCCGAAAATGTATCGTATCGTTAAGACGGGCGAGACAAGTCTCGCCCCTACAAATTCCCATCTGTTATGAGCGAGCAAATCGCGCTCGGCTTCTGCAACAACGTCGATTATGAGATCATCTGGGACGCCGACATAATTGCGGATTTGACGCTGCGCCACCGGATCGGCGCGGGTGAACCCGATTCGCGCATCACAATCCAAACGGAGCGCGACCTCATCGTTTCCATTCTTGGCTTCATGGGGGCGGGCGAAGGAGGCGAGCGCTTCGTCAGCGGATCGGATATCATTGAGCGGCTCGCCGCGCGCTTTGAGAAGAAAGTCACCTTGGGCGGGACCTCCGTGCGCGCCGCCATCGCCATGCAAAAACTGGGCTACGCGTCAACGCTGCACTTGATCACACAGAACGAAGACGTGCGCCGCCTGCTGCCCCCGGGCTGTCCATACGTTTGCAGCAATGCGGGCGATAGTTTCTATCCGCATCTCATCGTACAGTTTGACGAAGGCGACCGAGTGCGAGCGGGCGACATTGATATCCGCGCGCGCCAGTCCAATCGCCTCATATATCATTACAATGCCGATAGAATCGCCATGAAGCTGAGCCCGGACTTCGCCGACCTGCTATCCGGCGCTCGCGTTCTTCTGATATCGGGCTTCAACGCAATGCAGAGCGGACGGCTGCTTGCCAAACGGTTGACGGCCGTCTCGCGCATGCTGGAGCGGCTGCCAGCCGACGCCACGGTATTTCTTGAAGACGGCGACTATTTTGATCCCTCGTTTCGGCGGCTCATTTACCGCGCGCTCGGGCCGAGATTGGATGTCTACAGTTTGAATGAAGACGAGCTTCAGGCGCATCTCCAGCGCAAGGTAGCGCTGCAAGACGCCGGCCAGGCGCGGCGGGCGCTGGACGATCTGCACCGGCTCATCCCCGCCAAGACTATCGTCTTGCACACGCGATATTGGGCGCTGGCGCATGGCGAGCGCGCCGCCCACTATGCAGCTGCGCTGAAGGCGGGCGTCACCATGGCGACGACGCGCTTCCGCTATGGCGACGGCTTTACAGCCGCGAATTACCGCGAGATCGAGAAGCGCGCGGCCCCCGCCGAATATACGCAGTGTGCCGCGGTCATCAATACGGCGGCGGACAGTCTCTTCTGCGTGCCGGTCGCGGCTGTGGAGCAAAGCAACGCGACAACCATCGGGCTTGGCGACGCCTTCGTCGGCGGCTTCCTGCCGGCGCTGCTTTCCTGAGCGGATCGCGCCTCAGAAATTACGTCCGCGCTTGCGGCTGTCGCCCACTCGCTGGGTGATGCCCAGAGAGTCTAAATGCTCGAGCACCGGAATGGCGTACTTGCGCGATGTGCCAAACCTGTCGCGCAGCGTTTTGGCGTCTATTTCACCGAAATCCTCAATATGCTTGCGGATCTCGGAAACGAGTTGGTCGTAATTGTCGGCGGCGAAGGCGATATTGTCATTGACGTGCACGGTTTTTCGCAGGTCTCGCAGCGCCCGCAAGATGTCTCCGCCCGCCTTTTCGTTGAGCTCGGCGATGCTCGGCGGCGCATAGGGTTGCGCGTCAAGGGCCCGCATCACCAGCGCGGCCTTCGCTTCTTGTTCGTCGGAGAATTCGATGGCGTGGGCGCGCAGCCGTACATATTTGGATTCGAGGACCAGCCTTGCCTCGGCGGCGATCACGCTGTCGAGCAGGCTCAACTTGACATTGACGCGGCTTTGCAGCTCGGGGCGCAACATGCCGAGCCGCAATGGGTTCGCCTGGTGGTAGATGCTCAACTCCGTGATGACATTCTGACAGAGCGCCCCCCAAGATTCAGTCGCCCAGTAGCGCTTGTCAACCTCTTGCAGCAGGCCCGCGCTCAAGGCTTCGTCAAGCGCGCTGCGCAATTCCCCGTCGCTGTAGCCCAGCTTCTTCTGCAAGTCCGCCAGTTTCTGGGGAGCGTCGCCCTTGGCGGCCAGCGCCAGCCTTTCAGCCGGCGACCCGCGCAATTGCATCTCAAGTTCGCGGATAATGCCGGGCTGAAAGCGCTTCAAACGGCGGCCGGGATGCGCATTGACAATTACGCCGCCGCCAATCGTCTCGGCCGGCGACGGATAGCGCAGGATAAAGCGATCGCCGCGGGAGACGGGCTGGGGGTTGCGCAGACGGATTTGCAGCCAGCCATGCTCGCCGGGCGCCAGGGCGTCCGCATCCAGCAGGCGGACGTTGGCGATGGATTCGGAGGCGCCGCAGAAAAACTTGACTTCGGCATTATGCTTCAGCGGACGGTCGATGTCGCCGAGCTGCCTAAAGTGAGCGTCCGCCAGCAAGGTGGGCTGCAAATGCCCGGGATAGGTCAGCACGTCGCCGCGCTGAATATCGCCGCTGCTGATCCCGGCGACATTGACCGCGACCCGGCTGCCGGGCGCCGCCGTTTCTACTTCACGCCGGTAACTTTGCAGTCCTCGGATGCGGCCCGCGCGGCCTGAGGGCTGCATCTCGACATTGTCGCCCACGGACAGCGTGCCGCCGGAAAGCGTGCCGGTAATGACTGTGCCGAAGCCGCTGACCACGAAGACCCGGTCAGCCGGCAGACGCGGCTGATAATAGTTGACGCGCTGCGGCAGCCGGGCCAGCGCGCCTTGCAGCGCCGCCAGGAGTTCGTCGATGCCGGCGCCTGTGTGAGCGGAAAGCGCGACCAGCGGCAACTCGCCCAATTGGCTTTGTGAAAGCAGGTCCGCGATCTCCAGTTTGACCAGATCGAGCCATTCCGGGTCGTCAATCAGATCGATCTTGGTGATGACGACAATGATGTCTTGAATATCGAGCAGTTGGAGGATGGCAAGGTGTTCGCGCGTCTGAGGCATGATGCCTTCGTCCGCGGCGATGACGAGCAGCGCGGCGTCGATCCCGCCGACGCCGGCCAGCATGTTTTCGATGAAGTCTCGATGCCCCGGCACATCCACGATGCCGACAGTTTCGCCGCTGGGCAAATCGATCCAGGCAAAGCCGAGATCAATGGTCATTTTGCGGCTCTGCTCTTCGACGAGCCGATCGGGATTGATGCCGCTGAGCTTTTCGACTAGCGTAGATTTCCCGTGGTCAACGTGCCCGGCCGTCCCAATAACGCGCATGAACTAGAGGCCGCCAATGCCATCCGCATTAACGCGACTGTTGGCATTCGCCCCGCCGGCGCTTTCGCTCACATCATATTCAAGCAGCATGGCTTGATAGCGTTCGCGGTAAAGCTCGGCCCGCGCGCGCTCCAGGAGCCAAAGCCGCTCGATATTGCTGCGCAAACCGGGAATGGATCCCTCGACATTGTCGACGCGTTTGATGAAGTTTGCGAACTCGCGGTCATGATTGCGCCAAACTTCGTCGCTCGAAAGTGTCAACTGTTTCCAGCGTTTCTGGTCTTCATCGCGCCAGTCATTCCACTCTTCGCGGAAACGCTCTTCGCTCAGCCGCTGCATCTCGGAGGTCTCGTTGATGCGCCGCTCGAGACGATCGCCAATGCGATTGAAATCGTCGACGATCCGTTTCATTTCGCGGTAGGCCTGGGCCCAGACTTCAAAGCGTTCGATGTTTTTCTGCAGTTCTTCGTCGTGTACGCCAAAGCGCTTTGTGAGTTCTGCCAGTTGCTGGTCCCGCTGTTGGACGAGCAGCTGCTGCTGATCGATAAACTGCTGAATCTGGTCGCGCCGTTCGCGGTCCAGATTGTTGAAATCCTGAATGCGGCGTTCATTGCGGACCGCAAGCTCCTCAAGCAGCGCCAACTTGGGTTGGATGCCGTCCACCGATTTTTTGTATTCCGGCAATTCGGTTTCGATTTCCGCCAGCCGTCTCGCGTCGGTGCGCCGCTGCTCTTCCAGAAAGCTCAGGCGCCGATCTGGCCCTTCCAGCTTTTTGGTCAGGTCGTCCACTTCCTGGTTCAGCAAGCGCATGGCATTGGTTAAACGGTCGCCTTCGGTTTGCAAGTCGCTGATGTTGGCAAGCTGTTTTTCCAGCCGGTCGGCCTTCTCGCTCAATTCGGCGACAGCGCGCTGGATATTCTCGCGTTGGAGCTGGAGGCGCCGTTCGGCTTCGCGCTCGGCAGTGAGACGGCGCGCTTCCGCGTTCTCCAGCATCTGTTCCATGTCCTGGCGAACTTGCTCGATGATGTCATGTTCCTTCTTCGCCGGCAGCGCTTCCAGCTTCATCAAGGCTTGGTCGGACTCAACAGTATTGACGCGGCGCTGCATGGTGTCGACCGAATTGGACTGCTGCGCAACGCGTTCTTCCAACGTCGCAATCAAAGCCTTGTCGCGGCGGCGTTCCTCGTCCAGCCACTCGATCATGCTGGCAATTTGATTGATCTGCATCGCCTCATCTCCGATCACCACGGAAGCGTGGCAACGATTGCGGATTGCTGAGATTATATCATTTTGCGCGGCCCGCTTCAATTATCGCGCCCAGGGCGCATTCAAGACGTATGGTGAGCATCGGGGAAGAATCTGCTTGAGCGAACTCTGCTCACACAAAATTACAAACCCGCGAAATAGGAATCTGTAGGGGCGATTCTGTGAATCGCCTAAGATTTTGTAGGGGCGACTCTTGAGTCGCCCACTGTCAAACCGCCGACGGGCGAGACAAGTCTCGCCCCTACAGACTGCTAGATGGATGCAATTTACATAATTTCAACCGAATTCGATACACTCCCATTTTGAGCGCTGTATTGACAGGGGCCGGGTGCCAGCTTATACTATGCCCCGGCGTGGAAAGGATGCGCATCATGCAATCCGACAAACTGCATCATCATAGCTTCAGCCTTGCCCGAGCGATGCGCGGCATCTAGTCCTTTGCCTCATCAATTTTGCCTTTGTTGCCTCGCTCTGTCGCGAGGCTTTTTTGTATGAAGGAGTGTCTATGCTCGCTGTCATCGACTATGGCGCCGGAAACCTGCGCAGTGTCTTGCACGCATTGAAACACTTGCATGTCCGTGACATGCGCGTTGTTCAGAAGCCGGAGCAGCTGGCGGGCGCCGAGAAAATCATCCTGCCCGGCGTCGGCGCGTTCGGCGCTTGCATGGCGCAGATGCGCAAGCAAGGACTGGTCACGCCGCTCAAGGAAGCGCTGGCGGCCGGCATTCCCTATCTGGGAATATGCGTGGGCATGCAGATGCTGTTCGAAGTTGGCGAGGAGATGGGAGAGCATGAAGGGCTGGGCATTCTCGGCGGCCGGGTGGTTCGCTTCCCGCAATTCGCCGATCTCAAGGTGCCGCACATGGGCTGGAATCAACTGAACATCCGGCGGAAGTCGAAACTGCTCGCCGGCCTGGGCGTCGAAAACTACGTCTATTTTGTGCATAGCTACTACTGCGCGCCGACTGATGCGGCTGCTGTCGTCGCCGCTGTGGACTATGGTGTTGAATTCGCCGCCTTTGTCCAGCAGGATAATATCTACGGTGTGCAATTCCATCCGGAGAAGAGCCAGCAGGTCGGCCTGCGGATACTGGCGAATTTCCTCCGCATTTAGGAGTCGATGATGATCATTTATCCGGCGATTGACTTGCGCGGCGGCAAAGTCGTCCGGCTGCGCGAGGGCGACCCAAAGCGGCAGATTGTGTTCAGTGAAGATCCGATGGCGACGGCCCAATCATGGATTGATCAAGGCGCAAGTTGGATCCACATGGTCAATCTCGACGGCGCCTTCAACAGCCAAATCGGAAACCTGCGCATTCTGGAAGAAGCGGCGAAACTTGATGTACGTGTGCAATACACCGGGGGCTTGCGCGATTTGACCGCGCTCGGCCGCGCTTGGGATAGCGGCGCCAGTCGCATCGTGATCGGCACGCTTGCCGTGCGCGAACCGACCGCTGTGGCCCAAGCTGTCGCGCGCTTTGGGGCCGACGCCATTTGCGTCGCGCTGGATGCCAAAGATGGCAAAGTCCTCACGCACGGCTGGACAGAATCTTCCGCTCGCTCGCCTCTTGATTTAGGCGCGCTGCTCTACGAACAGGGAGCGAGACACGCGCTGTACACCGATGTCCGGCGTGATGGCGGGATGAGCGGCGTCAATGTGGACGATACCGTCGCGCTTGCGCGTGAAACCGGCCTGCGCGTTATCGCTTCGGGCGGCGTCAGCCAGCTCAGCGAAATTGAAGAACTGGCGCAGACTGGCATGGTCGCCGGCGCTATCATCGGCATGGCGCTGTATCAAAAGCGGTTCACGCTGGCGGAAGCCTTGACCGCGGCGAGGAGTAACTGAATATGTTGGCAAAGCGAATCATACCCTGCCTGGATGTCAAGGACGGCCGGGTGGTAAAGGGCGTCAATTTTGTCGACTTGCGCGATGCCGGTGACCCGGTCGAGCAAGCGATAATTTACGATCGTGAAGGCGCGGATGAACTGGTTTTTCTCGATATCACCGCATCGCATGAGGCGCGAGCGACTATGCTGGAAATGGTCCGCCGAGTTGCGGACAGCATATTCATTCCCTACTGCGTCGGCGGCGGCATCCGTTCAATCGACGATATTCGCGACACCTTGCTGGCCGGGGCGGATAAAGTGTCGATTAATAGCGCGGCGGTTCGCGATCCCGAGCTTATTTCCGCCGGCGCCTGGGGTTTCGGCAGCCAGTGCATTGTCGTGGCCATCGACCCGCGCCGGCTAGACGGCAAGTGGGTGGTGCACATCAATGGCGGACGGATCCCGACCGAAAAAGAGGCCGTGCCCTGGGCGAAAGAAGTGGAAGCGCGCGGCGCTGGCGAAATCTTGCTGACGAGCATGGACAAGGACGGGACCAAGTCGGGTTATGATATCGAAATGACACAAGCCGTCGCCGATGCGGTATCGATCCCGGTGATCGCTTCCGGCGGGGCGGGAAGCAAGGAACATTTTCGCGAGGCGCTGCAGGAAGGCGGCGCGGACGCCGCGCTGGCCGCGAGCCTGTTTCACTTCAACGAATTGCGCGTGGGCGATCTCAAACGCTATTTGCATGATCGCGGCCTAGCGATGCGATTGACTGGATGGGAGAGCTTGGATGACGCTTAACGACGCGGCCCTGGCGGCAATCAAGTGGAACGAGCAGGGGCTGATCCCGGCGATCGTTCAAGACGCGCGGACCCGCGACGTGCTCATGATGGCCTACATGAATGCGGACTCTCTGAATCGCAGCCTTGCGTTGGGACAGGCGGTCTTTTGGAGCCGCCGGCGCCGTCAGCTTTGGCGCAAAGGCGAAACCTCCGGCAACACACTGCGCCTCGTGGAAGTGCGGATTGACTGTGACGCCGATACGCTTCTGCTGTTGGTGGAGCCGGCCGGGCCCACCTGCCATACAGGCGCGGTCAGCTGTTTCTTCCGCGACCTGGAGACATTCAGCGCAGCGCCCAATCGATACTGATCAGGAGTCATTTGTGGACGACATGCTGGATCAACTGGAAGCGATAATCCGCGATCGGCAGCGCAAGCCCAAGGCGGGAAGTTATACCAATCGACTTCTCGATGAGGGGCGGGGCAAAATCGCGCAGAAGGTGGGCGAAGAAGCGGTCGAAGTAGTGGTAGCGGCGCTGACGCAAAGCAAGAGCCAACAGATAGACGAATTGGCCGACCTCATTTACCACACGCTTGTCCTCATGGCTGACCTGGATGTATCCTTGGACGACCTGCGGGCGAAGCTGCGCGAACGCCATCAACCGCGTTGATTTTCTCCCGGCGCGGTCCCTATCATCCTTCCACATATTCCTCGAATGAAACATAACCTTTCCAGGGCGCCAAGGTGTTCGCGCTGCTTTCGTCCGATAAATCTATGCCGGCGAGATAGTATGCGGCGACAAGTGGGGAGCCGGCATCCAAAATGCCCTCCGCGCCAGGAACAACGATTTGAATCATCGTCTGAAGTTCCGGGTAATAGAACCACAAGATCGCTTCTTTATTGGTGTAAGACTGGCCCCGAAAGAACAGAGGCTCGCCATAAATGCTGATGGCGTCGCCGAGCGTCATTTCAGGCGCGAATTGGAGAATTATGGCGCTTACGATTTCAGAGTCGTCGGCCGAGATTTGGCAGCAGGCCGGGCCGTCGATCAGGCCAAATTGGAATTCCCGCTCTCCCTGCCGGCGCAGCTTGATTCCCTCCAGACCGCGCACGATCGCCAGCGCTTCGGCCAGGGTCGTTTCTCCCGGGACGATATTCTGCCAACAGGGCGGGGCGCAGGGTTCGCCGGAGATGAGGCTGGTATCCGCCAGAAAGCGGTCGTTCAGCAGCGTACGTTCCGGCCGCCCAATCGTAACGCTGCCGTCGCCGGCCATCAGCGAGCGCAGTTGGAATATCGTCGGCGCGCCGCGGTCCAGCGGCCGCTCGTCCAGGTAGAGCAGCTCAAGGGCGCCGCCATTTTGCCGCGCGCGGACGGCCGGCGTTCCGGAGACGAAGGCGCTCTGCCCCAGCCGCGTATCGACAAGAAACTGGACGGACCGACCGAGACAGTCGCTCAGCTTGGCCGCGTCCAGATTCAGCAGTCTGGCGAGGTTCTCGGCCACGTTTTCCAGGCTCCCGCGGCGGGCGAATTCAAATAGAAGATCGTGCGCGTCCCAAAAACGCGTCAAATCCTGCGCCGCGACGCATTCGGCCGTTTTGGCCATAGCGGTCGAATACTGAGGATTAACCAAAGGGTAGAAGCGAAATTCAAACTGCGCCCCGCCGGTGCGGACATAGTCCTCAATGAAGCTATCCAGATTGGGCTGGTAATTCTGGCAATGGGGACAGAGGAAATCTTCAAAGGCGACGATCGTGACCGGCGCGCCCGGTTCCCCGAGTACGAGGCCGCCGTCCTCCCGCCTGAAGGTCTTGAGCCCGGCGTAACGGCCCGCCTGGATTAGCGCCGGCTCGGTCGATTGGGGGCGAATGGCGTTCACGATGGCGTCGTGGTGTTCCGGCAGCGCCAGGGCGATGGCGATCGGTTCATCGTCGCCGTACTGGATGAAAAGCGAAGGCGTCGCGTCGGCGCCAAGGGAAAGGCCGTAAGCCGCGTCAATCGAATGCTGGCCGGCGCTGGCCGCGCATTCTGACAAGGCGGCGAGCTCCAGCTGCAAGTCTGCGGCGAATTCCGCCTCGGTCTCATCGGTGAAGCCGCGGGTCGATACAAGCTCGAACATGAGATCGTGCGCCCGCCAGAACTGCCCCGGCCGCAGCGTATCGGCGCACTCCACCAGGCTGGCGCTGCGAACAGAGAGGATTGGATCAATCACCGGAAAGATGCGGTATTCGAATTGGGCTCGCCCTGATAACACATAATCCGCCATGAAGCGCTTGATGATGGGCTGATAATTCTGACAGCTTGTGCATAGAAAATCCGAGAATTCGATGAGCTTCACGCCGGCGTCAGGGTTTCCAAGCGCGAACCCGCCATCCGCCAGGCGGGTCTTCGCCGTCGCATCATAAAGATCCGAGCCGTCTTGGCCATGCGCCAGGACTGCGCAAAAGCAAGCGATCAGCGTGATTGACAATAAACTCAGCAGTCGATGCATAATATCCCCTCGTGGCCTGGCGTCCTGGCCGCTCGGCCGCTGCATTAAGCGCTACCGCATTCACGCAAGCGATGGACCGACCGATATACCCGGCAATACGCGCACTGTGAAAGATAGTCTTGCACAATTGCGCCAGGTTTCAATGCTTGTGTCAAATGCGGCTGGCGCATTAGACTATTCCCGCCGGGTTTATCAGGGGCTCGTTGAAAAGTGTCAGAAGAACGCAACGTTTGCGAGACAAGTTTCCATGTACGTTATGCCGAAACCGATAGCATGGGCGTCGTACACCATGCCGTCTATCTCGTCTGGTTTGAAGAAGGGCGCAGCGCCTATATCCGCGAGCAGGGCTGGAGTTATGCCGATATCGAAAAGTCCGGCAGTTTTCTCGCCGCTGGGGACTTGAATGCAAAGTACATCAGAGCGGCGCGCTATGATCAGAGGGTGACCGTCAAAACCTGGATTGACAGTTACCGAAGTCGCACATTGACCTTCGGCTGTGAGATTGTCGACGCGCGCTCCAATGAACTCTTGTTTGAGGCGTCACTGAAACTGATCTGCCTGAACGCTGCTGGAAAGATCACGCGAATTCCTAAGTCCTGGCGGGCCTGGCTCGATCCCTGAGCGGGTTTACCCGCATGAGTTCTCAGTAGTTCCAAGAAGGTACTGAGAATGATCGCAGAACAAACGGAAATTGCCATAACAATCGAATGGTTGTAGGGGCGAGACGGTGGCTCGCCCGTCGGCGATTTGACAGTGGGCGACTCAAGAATCGCCCCTACAAGGCTTGTCCGGTACTGCATTTCTTACGCAACAACAACTGAAAT
>JAPPEU010000048.1 GCA_028875245.1 Chloroflexota bacterium
TCTTGGCGCGCACTTTCAAGGTGTAGGCCGTATCGGCGGTCAAACCGGTGAATTCATAAGTGAGGGCGGCGCCGACGCTGTGCCAGGAAGTATGCGTGCCGCCTTGGACTTCATAGCTGACTGCGCGAGCGGCTGCGCTCCAAGTCAGCGTGATGGCGCTTTGCGTGATGCCGCTGGTCGTCAAGCCAGCCGGCGCGGGTGGAGCGTTGGGCAGCGTTCTAGGGCTGGGGCTGGTCGTGGCTTCAGCGGATACGCCACCGGTATTCTTGGCGCGCACTTTCAAGGTGTAGGCCGTATCGGCGGTCAAACCGGTGAATTCATAAGTGAGGGCGGCGCCGACGCTGTGCCAGCTGGTATGCGTGCCGCCTTGAACTTCATAGCTGACTGCGCGAGCGGCTGCGCTCCAAGTCAGCGTGATGGCGGTTTGCGTGATGCCGCTGGTCGTCAAGCCCGTCGGGGCGGCTGGCGGATTAGGCAAGGTGCTGACCGCGGCCGCGCTGGCGGGACAGGACGTGTTGGCGCTGGTTTTCGCCCGCGCGCGCAATCTGTAACGGGTATCGGGATCCAAACCGGTGAAGCTGTGTTCGAGGTCGCCCCCGGAATCAACCCAGGCGCCGCCATTCGCGCTGACCTCATAGGAAGTGACCCCGCTGGTGGGGCTGGCGCCCCAGGTCAGCTTGATGCCGGACTGCGTAATTTCAGAGGTTTGCAAATTAGTCGGCGGGTCGACATGCGCCGCCTGAGTCGTCACCGTCAGGCTGCTTTCGGCGCTGAGGGCTTCGAGCAAGCTGAAATTAGGATCAACAGGGATGAGCGCGCGAACGTGGAAAGTATAAGCCGTGTTGAGAGCGAGTTGGGAAAAGACGCGCGAGGTCGTCTTGCCCCGGGATTGCCAGACGCCGCTGTCGATCTTTACTTCGTAAGCCGTCGCCCCGGACGAATCGTCCCAAACAAGCTGGGCGACTGTGCCGGCCACGCAGACGGCTCGCAGGTTTCTCGGCGCAATCGGGCTTGTATATTGACTCGCTACACCTGAACCGGTCGATTTCTGTCCGTTGACGATAGTGTGGACAATATAGCCATAGAGTTTACCGGGATCCAAACCGGTGAGTGTGACGGACCTCGTGCTGGCGTCCGTCTGTCCGCTTGGTTGTATTCTATCATCGGGCAATCGCCTAACCCACTCGTAGCCGGTCGCCCCGGCCACCGTCGCCCAGGTCATGGTCAGGCTGTTCGCGGTTACGGCGGTGAAGGTGGGCCTAGGCGGGTTCGCTATCTGCGCCTGCGCGCTGAATGGCAGGGCGAGCAGACTGAGGAGAATGACGATCAGCCATCCCGGGCGAGACGCCAGGGTGGAACGAATGGGCATTGGTAAGGCGCTCATAATCTTCTCCCGGCAATTGGGAATTTCCGAGGCAATGTTCTATGCTGCATTGTATTGAGAACCGCTTGTGGCGCATTCAAAATGACAAGCAGTTGCCCAGCAAGCTTTTTGCTTGCGCCAAAACAAGCGGATTTAACGCGACAAACTATGGCAATCTCAGCGCCAAGTGAGGATTGTGACGCAGCGAGGGTATGTGGCATGGCGGATCTTGCAAGCCGCCCCGGTTAACCGCATTTGGTCAAAGCCGCCGCTGCGATTACAATAAGGGCTGAGGAGGCGGCTTATGAACAAACTGCGACCCGATTCCACCGTGCGCACGACCTGCCCCTACTGCGGCGTCGGCTGTCAGATGAACCTGCACATCAAAGACGAGCAGATTTACCGCGTCGAGGCGCCCTTCGACAGCGCGCCAAATTTCGGCAATCTCTGCGTCAAAGGGCGCTTTGGGCTGGATTTCGCCACGCATCCGCGCCGCTTGAAGAAGCCGCTGATCCGCGATGGCGCGCGCGGCGCATTCCGCGAGGCGAGCTGGGACGAGGCCCTCGATTTTATCTGCGAACGCCTGACAGCGATTGTGCGCGAATATGGCGGCGACAGCGTCGCCACTTACGCCTGCGCCAAAGCCACCAACGAAGACAATTACGTCTTTCAGAAATGGGTCCGCGCCGTGATGAAGACGAACAATGTCGACCACTGCGCGCGCCTCTGCCACGCCGGCAGCGTCACCGGCTTGCAGCTGGCCATCGGCTCCAGCGCCATGAGCAACAGCATCGCCGAGATGGAGCATCTCGATACCTTCATTGTCACCGGCAGCAACACGACAGAGACGCACCCGGTCATCAGCCTTTTCCTGAAGAAGGCCGTGCGGGCTAATGGCGCCAAGTTGATCGTCATTGATCCGCGCCAGATCGAGCTGACCGACTTCGCGACATTGTGGCTGCGCCAGAAACCGGGCACCGATGTCGCCGTCTTCCAGGCGATGGCCAATGTCATCGTCAGCGAAAACCTCTTCAATCCCGCGTTCATTGAGGCGCGCACCGAAGGCTTTGAGGATTACATCGAATCGCTGGAACATTGTACGCCGGAATGGGCGGAGACGATCAGCGGCGTGCCGGCCGACGATATCCGGGCGGCCGCGCGCATGTATGCCACCGCCGAGCGCGCCGCCTTCTACTGGGGCATGGGCATCAGCCAGAGCACGCATGGCACGGACAACGCCCTTTCGCTGACCAACTTAGCCTTGATGTGCGGTCATGCGGGCAAGCCTGGCACCGGGCTCAACCCCCTGCGCGGCCAGAACAATGTGCAAGGCTGCTCCGACAGCGGCGGCTTGCCCAATGTTTACACGGCTTATCAATCGGTCGCTGATACTCAGATCCGGGCGAAGTTTGAAGCGGCCTGGCGCGCGGAGCTGAATCCGCAGCCGGGCTTGACCGTCACCGAGATGGTCGACGGCGCGCTGACGGGGCGCATCAAAGCGATGATCGTCCTGGGCGAGAACCCGATGATGAGCGAGCCGAATCTCTCTCATGCGCAGCACGCGCTGGAAGAATTGGATCTGCTGGTCTGCATCGATATCTTCATGAACGAGACCGGCGAAATGGCCGATGTGATTCTGCCCTCAGCCAGTTTTGCCGAGAAAGAAGGCACTTTCACCAACAGCGATCGGCGCATTCAGCGCGTCAGACAGGCGCTGCCGGCCGTCGGCGAGGCGCTGCCGGATTGGCAGATCGTCTGCGCGCTGGCGAAACGGATGGAGGCTGCGCTCGGGGTCGAGGCAAGCGCCGGTTTTGATTATCGGGCGCCGGAAGAAATCTGGGAAGAAATGCGCGCCTTAACGCCGGACTTCTATGGCATCACTTATGCGCGGCTGGAGGAAGAAGGCGGCGTGCATTGGCCCTGCCCGACGCCCGACCACCCCGGCACGCCTTATCTCTTTGAGGACGAATTTCCGCGTGGCAAAGGCAAATTCTGGGAGCTGGAATACGGCACGGACAGCGAGCTGCCAGATGAAGACTATCCCTATCACCTCACGACCGGGCGCGTGCTTTTTCACTGGCATGGCGGCACGATGACCCGCAGCTCCCGCCTTGAAGAGGCCTTTCCCGTGCCCATTGTCGAAATGCATCCCGCGGACGCGGGCGCGCTGCAAGTCGTCTCGGGCGATTGGCTGCGCATCACATCGCGGCGAGGCTCGGTCGAATGCCAGGTGATGGTCACGGGTCGCTCGCCGGCGGGTACGCTGTTCCTGCCCTTCCATTTCGTCGAGGCGGCCGCCAACCTGCTGACGTTGGATAAGATTGACCCGCGCGCGAAAATCCCCGATTTCAAGATGGCGGCGGTCAAGCTGGAGAAGGTGGAGCGCGCGGCGACCGTTCTTGAGGAGCAAGGCGCGATCAAAGACCCTGTGCGCTATGTGCATTGAGCCGGGTATACACTAAAATGGCAAGCGTTTGTTTAGTTGATGGGTAGGGAAGATCATGAGCGACTTAACCGCCGTCGCCTTGCCAGTCGAAGAAATCTGCGCTTACTGCCAGACGCAGGCAATTGCGCGGTTGTCACTGCTGGGATCAGACTTTGATGCCTGGTTGCGACCGGAAACGGAAACTGCCATGCTGGTAGAGTATCTACCTGATGCGTCGATATCATATATTGATATGGCGCGGCAAGAACGTGTTTTGAGCGAAATTATGGGCGGCGCAGTTGACTTGCGTACGCCAAACGAGCTTGAACCAACTAGCAAGCAGCAGATACTTGCCGGAGCGACACTTGTCTTTGCCGAAGACGCTGGCGAATGATCCGACCCGTTTGCGCCATATGATGGAATGGGCGCAAACTTCAGAGCTTCTTGTCGCACGTGAATCACGGTATTCCCTCGACGAAAATGTAGCCCTGCGTTTGGCGTTGACCAGAACACTGCAAGTCATAGGCGAAGCGGCGAACAATGTCACGGCGGAATCGCGACGAGCGTACCCCGCTATTCCATGGGCTGATATCATCGGTATGCGTCACAAACTGGTTCATGTCTACTATGCGGTAGATTTGAATATAGTCTGGACAACGGTCTCTGAGTATGTTCCACCGCTGCTTGCCCAATTGCAGCGCATACTTGAAGATGAATAGCGCTGACACAAGTGATTGGAAAACCTGAAATCATGAGCGAGCCCGTCGTTATTGACCTGCCGCTGGAAGCGATCCGCGCTTACTGCGAAGGCCAGCCAATTCTGCGCCTGTCGGTCTTTGGCTCGGCCGCGCGCAATGAGTTGACGCCGGAGAGCGATATTGATTTGCTGGTTGAATACGAGCCCGAAGCTCGAATCAGCTTGTTTGATTTAGGCGGGCATCTAATGGACTTTCAGGACATCGTCGGACGCAAAGTCGATCTGGTCACGCCGAAAGGTTTGTGCCCTTACATCCGCGACGATGTGTTGGATGAAGCGAGGCTTATCTATGCGAAGGAGTCCTGCGCGGGACCGAGTTCATCTGTTGCGCATGCGTGATGCAGCCCAATATGCACAGCAATTCGCTGCTGGCCGCGAGATTGAAGGGCTGAACACCGATATCCAGTTTCGTATGGCTCTTGTAAAAGCAGTCGAGTTAGTCGGCGAATCTGCCAGCCACACCTCCGATGAGTTGCGCGCCCAGCAACCTCAATTACCATGGAAGAAAATGATTGGCATGCGAAACGTTCTCGTACATAACTATTGGGCGATTGAGCAGGAGGAGTTCTGGGATGCCGTGCAAATCCACATTCCGGCGCTCATTACCGAACTAGAACGCCTTATCAAACTGGAAGACGAGCGGCGCATGAAGTGACGGCCAGCCACGAGTCATTCTCCCTCGCCATCATCGCCGATACAAACTGTCGCTGCAAGGGAGTCCTGACGCCAGCCAAAAACCAAGTCGCTATGCGCAGTAGGGTCATTCCCGACCTATTCCCGTAGTATATCTATGCGCAAGCTCTCATGATATGATGATGGTAGAAGGAGCAACCGTCATGACCGAGACAATCCTCGCAGAGATTCCACTGAAACAAATACGCGAATACTGTGAAAGGCAGCCGATACGGCGACTGTCCGTGTTCGGCTCGGCCGCGCGAGATGAATTGACGCCGGAGAGCGACATAGATCTGCTCGTAGAGTATCTGCCCGATGCGCCCGTCGGGTATTTCGCCATGGCGCGACATATGAGAGCGTTGAGCGAAATCGTGGGGCGTCCAGTTGACTTGTGCACTCGAAACGGACTAAAGTACTACATTCGCCAAGAAGTTGACGCTAACGCAAGACTCATTTATTGCGCAAGAGCCCACGGAATGATCGGTCGCGTCTGCTTGATATGCTACACGCAGCGCGAATCGCGAATGCATTTGCTAAAGATACTGACCGACAAGCTGTCAAGAACCATTTGGTGCTGCAATCTGGCTTGGCCAAGTTGATTCAGGATGTCGGTGAAGCGGCCAACCGAGTTACATCAGAGTTTCAAGCGCGGCATTCCTGCATCCCTATGGAGAGACATGATTGACATGCGTAATCATTTGGTGCATGTCTACACCGATATTGACTTCAATGTACTCTGGCAGACGGCAGTTGAGGATCTCCCACCACTAATCTCACAGCTCGAAGCGATTCTCGGAACTGAAGACTAGCACATGATGCCTGCCACTTCGTCAGGCTTAAGCTTCTCCCTCGCCATCATCGCCGGTGGGCAGAGCCGGCGCATGGGGCGCGACAAAGCCTTCGTTGAACTCGCCGGCAAGCCGCTGATTGAGCATGCGCTCGAGCGCAGCGCCGACCTGGGGCAGACCGAGACCATCATCATCGCCAACAAACCGGCGCAGTATCGGCATCTTGGCTTGCCCATGTATCGCGATGTCCTGCCGGGCAAGGGTTCGCTCGGCGGGATCTACACCGCCCTCGTCAAGGCCAAGCGCCCTCATGCGCTCGTGCTGGCCTGTGATATGCCCTTCGTCAATGCTGACCTGCTGCGCTTCATGATCGCGCAAATGGACAACGAGCTGGACATCGTTGTGCCGACCGTCGACGCCTACCCGCAGGGATTGCACGCGATTTACAAGAAAACCTGCATCAAGCCGATTGCCGAGCAGCTTGCGGCGGACCGGCTGAAGATCATCCGTTTCTACGATCAGATGCGGGTGCGATATCTCGACGAGACCGATTGCGCGCCATTTGACCCCGACGGGCGCTGTTTCACCAACCTCAATACGCCGGCGGAACTGGCGGAAGCGGAACGATTGCTCGGCGCGCCCCGCTAAGCCCGCAGAATGCTCGCCACAATCTGATACAATGTGGCTATGGCGATTCAAACTGAACTCGACGCGATTCTAGCAGGCTACGAAGGGCGCGGGCGCGAGGCGCTTCTGCCGGTGCTCTGGGAGGCGCAGGGCGCTTTCGGCAGCATCAGCCCCGAACAGGTTCACCGCATTTCGCACGCGCTGCGCCTGCCCGAGGCCGATATCTTCGGCGTCATCGGCTTTTACACCCTCTTCCACGATGAACCGACCGGCCGGCGCATCATCCGCGTCTGCACCGACCCGACTTGCGCGCTGGCCGGCGCGGACGATGTTTTGCATCACCTGTGCGAGCGGCTGGCCATCCATGAAGGCGAGACGACGCCGGACGGCGAATACACGGTGGAGCACAGTCCTTGCCTGGGCCTGTGCGATTATGCGCCGGCTGCCCTGGCGAGCGCGCGCGCTGAAGCCGATGTGGCGCTGCCAACTGTGACGGCCGAGGGCCTGCTGAGCGAATGGAATGACGATTATTTCGATCCAGCGGGAGACGCTGATTCGGCGCTGCTCAAGCCGACGCTGAACGCCGCGCCGGAGACCCTGCCGCAATACGGCGACTACAAATCGCTGCGGCGGGCAATCGCGGAGATGAAGCCGGAAGAAGTGATCGCCCAAGTGGAAGCCTCCGGCCTGATCGGACGTGGCGGCGCCGCCTTCCCCACCGGCTTGAAGTGGAAGTTCACCCGCGGCGCGGCCGGCGATATCAAGTATGTCGTCTGCAACGCCGACGAGAGCGAGCCGGGCACCTTCAAAGATCGCGTGCTGATGGAGCATCGGCCGCACCTGCTGCTCGAGGGCATCGCCCTGGCGGCCTATGCAGTGGGGGCGGACAAGGCATACATTTTCATTCGCGGCGAATATCCCAAGGCGACGGCGATATTGGCGGCGGCGATACAAGAAGCGGAAAGGGCGGGCCTCCTGGGCGGAGCGATCATGGGGGACGCATTCGCGCTCGATATCGAGCTGCGGCGCGGCGCCGGCGCCTATATCTGCGGTGAGGAGACCGCGCTCTTCGAGGCGATCGAGGGCAAGCGCGGCTTCCCGCGGATGAAACCGCCCTACCCCACCACCTTCGGCTTGTTTGGCAAACCAACCGCTGTGAACAATGTCGAGACGCTCTGCGCCGTGCCGAGCATCATTGAAAAGGGCGCGGACTGGTTCAAGGCGATCGGGACCGACGGCAGCGCTGGACCCAAGCTTGTGTCTGTAAGCGGGCATGTAGGACGGCCCGGCGTCTATGAGATTGAACCGGGCATCACCCTGCGTCATTTCCTGGACGAAGTCTGCGGCGGCGTCATCGGCGACTTGCAGACGGTGCTGATGGGCGGCGCGGCCGGCACGTTTTTGATGCCGGAGGACATAGACCTCAGGTTGACATTCGAGGACCTGCGCGCGGCCGGCAGCACCTTCGGCTCGGGCGCCATCATGGTCTTCAATCAGACGGTTGATCTGCGCGATGCGCTCAAGCGGCTGGGGCGTTTCTTCCAGCATGAAAGCTGCGGCAAATGCTTCCCCTGTCAGCTGGGCACGCAGCGCCAGGTCGAGATCCTCGAGCGGCTGGACGCGCCGCAAGCGGGCGACGCCGAGCGCCTGCTGGATATCGGCATGACGATGACGGAGGCGTCCATCTGCGGCTTGGGGCACACGGCCGGCATCGCCGTCATGAGCGCGCTCGAGAAGTTTCCGGAGTTGTTTGCCCCCATCCCTCGGTCCCTTCCCCCAAAATGAGGGAAGGGTAGAAAGCTAAGGAGATTGAGGTATGGCGTTTGCACAAACTTTGTGGGACAAAGCAAAATCAGAAGTGTCTTCTCCGCCTACAATTGAAAACTGCGATTGCCGTTTAGGGATGATGAGAATTGACGACAATCATGTTTCTCTTGTATTGACTGACCCTCCGTATTTTATAGATGGAATGGACAATAACTGGAATTCACATAAGCTCAAGAAACGTGTGAAACCCGGAGTTGTCGGAGCTCTCCCTGCCGGGATGAAATTCTCTTCTGAACAAGGACGAAACCTGCAGAAATTTTTACAACCAATCGCAGAAGAATGGATGCGGATATTGCGCCCCGGAGGGTTCGCATTGGTCTTTAGCCAGAACCGGCTTGTTCATCGAACTGCACTCGCGCTGGAAGAATCGGGATTCGAGATTCGGGATATGCTGCTATGGAAATACGAGGGACAAGCTAAAGCATTCACGCAAGAACACTTTGTGCGCAAAAGCAAACTGCAGGAGTCTGAAAAGGAACGGCTTATAAAGAAATTGGGCGGTCGCAAAACCCCACAACTGAAACCCCAAGGCGAATTGATTGTGCTTGCGCAAGCTCCTAGAGAAGGTACATTTGTACAGAACTGGGATAAGTGGGAAACGGGACTAATTGACGTATCGAATCCATATATAGACAGAGGGCGATTTCCAGGAACGGTAATGGCCGTCTCCAAGCCCAAGAAACGATTTGGTCATATGACTGCAAAACCAGTAGATTTGTTGCGCCATTTAATCAGGATATTCTGCGCACCAGGATCGCTGGTGTTTGATCCGTTTGCTGGTTCAGGGTCTACCGGCGTGGCCGCATTGCTGGAACGGCGCGAGTTCCTAGGGTTCGAAATTGAGACAGACATGGCAAGACGCGCCAATGAACGAATTGGAGAGCTGCATGTATGATTTACCCTCTAGGTCCGCATTGCAAAAGGCTTGGGAAGACTTGCAAGAAATACACGCACAATATCTTGCAAAGTACCGCGTTAAACTTCCCCCAGCAATTCAATATGATGAACAAGCCAGGTCAATATGGCTCTCGGTACTGTTCCACTATCAGGATCAGGGGCAGGACGTCCACAAGAATTTCATAAGCGCAGTGTGCCAAAGAGATTACCCCGGTCTCGCTCCCGACCAACAGGTCCGCCATTTGAAGCGAGATGGATGGAAGTTGCATAATGACGGAAAAGGCAACCATAGGCTAGACCCATTCCAACCATCATTAGAATACCTCAACACAGAATATCGGAAAGATGGGCTGCTTGCCGCTAAGTCATTTGACGATATCAAACGCACTTTCGGATATAGTTGCGCGACTTGTGGCGCGCGTGAAGGATGGCCCGACCCACGTTATGGAGAAGACAAAGTTAGACTACAAAGAGGTCATCGAGACCCAGCCAAACCGGCTAACGATAAGCTAAACATTATACCGCAGTGTCAGTTTTGCAATCGGGCGTACAGAGGGGATTTTGTCTTTGATGAAAAGGGGCGCGCATGGGCCGTCGCCGACATTGGGCCAGTCCAACGAGCTTCTACTGATGTGAAGAAGAAATTGTTGCAATTCCTTAGAGGCCTCTTCAACGGGGTAGGCAAATGATCAAAGACACAATCAAACTGACGCTCGACGGCGAAGAGATCGAAATCACAAAAGGCGCGACGCTCCTGGAGGCGGCCCAGCAAGCCGGCGTCGACATCCCCGTCATCTGCTACCACGAAGCGACCTCGCCCAACGGTCTCTGCCGCATCTGCGTCGTCGATGTGGACGGCGGGCGCGTCTTGCAGCCGGCTTGCGTTGCCGAGTGCCAGGCTGATTCCACTGTGGAAACGCGCAATGAACGGGTCGAGCGCAGCCGGCGGACGATCCTGGAGATGCTGAACGCCTCGGTCAACCTGGACGAAGCGCCCGAAATCCAGCAAATGATGGCTGATTACGCCGCCGACGATGCTCGCTTCCCGGACGCTCATTTACGTGAACATACGTTAATTGATGATAATCCCTTTTACGTGCGCGATTACGAGCAATGCGTCTTGTGCTGGCGCTGCGTGCAGGTCTGCGCCGAAGACGCGCAGTACACCTTCGCCTTGACACTGAAGAACCGCGGGCACGAGACCTCAGTCACTACCGCTTTTGACATTTCGATGACCGAGTCGCCCTGCGTATTCTGCGGCCAATGCATCGGCGTCTGCCCGACCGGCGCGCTCAAGCCGAAGCTGGAATGGGGATTGGAACAAGGCTGGAGCGCCGACGAGATCTGGCAAATGACACGGCGAGAGCGGAAGCGCGCGAGAGAAAACAGCGATGGCGAGTAAACCGCGGGAGAAAATACAGGGCGCAGCACCCTTCAGCTATCAGGTCATTGAAGGCGACCGGGTTCGACAGGTCGACGGCGGCGTAATCGATGAGCAGCTGCTGTCGATCTATGTCAACGGCGAATCCCTGGCGACCATGATGTGCAGCCCTGTGCAGCTGGAAGCGCTGACGGTCGGCTTCCTGTACAACGAAGCGGTCATCGACTCCGCTGACGAAATCGCCCTGCTGCAGCTCAACCGCACGCAGGCCGTCGCCGATGTGATCCTGACCCGCGACGAGGTTGCGCTGCCGCGGCGGATGATCCTGACGACGGGTTGCGGCGGCGGCGTGACCGGCCAGGAACTCTCCAAGGCCTTCCCCGCCATTGAATCCGGCTTTACGACAAAACCGGCGGTCATCCTGCGCTTGATGCGCGCGCTGCAGGGCGCCGCTCGGCTTTATAATGCTGTGCGCGGCGTGCACACGGCCGTACTCGGCGACGAAAGCGGATTGCTGGTCAGCGCGGAGGATGTCGGGCGGCACAACGCGGTCGACAAGGTCGCGGGCCAGACGCTGCTGGATGACATCGACACAGCCGACAAGCTGTTGTTGACGAGTGGGCGCATCAGCTCGGAGATGCTGGGCAAGGCGCGGCGCATGGGGATTCCGCTGGTGGCGAGCCGCACCGCGCCCACAAGCGTCACGGTCGAGCTGGGGCAAACCTGGGGCGTCTGCGTGGTCGGCTACGTGCGGAGCGGCGGGATGCGCGTTTACACCAATGGCTGGCGGCTGGGGCTGGATTAGTTGCTGCAATCCTGCAGACAGCGACAGTTGCTCGACAATCTCTTTGCCGCTTTCGTAATGAACATGCGAAATTCCATTTGCAATCAAAGCGAAAACTGTAGTGGCGACTTATCAAGTCGACTGAAACCACATCGTTGCGTTACGACGGGCGAGCAGGTTGGTCGCCTACACATTCTCGCTGTGTAGAGTTCGCTGCTTTGCGTGAGCCCAGTGATGACTCGCGAGGGCTGTGGTAAACTTTTTCTGCTGTTGCTTTGAATCGAAATCAGGATGAAATGCCCGCGCCCGAATTCTTCCAGGTCACACCGGTCGCCGATGCGCTGAAGCTGCTTGCCGCGCATTGGCAGCCGCAGCCGCCTCAGGAGATCATTTCAACCGCCGACGCGCTGGGCCGCGTCCTCGCCGCTGACCTGCATTCGCCCGAGCAGGCGCCCGCCTTTCGCAAGAGCGCGGTTGATGGCTATGCCCTGCGCGCGGCCGACGCCTTCGGCGCGACGCAATCCTTGCCCGCTTTTCTGCAGGTTCGCGGCGAGCTGAAGATGGGCGAGGCGCCGCAAGCTGATATCGACGCGGGCGAAGCGCTGCTGATCCACACCGGCGGCATGCTGCCGGCGAGCGCGGACGCTGTTGTCATGGTGGAGCAGACCCAAGCCATCGGAAAGCGGGATGTCGAAATCCTGCGCGCCGTCGCGCCAGGCGAGAATGTGATCCAGGCCGGCGAAGATGTCGCCCAGGGCGCCCTTGTCCTGCCCCGCTTGCATCGGCTGCGGCCACAGGATATCGGCGGCGCCCTCGCTGTGGGCATCGCGGAGGCGGCTGTGCTGCGGCGGCCGCGCGTCGGCATCCTCAGCTGCGGCGATGAACTGGCAGCGCCGGAGGCCGATTTGACGCCGGGCATGGTGCGCGATATCAACGCCTATACCTTGAGCGCGCTGACGGAAAAACATGGCGCCTTGCCAATGCGGCTCGGCATCGCCGCCGATAGCATCGCCGATTACCGAGGGCGGGCCGAAGCCGGTTTCGCCGCCAGCGACATCCTGCTATTGAGCGCCGGCAGTTCAGTCTCGGCGCGGGATTATACGCGCGATGTGATAAACGGGCTGGGCGCGCCCGGCGTCTTGCAGCATGGGCTGGCGACCAAGCCGGGGAAACCGACGATCATCGCCGTCTGTGAGGGCAAGCCGGTCATCGGGCTGCCGGGCAATCCGGTATCGGCGCTGCTTGTCGCGCGGCAACTGCTGCCTCATCTCATCGCGCGCTTCCTGGGGCAGCCGCCGCCCGCGCCGGCCACGATCAAAGCCAGCCTGTCGCAGCGCGTCGCTTCCGTCAGCGGCCGCGAAGATTGGGTGCCGGTCAAATTAAGCGGAAGCGCCGACGGCAGGACGATGGCGGAGCCGATCTTCGGCAAGTCCAACCTGATCTTCACCCTGATTTATGCCGACGGCTTGCTTTCTGTGCCGCTGAATACGGGCGGTTATGACGCCGGCAGCCTGGTCGATGTAGAGCGCTTTTGAGGGTGTCTTTGGCGCTGAGCACACGGACGTTTCGACGAAACGCCCCTACAATTGTGATGAAGGACTGATGACAAAGCGGCATATCTACCTCGAAGACATCCCGCTGGCTGAGGCGCGCGCCAAACTGCAAGCGGCCTTGGAGAGGGCCGGCCTGGCCGCGCCACTGGCGGGCGAGCGCATTCTGCTGAGCGAGGCATTGGGCCGCGTGACGGCTGAACCGGTGCAGGCGGAACTGTCGTCGCCGCATTTTCACTGCGCCGCCATGGACGGTTACGCGGTCGCGGCAGCCGACACCGTGACTGCGCGGGAGACGCGGGCGCTGGCGCTGCGCCTCGGCCTTGACGCCTTTCCGGTCAACACCGGCGATGCCCTGCCCGACGGCGCCAACGCGGTCATCATGATCGAAGCCACCAACCAGCCTGATGAATCGACAATTCTGATTTATGCCGCCGCGGCGCCCTGGCAGCATGTGCGCTTGATGGGCGAAGACATGGTAGCGACCGAAACGATACTGCAGGTCAACCATCCACTGCGGCCCGTGGATTTGGGCGCGCTGGCCGGCTGCGGCCATCAGACTGTCAACGTGCGGCGCAAACCGCGCGTCATCATCATCCCTACCGGGGGCGAGCTCGTGCCTATCAACGAGCGACCGGCGCGCGGTCAACTGATCGAATACAACAGCCTCATCCTCAGCAGCCAGATCCGCGAAGCCGGTGGCGAAGCGCGCGTGACCGAGATCGTCGGCGATGATGAAATTGCGCTGCGGGATGCCTTGGCCAAGGCGGCCGCGAGCAAGCCCGATCTGATCCTCGCCCTCTCCGGCTCGTCGGCCGGCAGCCACGATTTCACCGCCGCTGCGATCAAGGCGCTGGGCGAAGTGCTGGCGCATGGCATCGCTGTGCGGCCGGGCCATCCGGTGATTATCGGCATGGCAGCTGGGACCCCGGTCATCGGCGTGCCCGGTTATCCCGTCAGCGCCGCGCTCACCAGCGAGCTCTTCGTCCTGCCGCTGTTGCGACAATGGCTCGGTCTGGCGCCGCGAGAATTGCCGGCTGTCGAAGCCGTTGCGGCGCGCAAGATCAGCTCGCCGATCGGCGATGATGATTTCGTCCGCGTGGCGCTGGCGGAGCTCGATGATCGCGTCCGGGCGACGCCATTGCAGCGGGGCGCCGGCGTCATCACATCGCTGGTCCAGGCCGATGGGCTGGCGCATATCCCGCGCTTCCACGAGGGCGTCGATCGCGGCGGGGCGCTCAAGGTCTCGCTTTATCGGCCGCTTGCCCTCATCAAGCAGACCCTGATGATCATGGGCAGCCATGACCCGATGCTGGATTTGCTGGCGACGCATCTGCGCCTCGGCGGGTCGGAAGGGCGGATCGTGTCGGTCAATGTCGGGTCGCTCGCGGGATTGCTTGCGCTGCGGCGGGGCGAAGCGCACCTGGCCGGCTGCCATCTCTTCCACCCCGAAACAGAAACGTACAATGTCCCTTACCTCCAGCGTTATTTGCCCAAGGAGCCGGTCGAGCTGCATACCTTCGCTCGGCGCGAGCAGGGTTTGATCCTGCCGGCGGGCAACCCGCTGGGCATCACGTCCGTCGCCGATTTGCGCCGCGCGCGTTATGTCAATCGGCAGCGAGGCGCCGGCACGCGTGTGCTCTTCGATCATCTGCTGGCGCAGCATGAGATTTCGCCCGCTGAGATCGCCGGTTATGAGCATGAGGAATATACGCATCTGGCAGTGGCGGCGGCGGTGGCGGATGGCATCGGCGATTGTGGCATGGGCTTGCGCAGCGCCGCGGAGGCGATGGGCCTGGATTTCATCGGCATCACCTGGGAGCGCTTCGACCTGGCGATTCCGCGGCGGCGTCTGGAGGCTGACGCTGTACAAGCTCTGCTTGCTGTGCTGAATGACGACCGCTTCAAGCGCGATTTAGGAGCGCGGAGCGGTTATCGCAGCGATGAAACCGGAAACCTTGTCGGCCAGTGATTCAGCGCCCTGAATCTGCCATTGTGCAACGGGCGGCTCACTACAAATGATCGCTGTAATCGAAGCTGTAATCCACCGCCGGGCTGCGCAGCTGCGCGTCCATGCCGCCATCGACCACGATGCGCGAACCGGTGATATAGGCGGCGTCATCGGAAGCGAGGAAGGCGACGGCGGCGGCGATATCGGCCGGCCGACCCTGGCGCGGCAGCGGGATGACAGCCTCGGGCGGGATCGGCGAATCGCCGACGGAGGTGCCATGATCGACGCGCGTGCTGCCCGGCACGACCGCATTGACACGGATATTCAGTCCCGCCAGGTCAAGCGCCATCGCCCGCGTCGCCGCTTCGATGCCGCCTTTGCTGGTGTCGTAGCCGAACATGTGCCGGTGGGCGCGCGAGGCGCCGCCGCTGCTCATATTGATGATGACGCCGCCCTGCCCCCGCTTCGCCATCAGACGGGCCGCCGCCTGCGAGCAATAGAACATGCCCGTCAGATTTACAGCGAGCGTACGCTGCCAGGCCTCGTCGCTGTACTCAAGGAAATTGGCGATGACGCCCGGCTTGTGTACGAAGGCGGCATTGTTGACCAGCACATCAACTGCGCCGAAGATTTCAACAGCTTGGGTGTAGAGCGCCTCGACCGACGCCTGTTGGCACACATCGGTGCGGACGTAGATGACCGAATCGCCGAGTTCGGCCGCCAGCGCCGTCCCGCCCGCGTCGTCGATATCGGCGATGACGACATTGGCGCCTTCTTTGGCCAGACGGCGGACGCAGCCCGCGCCGATGCCATTCGCGCCGCCGGTGATGATGGCGGTTTTACCTGTTAGTTGCATCTAACCCCTCCCCCGCCCCTCCCCAAAGCATAAGGAGGGGAGCTAAGTGAACGCAAATGTCAAGTCAAGTCATAAATCTTTCAGTCTCGTCCGTCGGCAAAGTCTCCTCCATTGCGATGGGGGAGATTTAGACGGGCTTGGTTAAGCGAGCCAGCCTAAAAGCCGAGATGTCAAAATCGCTTTCCCCGTCCAGCGCCATTTGCGCCAGGGTCTCGCCGACGGCCGCCGAGTGTTTGAAGCCATGCCCGGAGCAGGGCGAGGCGATGACCACCCGCTCGGACTCCGGATGAAAGTCAATGAGAAAATGTTCATCAGGCGTGACCGTATACAAGCAGACCTCAGCCCGGATGAGATTATCGCGCAGGCCCTTGAGCCGCGGCTCGGTCAAGCGATAGAACATATCGGCGCGCTCCTCCGCCGCGACCGCGCGCTTGACGGCATCGGGATGCGTTGCGGTATGGTATTGCTCGGTTACGAGTTTGACGCCCGCTTCGCCATCGGGCGGCGCGGGAAAGGTGCTCCAGAATTCGTCCAGCGACTCGCCGATCCAGATGACCCAGGGAAAAACCCGCGGATCGAATTGGCTGATGTCTTCCGCTTCGAACCAGTAGATCACTTGACGGCAGACGCGCAAAGCGGGACGGCAGGCCCCCGGCAGCAGATCGGCCATCCAGGCGCCCGCCGACAGAATCAGCTTATCGGCGCGGTAGCGGCCGCGCTCGCTGGTCACGGTCAGGCCATCGGCGGCTGCCTCATAGCCGGTGACTTTTTCCCCGAATTGGACGGTCGCGCCGGCTTGACGCGCCAGGTCGAGCTGTGCCTGGATGCAGCGTTCCGGGCGCAGGACGCCGGCTCCCGGTTCGTAGTAAGCGCGGTCGATGGAGCGCGGCTTTAGCAGCGGATGACGCCGGCGAATCTCCTCAGCGCCGATGACCTCATGCGCGATGCCATGGCGTTCCGCCACGCGCGCCGACGCTTCGACAAAATCGCCCGCGCCATGAAAGGTTGCGCTTGCGCTCGGCGGCGCGATGATGAGACCGCCGCTTTGCTCAAAGAGCCGTCGCCCGCTGAGCGATTCCAACTCACGCCAGATCTGGTCCGAGCGCCTTACCAGCGGCACATAGAACTCGCCTTCGCCGATAGCCGCTCGCGTGATGCGTGTATCGCCGTGGCTTGAGCCCAGGGTATGCGGTGGTTGGAAGCGATCGATGCCGAGGGCCCTCGCGCCGCGTTTGCTCGCTTGATAAAGCGCCGCCGCGCCCATCGCGCCCAAGCCGACCACGATCACATCATAGCCTTGCGCCATTATGACTCCCGTTCCTTTCGCAGCGCCAAGGTCGCCGCCTCGTCAATGGTCATGGTCGCCGGATCGATCGCCACGCCGTAGTCGCGGGCGGCCGCCTCAAGCGATATGTAACCCTCCCGCAGATCTTGCAGGACACGCTCGGGGGCGCGCTCGCAGGCTGGGCCAAAGCCGCCGCCGCCGGGCAATTCCAAAATCACGCGTTGACCGGGCTCCAGCAGGTAGTGGCTCTTGGGATGGGGACGCCCGCCATCGGAGAGTCGCACTTGGCCCGCCGCGCCTGCCTGCCCGCCCAGCAGCCCCAGCGCCGGATTGCCCGTGCGATCGTACATGCAGGAGTGGTTGGCTGGCGCGCCAGTGATGATTTCCAGCTCCATCACCTGGCCCAAGCCGCCGCGGAAGCGCCCGGGGCCGCCGGAATCGGGCCGCAGCTCGCGGCGATGCATCAACAGGGGCGCGGCCGTCTCGATCGCTTCGACCGGCACGCCCATGATGCCGCTGGGAAAAGCGGTCGCCGATAGTCCATCGCGATTGTGGGCGGCGCCCATGCCCCCGGCCGAGAAGAAGATATAGGCGAATTCTTCACCGGTCTCGTCCATGCCATCCATCATCGTATTCCAAAGCCCGGCCGAGCCATTGGCGATCACTTGCTCCGGCACAACTTCCGCCAAAGCGGTCAGCAGCGGCTGGCTGACGAAGTGGCCGATGAGATGCCGAGCGCTGACCGGCGCGGGACGCCTGCAATTGAGGATCGAGCCGAGCGGCGCTTGCACATCGATGGGCCGGAAGGCGCCTTCGTTATTGGGGATGCCCGGCGCCAAAACTGCCATCAGCGTATAAGTCGTGTAGGCATGCGTGTAATTGAGCACAACATTGATGCCGCGGTCCACCTGCGGCGACGAACCGGCGTAATCGACCGTCAAGCCGTCGCCGTCAACGGTGATGGCGCAGGCGATGGTCAGCGGCGCGTCAAAGCCGTCGATCGTGATGGTGTTTCGGTAGCTGCCATCGGGCAGGGCGCGCACCGCGTTGCGGACCGCCGTCTCCGTGCGGTCGAGGATCAGCGCGGAGACCGCCTCAATATCGGGCAAGCCATATTCATCCAGCATTTCGATCAACTTGCGCGCGCCCACTTGATTGCCGACTTCCTGGGCGTAGATATCGCCGATGACCTGATCGGGCACGCGGACGTTGGCGCGGATGATATCGAAGAGCTCGCGATTGGCCTCGCCCGCCTTGAAGAGCTTCATCAGCGGGATCGCCAGCCCCTCTTCATAGAGCGAGCGGGCATCGCCGCCCATGGTCGCGCCGCCGATATCGACCGCGTGGCAGGTGTTGGCGAACCAGGCGACGCCGCGTCCGCGATAAAAGACGGGCGATACGATGGTCAAATCGAAGAGGTGGCCCGACGCTTCCCAAGGGTCGTTGGTGATTAGCGTGTCGCCGGGTTCCAGGCTGTCGATGGGATAATTGGGCGCCACATATTTGCGCACGCAATTCGCCATCGTGTTGATATGCCCCGGCGTGCCGGTAACGGATTGGGCGATCATATTGCCGTCCCGGTCGAAGACGCCGGCCGATAAATCACCCGCCTCGCGCACGACCGTGGTGAAAGAGGAGTGGATCAGCGCGGCTGCCTGCTCATCGACCACCGATATGAGCCGGCTCCAGATGACTTCGAGTGTGATGGGGTCGATCATGGCCTGTGATCCTGGGCCAAGCCCACGCTGGCCCCTCGTCGGTTCCGGGATTACAAATTTGACTTCGTGAATCGAAAAACTGGTATAATTTTGCCACTATGTTATGATAAATGAACGATATGTCATAGTTACATGGCCAAGGAGAATCAATATGTCACAAGCAGCGCGGCACTATGACACGGATCCGCCGCGAAGCCCCAGACTGTCTTCGGATGAACAGCGTATTGCTGATGCGGTAGTAGCCGCCCTCCAATCTGAATTGAAACCGATAAAAGACACGCAGGAGCAGCATACGAAAATACTCCAGCAGCATACAGAACTTCTCGAGCAGCATACGAAAATACTCCAGCAGCATACAGAACTTCTCGAGCAGCATACGAAAATACTCCAGCAGCATACAGAACTTCTCGAGCACCATGCAGAACTTCTCGGGCAGCATGCGAAAACACTCCAGCAGCATACGAAAATACTCGAAAACATCCAACAAGAGATGCGCGGCGTCAACAGGATACTGGCTAGTGAGGGATTTATTCCAGACAATCCAGACCTCTAGGATTCGTTGACGATGCACCTCGGTTTGCGGTAGCATTCGATTGGGCGCAGGTAAGGTCCAGCACTAACCTCTAGACCGCTCTGGACAGACGGGCTTAGGGGAAGACGAGGGAACCCGTTGGGAAATCCCGCGACTCCAAAGGGCTTGCGACTTATACGGCAAGCCCTTTGGCTTTTGCGCACTATCACACATGCGCGACCTGTTTGGGCGCCCCCCCGGATCGCACCCACATATCTGCATCGTTTTGCAATGAAAACCCTTAACGCTTTCATTATGATATCTGTCCCCGCGTCAAGAGCAGGCAGCCGCCTTCCGCTACCTGCGCGGACCAGCCCGGGGGCAAGACCGTGGTTGAAGCCGCCTCCTCAATAATCAGCGGGCCCGCCGCCGACCAAGCCCTGCCAAGCTGCTCGCGGCGATAGACCGGCGTCGCCTGCGGCGCTTGATCGGCGTCGAAACGGACCGGCCGAAACGCGACCGGCTCATCGCAAGCATTCGGTGTCGCATCGGGCGGGGCGCTTTCGATAATCGGCGTCGGCCCGCTGATCAAGACGCGCCAATTCACCGCTTCGATGGGGACGCCATCGGCCAACTGACCGTAAAACGCGCGATACTCGTCTTCAAAGACGCGCCGCATTTGGGCGATGTGCCGGTCGGTCAGCGTTTCCATCGGGAAGGGCACACGCACTTCATAACCCTGCCCCAGGTAGCGCATATCGATATTGAGCCGCACAGTGATGTCAGGCGACGGCACGCCGGCCGCCTCGACGATGCGCCTGCCTTCGCGCTCCAATTCCGCGAGGATGTCATTGAGTGCCGCCAAATCCAGCGCGTCCAACTTGGCGACATAGCTGCGCGTGAAGTCAAAGGCGATCGGCGCTGTCAGGAAGCCAAAGGCGGAACCGACGCCGGCCAGTGGCGGGATGATGATTTTGCGGATGCCCAGCCCGGCCGCCACGCCGCAGGCATGCGCCGGCCCAGCGCCACCGGTGGCGACCATGCAATAACGGCGGATCTCGAGCCCGCGTTCAGCCGCGTGGACGCGCGCCGCAGCCGCCATGTTCTCGTTGACCAGTTGATGCACGCCCCAGGCCATGCCTTCAAGGGACAGGGCCAGCGCCGCCGACAAGCCGGCAAATGATTGGCGCGCCGCCGCTGTGTCCAGGCGGATGTCCCCGCCGGCGAAATAATCGGGATTGAGATAACCGAGCAGCAGGTCGGCATCGGTGACCGTCGGCGCGCTCCCGCCGCGGCCATAGGCAGCGGGGCCGGGCGCGGAGCCGGCGCTCTCGGGCCCGACCGCGGGCAGGCCGAGCGGATTCAAATGGGCGATGCTGCCGCCGCCGGCGCCGATTTCGATCATTTCGATCATCGGCACCATCAAGGGCAAGCCGCTGCCGCGCTTGAAGCGGTGCACATGCGCCACCTCCGACTGATGACTGATGGCCAGCTCGCCAGCCCGCGTCAAAGCCGCTTTCGCCGTCGTCCCGCCCATATCAAAAGCCAGCACATCCTTTTGGCCCAAGAGCCTCCCCCAGTAGAGGCCGGCCAGGGCGCCGCCGGCGGGACCGCTCTCCACCAGCCGCACGGGAAAAGCGCGCGCCGCTGCTACGGTGGTCGTCCCGCCGCTGCTCAACATGATGTTCAAGGGCGCGTCGATGCCGCTGGCCTTCAAACCGGAGGCGACCCGCTCCATATAACGCTCGGCAATCGGCTGGACGTAGGCGTTGGCGATGGTCGTCGAGGCGCGCGGGTATTCCCTCATGCCGGGCGCCACTTGATGAGAAACGGATGTCGAGACCGCCGGCAATCTCTCGCGCAGGATCTCCAGCGCCGCCAATTCATGGGCCGGGTTGGTGTAGGCATGCAGGAAGCAGACGGCGACGGCTTCGATGCCATCGGCGAGCAGCTCGGCGCAGATTTCGCGCAGGCGAGCTTCATCCAGCGGGCGCCAGACGCGGCCATCGGCGAGCATGCGTTCCGGCAGGTCATAGCGAAGTCGGCGCTCGGCCAGCGGCGGCGGTTTCTTCAGCGCCAGGTCATACATATCGTAGCGGCCCTCATTGCCGATCTCGACCGCATCGCGGAAGCCGGCAGTCGCCAGCAGCGCTGTTTTCGCCCCCTTGCGCTCGATAAGCGTGTTGGTGATCAGCGTGGTTCCGTGCACGACGTAGCGGATGGACGCGGGCGCGAGGCGGGCTTTATCCAGCAAGTCCCGGACGCCGGCCAGCACAGCGCCAGAGGGATCGGGATAAGTGGTGAGCCGTTTTTCGACGATGACGCGCCCGCTCTCCAGGTCGAGGGCGACGAGGTCGGTGAAGGTGCCGCCGATGTCAACTGCCAACAGGATGGGCGGCGCTGTCATGGGCGAGTGAACCTCGGGCAGGCTGATGGACAAGGTCGCGCATCATCATAAGAGTTGCGACCGACGCTGTCAAGCAAAGGAGCCTGTAGGGGCGTTTGACCCGCAGTGTCTACGCGCGGCGCCGAAAGGCCCTTGCTTGTGACAGCGCGCGCTTGTGGGCGAGCCGCCGTCTCGCCCCTACGGCATTCGCTAGGATTGAAGACGGAATTAAGAAGATTCACAAAAAATAGAAAGGGAGCGGAGGACCATGGCGGTCGCCTGGTTTTGCGTGGAAGCGCCGCGCTGTTAGAATCCGCCAAGAATTGCAGCCGAGAATTCGGGCAGCCAGAAGGGACCATCGACATGAGAACGGACATCATCAAGGTCGGCGTCATCGGAACGGGCGCTATCGGGGGCCTGCACGCCAAAAATCTCATGCGGCGGACGCGGGGCGCGACCGTCGCCGCCGTCATGGATATCGACCAAGCGCGGGCGAACGCGGTTGCGGCCGCTTGTGATGGCGCGCGCGTCTGCCGCGACGCGGGCGAGCTGATCGCCGACCCGGAGGTGGACGCGGTGCTGATCGCCTCGACAGACGCGACCCACGCCGAATTCACCATCGCCTGCATCAAGGCGGGCAAACCCGTGCTTTGCGAGAAACCGCTGGCGACCACCGTGACCGATGCCGAGCGGATCGTCAATGCCGAGCTGGCGGCGGGCCGGCGTCTGGTGCAGGTCGGCTTCATGCGCGAGTATGATCACGCCCATCGGGATTTATACAGCCTGCTGCATCGCGGCGAAATCGGCGCGGCTTTGAAATTCCGCAGCGTGCACATCAATCCCCGATTCATCCGCGAATTGTCGATTGAGTCGGTGATCACCAATTCCCTGATCCACGATATTCACTCGGCGCGCTGGATCATGGGCGAGGAGATCAGCAGTGCATACACGCAGTGGGCGCGAGTTGACCCCACCCGCCCCGAAAACGCCCGCCTGGCGGATATACAGGTGCAATTCGCCAGCGGCGCGCTCGGCAGCCTGGAATACAACGGCGACTCCGGTTATGGCTACGAAGTGACGGTCGAAGTCACCGGCGAACTCGGCAGGTTGACAACAGCCGATCATCCCAGCCCGGCTTTGCGTAGAGCGGGAACAGTCTCGCGGACGATCAGTCCCAATTGGCCTGAGCGCTTCGCCCAAGCCTACATCAACGAAGTCCAGGACTGGATCAACCACGTAGCGCGCGGCGACGCGACCGGCCCTTCGGCTTGGGATGGCTATATGTCGCTGGTTGTCGCCGAGGCCGCCATTCGTTCAGCGGCGACGGGCATGCCTCAGTCGACGAATGCCGGCGAGCGGCCGTCCATGTACCAATGATCGGGCAGGGCATCGCGCTCGGCGGCCAGCAGCTCGCGCAGGATGGCGTCGGCATCGGCGATTGAATTGGTCAGCGGGTCGGTCATCAGCGCGCGCCGCAGCAGCCCGTAATCGGCCTTAACGATGGCTTCCGCCGTCAGTTCGTGCGTATCGAGCACAACTTCCTGCAGTCCGCGCAAACCGCGGGGCATGTCGCCGGCCAGGCGCGGCTGCGGGCCATCCATATCCACATCGCAGAGCAGCTCCAGGAAAGCATCGTCCGCCATATTTCCGACGGCGCCGCGGTTCTGCGTGTTGATGTAGAAGGGCCGCCCCAGCCCGCCCACCATGTTTTCAATGACATCCGTGGCATGATCAGGACCGAAGGCGGCCATGAATTCCGCCATCGGCCGCGCGCCGCTTATATATTCGTCAACCCCTTGCCACATGGCCTCATGGCGGGCATAGCGCGTCTCCGTCTCCCAGATTTTGAGCGGCGGAATCTCATCCGGCAGGACGCCATGACCCTGATAGAAGCGCAGGTATTCTTTGGTATGCGAAACGCAGACGGGAACATAACCGAAGATCTGATACAGTTGCCCGGCGATGGCGTTGTTGTGCAAGGCTTTCGCGCCTTTGTCACCGTCCATGCCTTGATAGGCGGCGTCTTGACGCAAGGTTTCGGCGATTCGCTCTGTGACATCGCGCCCGCGGAACGCCGCCCGCAGCATCCAGGTGAAGTGATTGACGCCGGCGATGCGCAGGTCGAAGGCGGCGTCCAACGCCTCATTCCATTCCTCCGCCGCTTCGATGATGCCCGCGTGCTTCGCATAACGGGCTTTGACATGGGGCATGTGCAGCGAATCGCAGAGGGCGAAGCTCTTGACCGCCGGCGCGTAACGGGCGATCGCCATGCCGTTGACCGCGCTGGGGTTGATGTAGTTGATGACCCAGGCGGCGGGGCAGAGGCGCTCGATATCGGCGACGCAATCCATGATCAGTGGCAGCTCGCGCATGGCGCGGAAGATGCCGCCGGGGCCGATGGTGTCGCCGCTGCACATGCGCACGCCGTGCTTCTCGCTGATTGCGCAGTCGATACCGCGGTAGCGCACCGTATCGACGGCGAAACTGAGCGCGACAAAATCAGCGCCGGGCAAGACAGCGCGCCAATCGGAGGCGGTTTCCAGGCGCAGCTTGACGCCGGCTTCCGCAACCGCCAGCTCCGCCAGCCGCCCCATTTTCTCCAGGCGCTGCGGATCTTTATCGACCAGCGCCAGCGTCCCGCTGTTGAGATGCGGCGAGTGGACCATCTGCCAGATGGCTTGCCGGCCGAAGAAAAGGCTGCCCGCGCCGATCACGACAAGTTTCGGCTTCTGAATATCGCTCATAGGCCACTCCTTACTGCCAGCCCCAAGCCGACAGCGCCATTATACACGGGTCTGCCGATCCGCCAGCGCGCCGCCATAGGCAACGGGCGGGGCGTCCTGTCAAATATCGGGGGCGGGCCTCAGAAGCAGCGCTCGGCAATGTCGACGGGCTTATGGTTCGGAGCGGCAGCCTATGCGGAATGCGTTTGCCGACGTCCCCTGAAACGCCGCGGGCGTCTGCGCCGTCTGCGTCCTTTGCCGTTCGGCGGCGCACTCGCAGTGGCTGCCGGGACAGGCGCTTCGATGGCAGAGACATAGGGATGCTCGCTGACAACCGCGATTGGTTTGCGTATCAGCGCTTCGATATCGTGCAGGTACTTCCGTTCAGTGACATCGCAAAATGAATAGGCGATGCCGGATGCGCCCGCCCGCGCCGTCCGCCCGATGCGATGCACATAACTTTCCGGGATGTTCGGCAAATCAAAATTGATGACATGGGTCACGGCGTCAATATCCAGGCCGCGCGCGGCGATATCAGTTGCCACGAGGACAGCCGTGCGGCCGGATTTGAACTGGGCCAGCGCGCGCGTTCGCGCAGTCTGCGATTTATTGCCGTGAATGGCTTCAGCCGGGATGCGGGCGCGGTTCAATTGCTTTGCCAGATTGTTGGCGCGGTGCTTCGTGCGGGTGAATACCAATACGCGCTCCGACGCGGGATCACGGAGAATATGTTTCAGCAGCGCGCGTTTATCGCCGCTTTCAACAAAATAGATTGATTGCGCGATGCTCTCCACAGTTGTCGCTTGCGGATTCGCCTCCACCTTGACCGGATCCATCAATATGCTCCGGCTCAATTCTTGAACCTCGGGCGGCATAGTCGCCGAAAACAGCATCGTCTGACGAACCTCGGGCAAGCGCTTTATGACGCGCTTGACATCGTGGATGAAGCCCATATCCAGCATTCGGTCGGCTTCATCCAGGACAAAGAATTCAATCTGATTCAAGTGGACAAACTGCTGGTTCATGAGGTCCAGCAACCGCCCCGGCGTCGCCACCAGAATATCGACGCCGCGCTTAAGGGCCGCGACTTGGGGCTGCTGGCTGACACCGCCGTAGATCGCCGCGTTCCTGAGCGAACTGTCACGGCTGAATTTGCCAAATTCCTCATCAATCTGCGCCGCCAGTTCGCGCGTTGGCGCCAGCACGAGCGCGCGGATAGGCCGCCGGCCAGGGATGGAATCCAGCATTTGCAGGATGGGCAAGGCAAAGGCGGCTGTTTTGCCGCTGCCGGTTTGGGCGCAGCCGATTAAATCCCGGCCCTTCAGAATATGAGGGATGGCGCGCTTCTGTATAGGCGTCGGCTCGGTATAGCCAGCCCGCTCGACCGCGCCGAGCATGGCGCTGTTCAATTCTAGGTTGTGAAATGACATAGAGTTTAGTGTTTTCTCGATGGTTTACAAATTGGGGGGAATTCCTAATATAGGACATCTTCGTGAATAATACTAGGTCGGCCAACTATTGGATACGAATCCGCAAGCGCATCGTGTATCATGCGCAGGAATAGCTACCCAACGGAGCGCATACACGGGGCAGACATGAGCAACCCATACCAATACGCCAAGGCAAACCAGGAACGCTTCCTCGAGGAGTACCAAGAGTTGCTGCGCATCCGCACGATCAGCACGCAGCCGCAGCACGCGGGCGACGTGGCGCGGGCCGCCGAGTGGCTGAAGGCGATGATGCTGCGGATCGGCATGAAGCGAGCCGAAGTCATCCTGATGCCGCAGGGGCGCTGCCCGCTCGTGCTGGGCGAATGGGATGGCGCGGGAGAAAACGCGCCCACGCTCTTGATCTACTGCCATTATGATGTGCAGCCGGCCGCGGTCGCTGACGGCTGGGACAGCGAGCCATTCGAGCCCATGATAAAAGACGGCCGACTTTATTGCCGCGGGGCGGTCGATAGCAAGCTGCATGTCATGGCCAATTTGAAAGCGATCGAATCCTGGTTGGCGGCCGACGACGAGCCCAAGGTCAACATCAAAGTTGTGCTGGAAGGCGAGGAAGAATCCGGCTCGGAGAATATCAACGCCTTCATCACCGCGCATCCCGAGCGCCTGGCCGCCGACATCGCCATGATCTCCGACGGCGCGATTCTGGCGCCCGATCAGCCGAGCTTGACCTATGGCTTGCGCGGGATCGCCGCTTTGGAGCTGCATGTTGCCGCGCCAATCAGCGATTTGCACAGCGGGCATTGGGGCGGCTCGGTGCACAATCCGATACAGGCGCTCTGCGAAATCATCGAGCAGCTGCACGACGAGAACGGGACGGTGACCGTGCCCGGCTTCTACGATGATGTGGCGGCGGTGACCGAGCAAGATCGCGCCCTGTTGGAGAAGATCGCGCCCTACCTGCAAGCCGAGTGGGATGATGTGGTAGCGGCGCCAGCACTCTGGGGCGAAGCCGAATACAACCTGCCGGAGCGCCTGGGCGCCCGCCCCACGCTGGAAATCAACGGCATCCAGGGCGGTTACACCGGCGCTGGCATGAAGACGGTGCTGCCGGCCGGCGCCTTCGCCAAGATCACCTGCCGCCTGGCGCCGCGTCAAAACCCGGCGCGCGTGCTCCAATGCGTCATGGAGCATATTCACGACATCGCGCCGGAGACGGTCACGGTCGACATTCGGCCGAGCGAACCGGGCGCAGAAGCCGTCCTGCTGGATGTCGATGGCCGAGCTATGTCCGCGGCCGCCCAAGCTTACACACATGCCTGGGGCGTCGAGCCGGTCTACGAGCGCTCCGGCGGCAGTGTGCCCATCTGCGTTGAATGCGCCAAAGTGGCGGGCGAGGTGGTGATCATGAGCTACGGGCTGAAGAGCGGCCGCGCCCATGGCCCCAACGAGAATATCTACCTGCGGAACTTCGCCAACGGCATCCAGGCGACGATCAAGTTCATTGACGTGCTGGGGGAGGGTCAAGGCTAGCGGCGGCGGACCCGCCCAATTCGCCCAGGATGACGCGCGCATCATCAAGCAGCGGCTGGTCGCTGGCCAGCGCCTTCTGCCGCGCGAATCCAGCGCCGTCTTCACGCCAGAGCGCCAGTACGATCCAATGCGCGCCGTTTTCCCGCGCCCCATCGGGGACAGCGAGCGTCAGCGATTGCGGGTAAATCGGCGATGCGCCGGGCCTGAGCATCCAGTAACGGTTATGCGCCGCCGCCCGCGTCCTTTGGCTGGCGACCGTTTCGCCGCTGTCCGCGTCCACCAGACTGAGCGTATAGCCAAGCCCGCTGTATCGGCCGCGCTTGGAAGCGGTGTATAGCCGCAGATGGATGGCCTCCGCCTCGCTGCTGTCGATGCGATAGCCGCGCAGCTGCACATTCCGCTCAAACTCAACCGCGGCTGGCTGGGCGAGAAATCGCAGTTCGAGATACGGAAGTTGGGCGTTGGCATATAGCGGGGCGAGCCAGACGAGGGGAAGCGCGTAAAGAAGGCGCGCGAAATGGGCTTTCGGCGCGGGCAGCGCCTCGCAGAATTGGCCCGCGGCAGCCAGCAGCGCCAGCCATACGCCGAGAAACTCAGTGATCTCCTCCCAGAGGCTAAAATCCAGCGATCCCTCAAGTCGCAAGATGCCCAGGTCGACATCCCCAACCGCGAGGAACTCATAAAACACCGCCCCGCCGCCAGCCAGCGCCAGACCGATGAGGAAGCAGACATGCCATGCCCTGGCAGGCCGCGGCGAGCGCAAAGCCAGGACCAGGGTGGCCAAAGCCAGCGCCGCGCCTACAGCGACATAATAACGCTTCCAATGCAGAAATTCTTCGTGCAAGGCGTAATACTCGTCCGCAGCCATGAACAGGAAAACCAAGCCCAGCGCGCAGAGGTAGAGGCTTCGCAGGCCGGCGCGGGAGCGAAACAGCCAGGCGGCCGCCAAAGCCAGGCAGGCAACCAGCGCCAGTTGCGTCGATGCCAGGGTGCTGGAGATATTGAATTCCCGGTTCAAATCCCAGAGCCAGTGCCAGAGGTCCGCGGCTGGCAGCAGAATAGCGACGGCGATCGCCAGCGCCTGCGCCAGCAGCATCCCGCTTAACAGGCGCTGCGCGGCAAGGGACAGGCGCGGAATCAGCTTCCTGTAACAGACCAGGCAGGCAGGCAGGTACAGCAAAAGAATATAGACAATGTTCAAAGAATGGGCGGGAATGACAAAGTCAAAGTCAAACATACACGGTGTTGCCTTTGACATTGAGCAGGCACAAGTGAATCAGGCGAGTGATGACATGCGCGCGGACGCCGCGCAGACTCGCTTGATTTTACAATCATTTTGCAGGCAGCCAAAACATTGGCAACAACCCGACGGGACAATGCGGATTAGCACTGGGCGAATTCTAGCGCTCACTGGTCAAAAGCCATAAGGAGCAATGCAAAATGAGTATCAAACGATTCACCCTAGTGTTTATGCTGCTCACGCTGCTGACGGCTGGCGCGAGCGCCGGCGATGACCCGGCCCCGAAAGGCTACGCGGTCGCCGGTTATTGGCATAGCGGTCCCGGTGTCTTGCTGGCCGACCCCATCGTCCAGGAAGCGACCGGCCTGGAAGGCGAGGGCCTGCGCGCGGCATTGCTGGACGGCAAGACGCTAAGCGAACTGATTGAAGCGAATGGCGGCGATGTCGAGGGCCTCAGCGCGGAATTGGCGGCGCAAGCGGCCGAGTCGATCCAGGCGCAGGCTGCGGCCGCCATTGATAGCCTGGAAGCGAACTTCAACAAGGCGCTGGAGGAAAGTCACCGCCGGCGGTTCCCCTGGTGGCGGCGGCGCAATCCAGTGCGCGAACACTTTGGCGCCTGGGGCATGGACGCGACCATAACGCAAGCGACCGGACTGAATGCGAGAGAATTGAACCGAGCGCTGCTGGAAGGTTCGACGATCGCCGGCCTGATCCAAGCCAACGACGGTGATGTATCCGCGGTCGTTTCCACACTCGTGGAGCAGGCGACGGACGGCATCAACGAGGCGGCGGCGGCCCGCATAACGCGCTACGAAGACGCGGTGACCGAAGCCTTCGAGGCCGACTTCAGCGACAGCTCGCGACGCTGGCGGCATTGGCGCCCGGGTCATGGCGCTTTCTTCAGCTTCCGCGGCGTCTATGACAGCGGCCAGCCTGAGACCGAAATCAGCAGCCAACAAACGCCCGGCGAACCCGAAGACGCTTAGGTCTTTCGGCTGCGGGAAGCGTGGGCGCGACGCCTGCGCTTCTCGTCCGCTGCCATTTCTCACTCAATCACCAGCTCCCCCAGCATTACGCGGGCATCGGGCAAGGCGTTCCCGTCCGCGCCGGCAGCCGGCAGCCGCGCTTGATCGCGCGCGCGATACAAACCGGTGGAGACGCGGTAGCGCCCGGTCCTCAGGTCGGGCGGCAGCGGCACGAGCCAGGTTTCGCTGTCGGCCAGGCCGCTGTACCACAGACGCGTCGGCAAGCGGCGTCCCAGCGGCGGCTGGTCATGGGCCCACCATTCGTCGCGCTCCACGTGATTAAGATGCAGAAACTGCGTGAGCTCCTCGACGCCTGCTTCTTCCGCGCGCCAGCTGAACTTGATGGCAAGCGTCTCACCCGCCCGGGCCCTCGCCGGCATTTCCGCGGCATCAAGCGCGAAACCATTGTCAAATGCAGCCAGGGAATCGGAGCGCTGGACGGCAGGCGTCTTAGCCCGCAGGACCAGCTCGCCCAGGACAAGCTGCGAATCATTGAGCAATTGACGGTCGCTGGTCAGGATCCGCTGGCGCTGGTAGTCATCCCCGTCAGCCCGCCAGAGCGACAGCACAATCCAATAAGCGCGGTTTGGCGGCAGCTCGCGCGTCGCCCCGATATCCAGCCACTGCCGATAGACCGGCACATAATCGGGCGCGAGCTGGAAGAAGCGGCGATGGGTGTAGGCATCGCGGCCCAAGACGCTGCTGCCGCTGGCTTGATCCACGAGTTGAATGGAATAACCCAGCCCGGCCAGCCCCTGCCCGAAATAATCCCAGCGGCCCGCCGATATGAAGAGATGCAAATGCCGCTGGTTTTTTTCCAAGAGATAGCCGTGCAGGCGGACGTCCGCCTCATACTCAACGGCGGCGGTTTTTGCGCCAACGTTGAATACATCAATGGGGCTGATGGCGGGGCTCAACACAAGCAGCAAAAGCCAGAGCGCGGGAACGGCATAGATGGCGCGGCGCATAACAACGCCGGGCATGGGCGAAAACTCCGTGAAACAGCCCATCATAGCGGCCAGCGCAAGCCAGATGCCGAGGAACTCGAGCGATTCCTCCAGCAGATGTTTCTGCGCGCAGTTGCCGATGGCTGCGAAGACCGGGTCGGCGCAGCGGAATTCAAAGAGGATGCCGCCGCTCGCGCTCAGCGCCAGCCCGGACACGAGCAGCGCATACCACATGATGCGTCCTTTGGGCGACGTCGACGCCATCGCCAGCGTCGCCAGGACGACCGCCGCCCCCAGCTCGACATAAAGCCGGCTCCAATGCGTAATGTATTCATGAATCAAGGCGTATTCGTCAAAAGCCAGATAAAGAAACACCAGGCCAACGCCGGCAAAATACAGGCGATTCCGCAGCGGCCCGGCCCCGCCTGACACAGCGGTGAACAGCGCGATGACGCCGACCAGCGCCAACTGGATCGAAGCCAGCGTGGCCGGGATATTCCATTCATTGTCCAGGTTCCAAAGCCATTCTTGAAAGCTGGTCGAGGGGACGACGAAAAACGTTATGCCAATCACCGTCGCCTGCGCCGCCAGCAGCAGCCAGGCCAGCCGCCGGAAACTCGGTGACAAGCGGGGGAGCGGGCGGCGGATGGCGAACAGGCCAACACAGAAATACAGCGAGATGACGATGGCGCCGCTCAGGGCTTTGGCTGAAATCTCCATCCGCGCGCTGGCTCCTTAGGCTTGCGCTTCAAGCGATTAAGAAAGTGTAAATTGTTAGCAAGTGCGGGCGAGCCAAGGCTTGCCCGTAGGCACAGCAAATATGGAACATAGCTTGCTGGCCTTCAACCTTGCAAGCGGGCGTTTCAGCGCCGCGCGTAGACACTGTGGGTCAAACGCCCCTACAGTATTCGTTGAGAGCAAGTTCATCAATACAAGAGGTCAGAGTCCTCCGCGCAAACACAGACCACCGGGCCAGAATTGATTTTTCCGGTTAAGCGATACATCCGCCGCCACAGAATTCAGCGCTCCTTCATTCGATCACCAGGCTCCCGAGCGGCACACGGGCATCAAGGAAGGCGCCCCCGTCCGCGTCGGACGCCGGTACGCGCTCCCGGTCCCGCGCCCGATAGAGCCCGGTAAAGACCGTGTAGCGCCCGGGCGCCAGGTCGGGTGGCAGCGGCGCCTGCCATAATTCGCTGTCGGCCAGCCCACTGTACCACAAGCGGGTGGGCAAGCGCGGCCCGAGTGGCTGCTGGTCGTAGACCCACCATTCGCCGCTCTCGGCGTGGCCCAAGTGCAGGAATTGCGCATGATCTTCGTCCCCGTCAACCTCGCTGCGCCAGAAAAATTGGATGGGCAAGGCCTCTCCCGCGCGGACGAGCGAGGGCATTTCGACCGCGTAAAGGGCAAAGCCATTGTCGAAGCGCGCCACTGGCTCCCGGGCGGGCGGCGCTGTCGGCGAATCCGCAGGCACAAGCAATTCGCCCAGGATGGCTTGATCCTCGCTGAGCAATTCGAGGTCGCCCCCCAAAATGCCGAGGCGCGCGTAGCCCTCATTGTCATCCCGCCACAATGTGAGGACGAGCCAATAGGCGCGGTTAACCGGCAAATGCTCGAGCTGCCCGATGTCGATCCACTGCCGATAAACCGGCGCGTAAGCGGGAGCGAGCAGAAAGAAGCGGCGATGGCTGTAGGCATCGCGGCCCAGGACGCTCTCGCCAGAGACCTGGTCAACGAGTTGAATGGAATAACCCAGGCCGTCCAGCCCCTGCCCGAAGAATTCCCAGCGGCCCGCCGATACAAAGAGATGCAAATGCCGCTGGTTATTTTCCAAACGATAGCCGTGCAGGCGGACATCCGTCTCGTATTTTACGCCCGCGGGCGTAGAGTGGCCCCCGTAGGCTGAAATCGGAAGGATCGCGCCGCTGAGCGCAAGCAGCAGAAGCCAAAACAGGGACATGGCTGTGCAGGCTGGCCGCCAAAAGCGGGGCAGTGGCGCTAAAGCCGACAGATGCCCCAGGACGGCAACAAGCGCCAGCCAGATGCCCAGGAACTCCAGCGATTCTTCCAGCCAATGGCGATAGCCGCCATAAGCGATGAATGTGATATTGTATTTGGAAGGCGCTTCGACAACAAAAGCGCCAAACGCGCTTAATCCCAAGCCCGCCAGAAAAGCAACATGCCAAGGCCATGCGCGCCGCGGCGACCGGGCGGCGACCGCCAGCGTTAAAAGGGCAAGGACCGCGCCGAGCATTATGTAATTCTCTTGCCAGCCGACTATGAATTCATGCCCCAAGGCATATTCATCATAAGACAGGAAGAGAAAGACCAAGCCGACGCCGGCGAAATAGAGACGTCGCCATGCCGAGCGCGAGCGGATAAAGAAGGCTGTCAACAGGGCGGCGAAACCGACCAGCGACAGCTGCAGCGCAGCCAGCGACGAGGGGATATTCCATTCGCGATCCAGATGCCAGAGCCAGGTTTCGAAGCTGGTGAGCGGCTGGTTGAGCAGCGCCACGCCGATTACAAAGGTCTGCGCCGCCAACATCAAGCTTGCCAGGCGCTTGCCCGCCGTTAGACGGGGAATCAACCCGCGGTACGCTGTTAATGCAATCGGCGCAAACAGCAAGATGTAAACGGCGCTTGCTGATTCTCGTTCCATCTGCTGATCGTCTTCGCTAGCCTCGCTGCATGATTGGCGCCGGCGCTCTCATTTCCCGCGAGCAAGCATGGGTTGAGTCTTTATTCTTGCTGCCAATCCCAACAGCCGGCAGCCAACAGGACCGCCTCATCCTCGCCGGGCCAGGGCGGCGTCGTGGCGATGATGAATTCAAGCGGCGCAGCGCCCGTATTGCGGAACTGAAAAGCGGCGCCCAGCGGGATCGTCAAGCTGAGGCCGGGCGCAACATCCAGCACCGTCTCCCGCTCGCCCTGCTTGCGCCAGACCTGCCCCGCCCCGCTCAGAAAATACCAGACTTCCTCCACCGTGCGATGCCGCACTGGAATCGAGACGCCGCCGACCGGCAGCGCGCAATGCACCAGGCTCGCGCCGTCCAGGCTGTGCAGCAGCCGAATCTCGGAGCCATCCGGCGCCAGCACATCGTATGCCGCTTTGACGCGGCTGGATTCATAAGCGGGCATCAACCGTCACCCTTGCATCCCTTCCCAGCGCGCTCGCACCGTATCCCAGACCTCTGGATTCAGCAAATGCGGCGGACGCTCCCCGCGCAGGGCCTGCACAATCTGCTCCAGCGCATGCGTGGTCAGGCGCGGCCGGCCGGCGACCGTGGAGCTGGCGATATGCGGCGTGACGACGACGTTGTCGCGGCCGAGCAAAGGACTGCCGGCCAGGGGCGGCTCCGGATCGGTCACATCCAGGCCGGCGCCGAAGAGATGCCCGCTATCAAGGGCGGCTGTCAGGGCCGCTTCGTCGACATGCCCGCCGCGCGCGACGTTGATGAAGACGGCCCCCGCTTTCATCTGGGCGAAGCGCTCGGCGTTCATCAGCTTGGTGGTCTCTTCATTGAGCGGCAGATGCAGCGTCAGGAAATCCGAGCCGGCCAGCAGCGCCTCCAGCGAGCCCGCCTTTTCCACGCCCAGCGCCGCGAAGCGCTCATCGGCTATATAGGGATCATAGGCGGCCACCTTCATGCCGATAGCTTTGGCGATGCCGCTGACATGCCCGCCGATCCGCCCCAAGCCGATGATGCCAAGCTGGGTGTGCTGCATTTCCCAAGCCACATATTCGCGCGCGAGGCTTCTCCGCGTCCCGCTTTCCAGCATGCGATTCAACTCATTTTCGATTTGCTTGACAGCCCGCGCCACCGTCATCATCAGCGTGACCGCCAGTTCAGCGGTTGATACCGTCGGCGCGTCCGGCGCATTGACGCAAGCGATGCCCCGCTCTGTCGCCGCATCCACATCAAGCGTATCATAGCCGACGCCGGTGCGGGCGATGATCAGGAGATTGGGCGCCCGGTCCATAATGGCGCCGTCGAATGCCCGCCCGCCCGCCAGGACCCCATGAGCGCCCTCCAGCTTGTGATAGAGGTCCTTCTGGCGCTGCTCGCCCGGGCAGATGCCTTCGGCGATCTGCTCAAACATGCCTCGGTATTGATCCGGGACCGTGGATTCAAACCAGATTTTGTACATAGGGTCCGCTTCCTCTCAGTGTAGAAGTAATCGTAGGGGCGAGGCTCGTCCCGCCCTCCCCGCCGGTGTGCCAGATTAGGGCGACGCAAGTGTCGCCCCTAGGCCTAGAATTAGCAACTTAGAAGTGGACGTTTTCGTCGACGATCTGGCCGACATCGTCCGTCTCTTGGCGGATGCGTTTGAATTCGGCCGTCAGCGCGCGATTGAAGGATGAGATATCGGAGCTGTGCATGACAAGATTGGCGCCCGCTTTCACCCATTCGATCTCATGGTGGGTGAAGTTGTGATGGATGCCGATGCCGACGCCGGCCGCGCGCGACTTGCTGATGATCGTGCGAATCGCCTCATCAAAGACGGGATGGTCGTATTGCTCCGGCAGGCCGAGGCTGCAAGACAGATCATGCGGGCCGACCAGCACACAGTCGATCCAGGGCGAGCGCAGAATTTCATCCAGCCGCTCCAATGCGGGTACGCTCTCGATATTGATGAAGAGCGCCTTGTTGGCGTTGCGCGCCGCCAGGTAATCCGCCAGCGCCGGCTCCAGATCAGCCTCGCCATCCAGCGCCGCCCGCAGCTTTTCGCCTTTGAGCGGACCGAACTTAACCGCGCCGCCGAGTTCCTTGACCTGCTCCGGACGCTCAATGTAGGGCGCGATGATGCCGTGCGCCCCGCCATCCACCGTCATCTGCGCCAGGTACGGATCGGGTTCCGGGATGCGCACCACCGGCGCCAGACCCAGCGCGGCGAAGGCGTTGCACATCCAGGAAATCATGCTGCGATCCTGCGGCGTGTGCTCGGTGTCGATGAAGACCATATCGAGATCAAGGTTCTGTACGACGCGCGGCCAGATCGGCGAGGGCGAGTATATCGCCGTGCCGTAAACGCGCTGCCCGGCGCGCAATGCTTGTATCAGTTCTTTTCCATTCATCCTGTCTTCTCTTGTCTATCGCGCTTGCCAGTCAGTAGCGGATATTAGCTTTAGCGCGGGGATAAGTCAAAGGCGCTGCCTGATTGGACCGCAATGAATTTCGCGCGTTTCCGCCTGGGCCGGATGTTTTACAGATTTTTTTCACCACAGTCCCTCGGGAGTGACAACTCGGCCCACACAAAATTACGAACCCGCAAAATAGGAATCTGTAGGGGCGTTTAGGCGAAACGCCCGTCCATGCGATAGCGCGAGCTCGTAGGGCGAGACAAGGGTCGCCTAGACACTGACCGTCTCTCGCCCCTACAGATGCCGATATGATCGCAGATTTGACCATGTCGCCAACCCTTCAAGCCGCCAGCTTGGGCCTGCTCTAGCTTAGTTTAGACATTCAGTTACAATCGCGCTGGCGTCGGTTCATCCCTTCGGCGATTATGAATTCCTACTTCACATCCAGGCGGGAGCGGCGGCTCTGGGGCGCGCTGGCCATCGTCCTGGCGGCGATTTATGCCACACTGGGGCAAGCGCCGGCGATCGTGGCCGCGCTCGGCGAACAGATCCTGAACAGCGCCGGCAACAACCTCGTCTTCGCCATCATCGTCCTGCTGGTCCTGATTCCCGTTTTCTTCATAGACAAGCGGCTTGACCGCGCTGAGATCGCCGTTGGGCTGGGCATCCTCACCGTTTATCTGCTGGCCTGGCTGCGGCTGGGTTCATGGGAGGAGCGCAGCCACCTGTTCGAATACGCGCTGGTGGCCGCCCTCGTGCATGAAGCGCTGCTGGAGCGGCGCGACAACGGCCGCCCCGTGCCCGCGCCCGCCCTGCTCGCGCTAATCATTTCGCTCAGTCTGGGCTGGATTGATGAGGGCATACAATCGCTGCTGCCCAACCGCGTCTTTGAGCTCATCGATGTCGCCTTCAATTCTATCGCCGCGACCATGATAATTGGGGCGCGATGGGCGGTGGCGCGGGCCCGGGCCTGGCTGGAGCGATGGCGGACACGCAAATAGGCATTGCCTGGGCGCGTCAAACAGACGGATGAGTTGGAAAGTGGAGGCCCGCCATGCGCTTGGGACTGAACATCGGCTACTCGGGGGCGCGCTTTGAACTGCCGCTGGATCTGATTCAGGAGGCGGACCGCCTCGGTTGTCACGCCGTCTGGACCGCGGAAGCCTACGGCTCGGATTGCGTCAGTCCGCTGGCTTGGATCGGCGCATTAACGACGAAGATCAAGCTCGGCAGCGGCATCATGCAGATGCCGGCGCGCAGCCCGGCGATGACCGCCATGACCGCCATCACGCTCGATCAGCTCTCCGGCGGCCGCGCATTGCTTGGGCTGGGCTTGTCCGGGCCGCAAGTCGTCGAAGGCTGGCACGGGCAGCCCTATGGCAAGCCGCTGGCGAAGACGCGTGAATACGTAGCCATCATGCGCAAAATCCTGGCGCGGGAAGCGCCACTCGTTCACAAAGGCGAGCATTACCAGATTCCCTACAGCGGGGACGACGCCACCGGGCTGGGCAAGCCGCTGAAGAGCATCATCCACGGACGCCCTGACATGCCTATCTACCTGGCGGCGATCGGGCCCAGGAATGTTGAACTCAGCGCCGAGATCGCTGATGGCTGGCTGCCTATGCTCTTCTCGCCCGCGCACTATCAGGAGACATACGGGGCGGCAGTCGAAGCCGGCTTCGCCAAAGCGGGTAACGGCAAGGGCGCGGCAGACTTCGACATCGCGCCATCAGTCACGGTGGTGATCGACGATGAGCTGGAGGCGGCGCGCAATCAGATTAAACCCGTACTCGCGCTTTACATTGGCGGGATGGGCGCCCGGGGCAAGAACTTTTACTACGACCTGGCTTGCCGCTACGGCTTCAGGGATGCGGCAGACGCGATTCAGGATTGCTATCTGCAGGGCCACAAGGGCGAGGCGGTCATGGCCGTCCCCGATGCGCTAGTGGACGCGGTCGCCTTGGTCGGCTCGAAAGCGCGCATCCGCGATCGCTTGCAAATCTGGCGTGATTCGCCGATAACGACGCTCAACGCGTCAGTCTTTTCGCGCGACGCCCTCCGCTTTCTGGCGGAAGCCATCCTGTAGTCGCTTGAAACGCAGCGATGCATTCAGGATGCTTTTCTCTGTGCCCTCTTATTTAATGAACCCGGCCCGGGAAGTCGTCTGTAGGGGCGGCTCGGTGAGTCGCGCAAAAAATGACTACAGAGAACGCAGAGAGCGCGGAGAAAGCCAAATAAGGTGTTTCCATTTTTCGGGCGTTTCAGCGAAACGCCCCTACAGATTCCTATTTTGCGGGTTCATAATGTTGTGTGAGCCGAGTCGTGACTCGCGAGGGACTGTGGTGAAAAATACTGTATGGTGTTCGTTCAGACGCTAAGCGCGCTAAAACCCCTGCATATCGGCGATATCACGATAAGGACGCCGCTGGCATTGGCGCCGATGGCCGGGCATAGCAATTACGCCCTGCGCCGTCTCTGCCGCGAGATGGGCGGCTGCGGGCTGGTCTGCACCGAGTTGATCAGCAGCAGCATCGTCAAGAACTCGCGGGAGCGCGCGCTGCAGCGTTTCGATTGGCGGCGCGACGAGCGCCCGATTGCGGTGCAGCTCTTCGGCGTCGACCCGCGGATTGTCGCCGAGGCGGCGCGCGTCGTGGTCGATCATGGCGCCGACATCGTCGATATCAACATGGGCTGCTGGGTGCCCAAGATCGCCAAGAAAGGCGGTGGCGCCGCTCTCTTGCGCGATGTCAAGGCTGCGACCGCCGTGGTCGAGGCGGTGGTCAAAGCGGTGGATGTGCCGGTGACGGTCAAGGTGCGCAGCGGCTTTGAAGATGGCGTTGTGACGGCAATACCCTTTGCTGCCGCCGCGGAAGCTGTCGGCGCGCAAGCCGTGGCGGTGCATGCCCGCTTCGCCGGGCAAGGGCATGGCGGCGCGGCCGATTGGGACGTGATCGGCGCCGTCAAAGACGCGGTGCGCCACATGCCCATCATCGGCAATGGCGATGTGCATTCAGGCGCGGACGCCCGCCGCATGCTCGACAGCACGAGCTGCGACGGCGTGATGATCGGGCGCGCGGCGCTCGGCCAACCCTGGCGCTTCCGTCAGATCGCCCATTATCTGGAAACGGGCATCACGCTGGACGAACCGACGCGGGCGGAACGGGCGCGGATCGCCCTGCGGCAGGCGCAACTGACGCTGGAGAGCGCGCGCTTGCCTGAAAGAGTCGCCGTGCTTGAGATGCGCGGGCAGATCAGCAAATACAAGCTGGACGAGCCGGGGTCAGCGCGCATCCGCAACCGGCTGGTGCGCATCGAGACTTACGCTGAGCTGGAGTCGATCTTGCTTGAATTGGCGGAAAGTAATGAGCCAAGCCACGCGTGTATAATCTAAGTGGGTTGAGCCAAGCGTGGGCAAAGGAAGGATGTGATGACCTATCTCGTAACCGGCGGCGCCGGCTTCATTGGGCATCATGTCGCCGAAGCCTTGCTCAAGCGCGGCGGCGATGTCGTCATCCTCGACAACTTCAACGACTACTACGACCCCGCCATCAAAGTCCGCAATGCCGAAGCCCTCGGCCAACACAGCAACTGTACAGTCATCAAGGGCGACATCCGCGACGTCGATCTGCTGAATCGCATTTTTAGCGAACGGCGCATCAGGCGCGTGGCGCATTTGGCGGCCATGGCCGGTGTACGCGAGAGCGTCGGCCAGACGCCCCTGTACATGGACGTCAACCTGACCGGCGCCCTGAATCTGCTTGAGGCGGGGGCGCGGGCTGATATCGAACAGTTCGTGCTCGCTTCAACATCGTCCGTCTATGGCAAAACAGAGACATTGCCCTTCGTCGAGACTGACAGCGCCGATCGTCCCCTGGCGGCTTACCCGGCGAGCAAACGCGCCGCCGAGCTGCTCGCATACAGCTACCACAATCTTGTCGGCATGCAGGTGACCGCCCTGCGCTTCTTCAATGTTTACGGCCCCGCAGGCCGCCCCGACATGATGCCCTGGCGCCTGATGGAAGCGACGCAGTCCGGCGAAACCATCAAACTCTTCAACGGCGGCGATATCCACCGCGACTGGACCTATATCGCCGACACGGTGCAGGGCGTGCTGACCGCGCTCGACAAAGCTCTGGGCTACGAGATCATCAATCTCGGCTGCGGCGCGCCCATCTCGCTAACGGAATTTATCGAGATCATCGAGCAATATTCCGGCAAACGTATCAATACAGTACGTGTAGCCACGCCAGCGAGCGACCCGCCCATCACCTTCTGCGACAACAGCAAGGCGCGCGAACTGTTGGGCTTCGCGCCAGCGGTACCCATCCGCGAGGGCTTGAGAGAGACCTGGGATTGGTATCGGGAGTTTCGCGGAATCTAGCGAAATCGGCGTTCAGCCGCCGATGATGCCCGGCTGATGACGCAGCCCGCTCATCAGTTGCCGCAGCATCTCTGACGGATTCTCCACCTTCGCCAGCTGCGCCAGCATGTCTTCCTGCGTCAGGAAGAAGGGACGGGTGTACATGCCCAGCAGAGCGCTGCGGGCTTTGTCGCTGCGGTTGGGCCGCGCCGTATGCCATAGCGCGCCATGAAATACCAGCGCGCTGCCGCGGACGCCGGTCAGGATTTGGGCGCCGGCGGGCCAGGCGTCGTTCCACTCCTTCGGCGGCGGATGCCCCTTAAGATGGCTGCCGGGCATATAACCGGTGCCGCCGTTCTCCTCAGTGAAGTCGTCGAGCAGCCATATAGTCTGCCCGCAGACCTTGTCCAGCGGCCAGGGCTGGTTGATCCACCAGTAGGGATAATCGGGATGCCAGCCATAATTGGCGTAACCCGCATAAGCCGTGTTGGCCGACCAGGTCGAACAGATTACAGCGTCGTCATGCAGGTAAGTCTGCCAGATCGCCACGATGAGCGGATGGGCCAGCAATTCGGCGAATATCGGATCTTTGTAAGCGATGCCGCCGACGCGCTGCGTCTTCGCCGCGCGGATCTCCTCAGTCGCTTCATCCGCCAGCAGCCGCTCCAGCTTGAGGCGCGCTTCATCCGCCTTTTGCGCGCTGATGACTGAGGGGATGAAACAATAGCCGCGCTCGCTGACTTCGGCGGCGATCTCCGCTGCATCATGCTTGTTATCCATAGCTGGCTCTCCCTTTGGTTCAGCGCGCGCTTTCAAGGACCGACTTTCGGCGCCGATATAGACTGGCCGCCATTGGCGCGGTTGTTTGGTTTATCCCCTGCCATGCGCTACACTTCACATCATAGTGCGTTTACCGTCAATGTATGCGCGCTTTTTGTGCCGAATATCCTCAATTTATTCCCGAAGGAGAAAATCCCATGAAGAAGGCACTGTTGCTTTTGGCGCTATTTGCGCTTGTTTTGCCAGCGGCCGCGCAGGATATGGCCGGCTGCATGATCGAGCCGCCGGAGTCCGCCGCGCAGGTCAACATGATCGGCTGGACCTACCCCATCATCGATTTCTACGCCGACGAACTCGAAGCATGCAATGATGTGGACAATATCGACGTCAACACCCAGCTGTTGGATTCTGGCGCGGCCCATGATCAGTTGCGATTGGCATTGGGCGCCGGCGGCACGTCGCCCTACGACATCATCATGGTAACGCAGGGCGATATCAAATCCTATGTCGCCGAGGGCTGGATGATGCCGCTCAACGATCTCATCGCCAAATACGAAGATGAATACCAGATTTCCGATATCCTCGGGCTGGGCGATATGTCGGTCGATGGCCAGGTTTACGGCTTGCCCATGGAGCAGAACACGCGCCACATGTTTTACCGTCCGGACCTGCTTGACAAGCATGGCATCGCCGTGCCGGAGACCTGGGATGACGTGATCGCCGCTTGTGGCGTGCTGCAGGCTGAAGACAGCATCGTCATCCCCTTCACGACGCAGCTGCACGCCGGCTGGGCCTGGCGCATTGAGTTCGGTGATATGCTGCTCGCTTTTGGCGGCCAGCCGCTCAATGAGGACATGACCCCCGCCTTCAACGGCGACGCGGGCGTGATGGCGCTCGAGAAGCTGGTTGAGATCGCCGACGCCTGCATGGGCGAAGAAGGCTTGACCTACAGCATTGATGACAGTCAAATCGGCATCGCCACCGGTGAACTGGCGATGGCTTTCACCTGGGCCAGCCGGGCCGCGGCGATGGATGATCCGGACTTCTCGGATTATGTCGGCGGCATCGAATTCGCCCCCGCCCCCAGGGCAACGGCCGACGGCCTCTATGGCGCCACCGGCGGCACCGGCGCCGGGCTGGGCATTCCAGCCAATATCGATGACGACCCTGACCTTGTGTTCCAGGTCATCCTGGAAGCGCTGGACGAGGAGAGCCAATTGCGCGGCGCCAACTACGGCGTGATCACCCGCCAGGCTGTCGCGGCCAATGCTGATGCGCGTTACCTGCCGGCTGTCTTCGCTACCATCAGTGGCGGCGTCGAGGGGACCCCGGTGCCCGCCATCGGCGCAGTTTTGAACCCGGTTTGGGATCAGTGGCTGCCGCAGATCATCAGGGGCGAAATGTCCGCTCAGGAATTGCTGGACGCCGCCGCCGCCGCTTACACGACAGAAGCGACCGCCCAGGGTTTCATCGAGGGTTAGCCTGCAAAACATGTCTTGACCCCTTCTTTCCGCGCGGGAGGAGGGGTCTTTTGTATACGCATTCGGGCATTCCACTGTCGCCGGTCCGCGCAATAATATTTGGAGACTGCTTATGACCAAAGGAACCTTCACTTTTTTTGTTGCTCCCAGCGTATTCATCATGCTGGCGCTGATGACGCTTCCGCTGTTGGCCTCCATCATTCTGGGAATGCACTACATCACCTTCCGCAATCTCGACGAGCCGCTTTGGGTCGGCTTTCAGAACTACCAGCAAGTATTAGAAGATCCAGAATTTTGGGATTCGCTGGAATTCACGCTGCTTTTCATCGCCGCCACTGTGCCGCTGCGGATCGCGCTTGGCCTGATGTTCGCCTTGCTGCTGGATCAGATCCGCCGCTTCCGCGGGGTCTTCATCGCCGCCGCCCTGGTGCCCTTTGTCATGACGCCGGTGGTGGGCACGCTCATCTTCCGCGATATGTTTGACCGCGGCGGGCCCTACTGGTACTGGATGCAGCAGCTCTTTGAATACCGCCTCTTTATGAACAGCACGACGGTGCCTTTGCTGATCATCTTCCACAGCATTTGGACGGCGACGCCCTTCGCCATGATCGTCCTCTTCGCCGGCTTGCAGACGCTGCCGCAGGAATCGCTGGAGGCGGCCCGCGTCGATGGCGCCAGCTGGCTGCGCCAACTTTGGCACATCGCCATTCCCCATCTGCGCTCGCTCTTCGTCTTCATCGCCTTGATATCGATCATGGACGCCTACCGCGTTTTCGACAGCGTCTTCGTGCTGACGCGGCAGAACCCCATTTTCGACGCCGAGACCATCATGTATTACAACTTTCAGGTCGCTATGAATTTCGGCCGCCTGGGCAAAGCCAACGCCATGAGTGTGCTCACGGTCATCGGCATCTTCGTCGTCCTGATCCCCTTCCTCGCCATGACCTATCGCGAGCAAATGGAGGAAGCCTGATGACGCGGACAGAGAATCCACTGGCTCGTTTCCTGATTTATATCGCGCTGGCGCTCTTCACCGTCTATAACATTCTGCCCTTCGCCTGGACCATCATGAGTTCCATCAAACTGCCGAAGGACGCCAACGCCAGAATCCCGCGCTTCACCTTTAGCCCCACGGGGGAGAATTACGCGGAACTCTGGCTGAACATGCGGCCGGAGGACTTCGCGCCCTACGGGCTGGCGCTGGTCGTCTTCATATTCCTGCTGGGCGTGGTCGGCTTCTCCGCCAACCGCATCCCGGCGCCCAACTCCTTGATTTACATGGGCTGCATCCTCGCGGGCGTGCTGGTCGCGGTGGCGCTGCCGGAGGTGGTCAATACGGCGGAATTCTACGATTATCTGATCAACAGCGTGATCGTAACGATAGGCACTCTGTGCGTATCTTTGACGATTGGCGCCCTGGCCGGTTATGGGCTGGCGCGCTTCCGCCATGTGGTCTCGGTGTACATCCTGGTGATCGCGCTGGCTTTTCGCTCGCTGCCGAGCCTGGCGCTGGTCCTGCCTTTTTACTACCTGGGGCAGCTTTCCGGCCTCTACGACACGCATATTCTCCTGATCTTCTGTCTGGTGGCGGTCAACCAACCCTTCACCATTTGGATGCTGCGCAGCTTCTTCATGGAGATCCCGATCGAGATCGAAGAAGCGGCCATGATAGACGGCGCCGGGCGGCTGCGCTCCTTTATATCGGTGATCGTGCCCATCATGTGGCCGGGCATCATCACGACCGGTTTGTTCACGCTGCTGCTGGCATATAACGACTTCCTGCTGGCGCGCATCCTGACGCAGATCAACTGGACGCTGCCGGTTGGCATCGCGCAATGGACCGGCGGCGAAGACCCCGGTCATGTCACGCTGGCGGCGGCCGCCTCCGTTTCTACGACGCTGCCCATCCTGGTTGTGATCATCTTCTTCCAGAAGTATCTGATTCGCGGCCTGGCTTCCGGCGCGGTGAAGGGCTAGCCAGATATAAAATCGTTTGCAGGGGCGAGCCATTGAGTCGCCCGTTATAGCAAATAAGCGTGATTTCGGGCGACTTGATAAGCCGCCCCGACACATTTTGCGTGAAACGAGCAAAGCCATATATGCAAATGTGACCATGAGGAGAACTTAAGATATGAACATCATCTGCGTGGTCACCGACACGCTGCGAGCGGACTACCTGCCCACCTATGGCAATCAGCAAGTGATCGCGCCCAATCTGACGGCGTTCGCGGCTGAGTCCCTCGTCTTTGAAGATTGCCACGCCGCCTCCTTCCCCACCGTGCCGACGCGCGCCGATATCGCCACCGGGCGCTTCACCTTCACTTACCTGACCTGGGGACCGCTGCCGCAGGATGAAATCACGCTGGCGGGCTTGCTGACCAAGGCCGGTTACACGACGATGGGCGTGGCGGATACGCCCTTCCTCATCCGCAATGGCTACGGCTATGACCGCGGCTTCGATGATTTCATCTGGATCCGCGGCCAGCGCGAGGCGGCCGGGCGGCCGGATGTCACCCGCCTCTGGAAAGAAGAAGATGACCGCTTCGCGCCCAAGACCTTCAAAGCGGCGATGGACTGGCTTGAGCGGCACTATGAAGAGAAGTTCTTCCTCTACATCGACGCCTGGGACCCGCATGAACCCTGGGATCCGCCGGCCCATTACGTCAAACCCTACCTGCCGGATTATCAAGGCGAGCAGGTCTACCCGGCTTATTGGGATTGGGAAGACGCCGGTTACAGCGCGCGCGATTTGGAGATCGGCAAAGCGACCTACATGGGCGAAATCACCATGGTCGATCGTTGGTTTGGCTTGCTGATCGACCGGTTGAAATCGCTTGGAATCTACGACAGCACGGCTATCCTGTTCGTCTCCGACCACGGCTTTTATTTCGGCGAATTCGGCATTTTCGGCAAGAGCCGCTTCCGCTGGCCCGATAACACGATCCCGGTGATGGAAGCGATGGCGCGTTTCAAACAGGGCGCGATCGCCTATCGGACGCCCAAGCATAATGAAATCTCGCATGTGCCGCTCTTCGCCAGAATCCCCGGCTATGGGCATCGACGCGTTTCCGGCCTGGCGAGCATCCCCGACATCATGCCGACCATGCTGGAGCTTGCGGGCATCGAGCAGCCCTCGCGCGTTCAGTCGCGGTCGCTGCTGCCGCTGGCGCGCGGCGAGGTCGACCGGCTGCATGACATCGTGGTCACATCGCAATCGCTGGCTGACACCGCCGGCAACACCACCCTCATCGTTGACGACAGCGAACGCGTCGTGGTCGAGGTCTCGCCCAGCACCATCCGCGACGGCCTATGGGATTTTCTCTATGCCCTGGAAGGCGAGCCGGTTGAGCTCTATGACGCGGCGCATGACCCGGCGCATCAACACAATCTGGCGGCCGCGCGGCCCGATATCTGCCAAGCGATGCACGCCAAGTTCGTCCACTGGATGGACAAAATGGACACGCCCGAAGCATACGCGGCGCCAAGGCGGCGGCTATGATCTGCTTGCCTCGGAACCTATTGAGCGAAGTTTGCAATTGAAATGCTTGCTTTGGAATTCCGATTGCTGTCGACTATAATGCGCAGTAACAGATTCGGAAAGGAAGGGCGAAGATGATCGTCCGAGACCGAGTTTACACCATTGACGACATTTGGAGGCTGTCACAATTGCCGGAGAACGAGCACCGGTTCATTTATCTCATCGACGGAGAACTCCTTTTCATGTCAAGACCTGGTGGTTTGCACGGTCTAATAGCCTCATTAATTGCGCATTTTCTTTGGGCCTACGTACTAGAGCGGGAGTTGGGGCGAGTAACCACAGAATCCGGCTACCACCCGCCGGATTCCCGAACTACACTGCTTGGACCGGATGTCGGTTTTGTTCATAGCGAAAGGGCGCCGAAACCTTTTCCAGCGCGATTGGTGCCCGTGATGCCGGATATAGCTGTCGAAGTCTTGTCGCCGAGCAACACATTGCCTGAATTGCGGCGCAAAGCCGAAGTTTATCTGCGGCATGGCACGACGCTCGTTTGGCTCGTGAACCCGGACGAGAAGACAGTAGAGATTTGGCGTATGGATGACAAGAAGACGACCAGCGAAACAGTCGGCCAAGGCGGCGCTCTTGATGGACAACCCGTCTTGCCCGGATTCAGGCTGGAGCTTGATACGCTGTTCTCGCTGGATTAAGCGCCATCCCGCAAAGGCTTCTGCAAAACAATCCGCCGGTGCAAAACTCTGCCCATGACAGGGATTAAGCACAACCTGTATACTCCCTCTCTGTTTGCCAATTCACACGGGAAAGCTTCATTTGAATATTGCCGCCCTGCCCTATGTCATGCTGCTCGCTTTCTTCTTCGGCTCCTCATTGGTTGTGTCCCGCTTCAGCATCGGCCAATTTGAACCGACCACCTACATCGGCATCCGCATGATCCTCTCCAGCGTGCTTGCGCTGCTGGTCTACGCGGTCGCCACGGGCCGCCGCCTGCCGCGCGATCCTGAGCTTTGGAAACGCGCCGGCCTGCTGGGCATATTTGGCACGGCCCTGCCCATGACCTGCGCCGTCAGCTCGCTGCAATACCAATCGAGCGGCGTTACATCGCTGCTGCTGGCGACCGGGCCGCCGCTGACCGTGCTCTTGGCTCATTTCCTGCTGCCAGACGAAGTGCTGAATCGACGGCAGGTCTTCGGCGTGGCATTGGCGCTCAGCGGCGCTCTGGTGCTCGCTTTGAGCGGCGAGAATGGCTTGCCCGATGTCTCCGAGGCGTCGCCGACCGGTTACCTGCTCGCCATCAGCGCGACAGTCTGCGGCGCGGTCATGGTCATTTATGCGCGCAAACACCTGCGCGCTTATGATTCCTACGATGTCGGCAGCATCCGCATCATGACGACAGCCGCGACGGTGATGCCCCTGTCCGTCTTGACGGTCGGCTTCGACCTGAGCGAGGTTGACGGCGCCGGCCTCATCGCCTTGCTCTATTCGGCGCTTGTCGGCACCTTTCTCGGCCTCTTGCTGTCTTTCTACAATGTCAAGCGTTTCGGCGCGACGCCGGCGATGATGACCACCTATATCATCCCGATTGTGGCCGGTGTCGGCGGCGTGCTGTTCCTGGGGGAGGAGATCACCTCGGCGATGCTCATTGGCATGGTCGTCATCATCGGGGGGATCGCGCTGCTGCAGGAATTCCGCAAACCGACGGGTTTGCTGCGCCGCTTCCCGCATAGGGGCTCGTATTGACCCTCAGCCCACCTGGCAAGCATCATAAGCCTGTTTCAGCGCCGCCTTCCAATCGCCCAGCGGCACGAACTCCTGCCCGACATAGCCGGTGAAGCCGGTGTCGGCGATCGCCCGGCAAATGGCCGGATAATACAGTTCTTGCGTCTCGTCAATTTCATTGCGCCCGGGCACGCCCGCCGTGTGATAATGGGCGAACCACTGATGATTGTCGCGTATGGTTTGGATGACATCGCCCTCCATCACCTGCATGTGATAGATATCATAAAGCAGGCGCGCATGGGCTGAATTCACCGCCGAGACGACTTGTACGCCCCAGGCCGTGGAATCGCACATATAGTCGGGGTGGTTGACCTTGCTGTTCAGCAATTCCAGGATCAGGACCACCCCGGCCGATTCGGCGTCGCGCGCCAGCAGCTCCAGATGTTTGATGGCGTTTTCGGCGCCGCGCGCGTCATCCATGCCGTCGCGGTTGCCGCTGAATGCGATGAGGAAGGGGATATCCCATTCGACAGCCAGTTTGAGGTTGGCATCCGATTGACGCTTGATATCGTCCCAATTCCGCGGGTCGTTGATGCCGACAGGTATGCCCCAGTGCAATTGATGAGTCGCGATCTTCATGCCCTGATCGCGCACCAACTGGAACTGCTCCACGGGCACAAGCTCCATCGCCGTGTAGCCGATCGCTTTGCATGTCTGCAGCATATCGACCAGGTCGGTATTATCCCTTGCGATGCACCACCATGATACTGATTGTTCAAAGGCCATATCGTCATTCCTGAATCTTCATCTTGAGCCAATAATTGCGGTAGGCGCGCGTCTCCCGCAGGAGCAGGCCCAGCCGCTTTTGCAGCGCGTCCAGTTGATCGCGCGGCGCGCCATCCGCCAGTGCCAGCCGATAGTCGCCGCTGGCGCCCACTTGATAATCCAGTTTACCCAGCGCGCGCAAGACTTGCAAACCGACAGCAACGCTGCGCTCGCGATCAGCCATGGCCGCCGCCAATGTCTCCAGCCCGGCCAAGCCATCCTTGCGCTTGACCGCGTATTTGACCAGCGCGGCCAAACGCGCCAGGAAGCCCGTCAGTGTCTCGGTCGAGGGGCGTAGGCCAAAGAGAACAAGACGGCTTGGATTGACAGTCGCCAAAGCCGCCGACCAAAGCGCGTCCGCCGGCGGGACCGTCCAGACGATCAGCGTTTCGCTCGGCGTCAACTGAAGCCGATCGACTGCGCCGTCGGTCTCTTCCACTTCCGCCCAGATTGTCGCCGTCGGATAGGCTTCCCGCGCTTGCGCCAGCATTTTCAGCGGCTCAGCGCATTGACGGAAGTCTTGCAGCTCATAGACGGGCGCCGGCGCCTCGGCATCGATTGAAGCGGCGTCGAGCTGACGAAAGTCCAGCCATTCGACGAGCGCTTCCCGTTCGCCCTTGTAGCGGCTGGTACGGAGGGTATAAGCCAGGTCGAAGCGCCCGCTCGGCAAGTTGGCTTTCGCGCCGCGCCACCAGATGGCCCGCTGCCGCCGGCCGCCCGCATCCTCGACTTCAACTTGCAGATGCTCCCCGCGGCGGCCCAGCCCTTTGCCGCTCGCCACTTTCAGGTTTCGCGTCGCCATGGTCAATGCCGGGTTGCCATTGCCAAAGGGCGCCAGGCGCTCGATATCGGCCGTCAGCGCCAGCGAGATATCAGACAGCTCAAGATAGCCGTCAATCGCCAGTGAAGGCGCGACCGGCGGCGTCTCGCGCACGCTGCGCGACAGAGCGCGCCGGAATTGGAAGATTTTATCGGCGGGCAAGCTGAACCCGGCCGCCATGCTGTGGCCGCCATAGCGAATGAGCTGTTCGGAGGCGCGCCCCAGGGCGGCTGTGATATCGACCCCCTCCAGCGAGCGGGCCGAGCCGCGCCCCGTCTCATCGGGCGCCGCGATAAGCGCGGCAGGCAGGCCGAATTCTTCAACCAGCCGACTTGCTACGATGCCGATGACGCCGCTGTGCCAATCTTCATGGCTCAGCACGAGGGCGGCGTAATCCAGCAGCCAGGGTTCATTCTCGATCTGGGCGATGGCCGATTCATAAACCTGATTCGACAGAAACTTCCGGCGCGCGTTGAAGCTCTCCAGCGAATTGGCCAATATGCGCGCCCGCGCCCAATCGCTCGTGGTCAGCAATTCGACCGCCGGGTTGGCGTCGTCGAGCCGCCCCAAGGCGTTCAGGCGCGGCGCAAGCGCAAAGCCGATATGGCCCTCGTTGAGCTCAGCCGCCGGAATATCCGCCCGTTCCAGGATCGCCTTCAGGCCCAGCCGCCGGTTCTCCCGCAGTAGCGCCAGGCCGCGCTGCAAGAGATAACGCGCGTCGTCCACCTGCGGCATGACATCGGCGACGATGCCGAGCGCCACCAGGTCAAGCAGGTTGTCGCTCGCCGCCCGCCCGGTCAGCGCTTCCATGAGCTTATAGGCGACGCCGACGCCGGGCAGCTCGAGCAAGGGATGACCGGCCGGCAATCGGCGCGGGTTGACGACAGCTTCGGCCGCCGGCAAAGCCTCCGGCAGCGAGTGATGATCGGTGATGACTGTATCGACCCCGCGGCTCGCGGCATAATCAACGGCATCATGGGCGCTCACGCCGGTGTCGCAAGTAAGGAGGAGCTCGACGCCGCCATCAAGGTGGCGCTTGAGAGTCGGCAGGTGGATGCCGTGGCCCTCTCGGAAACGATTCGGCACGTGGTAGCGCACAAGCGCGCCACGCTGGCTCAAGGCGGCATACAGCAGCGCGGTCGATGTCTGCCCGTCAACATCAAAGTCGCCCCATATCAGGATGCGTTCTTTATCACGCAGCGCGCGCTCCAGCCGGTCGACAGCGCGGTCGATATCCGGCAGGTCGGAGGGTAAGGCCGGGCTGTACTTCTCCGGCGAAAGGAAGCGCTCGGCCGCCGTCGCCGATGTGATGCCCTTGCGCGCCAAATACTGCCCAACCAGCGCATGCCCGCCGACGAGATCAGCGAGCGGCCCCGGCACGTCAACGGGCGCCGGCTCCCGCCATTCGCGGCGCGCGCGTCCCATTCGGGCCATCAGCCGGTCAGCGTCCGTTCCTCGACGACGGTCAAACCGTCTTGCGCCAGATCCATATTCAGGCCGGGCGCATCCGGCAGGTCGATATGTCCATCAACCGGCACGAGCTTGTGCTGGTAAAAGACGTTCGTCAGGCGGCCGATTTGGAAGAGCCATTCTTGCATCGGGCAGGTCGTCAGCGTCTGCGAAGCGATGAGATGGGTCGAGGGCCAGCCGCCGTGATGCGGGATCACCGGGATGTCATAAGCCGAGGCCAAAGCGCAGATCTTCGTCATTTCGCTCAAGCCGCCGGCCCAGGTCACATCGGCTTGCAAGACATCCACCGCGCGCGCATCAAGCAGAGCCTTGATGCCCCAGCGGGTATATTCATGTTCGCCGCCGGAGATGAAGACGCCGCGGGCGCTCTTTCTCAGTTCGGCGTATTGCGGAATGAGGTCCGCCAGCACCGCCTCTTCAAACCAGTAGGGGCGATACTCGCGCGAAAGTTCAATCATGCGCAGCGTGTAAGGCACGTTCCAGCTGCTCCAGGCGTCGAACATCAGATCGCAATCGGGGCCGGCCGCCTCGCGCGCCGCCCGGATGACCGCCAGATTCTTCCGGATGCCCGCTTCGCCGTCTTTAGGCGCGCAAGGCAGGAACCACTTGAAGGCGGTGAAGCCCTGCGCCAGGAAGTGCCGCGTCCGCTCGACAACCTTGTTCGGCTCGACCGAGTAACCCAGCATCGAAGCATAGGCGCGGATTCGGCTGCGCGTGGGCCCGCCGAGCAGTTGGTAGACCGGCGCATCCAGGAGCTTGCCCTTGAGGTCCCAAAGCGCCAGGTCGACCTTGCTCAGCGCCATCATCGGGGTACCCTTGCGCCCGTGGATCGAATGCCGGTACATCTTGTCCCAGATGCGTTCGACCGCCTGCGGATCTTCGCCCAGGAGGATGTCGACGAAATATCGATTGATGATGGCGATGTCTTCGTCACTGACGGGACCGCAAACGCCGGTCGCGCCTTCATCGGTATCGATAAGCAAGAAGTGGGCGTCGACCGGGTAAGGCGGCCCCTTGGATACGTCGACGGGCCAGGGCGGGTCGGCCGCCAGTTCCGGGTAGATGCTCGCCGGGCGCGAGAGGTGGGCTTCGCCAAGGGGCTCGTGATAATCCCACTCGGCGCTGACATGCAGGCTGCGTACGCGGTCGATTTTCATATCTGCTGCCTTTCAACTAAAACTCTATCTCGGCGATCTGATCAAAATCCAGCGAGAAGGCGTCTTCTTCTTCGACGCCCTCGAATTCATCAAAGTCGATATCTTCCAGGCGCCCGGCCCCGCCCCGGTCACAATGCGAGCGGTAGCTGCAGAAGCGGCAGCGGCTCTCCTCGTCGGTCAGCGGGAAGGCGTCGGCGCGGTCAATGGCGGCGATCATATCGGAGAGCAGCGCTTCGTCTTCGCGCATTTGCGCCGCCGAATAATCGACGCTCAGGCGCTCGCCACCCAGGGCTACGTAGACATAATCCATGCGGATGCGCTCCGGCGCGATGGTCTCGCCGGCGAGCAAGTGGGCGCCGGCCTGCGCCAGCACGTAACGATAGACGATCGTCTGCATGCGCCCGCGCAAGTAAGACAATGACGGGATGCGCGGTCCCGTCTTCCAGTCGACAATGACCGCCGGCCCGCCCGGCTCCAGCGCCAGCAGGTCATATTTTGCCAGCAAACGGCGGCCAGCCAAATGAGTCTGCAATGTGATCTCGCCGTATCGACGCGCCGGCAAATCAGTCAAGCCGCGCTCCAGATAATTCGACCACCAGCGGGCCAGCTCCGCGTCATCGGAGAGCGAAGCCGCCAGCGCCTCAGCCGGTACGCCGAGCAGATGCTGCTGCACCAGTTTGTGGAAGCGCGCTCCTTGCCGCAGCCGCGCCTCAAATTGCAGCGGATCTTGCGCTTCCAGGGCCGGGTAGCGCATCCGCTTGATATAGCGCAATTCAAAGCGGCGGGCGCAATCGGCATAATCGCCCAGGCTGCCTTGCGTGAAGGCGAAATCAGCGTTGAGCGTCACGAACCGCCTCTTTCTCTCGCTCGCCTTCCCAAAAACTGCGCAGCGCAATCAAGGGCGTGGCTTCAGTCGCCGTGCCGCGGCCCGTGTTCCAGGTGATGGTCAGGGCTTTGCGCGCGCGTGTGATGCCGACGTATAGCAGGCGCAATCGCTCGGCGGCGTAATCAATGCGCGCGTCCAGGCTGGCGAAGCCTTCCTGGTAGGCTTTGCCGTCTTGCAATGCCGCCAACTGGGCCAGAGCTTCGGCGGACATATTGAGATCGTCGCGAATGAACCATTTCTCGCCGATGAAGCTGTCGTTCGGCTCGGCCGAAGGAAAGTCATAATTGTTGACCGAGATCAGATAAACGCGGTCCCATTCCAAGCCCTTGGCTTTGTGCAGCGTTGTCACGGTCACGACACCCTTGCGCGCGTCCGGGTCGAATTGTCCTTCGTCGTCGCCCAAGCCCGTGAAGCGTCGTTTGTTGTCGGCGATGTCGTAAAGCTCGGCCGCGAATTCGGGCAGGCGCATCAGCGGATGGGCCTCAGCCAAGCGCGACAGGTGCAGGGCCACCATGTGCGCCGTGGCGATCTCCCCCACATCGCGAAACAGCTCGCCCGCGATCGTCAAGATCAACTGATCGATGGGCATCTCCGCCGCCCGCAGCCAGCTGCCAACGCGCTCGCGAAAGGCTTCCAGCGTTTGAAAATGCGAGCCCCGCTCCTCGTCGGCGACGGCGTCTTCAAGCCAGTCTATCAGCCGCGGCGCGACCAAATCCTCCACATGCTTGACCCGCTTCAGCGCGCGGATGACCGTCTTGATCCCCGCGACCGCCGCCGGATCATCGCGCTCGTCGCGCCGCCATACGCGATACACCTCCGCCAGCTTGCCGGCGCTCTTGGGGTCCGCCAGATAAGCCAGCGTCCGCGCCAGCGCGCCAACCACCGCCCGCGTCGATGAGCTGCTGTTGAGGTTCTCAACGTAGGGCACCGCCTTCTGCCGCAAGAATTTCACGATTTCCGAGCCGCGGGAATTGCGCGCCACCAGGATAGCCGCCGTCCCTTCCGGGTTTGCCGCCAGCCAGCGCTTACAGGATTCTGTCACAATCATGGCTTCTTTGGTCGCGCTGTACGCTTCGCCAAACAAGACGACGGCTTCCGGATCGTCGGCCGGGTTCGGTTGGGGATCGCCCGCCGGCGTGGGCTGAATATGGGGTGTGCTCAAGGGGCTGCGCTCGCGAATCTTCCGGTGGGGATGCGCCAGGGACCAGTCGATCAAATGATTCGCCAAGCGCTGGATGCTGCGCGTGCTGCGTCCGGAATTCGGCAGCTCGCGCCCGTCGACCCGTTCATCGGCGATGAAAGCGCGCAGATATTTGGGGTCGGCAGTGGTGAAGGTCTCGAAGATCGCTTGATTGGGATCGCCCACCCGCGCCCAATTGCCGCCTTCGCCGGCCAGCAGCCGCAGGATGTCTTCCTGCAGGCGCGAGCTGTCCTGCGCTTCATCCTCGAGGATGTAGACCCACTTGCGCTGGAGCGCCGCGAGATAATCGGGCTCCTCCCGCAGCACTTTCAAAGCCAGGCGGATCAAGTCTTGAAAGTCAACGGCGCCGCGATAAGTCAGCGCGCGTTCATAATCCGTATAGATTTCAGCGCAGGTCTCGGCCAGAGCCAGTTCGCCGCGGTAAGCCTCGAGTTTTTCCCGCAGGTCGGAGGGCGTCAGCAGGTCGTCCTTGGCCTGGCGGATGAAGCTGCGCGCCGTCTCGCTCAGGATTTCCGCCCATTTCTGGGTTCGATAGTGGGCGTTGTCGACATATTTGGGCGCCAGATAGAGGTCGGCCGCTTCCGGATGGCGGCGCGCCCAGGCGTCGACGGCTTCCGCCAGGATCTCGTTGCTCTCGCGTTCATCGACAATGGTGAATTGATCGTCCAGGCCAGCGGCGCTCGGTTTGCCGCGCACAATGTCATTCGCCAGGCTGTGCAAGGTGCGCACGCGGTAGCCATAACCCGGCAGAAGCCCGTCGCTCTTGACATATTCGTTCACCTGGCGCGCAAAGTTCGACACGGCCGAATTCACCAACGTGACGATGAGGATTTCCTGCCCCTCTTCCAGCTCGGTTTCCGCCAGCAAGGCCGCCGTCAGATAGGACAGCGTGGCCGTCTTCCCGCTGCCGGGCACGGCCGCTACGCCCATGCAGCCGCGGCGATAATCCAGCACCTCTTGCTGTTTTGGCCGCGGCCTAAACATCCTGCGCCTCCCGCATCAGCCGACGCAGCAGGCTCTGCATCGTCTCCAGCAGCAGGCCGCGCCCTTCATAGCCGCTTTCGCTGAGCTCGCTGTGGCCCAGATAAATCGCTTTGCGGCAGCGGCGCGTCAAAGCCAGCATCAGCCGGCGCAGCGACTGCCGGTTCAATTCCCGCTCGTCTTCGTCGGTCCAGACCGCGCCCGGCGCCCAGCCCCGGCTCAGGACGTAGGGATGGGTCAAAGGCTGATACAAACGGCGCGCCCAGCCCTCACTGCCGATGTTCAGCCAGAATTGATAATCAACCGCGCGATTGCTGAGCAGGAACGTATAGGCCGGCGCAATCAGCACACCCGCTTCGGCATCGGCGATCCAATCGCGCAGATAAAAGTTGGCGATGACGCCGCGGTCCACCATCTTCACATAATCCAGGCCCAGATCGATATTGGCGTCATAGCGGCTCATAAAATCGAGGGCCCAACGGAAGCTGCGGGCGGAATCCACCAGATTCTGGGCGGTATTGCCGGCGTCGACATCAGCATGAAAGCCGAAGCCTGCGCGCGCGAGCAAACCGCCGTATATCCGCCGGAAGAAGATATCAATGGCGTCCACCGGCTCGCCGTCGATGTAGCGGTTCAGCCAGGCCGCCAGCCGGTCGTAACGTTCCCCCAGATCATAGGTGATGCGATCCTGCATCGCCGGCGAGCGAACCTCGGCAAAGGGGGACAGACGGCCATTCCGGTAAAGCATTTCGGTCAAGAGCTTGGCGCGCACCAAATCGAGATCCTGGATCGCTGTCATCAAGGCGCAGACCACATCGAAATTGGTGGGCGGCAGCTCCCAGTTCGGATGCGCGATGCGCGCCAGGGTCAACAGGGTGCGAGCGGCCGGCTCATCGCGCAGGGCCCGCGACGGCCGATGCGAACGCAGCGGGATCCCGAACCCGGCCAAACCCTCCGCCAGGCCGAAGCGCAGCGCGTCGGAAAGAAAGGGCGCCAGGATCACGATTTCAGCGGGCGGCACATCCTCCTCGTCAACCAGCCGATGCACCTCCCGCGCCACCCAGTCCACCATCTGCGGATGATAGCGATGCGTTTCCGCTCTTAATGCCGGCCGCGGATCGGCGCCATTCTGAAGCGCAGCGGGCGCGCCCAACTGCCCCGCCAATTGCAGGCCTAACGCCGCCACCTCCTGGCTCATCACGAAGCTTTTGTCGAAGCTCACGCTTCTATCGCAAAGGTCGCGCAGGCGCCGCGCCTCGGCTGGATCCGCGCCCAAGAAACGGCGGAAACCGGCATCGCTGTCAACTATGATCAGCGCCGACAAACTGCTCTCCAGCAATTCGCGCAAGAATCCGTGCGTGACGGGATTGTCCTCTTCCACATTGTCCGCGATGACATGCTTGTAGCGAGCGCGCAGATAATCCTGCGCCTGCGTCGTCGGCCAGACGAAATCGCGGAATACTTCCAGCTGCAGGGAAAAGTCAAGCAAGTTATGTGACAGGCAGTATTGGCGAAAAGCCAGGGCGCAAGTCTGCGCGTCATCAAATATATGCGCCTGCTCGACGCCGCCGGCCAGCGCCGTTTTCAAGCGCGAGCCGATCTCGCTGATGGGGAAGCCCACCATGGCCGCTTTATTCATGTTGTCGACAATCTGGCTGTAGAGCCGCTGCCGATCGATGCGCACACTGTTGAAGTAATCCCGTTCGTCAATCAATGGCTCAATGACGCGCGCCATGAAGTATTGCGCCAGTTCCAAGCCGATGAAATTAGGCAGATCGCGCGGATGCCAAAAACCAGCCGCCTCGGCGATGAGGAACCAAAAGGTCTCAACCATTTGCAATGACAGGCTGCCGATGGTGTGCACGGACACCTGACCGCCGCGATGCTCCGTCCAGCCGCGCAGCGCTCGGATATAGGGCTGGGCCAAGGAACGCTGCGGCGCCATGATCAGGATCGACTCGGCCGGCACGCCAGCCTCAATCAGGCGCAGCGCGCGCCCAACGCCGACGCTGGTCTTGCCGCTTCCCGCCATGCCTTCCAGCCAGATCTTGCGCCGGACTGGCTCGTCGATCAACTCGGCCTGCGCCGCGCTCAGGCGGATCCCCTCTCGCTCGCTCAGGTTAGGCCGTCCTTTCACAATGGAAAACATGCACCGATTATATGGCGACACAGGAGCGACTGCGATATGCTCTCGGCAGTCTCTTCAGTCGGGCAGCAAACAGCTAGAACGTCTGTACTATCCCCCGAGCCTGCTCCTGGCGGCTCAATTAGGAAGCTCGCGCCTGCAATACCCCGTCATATTCTTTTCGATCATTTTTCAACTTGACTCTTGCGCAAACGGTGAAAACGCGCTACAGTTATATTGTATCTATACTGTCTAATGGCGGAGCCAATCTCCTTATGGTCCAAGACCACCGTCCTCGTTCCGAAACGCGACAGTTAATGATCGACATCGTCGCGCGCAGCGAGCGCCCTCTCACGCGAACAGAAATCGTCAACCGGCTCAATCGGAAGAAAACACCGCACCTCATCAACATGATGGATGTGCTGGTGGACGAAGGCGTCTTTCTCCGCAGTATCCATACCTTCAATAATGGCGTCACCGGTTACGTTTATTCCGTAGCTCAAGCTTACGCGAAAGAATAGGTTAATCGCCATGAAAATTATTACGCTCCTGAACGAAAAAGGCGGCGTCGGCAAGACGACCCTGGCGACGCACCTGGCCGCCGGTTTAGCCATACGCGGCAAGCGCGTCATTCTGGTCGACGCCGACCCCCAGGGACATGCCACCATCGCTTTCGGCCTGTCGAAGGAGCCGGGCTTCTACGACCTCATCGTGCGCAGCGCCCCCTTCCGCCAGGTGCTGCGGCCGGTCCCGCCCGAGCGCTTCAACGTGCCGGACGAGGCGGACGCGACATCCGGCCAGTTGCTGATCGTCCCCTCAAACATTGAGACGCGCAGCATCGCCGGTAATATATCCGATGCCTTCACCGTTTTGAAGCGATTCAATCAATTGCGCAATGCAATTGATTTTGTTTTTTTCGACACATCGCCGACCCCGTCGCTGCTGCATTCTTCCATTTATATGGCAACCGACGGGATCATTTATCCGACAAAATGCGAAGCCTGGAGCTTCGACGGCCTGCGCGAGAGCCTGACGCATAAAGACCAATTCAGCCCCATTCGTCAGCAATACAATTTGAACGATATCAAGGTCCTTGGGGTCGTGCCAACGATGTACCGCGGCCGCACCCTGGAACACCAGGACAACCTCCGCCGTTTGCAGGACACCTTCGGCAGTCTCGTCTGGAAGCCGCTTCCCGTCCGCACCATTTGGACGGAAGTGGCCAGCGCCCGCCGCACGGTCTTTTCGCTGGCGCCCGGCAGCAGCACGGCCGAAGACGCCTGGCGGCTGGTTGAGCAGCTTGAGGAGCGGATCTATGAGCAGTCGTGAACGCCGGCGCAAAATTCAAGACGAAGAAAATCTGCTCTTTGCCAATCCGAATACGCTTGATCCCAAGACTGCCGACGCCATCGGCTTCGGCCTAGGAGAATTGGCGCTTGATATCGCCGCCGCCGACAGCGAGTTTCAGCCGATTGAAGCGGTCAGCATCCACGAGATTCATCCCAACTCCATCCAGCCGCGTTACAGCATTCCCCACGATCTCGCCGAGATCTTCGTCCTCCATCCCAAGAATATCGTCGACATTTTCGAGCGTTGGATTGTTGAAGTGCAGCTCGAACGTGGGCAAAAAGATTATGATATTCTCAATTACCTTTTAGGGACTGTTACCGACCGCGGCGAACGCGCCGAATCCGAAGACGGCGACGCCGGTCATGGTGAGCAGCCGCCTTCCACCAAAGAGCTGGCTCTGATGAAACTCATTGACCTGGCCGCCAGCATCCGGCGCGACGGCCTGTCGAACCCCATCAGCCTGGTGCAGCGCGACGACGGTTATGAGATCGAGACCGGCGAACGCCGCTGGCTCGCTTATCACATCCTCTATTGGAAGTTCGGCGATGGCGACAAGCGCGGCGATGGCAGCATCGTCAATTGGTCGCGCATTCCAGCGCGGAGCGTGAAGCAGGTCGATGTCTGGCGGCAAGCCAGCGAAAACAACGCCCGCGACAACCTCAACGCCATCAGCCGCGCGCGGCAGCTTGCGCTCCTGCTGATGGACCTGCACGGCTGGCAGCATTTCAGCCAGATCGGAGCTTGCGCAAATGAACAAGCCTTCTACGCGCAAGTGGCCGATGGCAAGGCTTGGCGTATACCGCGCGGCCAAGGCGAGCGTCTCGTCAATGCCATGGGGCTTTCCGACGCCGGGCAGCTCCGTCAATATCGCGCCCTGTTGCGGCTGCCGGGCGATCTTTGGCGCAAGGGCGATGATGAAGATCTCAGCGAGGGCGAGCTGCGCCGAATGAAGGCTTCGCTCGATAGCGTTACACGTGTAACGGTACCGCGAGAGAAGCGCAAAAAAGACGCCCTGGCCCGCCTCGCCACCGATGCCACCCTCTGGCGCAACAAACTCCGCAAAGAGATCAATGCCGTCGACTCGGGCAATCGGCCCAGGATTCGCAAACTGATTGAAGCCGAGATTCGCCAACTCCTCCGGCTCATGGCCGATATCGACGAATCCGAAAGCTAGCGCGCTCTCCCCAAACCTGCTCAGCAATTGCCTCGTGACGGGCGACTGATTTCTCCCGCCGCTCTTCAGGCGCCTTGCCTGCGGCCAGTCACTGTGGACAGCCATCCACCCCCGCCCCTCGAGCAAACAAAAAAGACACATCCGCCGATGTGCCTTCCTTTCTCGCCGACCGCTACCGTTACACCTGTAACGCTAATCCCTGTCCGCCGCCGCCCCCGAAAGCCATCAAGCTGTCGAGCGCGCAAGCAGATCCAAACTCTGATTCGCATCACCCGCCTGCAGCGCATGGCGCGCCAGCGACTGCATCACTTCCTTGTATGAGCTCCGCAGCGCCAAATACACATTGCCGTCTCCGAATTCCTTCAGCATCCGGTAGGCGATACCCCGTTTCGCCGGACGCCGCACCTCGGCGCCGCCAACGTCCAGCGCAAACAAATAGCCATTGATGGACTCCGCCACTTTGTCATCCGCAACCCGCCGGCTCACATTCCCGAAGAACAGTTGGATCTTCTCATAGCGAATCGCCCGCGCGCGATCCCGAGCCGCTTCAATCGCGCCTCCCAAACGCTTCAGCACGCCACCCGTGCCGGCTCGATGCCCCCGCAACTGAATCAGCCGCGCAAATTCTGCCAGGCTCAAGCTCTCGAATTGGGCCGCCGGCCGCAGCTCCGGCCTGAGACTGAATACAGACGACAGCCGAACGCATACCCGGCCGCCACCGCCTTCGCTCAACAGCCTGCTCCCGATATGCCGCCAGGCGGGCATTCGGCTTCCGTCCGCCGCCTCAAGCCAGAAACCCTTGGTCGCATTGCTCCCCGCCCGCCAACTGCGCCTGGGCAAGGATCGAACCACCTCGCGCGTCAATCTCAAACGCCCGACACAAGCGCTAAGTTTCACATCCAGCGCCCGGTTGTATCGCCGAATGGTCCGTTCATTCACACCGACCCGCGCGGCCAAAACGGCCAGGGACGAACGTGGCGACAGTCTCGCAATGTATTCCCGATGCAATGCCAAACGATACGCTTTTGCCGAACGCAGGTCCTCTTCCCGCAGCGGATCACAAGGCGCCCACAAGACGTTCAGCAGCCTAAGCAAGCGTGATACCGCTGGCACCTGAAACACCAGCTCCACCGGACGCCCGCGCTTGCGCGGATTAAATCCCCTAATGTCCAGGTATTCTACATATCTTCTACTGATAATATGTCGCCCGTCGAAACTGCATAGCTCCCCAGTCAAAGCCTGCAGCACGCTCTTCCTATTCAGCCCGAAGCGCCGCCCTAAAGCGATCGCTTCCGACAATGTGAAGTAAGCATCCGCTTCCCAGCCTGCCAATGCGAAGGCATCCAACAAGCGGGGGACTATTGTCGACCCTTGCGCCTGCAGGAGACGCTCGCGCACCGAGTTTGGCATCCCGCCTTTGACAGACCGGCCCACCCGTCCTGATCGGTAGGCGCTTCTTATCGTCCGCACGCCTTCCTCATTACGCTCTCGCAGGCTCTCCAGCTTATGACCCGGTCGCCCGGCCATCGACTCATGCACCGGAAGCAGCTTGGATTCCAGTACTGATCGCGCCAAGCCGGCTTCCCGCGCGACGGATGCGGCGCGGTACAACGCATTGTTCCGTCCAATCCTTGGCGCCAAACGCCGATACAAGCGCTGCAAATCCACATCCTTAGCCTCGCGAATGCGCTTTCCCGCGACAACGTGCACTGAGGCCTGGACATGAAAATAATTCAGCAGGCGATCGACATCATCCTTGTCCAGCTCCAGTTCCGCGACCTTCTTTGTGCAGTGATATGTGAAGTTGCCTATCCTCGATGGCGGCGCGATGATGTAGGACTTCTCCCCTTTGATATCGCCGCCGTCAAACTGGTGACTTGGCACCTTCTCAGCTGTTCTGAAATAAAGATGAAATCCCCGCCGCGTTTTCACGGTATAGGTCTCGCTGTACTGCGGCAGGTGGCGACAGAAGCGTTGATAGCGAAGCAGATCGTCAAAGTCAATCACCAGCAGCTTCGAGACGCGCCCGCAGACGATGCCCAGCGCGCTGGCTCGCTCGCCGAATATTGTTTCAAGTTCGTTTTCCGAAGCGATCTGGCGCTGATACTTTTTCCAGATGACTGCCGGTCGTTTCGGCTCCGTCGGCGAGCTGTTGCCCTGTACCGGTATCGGTGAGTAGCCGGAGCGCGCCAGACGTTTTGCTCGCTTGAGGAGCTCTTTACGTAAAGGATTCACTCTGTTTTTCCTCATATTCTGCTTAGTTTTCGGAGAAATTCTTGCTATACCTTGCTCTTACAGTTACAATAAAACGCGAAGCAGACTGCTCCACAGTGGGCAGATGCGGACCTAGATGGATCGGCTGCTGCGCAACCACCGGCCGATCCTCTTCTTGAGTGCAGCAAACCTAACGGGGATTTTCAGGGGCGATCTTCGCCGCTCTTCTTCGTCTTGCCTTTAGTTAACTGTCACGGCGCAAAAATGCCTGGGTCTGATGCGAATATGACAGAATGTTACCGTCAGGATTTTAATGATCCAGACTTCACTGCTGGCGCAGGGAAATTGATCCAAAGCGAGCTTCGCGCTCGTTTCTTTGCTGTACTCGATTCATTTATACAGTATACACGCAGTCAGGGAGCTTGGCAATAGATCCCTCATATTAATCGACTCGCCCGCCATGGTCAGCTTGGGGCATTATTAGAACGATTGTTCAGCGGTCGGAATCAGAGGAGGTTCTCGTAAACGGCGAGAGGCGTAGCCGCTAGCAGGCCGGCATCCACGGGCAAAACAACGCCCGATATCCAACGCGCTTCGTCGCTTCCCAGGAAAAGCGCGGCCCAAGCGACATCCCAGGCTGTGCCTTCGGTGCCGAGCGGGGCGACTTTACTACGCAAGCTGCGTTTTTCTTGAGATATATCCCGCACAAATGGCGCATAGATATGCCCGGGCGCGATGCAATTGGCGCGGATGTTGTCGCGTCCGTGATGCACCGCCATGACGCGGGCCAGGTGGGCGGCGCCGGCTTTGGTTACCGAGTAGGGCACATTGTGAGACATGCCGGTCCTTAAGCCGTCGATTGAAGAGATGATGATTATGGAACCGCCGCCACTTGCTTTCATCAGGGGTATGCCGTATTTGCAAGCCAGCATGATGCTTCGCAGGTTGATAGCGAAAACTTGATCCAGGTCATCGCTGCTGACATCGGTCACCTTGCCCGAGCCCTGCGTAGCCACATTGTTGACCAGAATGTCTAAGCGGCCATAACGATCCTTGCAGGCGGCCACCATGGCTTGGCAGTCGTCTTCGCGGGTGACATCCGCTATGAAGTGTGAAGCGCGGCCGCCATCTTCGAGGATCTCGCGCTCGGTGACTTCGGCGCGCCCGCGATTGTTGTCCACCAGGAGGACAGTTGCGCCGTGCCGGGCGAAGAGGGTCGCCGTCGCGTAGCCGGTGCCAGCCGGTTCGCCGCGTGATCCGGCGCCAACCACGAGGGCGACCTTGTCTTGCAAGCGCGCTTTATTCATAAACGGTCCTTTGCATTGGTTTGAATTGATGACGCTATTCCATGTGAATGCCGCCATCGACGATCAGTGAGGCGCCTGTCATGAAGTCCGACTGATCAGAGGCGAGAAAGGCGGCCACCTTGGCGATCTCTTCCTGCCCGGTCATGCGCCCCAAGGGCGAATTGCGGATTGCCGTGGCGATCATCTGTTCTCGATAGTCGGCGGCATCCACGCCGGCCGGCGCCAGGACTGCCGCCATATCGTCGATTCTTTCGCTTTCTATCAAACCAGGGCATATTGCGTACACGGTGATGCCCTGCGGGCCGAGCTCGCGAGCCAGCGACTGGGTGAAGCCGCGCACGGCGAATTTGGAGGCGCAATAGGCGGCGAAGCGAGGGACGCCCTGCTTGCCCGATGTCGACGAGATATTGATGATCGTCCCGCCACCGCCGCGCTGCAGCATGTGCCGCGCCACCGCCCGACAACAGAGAAAAGTGCCTTTTACATTGACTCGCTGCACAAAGTCGAAGGCTTCTTCTTCCAGCTCGACCACCGGTACGCGATCCCGCCCGGCCGGCGCGCCCGCATTATTGACCAGGATGTCGATTCTGCCGAAGCGATCCAGCGTCCGCTCAACCATGTCCTGCACTTGACGCGCGTCTGATACATCGGCATAGACCGCGATGGCGCTTTTGCCCAAGGCTTCGATCTCCTTGACGACATCGGGCAGGCCGGAACGCGGTCCCGCGTCTTCGCGGAGATCGTTGACTGCCAGATCCGCGCCGTCAGCCGCCAGGCGCAGCGCGATTGCGCGACCCAAACCAGCGGCGCCGGCCGCCCCCGTCACCAGCGCAACCTTGCCTCTCAAGTCATACATTGTCCGCTCCCGTGGCTTTTAACGCAGAATCCGCTGATCGCTAAGGTCTTTGCCGCCGACGGTCTTGGTCAGGCTGGCGCCGCGATATTCCAGTATCTCCAGGTCGGCAAAAGCGTTGACGATGTTGTACTGCGTCGGCATGTCCTCCCAGCGCGCCCGATGAAACTCAATGCTGCCGGAACCCACGTGCTGCTCAAGAATGCGCTGGTGAGAGTTCGCCGCCGGCGTCAAGACCGGATACGCGATATCGGCCGTACCCCATTCGCCGGTGCGGGGCATGTATTTGTAGTGCAAGAGGCCGTCGCTGCTGGCGCTGGCCTGGCGCGCTTCTATTTCATCAGCTGAAAGTTCTCGCAAGCCGGTGAGGCGCATATCGAGGAATTTGAAGCCGAGCCAGCTGGCAATCAGATGATAATCGCCGCGCAGGCAGGTTGGCGTGGGCAGCTCGCAATAAATCTTGGAGAAGCCGATTTCTTCGCGCCCGGTGAGAATCGGGTCGGTCAAGTTTTCCCAGAGTACGGTGAGGAAGTTGCCGCGCGCTTGATCTTGCTCGCCGTCAAAGCGCGCGGGGAAACTCAGGCCGAGCACATTGTAGCCGCGGCCCGCCAACCATTCGATTGCCGTCATGTGGTTCGAGGACACCGTTAGGACCGGCTCGCCATCGAGGCAAAAACCGGGCGGTAGAAAGGCTTGCAACTGCCGCGCGTCGGTGAGAAAGCTGACGCTGTAGGCGGTGCCGTAGGGGTTGTCGATGCACTCGAACTTGCGCCCGTCCGGGCCCTGCCTTGGGCCTGTGCGCGGGCCAAAATGCGTTGGCATACGGTACATCTTGTCGGGATCAAGTGGATAGGGCATCGTGAAACTCCACTGGCATTATTCTATAAATGTCGCGCTTACTCTGGATTGCGGCGCAGCGGCGGCACGAGGCGAATCAGCAGGTATCCCGCCAGCCCGTATAATACCGCAGCGAAGATTTGGAAACCATGCAGGACGATGCCGATGGCCGCGGCTTCGCTGCCCGGATAGCCGGCAAAGCGCGTCAGCCCCGTCCACCAGGCGGTTTCCACGATGCCAAAACCGCTGAGCGTGAAGGGAAAAGCCGAGCCGAACATGCCCAGGCTGATGACGGTGATGGCGATTGGCAGATCGGCATCGAGCCCCACCGCGCGCAGCAAGATGTAGTTGGTGAGAAAGGAACTGGAATAGGTGAAACAGCTGATGAACATGGCCGAAAAGAAGAGCCGCGCCTGACGAATGCGGTCAAATTCGGCCGCCAGCTCCAGCAGTTTCGTCTGCGCGGCGGCGAAAATAGCGCGCTCGCCGCCAGCGGGCACAGGCGCCAGTTTCTGCAAGATCCGCAGCGCCAGGCGCATCAGGCTGCCGGCATAATAAAGGCCGGCCACCGACGCCAGAAACACGATCGTGACAGCCAGCATCAATTGGTCGCGTTGTTCGGCGAACTGGTCGCCGCTCAATAGAATGCCAAAAGCGAATACGAGTATGATAATCAGCATTTCCAATACGCGGGCGCCAAACAAGCTGCCCAAGCCTTCTTGCATACTGTAGTTGAGCCGCGTCTTCAACAGGACGATGTAGGAGATCTCGCCCAGTTTGAAAGGTATCACGCGCACCAGGCCGTTATGATAGAGGGTGATCGGTATCAGCAGCCGCATGGGCGAATCACGCTTGTCGAGCAATATCCGGAAGCGCAATGCCCGCAAGAGATTGAGCGTCAAATACACCAGCAGCGCCCCGATCCAACTCCAGGCCGGGATGCGCGTGATGAGCGCGCCAATATCCGCGCCGCCCAATTCATTGACAACAAAATAGAGCAGGATGGCGGTGATCGCGACGCTGAGGAAGCGCCATGCCAACTGCCGCCGTCCGCCGCCCTTTGCGACGGGCGTGTTTTGAGCGGCCTCTCCGCTGCTGGGGGCTTTTGATGGGCCAAGATCCCGATACCAGTGCGAGAGGTCCCGCCCGAGCAAGTCGCTCAGTTTGTCGATTTCGCTTTGGAATTCCCGCGCCAGTCTCTCCTGCAGCTCGGCGGTCAAAGGCGAGCGCCGTTCGTATTTGGTGTAAACGGCGATGACCCCCTGCACGGCCCGCGTCCGATAAGAATATGGCATCAGCGAATGGGTCGTCGCCAGGTAGGTCAAGCGGTCCTTCAAGAGCATCAGCGAGAATCCGCCGCTGACGATCATCCTCTGCAGCCATTCCAGCCGCACCTCTTTGTTGGGATTGACAATATCGAAGCTCGTCTCGAAGCCGGCGTCGATATCCAGGAATTCCAGCACATCGCGGTAGACCGCTGCCGTATCGGCCTTGAAATCGTCGAAAATGACAACCTTGACATTTTCGCGGCCGAAGATATCGAAATAGCGCCGCACCTGTTCGCTGAAGCGCGCCATCTCGCGATAATACAGGCCGGTGACGCAGTGGGCTGCGCGCCGGATGCGCCGCCCGGCCCGCCGGTCCATCTCGGCCGCCAAGGCCTCCTCAAAATCCTCAATTTGTTCATTGCCGCTGTAACGAAACTGCGACCACATCGAGTACATCATATCGATTGGGTTGCGCAGCATGATGATGATCTTAGCCGCTGGGTTATAGGCGTGGATTTCTTCGGCGGCGCGCTGGCTGACCAGATACCAGGGCGACGATTCGCCGATGCGTTTCTCGCCCCGGGCGTCGCGAAAGAGCTTGAGATAGCGCTCCGGCCTGGCGCGGAATTGGCGAAAGCGCGAGCCCTCCAAATCAGAGCCGAAGAAATGCGGCTCTTTGAAGAAGGGCATGTAGACATCGGGATGGCGCTGCAGGTACTCGTGCATGGAGGTCGTGCCACATTTTGGCGCGCCAACGATGAAGAAATTCGGTTTGGCTTGGCCGGCCAGGGCGGCGGAACGGAACGCGCTCGCGTGTAGCGCCATAGGCTGTTGCGCTGTCTCCCGATTCGATACCAGTGGATTATAGTATAAAACGCAGCTGTCGATAGCCTGCTGGCAGGGCGGAAAAGCCGGCCGTTTGCCCGGCGCGAATTTTGCCACTTGCCCGCCGCGCGCGCTAAAATCTGTTAAGCTATCAGAAGCAGCGGCTTTAACGAGCGACCGGAGCGTCCCATGTCCAGGAAGAAGGCGTCCAAATCTGACCGGCCCCCGCGCCTGAACAGAAAATTCTACGAACGAGAATTGGCGCGCTTGCAATTTGAGTTAGTGAAGTGGCAGTACTGGATCAAGCACAATGACATGCGGGTGATGGTCACCTTTGACGGGCGCGACGCCGCCGGCAAAGGCGGCACGATCAAGCGCATCATGGCGCCGCTGCAGCCGCGCGACATTCGCCTGGTCGCGCTCGGCAAGCCATCGGACCGCGAACAAACGCAATGGTATTTCCAGCGTTATGTCACGCATTTGCCGGCGGGGGGCGAGATCGTGCTCTTCGATCGCAGTTGGTACAACCGCGCCACGGTTGAGCGCGTGATGGGCTTTTGCAGCGACCGGCAGTATTGGGATTTCCTGCGCGACGCGCCCAATTTCGAGCGCTTGCTGATCAATGACGGGATCATCCTGCTCAAATACTGGCTCTCCGTGGACGACGACGAGCAGGAGCGCCGCTTCCAGGCGCGGGCCGCCAACCCTGCGCGCCGCTGGAAGCTCAGCCCGATTGATATCGAAGGCCGCAACCGCTGGGTGGAATACACCCGGGCGAAGGACGCCATGATCGAGCATACCGATATTCCGGAATGCCGCTGGCGTCAGGTCAACTCGAACGACAAGCGGCGTTTGCGGCTGAACGTCATTCGCGACATGCTGGCGGCAATCCCCTATGAGAATGTGATTCCGGGACCGACGACCCTGCTCGATGTGCCGCCGCAGGCGGAATATATGTCGCGCCCGCCGCGCGACACGCATTATCTCGTGAAGGACTATTACGCCGATAGAGTCAGCCGCTAGAGCTATTTTTTGCCGGTGGCCAGTTTCCGGCGGGTTTCGCGCGCGGCGATGGCGGGCAGGGCGGCGGCATTGGCTTCGAGATAGGCCGCGATGGCAGCGCGGTGCTGCTTGATGCCCTTGCGCAAGAGCCAGGAGACCGCCTTGGTGATGCGCCCGTCCTTTTCCCCTTTGAGGCGGTCGATCAATTCTAAGGACAGGTCGAGGATGCGCGCGTCGGGCGACTGCGAGATGGGCGCCGTAAGCAGGACGAGCGCGGCGCGGCGCTTGTTGGTATTCTCGTCGCGGGCCAGGGACCCGAGCAGGGCGGACCAACCAGCCCAATCCGCCAGCAAATCTTTGTCGGTAAACACGGTCTGGCAGGTGCTATCGACCTCGGCCCAGCCATTCAAGCAGCCAAGCCAGGCATCCAGCCGGGCCAGCGGCAATTGACGGCGATAGCGCGGGAACTTGCCCAAGAGTGTCCGCGGCGCGCAGCGCTCCTCATAAGAGTCGCCCTGATAAAGCGAATCAAGCAGCGCCAGCCAGTCATCGTAGCTGAGCGCTTTGTGATCGGCGATGAATGCGATTGCGATGGCGCGGCTCTGCGCGTTCTTCAGCCCATACCATTTGCGCGTCGTGCCCAGGTGCTCGGGGCGCTGCTTGACCTGGCCGCGGCCCGGGACAGCGGTCTGGATTTGGCGCAGGATGATCTGGTGATGAGGGTTCATCAAGACTACCAGAAAATGTAGAGGCGACCTAGTAGAGTCTGTTGAAAATCACGCAGATTTTCCCTGTAGCGGACACCGTATAGCTTTTACCACAGAGTACACCGAGAATTCACAGAGGGCACAGAGTTTTCTGTTTGAATAGAATCGTTTCGATGGTGTCGGAAAACTCTGCTTCTACGAGAGAAATTAAATAAAAACCGACACAAAGCGCAGCAAATTGTCTCTGTGTTCTCTGTGTTTCCTTCTTTCCTCTGTGGTGAAAATGTGTGCAATTCTGCAACAGAGGACATTCTTCAACAGATTCTAGTAGGTCGCCCGCAGACGCAATTTTGAAATCCCTAGATGCTCGGCTATAGCAGCTGCTTGAGCGGGATGTTGCGGCGCTTGAGGAATTCCATGAAGCCGATCTTGTCGATCGTTTTGATCTCTTTGGCCGTGATTTTGACGCGCACCCAACGATCAAGCTCGGGCACATAAATGCGCTTGTTTTGCAGGTTCGGCTTGAATTGACGCTTGACCGTGTTGAAGGCTTTGCTGCGCGATTGGCCGAATAGCGGCTTGGTGCCGGTGATTTTGCGTTTGCCGGGCATGGTCTGGCTCCCGTATTCAATATGAACGCCGGATTATACATGAAGGGCTGCGGATGTCGAGGGTGGAGTTGCTTTCGCTAATGATATAATCTTGTGCCATCTCAAGACGCGTCGGCGGTAATGCGGGTCATCACTGCGTTTGCCAGGAATTCGGGCACTTCCATGTCGCGCAACATTGCTCTCACCGTATCCGTAGAGATATTCAGATAATCGAAGCTGAATTCAATCTCCGGATATCGGCTCCACGTCGCGCTTTCCTCGTCATGCTTCCACTTGACAGTAATTACCTTGTCCATTACTTCAACCTTGTAGACATATCCTTTAGGCTTCATGGTCTCGCACTCCGCGCATGGCCGCTACCGGCGTCTATATCGCATATAATATCATAGCCTCAAGACTAGAATCGAGGGATGTCGTCGATAGTCCGCCAGCAGCATTTGCTATCATTAGCGCATGAAGATCCGCAGCACCCAAGCCAAATCCATCCTCACGCCGCAGAAGCGTGGTTTCCTTCGGGCGGGCGAGCGACCCTACACGCACAGCCTCTCCTGGGCGACCGGCTGCCAGCTGGGGGCGCTCTATTGCGGCGCCTACTGTTACGCGCAGATGCTGCCCAATTGGCATTTCGGGCGGCGCGCAGGCGAGGCCTGGGGCGACGCGCTCATCATCAAGGAGAACGCGCCTGAATTGCTGGAAAGGCAGCTCTCGCGCGCCCGCGACCGCCGCGGCATGCGCATCTTCATGAGCCCGGTCACCGACCCCTACCAGCCGATCGAGCGAAAACTGCGGCTGACGCGCCGCTGCCTGGAGGTCTTCGCGACTTATGATGACCTGGACTTGCTGCTGATTCAGACGCGCGCGCCGGCCGTGCTTGATGATCTGGAATTGATCGGCGCCATTCCCTACGCCTGGCTGGGCATGACCATCGAGACCGACCGGCACGATTTGCCCTATGGGCCGACGAAGTCGCAGGTGGAGCGGCGGCTGGGCGCGGTGCAGCGGGCGGTTGCATACGGCATTTCGGCGCAGATCGCGGTCTCGCCCTGCCTGCCTTATTCGGACGCCTTTGCCGAGCGCCTGCTGGAGACTGGCGCCCAGCGCATCGTCATCGACACCTTCGCGGTTGGCGATGGCAGCCGCGGCGCGCGCACGGGCAAGAGCCCTTTCGCCGCCCTGGCGGATTATGACTGGCGCGATGATGAGATCGCCATCCGCCTCTATCAGCAGTTGCGCGCCGGTCACGAGGCCGTCGAATGGAGCGGCGCCGGTTTCGCCGGGATTCCGGGGCGGGCTTAAGGGGAGATTATCCTTCCAGTATATATCGCACAATCTTGTCGATAGCATGGATTTCATCGGCAAGAATTTCGCGCGCCCGGCCTCGCGCCCGCCCGGGACCGCCGTTGAGCAACCGGTTTTCTTCCATGCCCTTCATCTCTTCGATTTTCTCGTGGGCAGCGATGCTCAAGCGGGCGAGTTCTTGATGATCGGGATTGTCCGCTTCAAAGATGGGAATAGCGCAGGCTTCAAAGGGGGTGCGCTGGATATGGCGCGCGCCCCACAAGCCTTCCGGTTGGTGAGCTTTGATTTCATTATTGACGAAAGGCGAGTTCAGAATGGCGCAGAGGTAATGCGCTTCAACTTCCGTCGGGGCGGTGTAATGAAAACAGGTTGTGTCAACGACAAACTGTTGGACTCGACGTCTGTATATCCATAAATCCTCATAGTCGAGATCCAACACGCAGCAGGCGATGTTGGTGCCGCTGCCGCCGTAAATCACGCGGAAACGGTCGGTGGCGTTCTGTGCGGTCAGTTTATTGCGATAGTTAAACCATTCATTTAGCGTCTCTGTCGTTGTGCTGCTTTTGCGCTCGTCCCAGATGTCGTTCACTTTTTCAAACCACGTCAAGAAACTCCTGTGATGAGCCGTTACGGCATAAGCCAACACGTCTTCCAGCATTTCGAGTTTGCCTGCCTCGTTCTGCTTGGCCGGCAGGGCGACCATGTTGAGCTTCTGCCAGCCGAAGGGCAGCAGGTGTTTGCTGAGCAAGGTGCCGTAGATGAAAGGGCTATGCACTGTCCCTTGCATTTTGATGCCCTTCCAGGGTGCTTTGGCATCTTTGTCCAACTCGGGATCGGTTGCGACTATTGGCGTATTCGGCAAGCCCGGCGGGCGCACGAAGCAGAGATTACGAGGGACCAGGGAAGCGCCTTGGGCGAATAGCTCGTAATAGAAGATGCTGGCGATTTCGGAGTCGACGAAATTCGTGACAGTCTCGCCGACTGTCAGCATCGGTTTGGCTTCGGATAGCGGCAATTCGTGTTTATCGAAAGTCGCGCGGTATGTTTTAGTGAGGATGTTGGCTTTGGCGATCTCGCCACCCGACGAGATGATGACGGCGGCGGGCACATTGAACAAGGGGCTGACCTCGCCTACATCGAGGATGCGCGTCATGCCCTGCCTCTGAAAGGGGCGATGCTGTTTGGCGCCAGTGAGCACGCTACGGGGCATGACAAAAGCCAGTGTGCCGTCATCTTTCAGGTAGCGATCCTTGGCGTGGGCGAAGAACAGAGTGCTCAAGTCCATCTGCGTGAAGAGTTTGACATCGCCGGAATCGATAAGTTGATAATAAATATAGAGCGCCTTCACTTCGTCTTGCCAAACGGCGCTGTTGATATAGCGGTAGGAAAGCCAGGGCGGATTGCCGATGACTACGTCAAATCCCTTTTCCGCCAGCACCAAGGGGCGCGAGAGATTCTTCAAGATATACGCCCAGATGCTGTCGCGGCCGTCACGGATTAACTCGACTAACAGTTGGAAGTTGCTCGCCCATTGGTTGCGGAAAATCGGGTTGGTTAGTCCGCTGTAAATGTCCTGCACCCATCTTCCAAATATCTTTACCATGTCCGCAGTGTTTTCAGGGCTCGCCAGTTTCGCTAAATCGTCCATGTAGTCGATTGTTCTTGTCAGTTTGTCCTCGTCTACAGCGGATTCAAGCGGAATGTGGAAGGCTTCGTCTTTCTCCACGTCGACGGCGATGGGGACGGCCGCTGGTCCACGGTTGGTCAATGGCCCAATAAGCGCATCGGCTAGAAATACTGGCAAGGGCGGCACATCGCCTGCGCTATTGTTTGTCTCCAAATGCTCGCTTAAGGCCAGGAGATAATTGATTCGTGCGATCGTGGCCGCCAGCGGGTGCACATCTATGCCGACGATATTAGTCAAAGCGAAGTCGACTAATTCGCGTCCGGTCAAGCCCTGATCAGCCAATTGGCGAATGGCGTTAAAGAGGAAGGTGCCCGAGCCGCAGGCGGGGTCCAGCAGGCTTTGTGGCGCGTCATAGTCGATTTCCCGCAGCATGAGCTGCGCCAGCCAATCGGGTGTGTAGTATTCGCCCAGGTCATGCCGTGTTTCGGGATCAACCAGGTCTTGATAAAGTTGTTTGAGCAAGTCCTGTCGGATGGCGCCAAGGTCGTAAACCTGCAACTCGGCGGACAGCGCATAAAGAAGGCTCATAGAGTCCGCGCGAATGGGCGACATCATCAGCCAGGAGAAGAAGTCATTTTCGCCGATATTGCTGACCCCGTGTTTTTGAAAGGCTTCGCCGTTGACGATACTCGGGAGGAGGGTGTTGTCCGGGCGTCCTTCAAGCGCGGCAAAGAGCAGTAGCTTGGCGAATTGCGATAGATACGTGTGCCTTATGAACAGGCTGTCGTCGGCGATATCCGAACCGTAAACTTTACTCAGCAATGACTTCCATTGCCCGCGCCAAACATCCAGTTCCGTTTTATCATCGATTTCGCTGAGCAATCGTGTCAGCGTTTGCTGGACGAGCTGGAATGTCGGGCTTTTGACGCCGAAACGCTGCACAATGTCGTCCGCGGTCGGTTCAATGTTTTGGCGGCTGAACAGGTAAGAATCAAACCACAAGTAAGCGACATCGGCTTCCGCGCTTGTGATGAGGAATTGATCCACCTCTTTCGCTTCTTCGGCATCATCCAGAACATAGGTGCGAAACTCTATGCCGTCCGTCAGCATACCGACATAACGATGAAGCTCTGGCATGTCGCGCATATAATTGGTCAACTGGTCGATGTTGGCGCCGAGGTCTGTCTTGATGTCGCGCTTGAACTCGATGATAAGATCGCCCAGCAGGGCATCGACGTAGCCGTGTTTCTGCACTTTAGTCATCGTTACGTGATGCTCTAGCTCAACATCTTCATAGTTCACGCCAAAGGCATCGCTGATGAAACCCAGAAAGAGGTGACTGACTTGCCGTTCCGATATTTGGCTCTTGCGCGCGCTTGTCAAGTTTTCAATATATGTTTGAAGTTTTTGCGCAAAGTTTGCTGTCATGCCGTCGCTCCTAGGTTGCGGCTGGTTCATTCTACCACGTCGCCCATCCTGCCAATATCGGGGAACAATCCGGAGCGTAGTGAAGCCAACTATTGGTTTTAGGCCGTTTCCATTGAACCTTCCTGCCCGCGCTCGGCTCTTTAGAGTGTAGGGCTAGAGGAAGGAGCGTCTATGGAAGATTTAAGCGGGCTGGTTGTCGCGGCGCGCAACGGCGATAACGCCGCTTTTGAGGAAGTCCTGCGGCGCTTTCAGGATATGGCCGTCGGTTATGCCTACGCAACCTTGGGCGATTGGCAGGAAGCCGAAGACGCGGCGCAGGAAGCCTTCATCGCGGCTTGGGTCGGCTTGGTGAACCTGCGGGAGGCGGCCGCCTTCCCCGGCTGGTTCAGGCGCATCGTCTTTACCCAGGCGAGCCGGCGGCTGCGGGTCAAAACGCCGCTGTTGGTCTCGCTGGAGCAGGTGGGCGAGATTGCGCTGGAGGAGGCCGAGCAGAAGCGGGTGAAAGACGAAGTCGCGGCGGCCCTGGAAGCGTTGCCGGAGGGGCAGCGCGCCGTCGTACTGCTGCATTATATGAACGACTTCCGGCAGCGCGAGATCGCGGAATTTCTCGAAATTCCGTTGGGCACGGTCAAATCACGCCTGTATCACGCGCGGAAAACGATGAAGGAAAGGATGACAGTTTTGAGCGACTTGTCAACACAGCGTCCCTCGCGGGACAGTCAATTTACCGAGGGCGTCATGCGTCTGTTTGATGCCGCCAAAGCGGGCGACAGCGCGGTCGTCAATTCTCTGCTGGGCCAGGACAGCCGTTTGGCCAACGCCAGCGGATTCGTTCGCACATCGCTCTGGGGCTCCGATGCCCTGGCGCTGCATGTGGCGGTGATGCACGGGCGCAAAGACATTGTCGATCTGCTGCTCGCGCATGGCGCCGATATCAACGCCCGCGATGAAAAGTACCTTTTCAACGCCCTGATTCACGCCATCGACCTGGCCGATTTCATGCCGGAATACGCCGCCTTGGGCATGGTTGACTTTTTGCTGGAGCGCGGCGCCGAGCTGGATGTCTGGGCTTGCGCCTGGCTGGGTGATATGGCGGGCGTCAAGGCGCGGCTGGATGAGAAGCCGGCGCTGGTGAATGAAATCGGGCCGGGACCCAGCACGCTGCTGTCATTCTGCCGCGATGTCGAGACGATTCAGTTTTACCTGGAATATGGCGCTGACCCGCTGCGTGAATACGAGCGAGCGGGCAAATACGGGCGCAGTACGCCGCTGCGCGATATCGCCTATCGCCGCAACTACGAGGCGGCGCGGCATCTGCTGCGGCATCTGGGCTGGGCAGTGGATATCTTCTGGGCGGGGATCATGGGCGATGTGGCGCGGCTGCGAGAATTGATCGCCGCGGATGGCGGTCTTGTGTCCGCGGTTACGCCGTCCGATCACGTGTTGGGCGCCGGCTTGAGCCCGCTGCATCTGGCGGCGCAGGGCGGGCACATTGAGACGATGAAGGCGCTGCTCGGGCAAGGCGCCGATGTCAACGCCCGCGACGCCAATGGTTATACGCCGCTGCATTTTGCCATCTGCTTCGGGCCCAGAGCCTTTATGGATCCGCTGCCCCCCTTGAGCGAAACCGGGCAGGACATCGGCGTGTATCATTTGCTGACCGACGTGCCGCGTTTCCTGGTTGAGCGGGGCGCCGATTTGAGCGCGCGCGAAAGCGAGAACGGGCGGACGCCGCTGGAATTGGCGCGGTCGCAATTTGGAGACGAGACCGATCGCCGCGATGTGATCGCGCTGCTGGCGGCGGGCAAATCAACCCCATCTAAGTAATTCCAAGCATGCAAGTGAAATCTTGCCACTTCGCCAATTGTAGGGGCGAGAGACGGTCAGTGTCTACGCGACCCTTGTCTCGCCCTACGAGCTCGCGCTATCGCATGGACGGGCGTTTCAGCGCCGCGCGTAGACACTGCGGGTCAAACGCCCCTACAGATTCCTTTTTGCGGGTTCATTATTTTGTGTGAGCCGAGTTGTCACGCGCGAGGGGACTGTAGTTAGATTTTGATGCCCCGCTTGCCCGGGGAGGATGGCGATGGACGTTGGGCTGGGGGCGCCATTGGCTCATAGCGCTGGCTTGAGCTTGCGCTTTGCTTTGCTTGCCAGGGCGTAGAGCCAGAAGAGCGCCGTGCCGATGAATCCGAACAGCGTGCCCAGCAGGAACAGATCGCGGAAACTGAAGGCGGTCAGCAGCAGGCCGCCGCCCAGCGCCATCATGGCGAAGCTTAAACCGGCCGCCGCTTCGCCAGTGCCCGCCATCAACGCTTGATGACGCCGGGGCACGAGGTCGAGGATATAGACGGTGAAGGCGGTAAAGCGGACGGCCATCATGCTGACCGCGCCGATGTAACCAAATGAGGCCGACAGCCAATGCGCGGCCAGCGCCATCGGGATCAGGCAGAGGGTCGCCAGCATTGACGCGCCGATGACGACCCCGGCGTCCCCCCAGCGCTTGACCAAGGCCGGTGTCAGCAGCGCGGTCGGGACGCCGGTCAAACGTCCAATCGCGGCCATGGAGCCGATCAGCGCGGTCGATACAGCCAGATGCTGATCCATGTAAACATTGAAATAGACCATCGCCGTCGCCGAGCTTGAGACCTGGAACAGGCGGATCACGGTCATGATGACGATGAGCGTCAGGATTGAAGTCGCCCAGCCGCCGCGGGCGCCGTCGCGTCTATCCTTGCGCTCGTGGCGCGCCGGCGCGGCTTTCGGCGGCAGCGGAAGGATGCGCAGGGAGAGGGCGGCCGCCAGCGCCAGCACGACGCTCGCCAGGGCAAAGGTGATGCGATAGGGGCTGGGGTCCTGCAGCGTCCAGTTATGCAGGCCGGCGATGACGCCGGGCAGCACCCCGCCGGCGAGGCTGCCGGCGAAACCGGCCAGGGACCAGTGCGCCGCCTTGAGCGCGAAGGCCTGATGCTTGTAGGCATCGTCCACCACGTTGATCAGATAAGGCGCGCCATTGACGAAGAAAAAGGCGAAACCGCCAAACATCAGGGCGGGCGGCAGGGCCAGCCCCAGCTCGCGCCAGCCCGGCGGCAGCCACTCGGCCATAGGCAGCAGCAGCCCGCCCAACAGGCATAGAAGAGCGCCGAATTTCATCAGCGCCGTGGTGGACATGCGCGTGCCGAAGATCCCGGCCGGCAAGCTCGCCAAGCCAAATGTCAAAAGGCCGACCGCGTTCACCAGCCCGATGAAGTCGGTGCCATAATCCAGGCGCAGCAGATAGAGGTTGAGCAGCACGGAATAGAGCCCGTCGACGACGAAGGTCAAGCCGACGAGGACGGCGAAGAAGAGCCGCGCCTGCGGATTCATGGCGCGAAGCGGGCTGAGGATGCGTCCGAGCATGGGCGGGATCAGCCCCTCCCTAAATCCCGGTCCCGGGCATTGGCATGGAGGTCGACCGCTTCAGCAATCCCACTTGCCGGGTGCGCAGGGGCGGCCCGGCGGGTCGCCCGAATAAATGTCAATTCAGCGCCTGCTTTGCGTCTAATCCACGATCTCGAATATCGCTTCGATTTCGACGGCGAATCCGTTGGGCAGGGAGGCGAATCCGAGGGCGCTGCGGGCGTGCAGCTCGCCATCGTAGAGATCCCAGAAAAGCTCCGACGCGCCATTGATGACCAGGTGCTGATCGGTGAATTCGGGCATGGAATTGACGGCGCCCAAGAGCTTGCGGAGGCGCAGCTTGTCGACCGAGCCCGTGATGGTGCAGGCGGCTTTGAGCAGATCGATGGCGCAGACGCGCGCGGCTCGCTTGCCGGCCTCTACGTCCAAGTCGCGGCCGAGCTTGCCCACGTAGCCGGTGGAGACGTGCCCGGAGACAAGGACTGTATTGCCGATGCGAGTCGCCGGCGCCAGTGTAGCCGAGGGACTGAAATCCTCGATATCAATGCCCATCGCCTTGACTTTTTCGTCGAGTGACATGCTGCAACCTCCATGAGGGTGGATTTCGGAATTGTGACAATGCGTGGATTATAGGCGCCTTGGGGGCTTACGCCATACCCAAAACGAAGGGGCGTTTTAGCGAAACGCCCCTACAGATTTCATTTTCATTTGGCAAGCGGCCCTGACGGGCCCGGCCCCGGTTTCAGGCAATCAGCATTTGCCGCCAAAGTTGCGGTCAACTCGATGCGCTCGCGACCAGCACGACCGTTCCTGGTTTGTCTATGCCGCCGCAGGTCCAACCATCGCTGACATAGGTCTCGACCGTATGGACAGGCCGTTCAGGCGAAGCGGTATTGATAAAGACGATACCGCCCGGGTCCGCGAAGCAGACCTCCGTTCCCGCGGCGAAGTAGGCATCCTCCTGCTCGCAATGCGGCAGCAGCAGCAATTGACCGATGGACAGGATATCTGAAGCGAGATTGTTATGGCGCCTGAGGACTTCCACCGTCGTATCGTAGCGGATCGCCAGCCGATACAGATTCTCTCCGTTATGAATGTAGTGCGTACAGGTATGGTTCGTCCGCCACAAGCGCATGGCCAATCGCGCGCCTTGCAGCGCCGGGTGTTTGTCGAGCGAGATTGTGTCGACCTCCGCGCATTCCACATCATCGTTAGGCGTTCTCACGACGATGCGATCGCTCACCGGGCAGATATTGGGTTGCGGCCCAGGCGTGGGCTCAGGCGTCGCCGGTGGCGGGGAGGCGGGCGGCTCGTCTTCGGGTTCTTCTTCATCCTCCTCCTCGGGCGGCGCCGGCGGTGGATCGGGCGCCCGCGGGAATTCGTATGCGCCGATGTCGCAATTGCCGTATTGCGGGCGGGCGGTATCGGGTTGATCGTCAAGCAAACAGTAGATCGGGTCGGCGGCGTCAATTGCCGGGCTTCCCGCTAGCAGCGGGTGGTGGGGCGGGTCTCCGACGAGCCCACTGCTAATCCCGGCATCGGGGGGATCAATGCCGCTCTGCGCCTCGGCTTCAAAGACTTGCTGCGCCTGCGCCTCAGCGTCATCGGCCGGCGCCGCTTGACTTTCCGCTAGTATAGGCGCGCAGGATCCATCCTTGATGAAGTTGCCGGTGAACTCGGTGATGATGTCTGGATTTGGACCGCTGTGGCAATCGCCGCCGCTAGCGCTGTCGGTGATCAGCGTATTTCGAATCTTGAAGGAGCCCGTCCAGCCGATTATGGCGATGCCGCCGCCTTGTTCAGCGGCCGAATTGTATGCCCAGGTTGTATGCGTAATCGTAACATCGGAGCTGAAAGAGCTTAAGCCGCCGCCCTCTCTGGCGCTGTTGCCGCTGAATGTGCTGTTGTCGATGATAAGGGTCGTTTCACTGCTTTCGATGGCGCCGCCTTCATCGGCTGAGTTTCCGACAAAGGAGCTTTTCGTAATGGTCACCACGCCGCCCGCGGTTTTCAAGGCGCCGCCGTCTTCGGTCGTTCTGTTGTTTTTGAAGGTGACGCCCGATATGTTAAGCGCGTTCAAGCCGGTGGAACTGATGAAGTAGATGCCGCCCCCGTGGCTCTTTATGGTCGAGTTTCCACTGATCTCGGTGTCGACGATCTCTATGTCGCTGTCGATTACATAGATGCCGCCGCCGTTATTGTTGGCTTGGCTGTCCTTTATGGCGCTGTCGCTCATGGTTAATGAACCGCTGTTGACGTATATCGCGCCGCCTACGGTCGAAGACATCCCATTGCTTATGGTCAAGTCACGTATATCAAGCGAGCCGCCGCTGACCATAAGAACCAGGTATTCGTCCCCCCCGGAAATGGTGCGGCCGCCGCCGTCGATTCGAATTCGGCTCGCTAGCGGCGGCAAGGGCGCTGTCAGAGTGGTGTTTCGCGTCAGCCGGATGATGTCGTCCCCAGTAAGGGGTGGCGTAGCCGTGTCATCCGGTGCGGCGCCAGTCTCGCAATCGTCGTTGCCATCGCGGTCGCCGCTTTCTTCGACCTGAGCGACAGCATTGGCGGAGCGGATGGCGTTGGCCAGGCTGCAGTTATCATCGACTGTGATGACGCAAGGAAGCGAGACCGTCGTTTCAACAGCCGGGAGCAGCTTCCCGCCCGATAGCAGACTCACCTCAACCCGAATGCTTTGGCCGCATTGGCCATCGGCGATATCCCAAGACGCTTCCGGGTCGGCTGTTTCTTGAGAATTCTGCGTTTCAAAATGGGCGATCCAATAGGCGGTGTCGATGGTTTGGTCGCCGGCGCTCGCCTGGCAGCTCAACTTATGCTGGCCGCTTTCGATCACGGTATCGCAGCTGATCGATTCAGCGTCAGCATCGGCTAGCGGCGGGCAGTCCAGCGTAACCGTCGTTTCAGCCGTATCAAGCGTCCTTTCGCCAGCCACCGCGTCCACTTCGATGCTTGTGCTCTGGCCGCAGTATTCATCGGCGATCACCCAGGACGCCACCGGCCCGGCGGTAGTTTGCCTGAAATCAGGCTCGTAGCTGGGGACCCAGGTGGCGGATGTGATGCTTAGGTCGCCGGCGGTCACCCGGCAGCGCAAAATGTGCTGGATGATGCCTGTGAAGTTTTCACAGCTCACCGCTACCGTGACCGGCAGAACATTCGGAAAGTCGACTGTCACGGTACTTGAGACATCGCTGCGATCGGCGCCGCGGATGGTTTTGACGCCATAGATATACTGTTCACCGAGGGTTGTGGCGCTGGTATCGGTGTAGCTGGTGTTGCTGTCGCCGGTGTCGTCCACCAAGGTCGTCAGCGTGGTTTCGGATTGCGCGGGACGCCGGCGCAAGATTTCATAGCCATCGACCGTGCCTTCTGGCGCCGTCCATGTGATGGTGACGCCCTCGGCGCTGACGCTCGCCGACAAGCCGGTAGGGGCTGCCGGCGCTGGCGGGTCCTGCGCCAGGGCTGGGCTCTGCGCGGCGGCGAGAAGGAAGAGGCAAGGCAGCGCGAGAACCAGAAGCGGGAACCTGCCCGGCAGACGCCCGCTCTCCCCGCGTTTCCCCCCGATGCGGCGAACCGCTTTATCGCCGAGGGCGGCGCGCGCCGCGAAACGTTGAAAAATCTTGAGCGATGAAAGTCGCATGGCTTTCTCCATTCTTTGTAAAGCTCCTATCGTTCGCCCTGCCAGCGCCTGCGTCGGCTCCTTAAGCAGATCCGCCTTTTGACGAATCTCCGTTTGAGGCGCTTGAGCGTTCATAAGATCTTGCCCCATTAACTCAAAAGCCGGCTGGCATGCCCGCATGCGCCGACGCTGCCCGGCCGCCCAACTTTGCCTGATGAAAGGTATAGAATTTCAAAGCCACTGTATCATTGATTCTGCAGACGCGCACAACCGTCAGCGCTTGTTTCTTGCAGTATCGCCGAATTTGAGCCAGAAGCGCGATTTTTGGCTCGCTGTCAGACACAGCCGGCAGGTCAATCGGCGGTCTTTTCGACGAATTATCTTGGAGACTCCAGTTTTCGCGGGTGCGCGTCTTGCGCGCCAGGTCGCGTCTTGCGCGGGGTCGCCGTCAGCCGCCGGGCTGGCGCAGCCGCGGGTCAATGATGTGGTAGAGCAGGTCCACCAACATATTCATGAGCACATAAGCCAGGGCGACGAAAATGATCCCGCCCTGCACCACGGAATAGTCGCGTTCAAGAATGCCATCAAGCAGCCAGGTGCCCATGCCCGGATAGGAAAAAACGCGCTCGGTGATGACAGCGCCGCCGAGGATCGCGCCGAACTGCAAACCCTGCAAGGTGATGATTGGCAGCATGGCGTTGCGCATGGCATGCTGCCAGATGACGCGGCGCTCATGCAGGCCTTTGGCGCGCGCGGTGCGAATGAAGTCCGAGCTCATAACCTCCAGCATGGCCGAGCGCGTCAGGCGAGCGACGAAGCCGGCCGATGTCAAGCCGATGGTCACGCCGGGCAAAACAAGGTGGCGCAAAAAGCTGCTGAAGGCTTCCCAATTGCCGGTCGCAATCAGATCGTAAAACATGAAATTGGTGATGACATCGTAATCGACGCCGGCGCCGATGCGCCCGCTCGTCGGCGTCCAGCGCAAGTTGACCGAGAAGAGAATGATCAACATGATGCCGACCCAGAAGAGCGGCAGCGACAGCCCCAGGATAGAAGCCGTTCGGACGCTGTATTCAATGGCGCGGCTGCGGATCGCCACCGAGGCGACGCCGGACAAGACGCCGATGCCCGTGCTGATGATTAGCGACACGATGGCCAGCTCAATGGTCGGCGGCATGCGTTCAAAGATCATGCGCCGAATGGGTACGCCGCTGCTCATCGCCAGGCCGAGGTCGCCGCGAACCAGCTTCGAGAGAAAGTTCAGGTACTGCTCGCTGATGGGGCGGTTTAGGCCCCATACCGCTTCGACCTGCGCCAGCTGGCTTTTATCCATCACCTGATTCTGCACCGTTTGAATGGGATTGCCCGGCACGATGCGCAGGGCGAGAAATGTGAGGCTGCTCACGGCCCACAAGACGATTGGCAGCCAGATGAGCCGTTTGAGAAGGTAAGCGAACATGTCAGACGCCTTGGCGGCGCAGTTTGGGATCGAGGTGATCGCGCAGGCCGTCGCCCATGTAATTGACGCTGAGCACGGTGATGGTGATGACCAGCCCGGGGAAAAGCGGCACATGGGGCGCGTCAAAGATCAGCCGCTGCCCCTCGGCGACCATCATGCCCCAATCGGGCCTGCCCGGCTCGACGCCCAGCCCGATGAAATTCAAGGCGGACGCGGTGCCAATCGCCACGGCCAGCATCGCCGACGCTTGCACGATGATGGGCGGCATCATATTGGGCAGGATGTGTTTCCAGACGATGTGCCGGTCTGACGCGCCCAGGGAACACGCCGCCAGGACATATTCTTCAAAGACCAGCGTGATCACGATTGATCGCGCCAGCCGCGCGAACACGGGCACCATGGCGAAGCCGATGGCGACCGTCACATTGAGCAAGCCCACGCCGAGGGTGGCTACGATGAGGATCGCCAGCAGGATGGAGGGAAAGCTCAGCATCACATCCATCAGCCGCATGAGCGAAGTATCAAGCCAGCCGCGGAGATAGCCGCCGGCGATGCCGATTGCCGTGCCGATGGCCAAGGCGCACAAGACGGCGCTGAAACTGGCGCTGAGAATCGGGCGTCCGCCGTGAATCACGCGGGAGAAGACATCGCGCCCCAATTGATCGGTCCCGAAGGCGTTTTCGACCGAAGGCCCGGCAAAGCGGTTCTTGATGTCCCGCGCCATCGGATCATAAGGCGCCACAGCGGGCGCGAGGAGGGTGATAAACAGAATGAAGCCGAAGACGGCGCTGCCCACGAGGGCAATATCGTAGCGGCGCCAGAAAGCGGCGAACCGCGCTGATGTCGTTTTCTCAGCCTGCATACGCGACCAAACCTGCGCTTGGGGCGCGATCTCGACGTTGATTTAGTTTAGTGTTATGCGGCCGCAAAAGGCAAATATGGCCTCATCCTCCAAGAGGACCAAGCCATATTCGCCGTATTTGTTGAAGCGCTACTCCGACAGCCAGACCTCGCGCAGGTTGATGCGCCCGCCGGCCGTGCCGAAGGTCTCCACATTCTGTACGCGCGCGTTGACAAAGATCGGCGGCGTCAGATAACCGATGTAGATGTAGGGCAGCTGTTCCAGCATCAGCGCCTGGAATTCCTTATAAATCGCCTCGCGCTTCATCGCATCGACGGTGGAGATGCCCGCGGTGACCAGGGCGTCGATCTCATCGACCGCCTCCAGCGCTTGATGTTGCGTTTGGCTGCCCTCGGCGCCAGCCCGCGCCATGAGGATCGCCTTGTCATGCGGATCGGGCACGAAGGTGGAACGCTGATTAAGGCTGAGTTGCGTCTCCCCATCGCCGACCTTGCCCCAGAATGAGCCGGCGTCCAGGCGATCCAGCGTCACATCAAAGCCGACCGCTTCCAGGTCCGCCGCGATCAATTCAGCCAGTTGTGGCCAGAAGCGATTGTTTTCGTACGCGACTTCGATCGCCAACGGCATGTCCAGGCCGGATTCGGCCAACAGGGCTTTAGCGCGCTCCGGATCATAAACGCTGATTTCGCGTCCGCCCTCGTCAAAGCCGAGGTCAAGCGGACCAAGCAGACTGGCCGGCATTTCGGCGAAACCGTTCAAGCCGGCTTCGATCAAGGTCTCGCGGTCAAGCGCGTAATTGACCGCCTGGCGCAGCGTCAGATTGTCGAAGGGTTCCTTCGCCACATTGGCGCCGACGAAGAGGTCCACCAGCGGGGCGCCGACTTCGACGCGGATGTGCTCCGAGCTTTGCAGGCGCGGCACCGATGTGAACGGCGCGTAAAGCGTCATATCGATTTCGCCCGCTTCCAGGGCCGCCAGGATCGCCGCTTCATCGGGGAAGGCGCGGATCACGATGCGATCGACATAGGGCCGGCCCGCCCAATAATCTTCATTGGCGGCCAGGACCGCCTCTTGCCCGGGCACAAAGCGTTCAATCTTGAAGGGGCCCGCCGCCGACATATTCAAGCCGACCTCCGTGCCGTATTCATCCATCGCCTTCGGGCTGATGATGATGCCATCCGGGCGGGAGAAGACCAGAAGCTGCGTCGCATTGGGCTGCATCAACGTCAATACCACCGTATGCTCATCGACCGCCTCCAGCGATTCCCAATTGCTCGCGCCCTGATTGCCGTACATGTACATGCCATCGATGTAGCTCGGGTCCTCCGGGTTGACGGGGCGTTTCATGCTGCGGACGATAGCGGCGGCGGTCACCGGTTCGCCATCATGGAAGCTCATGCCCTCGCGGATGTGAAAGGTATAAACCAGGCCGTCATCCGATATCTCCCAGGATTCGGCCAAACCGGGCAGCGCGCCGCCATTTTCGAAATCGGCGCGGACCAAACCTTCGCCGATTGAATCAATCACATGCACGCCGCCAAAACCATGCCAAAAGCCGATGTCAAATGAATCGCCCATGGATTCGGCGCCGAATACCAGCGTACCGCCGTACTGCGGATCCTGGGCGGAGGCCGCCCCCAGTGAGAGCAAAAGCAAGCCAAGAAGCAGGATTGCGCTGAGTGTGCGTAGTCTATTCATGTCTCATAGCCTTTCTCTATTCATCGCTACAACAGAGCGGTCGAAACCGCCGCCTGTGATGATAGTTTGTCAATTGCACATTGTGTACAGATAGTCAACAAACTGTCCATCGGTTGCGTGATTATAACCTGTATGCGCTCCAAGTCAAAAAATGGGAATAACTGGCCACAGTTGGAGACCGGCGGGTTTTCGCCCAAGCCTGGCGGCGCAGCGGCCTTCATTCCTCAAGCCGAAGTATTTCATTCGGATCAATATCCCGATCAAAATAATCGCGGGCGATCACCCGGGCCAGCCACTCGGCGATGACATCGTAGCCCTTGTCGCCGGTTTCTGCGGTCGCCAGCGCCGGGTCGCCGATATGCCCATAGGGACTATGGTCTTTGTAGCGGCGCGTGGCGTAGAAGATGCCGCCGCCGGTCTTGATATGCTCGGGCCCTTGAATCTTGCGCATGTCTTCCGGCGGGACGTGATGTTTGATCGAGCGCTCCAGATGCACGAGCTCCGGGTGCGTGACCAGGATGCGGGCGGTCTCGCCTTCGCCGCCGTGGCCTTCCTGCTTGCTGGATGTCTGAATGCGGTGATAGACCTTGCTGAGCGGCGTCAGCCAGTTGAGTACCATTGCCTGCGCATCAGCGGTGCTGTCGACGAGTTCTTGCGCCGCGACCATCATGACGGGCAGGTTGCCGTCGTGGCCGTGGACGAGGGCGAACTTGCGGAAGCCGGTCTCATACAGGCTCAGGCAGACTTCCTTCAAAAGCCTGATCATCGTCTGCGAACTCAGGCTGATGGTGCCGGCGAAGCCCAGATGAAAGCTGGATGTGCCGAAGGGGATGACCGGCCCGATGATGACCGGGCAGCCAAGGGCCTCGAGGCGTATCGCCGCCCGGCGGCAGTTCTCCCGCGCTTCAAAGGAATCGGTTCCCAGCGGCAGGTGCGGGCCGTGCGCTTCGGTGGCGCCGACGGGCAGCAGCAGCACATCCGTCTCCCTCAATGCCGCCTCGACTTCCGGCCCCGTCATTTCATCTAGCGTGGGCGGGCCCTTCTGCGAATACAGTATGCGGTCATGATGCTCAGCGCCAGCCGACATAATTTGCGCCGCCTCTTTACAGTTTGTATAATTCTTGGATATATTGTTTACCATGATGGGCGCAATTGCAAATCTGCTTTGCCGGGGCGGTGGTGAACATCGCAGGTGTACTCTCTAAAGCGCACACAGCGCGGATCATTATGACAGAAGTCGCTCGCAAGTCAGGGCATGTCTCAAGCGGAAGAATGAACTCAAAGCAGCGAAACTGTGTCGGGGGCCGCTGTCCCGCCCCTGCGGCTTTCGATAGGATTGAAGACGGAATTCTGTAGGATCACCTGAATGAACGCGACGCGAGAGATTGACGCCCTGATGAATCCTTGCCAATCCATCTCTACAGCGGATAGAGCGGCGACCTTCGCCCTGCTCAAGCAATTGTCCCTGGGCATCGCCAGGCTCTTCGCGCCGTATTGCGAGGTCGTGATTCATGACTTCAGCGACCTCGAAGCGTCCATCATCCATATTGAAGGCGATATCAGTGGGCGGCAGGTGGGCGGCGGCGCCACCGATCTCTTGTTGACAGAAGCGCGCAACGGCAATTTCGCGCGCGACTTCCACAATTATCAGACCGCTTTGCCCAACGGCCGCAAAATGAAGTCCTGCACCATGTTCCTCCGTGACGAGGGCGGCGCGGCCTACGGCGCCTTGTGCATCAACCTTGATGTCGGCATCTTTGAAGCCGCCCATCGAATCCTGGGCGAATTCCTGGCGCTGGACGCCGGTTCGGAAGTCAGCGAGACGCTCTCAGACGATATTCAAAGCACCATCCACAGCATCTTGCGCGAAGCCGTCAACGACATGGGCGCCGAGCTGCCGATCATGTCCAAAGAGGACAAGATTGAACTCATCGCGCGGCTTGACGAGAAGGGCGCGTTTCAGGTGAAACGGGCGGTGCCGCTGATCGCCGAGGAGTTGGGGCTGAGCCGCTCGACCATTTACAATTATCTGACCGAGGCGCGGGAAAAGAGCGGCGTCGACGCGCATAATGGAGCTTGAGCGATGGCGCGTTCGCATATCATCCTCACCAACGACGCGCCGCCCCCCACAAGCGGCTACAGTCAAGCTCTGCGCTATGGCAGCCTTTTGGCGACGTCGGGTTATCTCGGCACATCGCCCGACGGCTCCGGCTTGGTCAGCGGCGGCTTCGAGGCGGAAGCGCGGCAGGCGCTGGACAATATCAAGGCCGTCCTGGAAGCGGCCGGCTGCGCGATGACCGATGTCATCCGCGTCAATGTCTCGCTGACCGATATCAAGCGCTTCGCGGAAATGGATGCCATCTACCGCGAATACTTCAGCGAGCCCTATCCCACTCGCAATACCATCGGCGTCAAGGAACTCTGGGGCGGCGCTCAAGTCGGCTTTGATGTTTGGGCGGTCGTCGACGCTGATTGAAACCCATGCCTGCGATCCTCGAGCATATTCAAGATCATGAAGCCATCGAGCTGACGCGGCAATTGATCCGCATCCCGTCCTTCTTGTGGCGCGAGTCTGCGCTCGGGCGCTGGCTCGCCGACTGGATGACGCGGCGCGGCTACGAGGTTGAGCTGCAAGAAGTGCCCCTGGCCGATGGCGGCGCAACCCATCAGGCGATAGGCAGGCTGCGCGGCGGCGGGGGCGGCCCCTCGCTGATGCTCTGCGGCCATACCGATACCAGCGATTGGCAGGGCGCTGTCTTCCGGCGCGATCAATGGCGCCATGATCCATTCGGCGCAGAGATCGACGGCGGCATGATCTATGGGCTGGGCGCGCTGAATATGAAAGCGGGCCTGGCTTCGATGCTGACAGCAGCCGAGGCGATTCGCCGTTCCGGGAAGCGGCTGAAGGGGGACCTCATTCTCGCCTGCGTCGTCGCTGAGACCGGCGGCGGGGTCGGCGCCTTGCATTTGATCGAAAGCGGCTGCCGTCCCGACGCCTGCATCGTCACCGAAGCGGGCAACCTGGATGTCGGCGTCATCTCCGTCGGTTATGTACAGGGCAAGATACGGGTGCTCGGCGAGTTCAAACACCGCGTGCCTTATGTGAATCCGATCGAGAAAGCGACGAAAGTCATCGGCGCCTTCAGCCCCTCCTATGTGCGGATTCCGCCCAAGGCAGAGGGCGGTTGGCTGCGTTACCAGCCGCATCCGCTGATTCCGGGTTATCCGTCGATGGCCATCCGCCACATCGAACACCATCAGGATGTGACGGCGGTCACCTTTGACTTGCGGATCATTCCAGGCATGACGGAGGATTCGGTACGAGAGGATATGCGCGCGCGCCTCGAGCGGATCCGGCGGGAAGACGGCGAATTTGAGTATGAGCTGCTGATCCCGCAGAGCGACCAGCAGCCGAACATGCCCGCGCGCGAAGCGACGCCGCTGAACGCGCCTGTGGTGGCCGAGCTGATCGCGGCGCACCGACAAGTGACCGGCGTCGAGCCGCGCGTTGGCGCCGGTCATCGCATCGGAGCGACCGCCGATACCTGCCATTTCAAGGGCGTCGGCATCACCTGCGTCGAGTATGGACCCGGTTACATCCCCATTTGGCCGATGGTTGACGAATGCGTTAGCATTGAGCAGGTCCTCACCGCGACGAAGACGCTGGCGCTGACGGCCGCGGCGCTCCTGACCTGAGGAGGTCAAATGCACCATCAAGGCATGCCGGTTGATGTTGTGATTGACATTTATACGCGCGTCTTGCGCATCCGCCGCTTTGAAGAGGAAGTCGGCCGGCTCTTCCGGCAAGGCCAATTGCCCGGCTTCGTACACCTCTATATCGGCGAGGAAGCGGTCGCTGCGGGCGTCTGCGCCGCGCTTACGGATGAAGACACCATCGTCAGCACGCACCGCGGCCATGGCCATGTGATCGCCAAAGGCGGCGATTTCAAGCGCATGATGGCGGAGTTGTTCGGCAAGGCAGGCGGTTATTGCAAAGGCAAGGGCGGTTCAATGCACATCGCCGATTTTGATATCGGCATGCTGGGGGCGATCGGCATCGTCGGCGGTGGCATGCCGATTGCCGTGGGCGCCGGCTTGAGCGCCTGGTACACGGACAGCGACCGTGTGTCGGTCTGCTTCTTTGGCGATGGCGCCGCCAACGAGGGCAGTTTTCATGAATCGCTGAATCTGGCTTCGACGCTGACGCTGCCGGTGATTTTTGTCTGCGAAAACAATCAATACGGCGAGTTCACGCCGGCGCGCCAGGCGATGAACATCAGCGATATCGCCGATCGCGCTGTCGGCTATGGCATCCCGGGCCTGGTTGCCGATGGGGTTGACGCGCTCGAGATCTACCGCGTCGCGCTGGCGGCGGTGGAGCGCGCTCGCGCTGGCGGCGGTCCGACGCTAATCGAAGCGAAGACCCACCGCCGGGGCAGCCATGCCGAGGGCGAAGAAGCCTTCCTCGGCGGACAGACTTATCGCGATGAAACGGAGCTGGCGGCCGCGCAAGCCAAAGACCCGCTGCTCCTGCTGCATACCTATGTCAGCGAAAATGAAATCTTGCCAGCCGAACTGTTGGAAGCGCTCGACGGGGAAATCACTGCTTCTGTTCAGGAAGCGGTCGCCGCCGCGCGCGAAAGCCCCGAGCCCGAAATCGCAGCATTGTATGAAGACTTGTGGGCATAGATTGCCAATGACAAGGAGAGACTGAGTGCCTCGCAAGACCTACGTAGCGGCGATTCAAGAGGCTTTGGCCGAGGAGATGCGGCGCGACCCGTCTGTATTTCTCATCGGCGAAGATGTGCGCATTGGCGTCTTTCCCAGCACGCGCGGTTTGTACGCCGAGTTTGGGGACAAGCGCGTCATCGATACGCCGATTTCCGAATTGGCGGTGGCCGGCGCCGGGATTGGCGCGGCAATCACGGGCCTGCGGCCCATAGTCGATCTGATGTTTGGCACCTTTCTTTATCTCGCCTTCGACCAAATCGCCAATCAGGCGGGCGCCATGCGTTACATGTATGGCGGGCAAACGAAGGCGTCGCTGGTCTTCATGGTGCAAAACGGCGCCGGCAGCAGCGCCGGGCATCATCACAGCCAGGCGGTGCATCAGTTCTTCATGAACATGCCCCAGATCAAAGTCATCTTGCCGAGCAGTCCCTATGATGGCAAGGGCTTGCTCAAATCGGCGATACGCGATGACAATCCGGTGCTCTTCCTGCATTCGCTCTCGCTGGGCGGGAAACGAAGTGAAGTGCCAACTGAGGAATACCTCATCCCGATCGGCCTGGCCGATGTCAAGCGCGCGGGAAGCGATGTCACCATCTGCGCCGCCGGCCCAGCCGTCCACACTGCGCTGGCCGCTGCCAAGACGCTGGCCTCCGCCGGCGTCGACGCGGAAGTGATCGACCTGCGCAGCCTGTCGCCCTGGGACAAGGGGGCGGTCCTGGAGAGCGTCGCCAAGACGGGGCGCTTCGTCGCCGTCGATGAGAGCTTCCCGACATGCAGCGCCGCCAGTGAATGGGCGGCGACGGTGGCGGAAGAGGCCTTTCATCAGCTGAAGGCGCCCGTGCAGCGCGTGACCAACAAGGATGTGCCCATGCCTTTCAGCCCGGTCCTGGAGAAGGCGGCCCTGCCATCCGCGGACGATGTGATTGCGGCGGTACAGAGGACTTTGAGCTGACGCAAGTGATTCCGTGCAGGAAATGCTCATGATTGACATTAGAAAGAGATTGCCAAAATAATGAAAAGCGTTGTAGGGGCGAGACGGTGGCTCGCCCGTTTTCGCCATCAACGGCAGATTGCCATTTGCACAACATTCACAGGTCTACTTAGTGGGCGACACGCTGATGACCCGCTTAGGAGAATGATGTGCCCCTGATTCCAATCTATATGCCGAAATTTGGAATGACGATGGAAGAAGGATTGATCGTCGAGTGGCTGGTGGACGAAGGCGATACCGTGGCCGAGGGCGACGGCATCGTCCTGATCGAAACGGAAAAGGTCAGCACAGAATTGGAAGCGCCCGCCGCCGGCCAGGTGGTGGAATTGAGCTGCGAAGTCGATGACGAAGTGCCGGTCGGCACGATCATCGCGTATATCGAGTCGGCGTGATCATGGGGCGTTTGACTGGGAAGACCGCGCTGATCACCGGGGCCGCTCAAGGCATCGGGCGCGCCATTGCGCTGCGCTTCGCCGCCGAAGGCGCCAATCTCGCCCTTTGTGATCTGAATCTGGAAGGCTTGCGCCAGGTTGCCATGCAAGCGGAGGAGCAAGGTGTGAAGACACTTTGCCGGCGAACGGATGTGGCGGCGCGCGCGCAAGTGCAAAGTCTCGTTGATGAGGGCATGGCTGAATTTGGCATGATCGACGCGCTGGTGAACAACGCGGGCATCTTTTTCAACGCGCCCTTTGAGGGGACCAGCGATGAGCAATTTGACCGCATTATGGCGGTGAACGTGAAGAGCGTCTTCCTCGTCTCGCAGATTGTGATCCGGCATTGGCTGCGGCATGACATCAAAGGCGCGATCGTCAATCTGGCGTCTATCGGCGCGGCTGTCGCTTTTGTCGATTCATCCGCCTATTGCACGACCAAAGGCGCTGTCGCGGCCATGACGCGCTGCATCGCGCTGGAATACGGACCGCGCGGCATACGCGCCAATTCAATGGCCCCGGGCATTATCGATACGCCCATGCTGCCCAGCCAGGAAGACAAGTTTCGCTGGGCGAATACGACGATCCCCCTGCGCCGTTTGGGCGCGCCGGGGGATGTCGCCGATGTGGCTCTCTTTTTGGCGTCGGACGAGTCGCGTTATATCACCGGAGAAATGATCTTTGTCGATGGCGGCTGGATGCTTAATTGAGCAAAGCGCGGCCGCGGCGAACTCCGCTGGGCGCGCGCCGTGAAACTGCAAGGCAAGATCGCGCTTGTCACCGGCGGCGGGTCCGGCATCGGCGCGGCCAGCTGTGTTGCCTTCGCTCGGGAAGGCGCGCGGGTCGCGGTGGCGAATCGGACCCTGGCGAAGGCGGAAGCCGTCGCCCGCGCGATCGAGGCGGAAGGCGGCCGCGCGATCGCCATCCGCGCGGATGTCTCCCTCAGCGCGGATGTAGAGCGCATGATCGACGAGACCGTATCGGCCATTGGCGCACCCGATATCTTGTTCAACAATGCCGGCGTCAGCCCCTCCGGCCGCATCACCGATATCAGCGAATCCGACTGGGACGACTGCCTCAATATTGATCTCAAGTCGGTTTTCCTGGCCGTCCGCTGCCTGATCCCGTTGATGATTGAGGCGGGTGGCGGCGTCATCCTCAACACCGCCGGCACCTTCGGCATCCGCGCCGCCCGGAACAAAGCGGCTTATTCGGTCGCCAAAGCCGGCGTTATCAACCTGACGCGTTCGATCGCCCTCGATTATGCCCGCGACGGCATTCGCTGCAATGCGATTTGTCCCGGCTACGTTGACACAGCCTTGAACGACGGCTTTCCGCCGGCAGCGCGGGACGCCTTTCTTGAAGGGTATCAGCCGCTGCGCGGGCTGATCGGCGCGGACGCCATCGCCGAGATGGCGCTGTATCTCGCATCTGACGCGGCGAAGATGATCACCGGCCAGATTTTCGTGCTGGACGGCGGCCAGCAGGCGGGTCTTTACGCCTGATGCCAACCATCGTTCATGCGCGCTATGCCTTGCGCGCCGGCGCCCCGGCTGAGGATCTGGCGCTCTGCGTCGACGGCGACTTCATCATAGACGCCGGAACGCTGGCGGAGTTGGTCGCCCGCTATCCGGCAGCCGATCGAATCGGCGGCGACGAGTTTGCGCTCTTGCCCGCTTTCACCAATGCGCATGACCATGGGCGGGCGCTGGGAACATTGGCGCTGGGCGTTTCTGACAATTTCCTCGAAGTTTGGCTCGGGCGTCTGGCAGCCCTGCCGAGCATCCCGCCTTACCTGGCGGCGCTGTATTCCGGGCTGCAATTGCTGCAATCCGGCGTGACGGCGGTCGCGCACAGCCACAATCCAAGCGACTGGTCGCAACTCCCGGCTGAATTGCCGGCGGCCATGCGCGGTTACGCCGACGCCGGCATTCGCGTCGCCATGCACCCGCCGATAATCGACCAGAATCAGTTAGTATACGCCGAGGGGCAGCGCTTCCTGGATATGCTGCCGGCGGAACTGCGCAATTCCTTGAGCGGCAGGAGCAAGATCGACCTGAGCGCTGATGATTATTTCGCGGCGCTGGACGAGCTGTACAGCAAATATCATGACCCGCTGCGCCATCGCGCGCATGTTCAGGTCAGCCCGGCCGGCGGTCAATGGTGCAGCGATGCCTTGATCATCCGCGCCTGCGAATGGGCGCGCCGCCAGCAAACGCGCGTACAGATGCACCTGCTGGAAACGCCTTATCAGCGGCGCTACGCCTACAAAACCTGGGGGCTGAGCTTCATTCGACATCTCGATGATATTGGCGCTTTGGGCGGCTGGCTCACGCTGGCGCACATGGTCTGGGTTGACGACGAGGACATCGAACTGCTGGCGGAGCGCGGCGTCGGCATTGCGCACAATATCAGCAGCAACCTGCGCCTGCGCAGCGGGATCGCGCCAATCGCCAAGATGGCGGCGGCGGGTGTCAAAGTCGGCATTGGCTTGGATGGGCACAGCCTGGACGATGATCAGGACTTCTTGCGAGAGATGCGGCTGGCTTGGACCATCGCCAATCAGAGCGGCATGGCGGCGGCCGATCTCAGCGCGGAAGCGGTATGGCGGATGGGCGCGAGCGTCGGCGCCGAGATTACCTTTGGCGCGGGCGCTCCGCTAGGCGAGCTCGAAATTGGGGCGCTTGCCGATCTCGTTTTGCTGGACCTGCAGGCGATAACGGGACTATGGGCGCCGGAGGATTACCCGTCGCGCGAGCTGCTGCCGGCAATGCTGCTGCGCCGGGCCAAGCGGGAACATGTGCGGCATGTGATGGTCGGCGGCCAGTGGGTGATTCGCGACGGCGAGCATGCGCATGTCGATAGTAACGATGTCGAGCGCGAGATATGGGCGCGGCTGAGGTTTGAGGCGGGCCGGCCGACATCTGCGCTCGACGACTATCTGCGAGCCTTCTATCGGGCTTGGGATGCTGATAATCGGTGGATCTAAATCCAGGGGCCCGTTTCGAGCAATTTGTTGCGCAAAAGCAATGACGCGATATGCTTAAGATCACCGCAACTGAATCTCCGCCGCGCCCCAGAATGTGAGGCAAAGCGAGGAGACAGGCAGCGCCTTGGCTTGAGTGCGCCTTTGACCTTGAGTCAACGGGAAGCGCTGCAAGGCTTTATCTACATCTCCCCCTGGATCATCGGCTTCCTGGTCTTCACCGTTGGTCCCATGATCGCGTCGGCATACCTGAGCCTGACCGATTACAACATCGTCACCCCGCCGCGCTTCGCCGGCCTGGGCAATTATGAATACATGTTCGGCGACCGGCTCTTCTGGAAATCCATCGAAAACACGCTTTACTACACCGTCATCTTTGTGCCTATCGCCATCGCCGGCTCGCTGGCATTGGCGATGCTGCTCAATCAGCGGATCGCCGGGCGCGTCGCTTTACGGACGCTTTATTTTCTGCCGTCGGTGACGCCGGTGGTGGCGGCCGCCTTCCTTTGGCTGTGGATCTTCCAGCCGCAGATCGGGCTGATGAACAGCATCATCTCGGCGCTGGGTTTGGGCAATGGTCCGCTTTGGCTGGGGCATCCCGGTTCCTCCAAGCCGGCTCTGATCATCATCAGCCTCTGGGGCGCGCTCGGCGGCAACACCATGCTGATCTTCCTGGCGGCGCTGCAGGGCATACCCAGGGAGCTCTATGAATCGGCCGATATTGACGGCGCCGGCGGCGTGGGCAAGTTCCGCTATATCACCGTGCCGAGCATTTCGCCGGTCATCCTTTTCAACACCGTTCTCGGCGTCATCGGGGCGCTGCAGATGTTCACGCTGGCTTATGTCGCCAGCAGCGGCCGGCAGCAGCAGTTTTCACCGGGCGGGCCTCTGAATTCCACCCTGTTCTATGTCTTGCATTTATACAACAGCGCTTTTGATTTCTGGGAGATGGGTTATGCGTCGGCGCTGGCCTGGGTTTTCTTTGTCATCGTGCTGGCCATCACCGGCTTTCAATTGTGGACGTCCCGCCGCTGGGTCTACTACGAAGGGGAGGACAACTAGATGCAAATTTCCGGCGAGATGGTGTAGGGGCGAGGCGGCGACTGCGCCAGAGGACTTGACCGTTGATCAGTGAGATCCTGCCCGCCTGGCGGGTGAAGCGCATCATCCGCTACGGTTTGCTCTACGCCGTCGCCTATGGGCTGACGATCATTTTCGCCCTGCCATTTTTGTGGGCGGTCTCGTCTTCTTTGAAGCCGGTCAACGAGTTGTTTCTGTGGCCGCCGCAGTTGATTCCCAAGACCTGGCGCTTTGAAAATTACATCGAGATCTGGCATGTGGCGCCGCTGGCGCGCTTCTTCATCAACACCGTTTTTGTGACGGTTTTCTCGGTTTCGGGGCGGATACTGTCGGCGGCATTGGTCGCCTACGGCTTCGCGCGCTTCCGCTTTCCCTTCCGCAACTTTCTTTTCCTGCTTCTGCTGAGCACGCTGATGCTGCCCTACCAGGTCACCATCATCCCGACATTTCTGCTCTTCAAAGCTTTCGGCTGGCTGGACACCTATAATCCGCTGATCATTCCGAATTGGTTCGGCGGCGCCTTCGCTATATTTTTGTTCCGGCAGTTCTTCTTGACGATCCCAAAGGACCTGGACGAAGCGGCGAAAATCGACGGGGCGAATACGCTTTGGATTTTCATCCGCATCATCTTGCCCCTGTCGAAGCCGGTGGTCATCACCATGATCGTCATCGGTTTCCTCGAAAGCTGGAACGACTTTTTCGGCCCGCTGATTTACCTGAATACGCCGGAGAAATATACCTTGTCGCTGGGTTTGGCGAACTTCCAGCGGGTCGTTTCCGCCGGCGGCCAGGCGACCGAACACCTGCTGATGGCGGCGTCGATGGTGATGACATTGCCCAGCATTTTGGTCTTCATACTGTTGCAGCGTTACTATATTCAGGGCGTCGTCATCTCGTCGGGCAGCAAATAGGCGCGGGCGGGCTCACAGCAATGTGCCGAAGGGCGAGGTCGCATTGAGTTTGACCTGCGCCGTTGGATCGCCCCGTCAGCGCGCCTGAGTAACAAGGACATTGCAACCATGCAAAACCTCAGTGTACTCTTCACGGGTCCCGAACGCGTCGAAGTGGAGCGGATAGACGATGACATCGGGCAGCTGCGCGCGCATGATGTGCTCGTGCGCACCCGTTATTCGCTGATCAGCGCCGCCACCGAGCTCGCCTGCCTGTCGGGCAGTCAAGCCTGGTTTCCCTTTCCCGCGACGCCCGGTTACGCCGCCGTCGGCGAAGTGCTTGATGTGGGCGCCGCGATAAGCGCGGTCGCGCCGGGCGACATCGTCCACTACTGGGGCGGGCACAAGCAATTCGCCGTCATCGATACGGCAGGGCGGATGTCGCTTTGCCTCAAGACGCCGACTGACTTGCCGCTGGCGCTGGCCCCCTTCACGCGCATGGCCATCATCGCCATGACCTCACTGCGCATCTCGAACATCGAGCTGGGGGATTTCGTCGGCGTCCTTGGGCTGGGCACAGTCGGCAATCTCGCCGCTCAGCTGGCCGGTCTGCAGGGCGGGACGGTGATCGGACTCGATCTGAACGAGGGGCGGCGGCAGCTTGCGCGCAATTGCGGCATCCCGCATGCGCTCATGATCAACCCGGCGACGGTCAAAGACGACATCGGCGAATTCACGGCCGGCCAGGGCGTGACCACGCTGATCGAAGCGACGGGCGTGCCGGCGGCTCTGCCTCCCGCGCTGCCGATCGTGGGGCGCTATGGCGAGGTCATCCTCTTGGGCACGCCGCGCGGCGTCTATGAGACCGACTTGACCAGCAGCGTACTCGACTATATTCATCTGCACGGCCATGGCAATATCACGTTCAAGGGGGCGCATGAATGGCGCTATCCGGTGGCGCGCGATCCCTACGTCAAGCATTCGATGGAGCGCAATTCCGAGATCGCGATGCAGCTGATCAGTTCAGGCGCGCTTCAGGTGTCGCCGCTGCATACGCATACCTTGTCGCCCTTTGAAGCGGAACAGGCTTACCGCGGCTTGCAGAATGAGAAGGAAAACTACGTCGGCGTCGTCTTCGACTGGACGGGCGTGCCGTAGACGGTCTAGTCAAATGACGACATCCATTACGAAACGTCGGGCGAGCCACCGTCTCGCCCCTACAACGTTTCATATATTTGTGCCCTGTAGGGGGCAGACGGCGGCTGACCCGTTACCATAGGAAAATTGTTTCAATCTTCGAGGAAGGGTATTCAGTAGACGGCGCCCCGCTACTCCCCCCGCAGGCGCGGATCGAGGATATCACGCAGGCCATCGCCGATGAAGTTGAACGCCATCACCAGGCTGGCGATCGCCAGGCCCGGGAAGAGCCACATCCACCACTGGTCGAAGAAGTCGATGCCGATGCTGACCATGCGCCCCCATTCGGGCGACGATGGCTCCGGACCCAAGCCGATGAAGCTGAGGGCGGCGAACGCGATAACGGCGGTGCCGATAT
>JAPPEU010000085.1 GCA_028875245.1 Chloroflexota bacterium
TGATTGAGCCTTTCTGACGTTTCCTTTCCACTAATTTTGAAGCGATTGCCCTGGGACCGTCATTCCGCATCAGCAGCAGCAGCCGGAAGCCATCGCGCTCGATTGTGCCGTAATCATGCCCTGCGCGCGCTTCCCAGACCGAGAAGAAGACGAAGTCCTCATCGCCGATGTTGACGGTGCGATGCGCCCAATACGGCGGCACATAGGCGGCGCTGCCGGCGACCATATCCTGCACGCTGGTCTCGCCCGCCTCGGTCTGCATGACCAGGCAGCCGCGCCCGGACAAGCCGAAGTAGACCTCGCCCTGCTCGCGCCGCGCGTGATAATGCCCCTTGGTCATGTGATACTCCGCGCCGATGCGCCCGGGCAGGATCCGCGTCGTGCAATGGGGGATCTGCCCTTCTTCTTCCGGCAATTCCCGGCCCTGCACCTCATAGATCAGCCGGTCGCCCTCTTCCGCCAGGATGCGCGCCGCTTCATCGCGATCGGCGTACATGGCCGCCATATCGCTCAGTTTGCGCTGGATGATGTAATCCGGCGCCGAAAGCGCGCCGCTTGAGAAATCCACTTCGGTGACAAAAGGAGCGATTGCTGGCATGGTAATTCCCCTTCCGCTTCTAGGGCGAGCGATGCGCCGCGGCTAGCTCAGCCATTTGCGCAAAGGATTCGTCGTCAATCACAATTTGAAACACTTCGGCGATTGCTTCCGTCCAGCCATGCAGGAAGTAATCCCAGCCATCTGCCACCCGCAGCTCGCGCGCAGCGGCCTGTGCCTGCGCCTGCCGCATGAAGTCCCGCCGTCCGCGATAGTTTAACTCCCAGACCAAGCCCGCGCGCGGGAAAAGCGCATCCCGGCTCAGCGGCGAACCCGGCTTGTCCTTGCCCAGCCCGGTCGCATTGATGACCAGGGACCCCGCCGGCAGCTCGGCGAGCAGCGCATCGTTGTCGGCGGCGCTTCCGCTGAGATGGTACTCGAAATGCATGCGGCTTCCGAGACCTTGGTGGATGCGCCGGATTGACTCGAGACGTTCCGGCAAGATGTCCGCCAGGACGAAGCGCCTGGGAAGACCGTCCGCCTCGCCGCGCTGCGCCATGCCCACGCTGATGGCCACCGCCGCGCCGCCCGCGCCCAGGCAAAGCACATCGCGCTTGCCGCCGCGCCAATGACCGGGCTTAAGGAAGCCATCCAGCGCCGCTGCCGCCGATATCGGGTCTTTGGCGAAAGCATGGAGGCCTCCGCCACGCTTGGCGATGCAAGACGCTTCGTCGCACAGGGCTGCCTGCTCGTCCAGCCAGTCAATGAGATCGCGGCAGGCGCGCAACAGGTCAATCTTGTGCGCTGTGACCAGGGCGCCGACCACCAGAGGATCGTCGCGCATTTCCCGCAGGACGCGCCGATAGGCACTCTTCGCCGAGCGCGGCGGCAGATCGCAGCCGACAATCTCGGCATCCAAGCCCAAAAGCGCCGACCATTGCGGAAAGATTTTCATTATTGAAGACCCGGCCGTGCTGACGCCGATAAATACAAACTTCGACTTGCGCATAAATCGAGATCTCGGCTGGCGCCGCTACAAGGCCGCGATATCGGCATAGACCGGCGCCAAGGCATGGTAGAGCGCCTCGAATATCGGCTGCATGCGCTCGTACAGGGCCTGCGCTTCCGGGTCCGGCAAGACGGTCGCCGACAGCTCGTTCATGTGGTGAATCATATCAAAGTCCGGATACAAGCCGACGCCGACGCCACCGACCAAAGCCGCGCCCATTGATGTCGCCTCCTCCAAAATCGCCAGGCGCTGCACGGGCATGCCGTAGATATCGGCCATGATCTGATTCCAGACCCGTCCGCTGGCGCCGCCGCCGATGACTCGCATCGCTTCAATCCGCCTGCCTTGCGCGCGAAAGGCATCGAGAATGACGCGCAGGTTCATCGCCACGCCTTCCAGCACGGCGCGATACAGGTGGGCGCGCTTGTGGCGAATCGTCAAGCCGACGAAGGCGCCCCGCGCATTAGGGTCCCAGCGCGGGCTGCGCTCGCCCAAGAGATAGGGCAGGAAAAACAAACCTTCCGCGCCTGGGGGGATTTGCTGAACTTCCAGGTTGATCAGCTCATAGGGGCTGATGCCGAGGCGCTCGGCCGCTACCATCTCAAAGAGCGAGAGCTGGTCGCGCGTCCATTGATACGACGCGCCGGCCGCCTGCATGGTGCCCGTCGGCATGAACATCCCGGGGATGACGTGAGCAAATGTGAAGGTTCGATAGTCGGGATCATAAATTGGCGCCGGCGTGGATAGGGCAATCCAGGACGACGAACCCACATAATTGTATGCCGAGCCTTCCTTGATGACGCCGGACCCGGCGGACGCGCAAGCGCCGTCGCCCCCGCCGATGACGACCGGTGTGCCGGCAGCCACGCCGACATCATCCGATGCCTCCGCGCGCACTTCGCCGGCCACATCTATCGACTGACGCAGCCGCGGCAGCTTTTCAAGCGGCAGCTCGCATGCCTCAAGAATCGCCTCGGACCAGGCGCCCCGCTCCAGGTCATAGAGATTCGTGCTTGATGCATCGGAGGGGTCGCTGACAAACTCGCCGGTCAGCCGCGCGACAATGGCGTCTTTCGCCTGAACGAATTTATGCGTCGCCTCGAAGATTTCCGGCTGATGATCGCGGATCCAGAGGATTTTCGCCAAAGAATAAGATGCGCTGAGTCGATGACCGGTGATGCGATAGACATCCTCAAAGGCCAGGCGCTGGCTGATCCAACGTTCCTGCTCCAAGGCGCGCTGATCGGCCCAGATGATGGCATTGCGCAGCGGACGCCCGCCGCGGTCAAGCGGAACCGCGCCCATCATCTGGCCGCTGAAAGTGATGCAGGCGATGTCCCCGCCGTTGACGCCGGTCTCGCTCAGCAGCCGCCGCGTCGACAGGCAGACCGCCTCCCACCAATCGTCGGGGTTCTGCTCTGCCCAGCCCCTGTGCGCATATTCGGTCTCGTAGCCGATGAATGACGCGCCCGCCAGCTTCCCTTCGCGATTGTAGAGGGTCGCCTTATTGCCAGTCGTGCCGAGATCATGAGCGATTATGTAATTTGACATGTAGAAGGGGCCCGAAAATGAAAGACAGGTGGGGCAAGCATACAGAATTCAGCAACCGATTACAAGCAACCTGTCAACATGTGTCATTTGCCGTTAGAATGTCGGCATGTGGCCAGGGGCGGTCCTGCCCAGGCTCGCATAAAGCCTTTCTTTCGACAGCTGTTCAATTAGCACTGGAGTACAGCAATGTTAAACCCATCTCGTTTTCTACTGCTTGTCCTTTTGACAGTCGCCATAATGGCGCCGGTTAGCGCGCAAGACTTCTCGGGCCAGACTGTCGTCGTCGTTACGCAGACCGGCTCTGCAATCGGCGGGCCAGTCCTCGACAAGGGACCGATCTGGGAAGAAGCTACCGGCGGCAATATCGAGCTGCAAACCTTTGCCTTTGGTGAATTGTTCGAGAAGATTGTCACCGCGCTTTCGACCGGCTCGGGCGATTACGATGTTTTGATTTACGCCGCCGACTGGGCGGGCGACATCATGGCGCCCGGTTATGTGATGGAGATCCCGCAGGAGACGCTTGACGCGATCGAAGCGGATGATGTCATCCCGCTCTACGCCGACCGCATCACAACCTGGGGTGGCGTGCCTTATGCCCTGCCCTACGATGGCGATGCCCACATGCTCTACTATCGTAAAGACTTGGTCGACAATGAAATGTACGGGGCGGAATTCGAGGCGGAATATGGCTATGCCCTGGGCGAGCCGACAACCTGGTCGCAGTACCGCGATATCGCTGAGTTCTTCAATGGCAAAGAGGTCGATACGGCCGGCTCAATGGCGCCCGTCTACGGCGCTCTCGAGGCGCAGCGCCGCAACGCCCAATCTTACTGGGTCTATCTCTCGCGCGCCGCTGGTTACGGCAAGGTGCCGGGCAACCCCTGCTTCTTCTTCAGCTGCGATGACATGACGCCGCAAGTCAACAACCCCGGTTGGGTTCGCGCTCTCGAAGAATATATCGATATCCGCAGCGTTGGCGATCCGGAAATGATCAACTACGATGTGGCGGATACGCGCACGCTGATGGCGACCGGCACTGCGGTCCTCAACCTCGACTGGGGCGATGTCGGCACCATCTCGGTTGATGAAAATGTCTCGCTGGTCAAAGGCGCTGTGGGCTTTGGCGTGCTGCCCGGCGGCGATGCCTATTGGGATTATGAAGCGGGCGAATGGGTCATGGAAGAGAACCCGGCGCCCTTCATCGCTTTCGGCGGCTGGATCATCTCGGTCGCGGCTGACAGCGATGTAACCGAAGCCGCGCTGGACTTCGCTTCCTTCCTGGCGAGCAAAGATGTGGTGAACGAACTGGCCGTCACCGGCGGCACCGGCATCAACCCATCGCGCTTCAGCCAGTTGGCCGATACCGCGCCCTGGGTAGCGGCCGGCTTTGATGAAGAGAGCGCCGCCGATTATCTGGACGCCATCCAGAACACCATCAACCATCCCAACGCGGTTCTCGATATCCGCATCACCGGTTCGGCCGAATACCTGTCGACCCTCGATGCCGAGATCGCCCGCGCCCTCGCCGGCGAGATCAGCGCCCAGGAAGCGCTCGACAACGTCGCCGAGTTGTGGGACGCCATCACCGACCGCCTGGGACGCGACGCGCAAGCCGAGCAATATCGGGCAGCCGTTGGCTATATGGGTGATATGTAGGAAGGTCTACCCCATCCCTCAACCCCTTCCCCGAATTATCAGGGAAGGGGAGCGCGGCATAAGAAGCATGTGATTTGTCGGATTCTGCAACCAGGCACTGCTTCAGTCTGTAGCTCAATGTCGAGTCACCCTTACTGCAAACAATGCGACAGGCCGGGGATGGGGTAGAAAAGCGTCGTGTGCGGCGAAGGATATTTCAACTTCACCAAGAAATTAGACAAGGTCTTTCAGATGGGCAACAGCAAGACCTGGATACCTACGCACACTGATCGCAACTACTACGACGACATCAAAGCGCGTGCGCGCAATATGCGCAAGCAACCGACTTTGGCAGAACGAGTACTTTGGAAAAAGCTGCGCAACAAACAGGTCAAAGGATATTGTTTCCGGCGTCAGCACACAATTGACCGCTTTATCGTGGACTTCTATTGTCGCCAAGCCCGGCTAGTGATTGAAGTAGACGGTGCTGTTCATGGAACGACAGAAGCCATCGAATATGATCACGGTCGTCAAGCGTTTCTTGAGAACAGAGGGCTCAATGTGCTACGCTTCAGCAATGCACAGGTCGTCAACGACCTTGACGCCGTATTGCAATGTATAGAGGACTATCTCTCCCGCTACGAGGCTGAAAACGCCGGCGCCACTTCGGACTAGCTTCCCCCCGATGATTCGGGGGGACCGAGGGGGGTAGACCCACACATGAGCAACGCGCGCGAAGACAAACTGATGAAGCGGGTCTTCCTCGGTCCCGCTGTCATCCTCCTGCTCGCCTTGTCGATATTCCCGCTGCTTTGGTCCCTTGGCATCAGCTTCACGGATATGCAGCGCGGCGGCTCCACCATTGCCCGCCAGGCAGCGGCGGAAGGCATCACCGAAGGCGTCGGCTTCCTCGGCCTGGGCTTCGAGCTGACGGGCCGCAATTATGAGCGCCTGCTGGGCGATGGCCGCTTGCACAGCACTGTGCGCAACACCGTTTTCTATGTCTTTTTCGGCGTCATGATTCAGTACGTCATCGGCCTGGGCTTGGCGACCGTGCTCAATCAGCCATTCCGCGGACGAAATATCGTGCGTGTCATTTTTCTGATGCCGATGATGATGACGCCGGTGGCGGCCGCTTATACCGGGCGGATGTTTTTTGATTCCAATCCGCTGCGTTCGCCGCTGGCGCATTTCTTTCGTCAGTTTTCAAAAGCCATCGGGCTGGAGCAAGCGATCTCGATCCCCTGGTTCACTGATACCGGCTGGGCGCCGGTCGCCATTTTGATCATCGACGCCTGGCAATGGATCCCGTTTATGACGTTGATTCTGCTGGCGGGCATGCAGGCCATCCCCGATGACATCTATGAGGCGGCGCGCGTCGATGGCGCCAACGCGCTCCAGATTTTCATGCGCGTCACCCTGCCCATCCTCTTGCCGATTTCGATGACGGTGATCCTGATCCGCGGCCTGGAAATCTTCAAGATCATTGATGTGGTGGTGGTGACCACCGGCGGCGGGCCGGGCTCGGCCACCGAGTCTCTGACGCTGTATATCTTCGAGCAGGCCCTTAGCAACGGCAATTATGGGTATGCCAGCGCCATCGCCTATATCCTGCTCGTCTTGGTCATCATCTTCTCCACGCTCTTTCTTATGGCGGGCCGCCGTTTAGCCCGCGGCCGCGTCTCGTGAATCGAGCGCGAAACGAGAAGCCAATCCTGCGCCGGAGCAGCCGTCGCCCGCTCTGGCAATCGGCCATGCTATACGCCATTGTCATCTTCTGGTGTTTCATCGTTCTCTTCCCATTTTATTGGCTGGCGACCACATCGCTCAAGCGCCCCATTGATGTCAGCCGCGGGCCCAGGTATATCCCTTACCACGATTTCCAGCCCATCCCCGATCATTGGCAAGAGATGTTCGGCACACAGCGCGAATCGACCGTGCGACACTTCCGCAACAGCCTCATATCCGCGGCCGGCAGCACCGTTCTCTCGCTCGTAATCGGCGCGATGGCCGGATACGGTTTGTCTCGCTTCAGATATTATTGGGGGCGCTTGGGCTGGGACAACGACAACATCGCCTTCTGGATCATCTCGCAGCGCTTCCTTCCGCCGGCCATATTCATCGTGCCCTTCGTGCTTTTGTACAATACCTTCCAGCTGATCGACACTTACGGCGGCCTCATCCTGGCTTATACGATGTTCAATGTCCCATTCGCCGTCTGGATTATGCGCGACTTCTTCAATGGCCTGCCCATCGACCTTGAAGAAAGCGCCCGCGTCGACGGCGCCAATCGCTGGCAGGCTTTCCTGCGCATCGTCTTGCCATTGAGCGCGCCCGGCCTGGTGGCGGTGGCCATCTTCTCGTTCATCTTCGCCTGGAACGAGTATCTGTTCGCCCTGATGCTCAGCAATTTCAATGCCATCACCATGCCGGTTCTGATCGCAGGCCAGAACAACACCCGCGGCATCGAATGGTGGTTCATCAGCGCGCTGACGCTAATGGCCGTCGTACCGGTCATCATCATCGGACTGCTGTTGGAACGTTTTATCACCCGCGGGCTGACGGCAGGCGCGGTCAAAGGCTAGCTTTCCCAGACGCTGCGCATGGCCCAGGCATCAAGCCGATTGAGCCGCGCCGCCCGCCCTTGCGCCCGCAGCGAGACGCTGAGGCTGTCTTCCCGCTCCGGATAAACCCTCAGCGCCAGGGCTTGTTTGCCGTTGGCGAAGACTTCCACCACGCTGCGATCGATGAAGACGCGCAGTTGAAGCGGCTCATCATCTTCCAGGAAGACCGGCGCGGTCTCCGGCGCCCGCGAAAGCGCCTCCGGCAGCGTCGAGCTGTAAGAGCTGTCAATGGAAATCAGGCTCTCGTAGCGCTGCGGCAGCGCCGCCATAGCCGCCGAGCTGGCGTTCATCGCTTGCGTCTTTGACAGGCGTTGGCGGTAGCGATTCCCGCGATGCTTGAAGAAAGCGATGCGCGTAACCTCTTCCCGATTGGGCGAGCGCAGGACGTTCAACTCGACCAGGGGCGCATCGGCCGGGTCAATCTCCAGTTCAAGTTCCATGGCGCTGCCGCTAATGCCATCCAGCAGGGTTTCTTCGTTGGCGGGCAGCGTCATCGCGTCGACGCGCTGATGATCGTAGCGAAGCGACGCCAGGTCCCCGGCCGGCTGCTGAAGAAGACGACCGTCGGCATCCAGCGTGAGCCGGCGCGGCAAGGTCATGATTTGATTCCAGCCCCGACTTGGAATCCCCTGATTCATGTTGAAAATGACGATGACCCCGCCCTCGCCATCGGGGCAGGCCGAGGGCGCGTGCAGGCCCGACGGCGTCGATGGCCCGAAATTGAACAAGCCGCCGTCAGTGACGACAAATTTGTCGCGCCCCTTGTCGTAATCGCCCAGCAGGTATTGCCCGCCCGTCATGTGGCTGTACATGAGGAAGATGTGCTTGTCAGCGCCAATGGGCCAGAAATAGGGGCAGGCGCCGTCATCGTTCACGACGGTGTAATGGTCATCTTCTATGAAGGGGTGCAGATACTCCCAATGCGCGAGATCGCTGGAGCGGAACAAAAAATTGGCGCGGACCTGTTTATTGGCTGGTCCATTGGGCAGCCAGCCGCCGGAAAGCGCGAAATAGTGATCGTCCACCCGCCAGATGCAGGGGTCGAAGACGGTGTATGGCAAGGAGTCATCGTCAGATTTCGCCAGCGGGATCACAGCGCCATCACCCACCTTGTCCCAGTTGAGCAAGAGCGGGTCGGACGATGTGGCGACCATATTGCCCAGTTTCGTGCCGTGATAAATCGCGATGACGCGGTCATCCTCGACCAGGGCCGTGCCGGAATAGCAGCTCTCTTCGCGATAGGGATAAATCGCATAGGGCAGATCGCGCCAATGAACCAGATCGTCGCTGACGGCATGCCCCCAATGCACGCGCCCGGCATCTTCCGGCGGATAACCCTGATAGAACAGATGCCACTTCCCCCGCCAAAAGCACAAACCGTTGGGATCATTCAAGGTGCTCTCCGGGCTGACGAAATGATAGAGCGGGCGGTGCCGGTCGCTGGCCAACGCACGGCGCGAATCGGCGAAGCGCGCCATCATGGGGTTGGCCGCCAGTTGCGCTTCCTGCTCGGCCAGGGTATGAGCAAACTCAAATTTCGGCGCCTTTGAAATTGCGGGGAGTTTTCTGTTCGCACTCATGAGTCGATTTTCCTTCCTCTTTCTTCTTTTTGGTGAATCTACATAATTCCGTCTTCATTCCTATCCAAAGCCGTAGGGGCGAGACGGTGGCTCGCCCTAAAACGCATCCTATCTCAAAGACGGGCGAGACAAGTCTCGCCCCTACAGATTCCCATATCCCCGAGTTCGTTATTTTGTGTGAGCCGGGTCGTGACTCGCGAGGGGCTATGGTGAAATTATCAGTGATCACCCCTAACGCGTTGTATACCCCCCGTCGACGACGATGCCCGCGCCGGTGATATAGCTCGCCTCGTCGGAAGCGAGAAAGGCGGCCACGCTGGCGATCTCCTCCGGCTGCCCCATTCGTTCCAGCGGCACCTGGCTGAGGAAATCCGCGTGCGCGTCGACGGGCACATCCTTGGTGGCCGGTGTTTCGATCGCGCCTGGCAGAATCGCAACCACACGCACCCTCGGCGCCAGCTCCAGCGACAGGGCGCGCGTCAGCGACAATACGCCGCCTTTGGCCGCCTGATAAGCGGCGCTGCCGGCCAAGCCGACGATGCTATGCACGGAAGCGGTGTTCAGAATGACGCCGGCCGGGCTCTTCAAAAGATGGGGGATCGCCAGCTTGGAGGCCTGCCATACCGGCGTCAGCGTCACGGCAAGCGTGCCCTGCCATGCCTCCGCGCTGATATCCAAAGCGGCGCCCGCGACGCTCCTGAAGGCATTGTTATGAAGAATATCCAGCTGCCCATAGGTCTGAATCGCTGCATCGACCATGTTCCGCAGGTCGGCTTCGCGGCTGACGTCGGTCTCGCTGAAAATGGCGCGGCCGCCATCGGCGATGATCTCCTCGGCGCAGGCTACCCCGCCGTCACGATTTATATCGGCGATGACGACGGCGGCGCCTTCCTTGGCAAAGCGCAGCGCGGTCGCCCGGCCAATGCCCGAGGCCGCCCCCGTGATTATCGCCACCCGGCTCTGAAGCCGCATGTCTCCCCCGCTTCCGCCACCCCCGCCGCTTTCAACCGAGCGGCTCGAAACGCCAGCCATCGCCGGCTGCGCGCACGTAACCGACACCGGGAAAAGGAAAGTGAAAGGCGTGGATCAGCGCGTTCTCCGCCACGGCGCGCCGCAGCAGCATAGTCCGCGAGCGCAAGCCCAATGCCGGCTGCGTGTCCCAGGCCGGATGCCAGGTCGTCTGTTCTACGTGAATCGGCAGGTCCATCGTGTCGGCAACGCACAGGAGACGGCAATCACCCGATGTGACCGCCACCGAGATATGATCGCGCGTGTGGCCAGGCGTCGGGATCGCGCGGATGCCAGGCGCGACCTCATCGCCCGGCTCAATCAACTGCGCCTGTTCACGCATGGCGCTTAAGCATTCCTGCGCGAAACGAACATCTTCGACCAAGTGGTCACCCATTGCTGTGGCGTCCGTTTCCTCCATCCAGTACTCCCATTCGCCGCGCGCCATCACTTGCCGCGCGTTTGGGAATACCATGGCGCCATCTTTATCGACGCCGCCGCAGATGTGATCAAGGTGCCCATGCGTGAGCACGATGAGATCGATATCGCCCGGTTGATAACCGGCCGCCGCTAGACCAGGGACGACTTTGCCCAAATGCGCATGAAAGACTGAGCCGCCGCCGCTATCGATGAGGACGCGCTCGCCGCCGGTGTCTATCAGCAGCGGGCTGCACTGCAAATCGAAATGGTCCGGCGACATGTTGTGCTTTCGCAGGACTGCCGCCAAATCCGTGGCAGAGGCGCCGGAGAAAAAGGTCGGCAGCGTCTCGGCGTCAATCGGCTGCGCGCCATCGCTGATCGACAAGCATTTGAATGCGCCGACGGTGAATTCATAAACACTGTTTTCCACTGCGTTCTCCATTATCAATGGCAAATCAATTGCGCGGCAGCCGCATGACGCCTTTGCCCTGTATGCCCAGGAATATAACGCCGCAAAGTGGGAGCATCGCGGTCGCGGCGCCGTCGACGCGAATAATTTGGCGCCAGCTCCGTCCTTCATCATCAGATTGCATGACGCCATCGTTCGTCAGCGCATAGAGCGAAGCGGCGCCACCCTCGTCCTGCGCCAGATGCAACTGATTCACCGCATCAGGCATGGCATCGGCCGCCAGCCGCTCCCAGGATTCGCCGCCATCGCAGGACAGGTGCAGCCCCTGCGTTTCTGTGCCGGCGAAGATTTTCATGTCTCCGCCCGCTTGGCTCGTGGCAGTCGCAAGGCACAAGACCGGCGCCAGCTCGCTGGAAAAACCGCTGTGCCGCCAGGCGCGTCCGCCATTCGCGCTCTGGTACAGGCCCGTCTCCGTTCCGACATAGACCGTTTCATCAACGGTCCAGGCGGGCGACATGGCCAAACTGAGCGCCGCAAGATCAAAGAGGCCGAAATTCCAAGGCTGCCAGCGCAGCCCGCGGTCCGTCGACGAGAAGACGCCGTCTTCCAAAGTGGCGGCCAGGATGAAGCCGTCCCGCTCAAAGTCAGGCGATGCGAGCAGGCTGGAAAATACCGGAGGCGGGGCCGGGAAGCCGGCGGTGAACCAATTATCGCCAGCGTCGCTTGAACGCAATACGCCGCCCTTCACCGCGGCGAAAATCGAACGGTCGTCCGCGAATGCCGGCGATAGCGCCAGCGCCGTCGTGACCGGCTCGGACGATGCTCGCAGCAAGCGCCAGCTCGCGCCGCCATCTTGGGATCGGTACAAGCCGGATCTGCAAGCGGCGAAGCAGAGCCCATCGCGCGCGAAATCAGGCGAGGCCGCCAGCGCATACAGGCTGTCAGCCGACCTTGCGAATTCAAGCGTAAAAGTCCCGTCCATCGTCATCCCGCCTCAGCCGGGAGCGCGCGCGATTTCCGGCGTCTTATGGCGCACCAGCACATCAATGGTCAAGGCCATGCCGGCGGTCATGACAGCGTTTTTGAGCGCCATCTTTTGAATCGCCGCCCCATCCAGCAAGGCGCCGTTCTCGGTGAGGCAGCCGTTGACGGCGTCGAATCCATAACCCGCGCCGGCCGCCGTCAGCCGCCCAAAAACTTCGCCGGGCTCATAACCGGCATTCTCATAGATGGCCCGGGCCGGTTCCGCAAGCGCGTCATGAATGATGCGATAGGCGGCGCGTTCATCGGGATCCTTCGCCCGGCCCAGCCTGGCAGCCAACCGAGCGCGGCAGCCCAAGAGTGACAGGCCGCCTCCGGGCAAAGCGCCCTCCTTGACAGCCGCGCGCATCGCGGGCGCGGTCGCTTCCGCCAATTCCTTGCGCGCCTCGATCTCCAGCTCCGAACTGCCGCCGATCCATAAAGTGGCGGAGCCGCCCATGAGTTTGCCGATCCGCGCTTGAATCTCGCCGCGGCGTTTCATGTCATCGGTACGCTGATACTGCGCCTGCAAGTTGCTGACGTGACGCCGCAGCTGCCGCGGATTGCCCTTGCCGCCGATGATGCCGAAATTATGCGGGCTCGCCCAAGCGCGGCGCGCGCCGCCGAAATTCTCCCGTCTGATATCCCTCAAACTCTGGCCCATCACCTTCAACATGGGGACGGCGCCCGTCACAACGGCAAGGTCTTCAACCGCCGCCTGCCGATCATCCGGGTTCATGCCCGGCCCGCGAACCGCCATGACTTGAAAATTCTTCAGCTTGCCATTCGCCATCAGCAGACCCGCGATGGCGTCGCCATCGAGCTCGCCGGCGATCAACAGCAGCTTCTCAATCTTTTGCTCCACGGCCAGTTCGAGCATCGGCATGATGTGCCGCGGGTCATTGATCTGAAAGTCGGCAATGACGATCGCCGGCTCTTCGTAAACAGTCTGCAGCTCCTTTTGATTCGCGATCATGTCGCGCGAGACGAGACCGCTGTTCCAGAACATGCCTTCGATATACTCGCGGCGCAGGCTGCGGCCCTGATCCTTGCGCACATCCAGCTGGCCGAAGGCGCCGATGACATCGAAGATCTCGCCCAAGAGCTTTGACAGCGGCCGATCATGGCAAATCGCTTCCGCCACCTGGGCAAGTTTCGCTACCCCGCTCACCGGCAGGGTCATCTCGTCCAGGGCGGCAATCGCCTCCGCCAGCGCGCGTTCCAGATAGTGGCGCAGGCGCATCGCGTTTCCGCCGGCGGCCAGATAATGCGCGCCGCCGCTATAAACCGCGCCCAGCAAGACGGCTGCCGTGGCGCTGCCATCGCCCATCTGTTCATGCTGACGGCAGATAAGGGCGCGCGCCAGCATCGCCCCCATGTCTTCATCGCGCTCGCCCATTTCGATCAGCTTGCGCGCGATGACGCCGCCGCTATCGAGAACATCGGGTGGCTTGCGCGCATCGTCAAGGCGCGTCACGGCGACGGTGCGGGCGGTTGGGCCGAGGGTCGGGCGGATGGCGGCGACCAACGCGTGAATGCCACGGCCGATATTCCGCTGCGCTTCAGGCTGGAAGACGACGCCCGGCCGGTAGATTTTTCGCGTAGGAAAGGGTTTTTCTTCGCTCATGTCCTTACCAAGCCGGGAGTGTATGCATGGTCACATCGTCGAAGGCGGCGCCGCCTTCCGAGACGAAGAGCCCCAATTGACCGCTCGTATGATTGTACATGCGGCCATTCAAGGCGATGGCGTCATCAATATAAACGACCAACAGCGAACCCTCGACGAATATCTTAAGCCGCAGCTGACCGGCGCCGGCGGAGGGGAGCGCGCGCTCCAGCATAAAGGGCTCATCGCCCGGCCGCGGCCAGCGGTCGATCACAAGGCGCCCGCGCCCCGGCTCCCAGCGAATCTGATAATAGCGCTCCAAGGCCGCGTCGCAGCGCAGCAGCAAGCCGCAGCCGCGCGTTCCAGGCTGCGCAGTAATGCGCGCTTCAATCAGCGCCGCGTCCGGCATCTCGCCCAGCGTGCAAGCGGCGAAACCATCAATTGCTTCGGGTGCGTAGACCGCCGGGTCCACACGCCAATCGCCAATTTCAGAACGAAAACGCAGTTCACGCGCTTGCGAGAACAAATCATCTTGCGCCGATGGCGAGCTGAGCGTGAAGCCCTCCACAGTCAAATCGCGCAGTTCATGCGCGACCAGATGCCCCGCCCATTGCCAGGCGCCCTCATCGCGTTCGCCTTCACGAGTGGGGTTCCAGCCGAAGACATAACGCCGCTCACCATTGCCAGCTGTCTTGGCGGCATAGAAGGCGCGGCCGTCAAAGCTGTCATTTTCCGGCGCCAGCCAGGGACCGGCGAGCGATTTGCTGAGGCGATAATGCGTGATGTTGCGCTCGCTGAAGGTCGAATAGACCAATACCCAATAATCATCCCAGCGAAAGAGATCCGGGCATTCGTGCGTGTAATAGAGCCTTGGCGACCAGAAAGGCGGCTTGACTTCCCAGCGCAGCAGGTCGGGCGATGTCATCAGAGCGATGCAGCCGCGCCGGTTATCCGGCCCGCTCTTCTCGCGCGCCGCCAACAGCATCCAGTATTCGCCCGCCTCTTCATTCCAAAAGGGGAAGGGATCGCGCCAATCAATGGCTTCATACCAGCGCGAATCCGCCCGGATGATCGGGTTGCGGGGATCCTTTTGCCAATTGATGAGATCGGCGCTCGTGGCCAGGCAGACGGTCTGCGGCTCGCCCTCGCCGGTGAAACCGGTGTAGAACAAGTAGAAGATCCCGTCTCGCTCGATGACTGAACCGGTGAAACAGCTCACCGAATCAGGTGAACCGGGCGGGCCGGGCTCGATGGCCAGCGGCAGCTCCTCCCAATGCGCGAGATCGCTCGACGCCAGATGGGCGTAGGGCGTATGATGGGCGCCATCGCGTAAGGGCGGCAAGGGCGCCTTCAGGTATAAGGCGTGGTAGAGGCCGTCCCAATAGAAGGGGATGACATCGCCGACGAAGCCGTCCGCGGGTTTGTAGAATACGCTCATGCGCGCCGAAGACCTGGATACGACACCGGGCATCTATCCTTTGATGGCGCCGCGCATGATGCCTTCAATCAGATAGCGCTGGCCGAATAGATAGATGATGG
>JAPPEU010000062.1 GCA_028875245.1 Chloroflexota bacterium
GGCGTATTCGTATCAGTCGGCTCGTCCGTGTTGGTTGCGGTCGGTGTGGCCGTCGGCGTGGGCGTGGCCGTCGCCGTCGGCGTATCAGTAGCCGTTGGTGTATTCGTGGCTGTGGGCGTATTCGTATCGGTCGGCTCGTCAGTGTTGGTTGCGGTCGGTGTGTCCGTCGGCGTCGGTGTGACTGTCGCCGTCGGGGTATTCGTAAGCGTAGGCGTCGCTGTCGACGTGACCGTAACGGCGGACGTGACTGTCGCCGAGGGCGAAACCGTCATCGTGGATGTCATCGTGATGGTCAGCGACGGCGTGATCGTCACGGTCTCCGTGCGCGTCGGCGCCGGCGTACCGGTATCGATGGGAGCTAGCGTCAGAGTAACTTCCGGGCGTCGGAGATTGCAGGCGCTAATGATCAGCGCCGCGATGAGCAAAGTGAAACCGCCTCGAACGCGCAATTGCGACTCCAGCGCTTTACCTGTCCAGCTGTTGCGGAACTGAATTGATTATATCAGGCGCGCAATCACACGCGCGCCGCTGAAGCGCACTCAGAACAAGCGGCGATATTCTAATGAGGAATGGAGCGAAGATCTGCGTAGCGTCTTCGCTCCATCGGCTAGGTCTGCAGCAGGCTCTCCAATTCGGACGAAACCCTTGCCTCGTTTAGGACGCCGAACCAGCGTCCAACAATTTCACCGGCCGAATTGACCAAGACGTACTGCGCTTGCGCCGTCAATCCCAGCTCGGCTCTTTTGGCATCATGCGCTGAATTGTCCACATTCAGGACGACAAACTCGATCCGCCCGGCAAATTCTTCCTGGAGCCCACTCACGGTGGGCCCATTGCGTCGGCAGGTCGGTCACCACGAGGCCCAGGAATCAAAGAAGGTGAAAAGCGGCGCGCTGGGCTGCTCCACCACGTCGGGCGCTGGCGAATCGGCCGGGCCGGCATCGCCACTCAAGAGCGACCGAAGGGCTGCGCATCCGCTCAGAGCGACCGCGCCAATCAGCAGCATGACCATCAATCGAATCCTTGGTTTCATTGTTGCTCCTTTCCCCGCTTGTATTGTCGGTCATCGTACTGCGAAGTGCTAACGAAATCGTTACGGGATTCATCGACGTTGATGCGCCCCGCCGGCGTTCTGCAACGGGCAACCGCCGCATGAATTCAGTTTAAGCTATTCGCCCGGAAATGAAAGCGGCTGCGCTGCGGTGTCAAGAAATCGGGCCGGCCGCCTGTCGTTCAGCAAACTTCAATTCTGCCTGCCGCCGCCGGTAAGTTAGCGGCGCTGCGATTGGATGCTGCTCAAAGTCGCTGACGATTTCCCTCAAGTATTCTCGCAGCGGTGTATAAGAAATGCCCAATTCCGTCTTGCCGCGGCTGTTGTCCAGGTCGCTCATCCACCATTCGCTGAAAGGCGAGCAATCGGGCATGAATCCATTGGCGACCAGGTCGCCGCGTTTGGCGATGTGGCTGCGCGCTTCCGTGCCGATTAGGTCAGCCAGTATTGACAGAAACTCGCGATGGCTGACGCGCTCGTCCTGGGCGATGTTGTAGGCTTGGCCCTTTCCGGCGCCGCTTTCGATCAGCCGCGCAATAATCTCGACCACGTCCAGCGCATAAACATGATTCAACGCGTAGCTTGGTTCTTCCGGCACGAGTATCACGCCGCCGTCGCGCAAGCGGAGATAGTAGTTGAACAGCCGATGGTAGGGATCGCGCGCGCTATTGACCATGGGCAGCCGAAGTATGGTGTGAGGAAACTGCGAATCAGCCCATGCCTCGCTCAATTGATCCTCGACATCGCGCTTGTCAATGCCATAGCGCCACTCCTCAAAAGCGTAGGAGTTTGGGTCGGGCGCGGGCATCAAGGGGCCATCGTAGTCTTCTTCGCGGAATGGCCGCCGCAATCCCTCTCTTACCAGATAAACTTGCCCCGTGCTCAAGAAAATAAAATGGTCTACGTTATCGCGAAACAGCTCAATGACCGTCTGCGCTTCATCCCGGCGGAACAAGACAAAATCTATCACCACGTCAAAGGATTTTGCCAGCAGCGCGCGCCGCATCTGCTTGTGATCCGTCCGGTCGACGTGCAGGCGGTGGATAGAGCGCGGCAAATCGTCTTTGGTGATGCCGCGATTTAACAGCGTCAAGTCGCAGCCGGCCTCCGCCAGCCGCCGAGACAGGTAGTAGCCCATGTTGCGCGTGCCGCCGATGATCAATACGCGTTTCGCCATGATTTACCTTCTTTGTGACCTTCCAATTCAGACAGCCGATTAGCCAACGGGAGCGGCTGCCGCGCGCTATTGTCAGTTTAGAACCTCGCCAGAAGTATGGCGGATATCATAGCCGGCCAGCGCATAAAGGCGGGACATCGTCGCCTACAGTCATTGTAACCGCGCAAGCGCCTGGGCGAAGCCATTCAAATTGATTTTGTACACATCGCATAACGGCGCCGGGCATTCACGGCTATCCGCCCTTGCCCACACCATAGAAAGGCGCCTATAATCTCGATTCGCAAACGCAGGCATTTGCGGCCCTGTAGCTCAATTTGGCAGAGCAAGCGACTCTTAATCGTTAGGTTGAAGGTTCGAGTCCTTCCAGGGTCACAGGCAGTATGCTGGGCGTCTCAGCCGAGGCGCCCCTACAGTGGACCCTTCTTGGGGTCAGCCGATCGCGCGCTTCAAAGGCTCGAGGTAACCCGTTCGCATCCGCTTGCTGACGCTCGCAGCGGGAACGAGCATCTCCGCGCCGTGATAAACGCCGGCATAAACTTGCAGATCCGCAGGCACGCCCGCCGCCATCAGCCGCTGGGCATAGTTGATGTTTTCGTCGCGAAACAAATCCTCCGTCCCGACTGTGACCAGCGCCGGCGGCAAACCGCTCAGGTCCGTCGCGCGCGCCGCCGCGGCATAAGGCGACACGTTCTCCGTTCCATATTCATCGCCGAGGTACATCTTCCAGGCTTTGAAGGATACATCCCGATTCCAAATCGTCGGATGCGTCACCTCATGCCCGGACGGCGTGTCATGGCTGTCGTCGATCATCGGGTAGATCAGCAACTGGAATGCGAGATCGGGCCCTTGTTGTCGCGGTTATAATGCGCCAGGCCCGCGGTCAAGCCACCGCCGGCGCTGCCACCGCCAATAGCAATGCGGCTCGCATCAATCCCCAGCGCGGATGCATTGTCGACCATCCAGTTCAAAGCGGCGAAGCTGTCGGCGACGCTTTCTTTGTATGTCGATTCGGGCGCCAGGCGATAACCCACCGAGACAACCGCGCAGCCGACGACCTCGGCGAATTCGATGCAGCGGGCGTCATCGCGCTCGACGCCGACGATATATCCGCCGCCGTGCAGCCAAAGCAACCCTCCGCGCGGGGCCGGCGCGGACGGCAGATAAATGGCGAGCGGGATCTCACAATCGGGACCCGGGATCGTCCTCTCCTGGATGGTCACAGCTGTCGGCGGCAGGTTGGCGCGCATCTCGCGGTTGATCGCTTCGGTCATCTCGCGCGCTAGGGGCGGGTCTTCGCCGATGGCGATGTAACGCTCGGCCGGATAGGTGGCGAGGGCGCCAACGATTTCGGGGTCGATTCTGTCGATGAAGGCCATGGGCATTGGCTCCTAAAGAAAATGTAGTCGCCGGGTTGCTTTTCTCCAGTCGCACAAGATTATCGCAGTTGGCAATCGCTGGCAACTTTGCGAAAATAGTGCGGAATCGGAAGGGAGAGCGATATGCCGCAGATTGAAGTCCTATTCGAGGTCCCGCTGAAAATAGCCTGGGGCTTGGCGAGGGATCAATTGGAGCTCAATGGCGGCGTCGTTGTTGATAAAACAAGCAAGCAAGTCGTAGCCTGGTTGAAAGAAGGCGCGAAGATAGTCGACAACTCGAATCTGGCTAATGGCGTGCTGAAGAATTTGCTGGACGCGAACAGCGGTGGCTTGGTTTCACTGGCGACTGGAGCGATAAACACGGCGGTAACGGCGCGTTCCCATTTCTTGATTATGCAGCAGCTACACGGCCTGACGACTCTAGTGGGGATCGTCGGTGGAATCGGTCTTCTAAATCTTGCTACTAGCGCGATTTCAGCTGGACTCATACTCAAACGCATGAACGACCTTGAGAAAGCTGTACATGATCTTGGAGTAGAAATTGCCAAGCAGTTTGCAGCAGTTCGGGAGATAAAACTGCAATCGGCGATCAACGCGGCGAATCTTGCTTTCAACATGGATGGTCAAGCCAATAAGGACTTCCAGGCGAATTCCGCCATAATCAAGTTGTTTGAAGCTCGGCAGCACATTTGGCTTGAAATTAACACCTTGAAAGGCAGTTCACGTGAATCTCAGAACAATGAACTGATGCAAAAAAACATGGAACAGGCCATGCGCTTGGACATGCTTTACAGTCGCTGTTTGATGATGCTTGAAAATAACTCGCTAGCCAGGACTCACTTGGAAGGCACTCTCACAGATTACCGAGAGACGTCCCGATGCTTGGTCCACAGGCATCTCGGGACGCATCGCGCCGCTTACTTTCATAATTCCATTCTGGAAAGCGATCTGCTCCGCTACATCGCCATTGAGCGCTGGCTGCGATCCGACCCAGATCGACTTCTAGAAATCCTGCTAGCCAACCGCCGCGACTTCTGGAATACAGATGTGGCTGACGGAAAAGGAATAAAGAAGCCAGGAAAGGATCGTTACGTGGACGCGCTCACGCAGTGCGAGCTTCTTATCGAGAATTACGGGCGCTTCGAAGGTTTTCTCGCGGAAATAAGGGCGGTTGAGAGGCTGGGCATTTCATATTCGGACTGGGAAAAGCAGCAGGAAGAAGCGCTGGCAAAGGCGGAGATAAACCTGGCGGAGCACGACGATTATGTGCTTCTGGTTGACCAGGAATGGCTGGCTGAACAGTCCGACTCAACTGCCGCCTGAAATCGCATCAGTCCTCTACCGCCCCCCAAACCCGGTCGCCATGACCGCCCGCGTGATCTGCCGCTGGAAGATGATGTAGACGACCAGCACCGGCGCCGAGCTCACGACCGCGCCCGCCATGACGATGCCCTGGTAAGTCCAGTATTCGCCGTAGAATACCACCAGCCCGACCGGCAGCGTGCGCATCTCATCGGAATTGAGCACGACCAGGGGCCAGGTGAAATCGTTCCAAATGAAAAGAAAGGTGAAGATGCCCAATGTGGCCACGGCCGGGCGTGAGAGCGGCAGGAAGACGCGCCAGTAGATGCCGAAAGCGCTGGCGCCATCGATGACGGCCGCTTCCGCCAGCTCGCTCGGGATGGCGAGGAAGAATTGGCGCATGAAAAAGACGCCGAAGAAGCCAGCCAGCGGCGGCCAAATCAGGGCATGGTGCGTGTCAATCCAGCCCAGGGCGCGCATGAGCATGAAGCTGGGAATCAGCAGCATGACGCCCGGAACCAGGAAGGAGGCGCCCAGGCCGAAGAATAGCAGCTGCTTGCCCGGGAAGCGCAGCCGGGCGAAAGCGTAACCGGCCATCGAGGTCACAATCAATACGCCGACTGTGCTGAAGGACGTCACATACAGGCTGTTGAAAAGCCAGCGGAATAAGGACAGCTCTTGCCGCGACAGTTTGGTGGTGAAAATCTCGATGTAATTGTCGAGCGTCGGCTCGGACGGTATGATCTCAATCGGCCATTTGAGGATCCGTTCCTCGTGCATGAAAGATTGTCCCACAATCCAAACGGTGGGGAAGAGCACAATCAAAAGCAGAATGGTCAGAAAAGCGTAGCTGCCAAATTTGCTTAGGCGCTTTTTCAAGATGTTGCGCGCATCGCTTTGCATCGCGTCTCGCTAATACTCCGTGTAGCGCCCCAAGAGCCGGAATTGCACCAGGGCGAAGATAAACATCACCACGCCGAGCGAAAGCGCCATCGCGCCCGCGTAACCCATGTGATAATAACTGAATGCGTTGCGATAGATATGCAGGACAATGGTATAGGAAGAGTAGCCCGGGCCGCCGCCGTTGGTCATGATATAAGGCTGACCGAAGACCTGAATATGAGCGATGAATTGAGTGACGATGATGAAAAGAAGAGCGGGTCTGATGAGCGGCAGCGTCACTTGCCACAGTATCTGCCAGCGGCCCGCGCCATCGATGCGAGCCGCCTCGTAGAGCGCCTCCGGCACCGCATAGAGCGCCGCCAGAAAGATCAGCATAGGGAAGCCAAAGCCCCACCAAATCGTCGTCAGCGAGAGCGACGGCAGGACCAAATTGGGATCAGCCAGGTAATTGAAGCCATCATGCCCGAACAGCTCCAAGCCCGCGTTCAGCAAGCCGAAAGGAGCGAGCAAGCGGCTGAAGACGATTCCGATGACTGAAATCGAGAGCACAACCGGGGCGTACATGACCACGCGGAAAAGCGTATGACCCAGGCGAATGCTCTTCAGCGCCAGCGCCGCGCAAAGCGCTACAATCACATTGCCAACGGTCGTCATGGTCGCGAAGTAGAGCGAATTGCCCAAGGCGATCCAAAACAAATCGTCTTCCATTATCAACTGGAAGTTCTCCAGGCCGATGAAGCGATAGGTGCCGCGCAGCAGCTCCCACTCGACGAAGGCCGTGACAAACGCGGAGATGACGGGCCCCGCCAGGAACACCAAAAAGAAGAACAGATACGGCACCAGGAAAAGATAGCCCGCTATCGCCTCGCGCCGTTTATTGGTCAGCGTCCAATTGGATGGATTGCTGCGGTCCGCCGAAACCGATTTCGAAGTCATGCAAGGTCCCGGGAGTTCTTCCCCACCCTAAATCCCTCCCCCAAAGGGTCAGTGTCTACGCGACCCCAAAACGAGGGAGGGACTTCAAAGCGAGAACTGCTTGGATGCCGTGCCTTCGCTTAACGCAGCGCGCGCCGGATGCGCTGGGCAGCGTCATCCAACCCCTCTTCCACCGTCTGCTGGCCCGTGAAGATCGAGGAGTAGGCAGCCCCCATGATATTCTCGACCTCGGTGAAGCGCTCGGATTGGTATTCCGGAACGCCCTCGGCCGCCATCTGTGTGGTCAGCGGACCGAAGGTCCAGATTTGTTCGGCAAGGTCCGCGGTGCGCAGGGAAAGGCGAGCGGAGGGCATGCCGGTCTTGATGCTGTGCTCGCGCGAATTGTCGGACAAGAACTGAATCAGGCGCATCGTCGCTTCGAGCACATCCGGCTCTACATTCGAGGTGACCGCCAGCGTATGCGACCACATGATGGTGGAGCCGCGTTCGGGACCCAAACGCGGGTAGGGCCAAAAGGCAATCTGCCCGTCTTCCATATTGGTATTGTAGAAATTGTAGGTCCAGGCGCCATCAAGGTACATGGACAAGCCATCGTTCAGCATCAGCTCGCCGCTCCAATTGACCCCGGGCAGCACATGATGCTCAAAAACCAGATCGTGGTAGTATTGCACCGCTTCCTTCGCCGCGTCGCTGTCGATCAACACCTCAGCGTCGGGCGCCGGCGTAACGACATCGGTGCCCCATTGATAGAGCGCCGGCGTGATCGTTATGCGATGCCAGCCGATTGACAGGGGCCAGACCTCGATGTTCTCGGCGTCGAAGCCAGCGTCATTCGGTGTATTGCCATTCTCGTCCCAGGTCAAGCGGCGGATATATTCGATGAACTCTTCGCCACTCTCAGGCGGGTCATCGACTGCGATGCCGGCGCGCTCCAACAGGTGTGTGTTGACATAGAGGCCCGCGCCATAATTGTCAAAGGGCACCGGATAGACCTCGCCGCCAAAAGCGACTGAGTCCAGCAGCGCCGGGCTGAAGTCGTCCTTGTCCAGCATGCCAAGGTTAAACATCTGCTCCGCCACCGGCATGATGTGCCCGGTCAGGGCGTATTGCGGCACGACTGAATGCCAGAGGGTCATCAGATCGGGCCCGCCGCTGCCGGCGACTATCGCGGCCGAGAGCTTGTCAAAAAAGGTGCCCCAACCCAGGATCTGATAGTTGATGGTAACTTCCGGATTCTCTTCAACGAAGCGCGTGACCAGATCTGTCATCGATTGGCCGTCGGGCCCGCCGAGGCCGCTCCAAAAGTTGATCTCAATCTCGCCCGTACCGAGCTCCTGGACTTCACCTTCGTCCTGCGCCATGAGCGGCAGCGCGCCGAGCAGCAGCAAAATCATGAATGCAAGTAAAATTCGACTCACCAGTTTCGTATGCATATTGAACTCCTTAAAGGTACACAGATTTGAATATTGGCGGCTGCAAGCCACTGGCTGGTTTCTAACATATTGCTTTGCAAATGTCAAAATCTGCATCGCGCTCAAGACGTCGTTGTTGACAAAGGTTCTATGCCGATTTATCGTCATAGCCAGCCATAAGCGAAAATCGAATTGCGGACCAACTGATGCGCCAAGGTCTTGAGGGCAAGTCAGCATTTGTCACCGGCGCCGGGGGTGGCATTGGGCGCGGCATCGCCGAGCGATTGGCGGCCAACGGCGCCAGCGTGACTATCGCCGAGATCAACCCGACAACAGGGGGAGCGACCGTCGACGCGCTCTGTCAAGCCGGTTATTCGGCGCAATTCGCGCGCGTTGATATTCGCAGCGAGCAAGACATCAAAGCGGGCGTCGCGGCGCATCTGGCGCAATATGGCGCGCTGGATGTCCTCGTCAACAACGCCGGCGCGAATCAGCATTACGACGCCGCCAGGATGACCGTTGACGAGTGGGAGCGCTCGCTGAGCTTGAACCTGCGCGGCGCCTGGCTCTGCTGCAAACATGCGCTCCCTATCATGGCGGCGCGGGAAGCGGGCGTCATCGTGAATATCGCCAGCGTTCACGCGACCATGACCAGCTACAACTTCTTCCCCTACAATGTCGCCAAATCCGGCATTTTGGGTTTGACGCGCAGCCTGGCGCTGGATTGGGGGCGGCACAACATCCGCGCCGTCGCCGTCAGCCCGGGCTGGGTGCGCACGCAGCCGGCCATCGAATACTTTGAGCAGGCTGATGATCCGGCGGCGGAGGAACAGCGCGTGAGCGATCTTCATCCACTCAAGCGAATCGGCGAACCAAAGAATATCGGGGACCTGGTCGCCTTCTTGGCGAGCGATGAGGCCAGCTATATCACCGGCACGGAAATCGTGATTGACGGCGGCATCACCGCCCGCCACGCGGACTAAGCCAGAACGCGGTCGAGCGAGGGACCGGCCCGACGCCCGATATCGATGAAAGGAGATGCGACGAGCATGAAAATCGAACGCATAGCCGCCTATCAAGTCGACCTGCCGCTGCACGAGGGCAGTTACAAATGGTCGGGCGGCAAGTCCGTCGAGGTCTTCGACAGCACCATCGTCCGCGTCGACACGGACAGCGGCATCACCGGTTATGGCGAGGTCTGTCCGCTCGGTCCCTTTTATCTGCCCGCCTATGCCGGTGGCGTGCGCGCTGGCATCAAAGAGCTGGCGCCACACTTGATCGGCTGGGATCCGACGCAGCTCGGGCCGCTCAATCGGCGCATGGAAGCGGCACTGAAGGGCCATCCTTACGTCAAAACCGGCATCGACATGGCATGCTGGGATATCCTGGGACTGGCAACAGGCCAACCCATCTGCGCGCTTTTGGGCGGGCGCTATGGCGAGGACTTTCTGCTCTACCGCGCCATCTCGCAAGAATCTCCCGAGGCGATGGCGGAGAAAGTCGCTGGCTACCGCGGCGAGGGCTATCGGCGTTTTCAACTGAAAGTCGGCGCCGACCCCCAGCTGGACATTGAACGCATTCGCCAGGTGGCGGCGCTCCTGGAGCCGAGCGACAAACTGATCGCCGACGCCAACACCGGCTGGCTGATGCACGAGGCCGCCCGCGTTGCGCGCGCGGTCGACGATGTCGATGTCTACATTGAGCAGCCCTGCCTGACTTATGAAGAATGCCTGTCCATACGCCGCCGCTGCACGCATCCATTTATCCTTGACGAAAATGTCGATGGCATCGACATGCTCATGCGCGGTCATGCTGACCGGGCGATGGATGTCGTCAATATCAAGATCAGCAAATTCGGCGGGCTGACCAAAGCAAGCCTGGCGCGTGATCTTTGCCTGGAGATGGGCGTGGCGATGACCATCGAGGACAGTTGGGGCGGCGATATCACTACCGCCGCGATCGCCCATCTGGCGCATAGCACGCCGCCGGAATTCCTCTTCACGGCCACAGACTTCAACAGCTACGTCACCGTCAGCACGGCAGAAGGCGCGCCACAGCGTGTACAGGGGCGGATGGCGGCGGCGAGGGCGCCGGGCCTGGGCGTCAAGCCACGCTGGGATGTCCTCGGCGAGCCAGTCCTTGAAATTAGCTGAACGCTCCACGATGTCAGAGATGCGCGCTATCGACATTGAAGATCACGCCGCGCTGCTGGGATACCTGCGCGGCCGCCGCTGGATCCCCGCCGACGAGCGGCCGACTTTTCGCACACTCACTGGCGGCGTATCCAATCGAACCGTCTGGGCGCAGCGCCGCGGAGGCCAAGACTGGGTCATCAAGCAGGCGCTGGCGAAATTGCGCGTTCAGGTCGATTGGTTCAGCGCGCCCGAACGCATCCAGCGTGAGGCAGCCGGCCTTCGTTGGCTCGGGGGGCTGATCCCTGAACACGTTCCCGCCGTCGTCCACCAGGACAGCGAGAACAACATCCTGGTGATGACCGCCATCGCGCAGCCGCACTGCAACTGGAAAACCGCCCTGCTCGCCGGGCGAACCAGCATAGATTTCGCGCAGTCCTTTGGGGAGCTGCTGGCGACGATTCATAACGCGGCCGAGCGCCATCCGCAGCTTGAAGCCGAATTCGCCGAGCGCCGATTCTTTGAGGAACTGCGCCTGGAGCCGTATTATGGCTATACCGCTTCCCAAATGCCCGCGGCCAGCGCCTTCCTGAAGCGATTGATTGCTGACACCGGCCGCCGCCGCTTCGCGCTCGCGCATGGCGACTACAGCCCCAAAAATGTGCTCATCCAGCGCGGCAGACTAATCATCCTGGATTATGAAGTGATTCATTTCGGCGACCCGGCATTTGATATCGGCTTCTCGCTGACGCACTTTCTAAGCAAGGCGCATCATCTGCCGGCGCATCGCGTCGCCTTCCTCGATATGGCGCGGGCATACTGGCAGTCTTATCTGGCAAACTTGTCGCCGCCCCTCCATGATGCTGTGCGGGCTTATGCGGTCAAGCACACGCTGGCATGCCTGCTGGCGCGCGTCGCCGGGCGCTCGCCGCTCGAATACCTCGATGCCGATCAGCGCGAACGTCAAGGGCGCATTGTGCTTGACTTGATTCGAGAAGGCATTGGCGCGGCGCCAGACTTGATCGACGCTTTCGGCGCCAAACTTGGGCAAATGCCATGAGTGAGATCCTTTCTGTCTCCGCCCTCGAAATACTGGACAGCCGCGGCCGCCCCACCCTGCTCGCCAGCTGCCGGCTCTCGAATGGGTCCACAGGTCAGGCCTCCGTGCCGTCGGGCGCGTCCACCGGCGCCGCCGAAGCGCTGGAACTGCGCGATGGGGACCCGAATCGATATGCCGGGCTCGGCTGCCTCAAAGCGGTTGCCAACGTCAATGAGACGATCCATCCGGCGGTCAACGGTCGCGAGTTTGCGACGCAGGCTGACCTGGACAAGTTTCTGATAGACTTGGACGGCAGCCCAAACAAGTCCCGTCTCGGCGCCAACGCGATCCTGGCGGTATCGCTGGCATTTTGCCGGGCGCAGGCCGCGCAGCGCCGACAGCCTCTCTATGCGCATCTGGCGCAGATGGCGGGCTTGCAACCGAGTTTGCCGCAGCCGATGATCAACCTTTTCAGCGGCGGCGCCCACGCCGGCGGCCAAGTCGCCATTCAAGATCTGCAGATTGTCCTGCCAGGCGTCTCAAGCATTCGCCGAACGCTGGAAGTCGCTTCAGATGTGTTCCGCGCCGCCGCCGCGCTGGCGTCGGATCGTTTCGGCATGCGCCTGCTCACGGCGGATGAAGGCGGATTGGCGCCCGCGTTCAAGTCCTCCGAGGCTATGCTGCGCTCCGCCGTCGAAGCGATTGAGGCCGCCGGTTACCGACCGGGGGAAGATGTCGCGCTGACGGTGGATGTGGCCGCTTCTCAGTTTCATGCCGCCGGGCGATATCTCATTGATGACGCAGCGCTTGACCGCTCGCAGATGGTCGATCTGCTTGAGCGTTGGGCGCGCAATTATCCCCTCATCAGCATTGAAGACGGCCTTGATGAGGCGGATTGGACGGGCTGGCAATTGCTATACAAACGGCTTGCGGACGAAGTGATGATATTGGGTGACGACCTGCTCTGCACCAATCCGGCGCGGATCCAACGCGCTATCGCAACCGACACGGCCAACAGCGCCCTGCTCAAAGTCAACCAGATTGGCAGTTTGACCGAGGCGCTGGAGGCTTACAAGTTGGCGAAGCGCGCCGGCTGGAAAATCGTCATCAGCGCCCGCAGCGGCGAAACCGAGGACGATTGGCTGGCGGACCTGGGGGCCGGTTGGGCGGGCGATTACATCAAGGTCGGCTCCATCACGCAATCGGAACGCCTGGCGAAATACAACCGCTTGCTGTTTTTGGAGCAGGTCGAGGCTCTGAGCTTGGCGGGTTAGGTTCCGCGTTCACAGCAGCGCTGAATGCAGGCCGCCATCGTCTTCATCGCGTCTGGACCTTGCCGTCCCCGTCAATATGTTCGACGCCGGCGCGCGACTCATAGAACAGCACTTTGAACTCGAGCTCTTTTGATGCGCCCGGCTGCAAGGTCAGATGCGTACCCGTCTTTTCCATCACCGCCGTCAAGCCATGCCCGGGAATTGAAGAGGCCGGTTCAATGGCGATGACGTATGAGCATTTGTAAAAGGGAAATCCGGGCGATGAATTCAGTTCTTGCCAGAACCAGGCATAGGGAAAAACGGCGCTGTCCCAGCTGAAACCGATGCCGAAACCAAGCTGCCGGTTCGTGATGCTGTACCAACCTGTCTCAAAGCCTTTCAAATAACCGAGCAGGTCGCGCGGCTGATCAGGCGCGGGGATGGTCGACAGATCGAGATCGCCCGCCAGCGGCCAGGCATAGGCCCGGCCCGGCGTCAACGGGTTGGCGGCGCCTTCATATTGATCATCCGCCAACAAGATTCGCGCGTCCGTGTCGATGAGACAATGTTCGCTCAGGAATGGCGCGCCATAAGCGGGATGATGGCTCCACATGAAATCCATCGCTTCGCCGGCGTGATTGCTGACGCGCTCGCGAATATGCAGGATCGGGCTGCCGGCGACAAGGCTCATCCAGCGCTCGATGGAGAAAGGACTGCGCGAAAGACGCAGGAAAAGTCTGACCTCAATCTTTTCGCTGGAGCCGCTCACAATCTCGAAGTCCCAGGCTTTCATAGACGCCTCGCCGTGGTAACCCAGCTCCACACCCTTGTAGGTGTTGGCGAAGCCGCCATTTGGGAATAGGACCTGCCAGCCGCCGGCATAAGCCTCGAGCCAGGCGGTCAGCGAATCGACATCGCTATCGAAGCCGCGCCCCGGTTCTTTCATTCCCCAAGGCGCCTTCCACATTACATCCATGTCTTTGGGCTTGTAAACCAGGCGATAGATGTCGGCGCCTTTGTCCAGCAGCACAGTGGCGGACAAGAGCTCGTTTTCAATTTCGAGCGCTCGCAGCGACCGGCCGAGGATGACCTCCCTCACTTTGCATGCCATCGTCCAGCCTTCCCGCGTTAAAGCTGAATGGTTAAACCGCCATCAGCGACAATGGCCGCGCCGGTGATGAATGACGCGGCGTCGCTGCACAAAAACAGCGCGACCTGCGCCATCTCCTCCGGCTGCCCCACCCGGCCCAGCACGTGCAAACCGCCCCACTCCTTGATGGCGCCGTCCGGATCCTCCGGCTGCATCTGCTCGGCGGCGTAGCGCAGCAAAGGCGTTTCAATCGAACCGGGGCAGATGCTGTTTGCGCGGATATTGTCTGCGGCGTGGTCTATCGCCATCGTTCGCGTCATCGCGATGACCGCGCCCTTGGAGGCCGCGTAGGCCACCACATTGGGCTGGCTGAACAAACCTTGCACCGACGCCACATTGACAATCGCGCCGCCGCCCCGTTTAACCATCTCTGGAATGCAGTGTTTCGCCGCAAGATAGACGCCCTTCGCATTGACGGCCAGCGTTCGATCCCAGGTCTCCTCGTCCGTGCTGACCACCGTGCCATAAGATTGAATGCCGGCGCTCGCCACCAGGCAATCGACGCCGCCAAAAGCAGCGACCGCCTCAAGAACGATGCGCTGCGCCTCCGCCGGGCGCGATACATCGGCGATGACGGCTATGCAGTCGCCGCCCGCCGCGCGAAGTTGCTCCGCCCGTTCACTGAGAGCGGGCTCGTTGACATCGGTGAGGACAACCTTGGCCCCTTCCTCGCTGAACGCGTCGGCGGTAGCGCCACCGATGCCGGTCGCCGCGCCTGTCACGACGGCGATCTTGTCTTTGAATCGCATGCCTGGCTCCTTTCTTCGTTCACACTGGCGACGGCTTGCCCACCTTGTATACTCATTAGGGGCAACGTTTCAGCCAAATGACTGCGCCGATTGTGACACAAATGCGCAGGCATGTCGACTCTGCGCAAGCCTGGGAGTGTATCGAAGTCGGTGGAAATTCATTTTCACCACAAAGGAAAGAAGGACA
>JAPPEU010000086.1 GCA_028875245.1 Chloroflexota bacterium
CGTGACCAGAATGTTCACCGCCTACATCCATCTCTTCTATATCGAGGAGGACTAGCAGCGTTTTCGGGCGAGCCACCGTCTCGCCCCTACAAGGTTTCACATTAATTTTGGCTGTAGGGGTCAGACGGTGGCTGATCCGTTTCCATAGCGGCCAAATTTTGCAATCCCCCCCCCGCACGATATACTTATAGTCGGAAGATATTTCCAAATAAAGTATAGAGAGGAAAAAGACTCATGTACACACAATCCAGGACTCGCTCCATTTTGGCAGTGATCGTTCTTGTAGCGCTTGTGCTGGCGCTGACGGCGACCGTCGGAGCGCAAGAAGACACCCGCGGCATATTGCGGCATTTGAAGGCCGGCACGACGCCCGCCAGTAATCTCGATCCTCATGGACCGAATGCAGAAGGACTCGTCCTGCAGTATGTCTGGAATCAGCTGACTCGCTTGGACACGGGCGCGACCTACGTCGTCCCCGACTTGGCCGCATCATGGGAATCGGACGAAACGGGCCAGGTATGGACCTTCCATCTCGAACAGGGTGTGAAGTTTCATGACGGGTCGGATTTTACTTCGGCCGACGCCCTGTACAGCATTCGGCGTGTCTTGGATCCGGCCACGGGCTCGCCTGTCAGGGACAAGTACCTGATCATCGACGAGGAGAATATGACGGCGCCGGACGACTATACCATCGTGATACCGCTGCATGAGGTTGACGTTGAATTCCCCACCAGAGTGTCTGAAAAGCGCCTGGTAATGATCCCCGAAGGCAGTGGCGACACCATTGCCGAAACCGGCATCGGCACGGACGCCTTCTATGTCGTGGAGCAGAATCCGGTAGGGCTGACGGTGTTGGCGGCTTTCGACGATTATTGGGAGGGACCGCCAGGTTTGGCCGGCATTGAACTCCACCACGTCTCTGGCTCAGCTGGCATTGCTCAGGCGCTGCTCACGGATCAACTTGATTACGTGGGAATCGGTCAGATTAAGGCTGAGAATTTCGCCCTATTCGAGGGGAACGATGATTTCACCTTCCTGATTCAGGACTCTGGCGGTTTTACCCAGATTGCGATGGATGTCACGCAGCCGCCCTTCGATGACCTGCGCGTGCGCCAGGCGTTTAAACTGGCTCAGGATCGCCAGGAGACGCTTGAAGTGGTTTATAACGGACAAGGCGACATCGCCTGTGATACCTCCGTCTGGAAGAAAGACCCCTATTTCCTTGAGCAGGATTGCTCACGGGATGTCGAGAGAGCGGTGGAACTGCTGGCTGAAGCGGGTTACCCCGACGGCATAGATGTCGTGCTGACGGTTGGCGATGTCTATCCCACGGTGATCCCGCTGGCTGTCGCCTACAAGGAACAGGCGGCCGAAGCCGGCATCCGGATCGAGATCAACCAAGTGCCGGCCGACACCTACTACCCCGATCATTTTGGCAAGAACGCTTTCTACATTGATTGGTGGGGCCAGCGCCAGGCGTCATCCGGGATGAAAGAGCTCTTTGGCTGCGGGTCGGGCAACAACATGTCCAAATGGTGCAGCGAGGAATTCGAACAGCTGCTGCTCGACGCGGGCGCCGAGCTTGACTTTGACAAGCGCAAGGAGCTTTTGGGGCAGGCTCAGGTATTGGTCGCGCAAGAGAGCGGCACGATGAACCCGGTCTTTTTCACCGCCGTTGACGTATTCCGTTCCCGCGTCAAGGGCGTGACCAGGAACTTCACCGAGTACATTCATCTCTTCTATATCGAGGAAGACTAGAACCAGCGCTTGCTGGGCTGGTTCCCATTTCTCATGCCCTTCGCCCCCAAGCACGCAAGCGGGAGCGAGGGGCAAGCGTTTCGCCCACAATCACATTAAAGCCCAACGCGCCTAGGGGCGGAGCAAACAGACTGTGTGTACGGGCGAGCCGGCGGGTCGCGTAGACACTGACCGCCGCTCGCCCCTACAACATTCAGTTAAAGTAGTGATGCGATGCTCAAGCTCATTGTTCAGCGCTTATTATTCTCCGTCATCACGTTGACAATCGTCGCGGTTGTCGTCTTTGCGATGACCGACCTTTTGCCGGGTGACTGGGCGACAGCCTACTTTGGCAAGTGGGCGACGGAAGAAGGTTTGGCCGCCATGCGGGAAGAGTATGGCCTCAATCGTCCGGCGACGGAGCGCTTTGCCGAATGGGTCGGCAATGCCCTGCGCGGTGATTTTGGCGACTCGCTGACGCGCAAAAAGCCAGTTGTGGAGTTAATCAAATTTCGGCTGCGCAATTCCCTGCTCTTGGGCGGGCTGGCTTCACTGGTCACCATACCCTTGGCCACCCTGTTGGGCATCAGCGCCGGCTTACGGCGCGACCGGGCGCCGGATGCAATAATCTCGACCGGTTCGATCGTGGGGATGAGCACGCCGGAATTTGTTATCGGCACCCTGCTGATTTGGGCTCTGAGCGTTGGCTTGGGGCTCTTTCCCTCGATGACCCTGGGCAACCCGGACGCGCCGATCGTGGATTTGCTGCCCAACGTCGTGATGCCAACCATGACCCTGACGATCGCCTCGACCGCGTATCTCTTGCGCATGGTTCGCACGATCACGATCAACGTGCTGACCAGCGAATATGTCGAAATGGCGACTTTGAAGGGCTTGCCGCGCGCGCGCGTCGTATTCCGTCACGCGCTGCCAAATATTCTATTGCCGACGATCAACATCATGGCTTTGATGCTCAGCGGCCTGCTCGGCGGAACTTTCGTTGTCGAGGTCGTCTTTAACTATCCCGGCTTGGGACGGGCGCTGGTCGACGCGGTCAGTTTCCGCGACGTGCCGATGATTCAAGCCATCGCCTTGCTCTGGGCTGTCATGTATGTTTTCTTCAACCTGGGCGCGGACCTGATGACCACATTTCTGGATCCCCGCTTGCGCAGCCTGCGCGGCTAGTCAATTTCGGGGTGAATCGTTAAGCAAGAAAATTAACATCAGCAAAGGAAGCGAAACATGCCTTTCAAAGGAATCGGTTACGCCGTCCCCATGGGATCGTCTCCGGAAGAATTGACGGCGAACTTACAGACACTTATTGATTGTGGTTATGAATTTGTTGAAATAGAACCGGATTCCTGGCGAATGTGGGTTGGCGGCCGCGTTGATCAGCGGCGATTGAAGCAATTGGCCGCCGTGCTGGACAAGTTCCGCGACCGATTGGGCTACACCTTGCATCTCCCCGGCGAGACCAACATGTTTGACGTCGCCGATCTTGACTATCATCAAGCGCTGTTGGAGGCCGGCCTTGAGGTGGGCAAAGCCCTTGGCGCGACAGCAATGGCTTATCACGCCGGCTACCGCCTCACCCTGCCCGCTGGAACCTCGAAACCAATGCAGGAGCTGATGGCGCGCGAACGCGACATCTTGCTGAGCTACGCCGATGAGGTCGCCGGCTGGGGCGGGAACATCAGCATTGAAACACATGGCTTCATCGAAAATGCCAGTTACACCGCCTTCCCTGAGATGCACGCGCGGTTCGTGGAATCGCTTGACCATCCGGGGATTGGCGTCTGTATCGACTTTGGGCATACATTTCTGTCATCGCAGTGGAATGGATTCGACTATTTGGAGGGTATTGCGCGCCTGGCGCCACTGACCACGCATTTCCACGTTCAGGACAACATGGGGATCTCGGCCTATTCGGGCCGCACGAGTTTCGCCCTGGGTCGAGGGGATCTGCACATGGGGCCGGGCGAAGGCGCTATCCCATTTGACGAGGTATTCAGCGCCATCGACTTCCCCCGAAATCCCGTATTTATGCTGGAGGCGCTGCGCTATGATCTGCATGACGGCGCGCCAACTCGCATGTATGCGGAAGCCAAACGCTTGGCTGGGCTGCGCGGCTAGGCAGGTGAAGCTATGAGATCGCTGTCGGCTGTCCCGATGCGAGTCGCTCAATCGCTGCGCTGGTTTGCTCATATCTGGCGCAGCCTGCGTCGATCGCGGCAAGGCACAATTGGCCTGATGATCGTCATCGTGCACATGTTCATTGCCGTGGCATCGCCTTATATCGTCCCGTATGCTCACCATGATATTGACGGCAAAAACCGGCTGGCGGCGCCCTCCGCCGAACATCCATTTGGCACCGATTCCTTCGGTCGCGATCTCTTTACGCGAGTCCTGCTCGGTGGGCGCGCGGCGATTGGCGTGGCTTTGTTGGCCGCCGCGATCGCGGTCTTGTGGGGCGGGCTGCTCGGCATTCTGCTCGCGTTTATCGGCGGGCGGGTTGACGAAGTGCTTATGCGCCTGGTTGACGCCTTGCTGGCCATACCCGGCTTGCTCGTGGTATTGCTCATTGTCGTGGCTCTCGGCACCGGATTCAGCGTGCTCATTCTAACCCTGGGCTACGCATACGGTGTAACGACTGTTCGCGTGGCGCGTGGCGCTGCCCTGGGTTATGTAGCGAGTGATTTCATCACGGCGGCGCGGGCGCGCGGTGAACGCAAGACCAATATCGTCCTGCGGGAATTGATACCCAACCTCTTGGATGTGCTCCTGGTCGAATACGTGATGCGGGCGTCCTGGGCCCTGACCGCCATCAGCTCGCTGTCCTACCTCGGCTTCGGGATCGCCCCGCCAACCCCGGACTGGGGGCGTATGGTTTTCGAGAACCAGGTCATGCTGGCAATCTCCCCCTGGGGAACCTTGTTCCCTGTCTTCGCCCTCGCCAGCCTGATCATTGGCATCAACCTGGCGGGTGACGCCCTGTCCAAAGCGATCGGGCTGGACCGCAGCCAGGAAGCGCCGACATGAGCCAAAAGCTGCTAGAGGTTGAAGGCTTGACGACCGGTTTTCGCACGCAAGCGGGCCAAGTCCTGCAGGTGCTCCGCAATGTGTCGCTCGAGATGCAGCGGGGAGAGACACTCGGCCTGGTGGGTGAGTCCGGTTGTGGCAAGACCACCTTTGGCATGACCCTGCTGGGGCATCTTCGGCCCGGCGGCCAGGTGATGGCGGGCTCGGTGCGCTTCGAGGGCGTGGACCTATTTGGGCTGGGTCCAGACGAACTGGCAAAGATACGGGGGCAACGGGTGGCCGTAATCCCTCAAAGCGCCAGTTCCGCGCTGACGCCGACCATGCGCGTGGGCGAACAGATTGCCGAGGTCTTGACGCTGCATCTCGGTCTTGCTGGGGCTGAGTTGCAGGAACGTGTGCTGGAGCTGCTGACCCGGGTCCACTTGCCGCAAGTGGTCGAGCTCGTCCGCCGCTTTCCCCACGAGCTCTCGGGTGGTCAATTGCAACGGGTTGCCATCGCCATGGGCCTGGCCGGCAAGCCCGAATTGCTTGTGCTCGACGAGCCGACGACAGGCCTCGATGTGACCACCCAGGCCCACATCCTCGACTTGCTGCGGGAAATCCAGGAGTCGACGGGTACGGCGATGCTGTACATAAGCCACGACATGGGCGCGATCGCGCGCGTCTGCGATCGTCTGGCGGTGATGTACGCGGGCGAAATCGTTGAGGATGGGGCAATTGACGATGTATTTGCCGATCCGGTGCATCCGTATACGCGCGGCCTGCTGGGTTCGGTGCCTCGTCTCTCATACGCTGGCCTGCCACAAGCGATGGCCGGTCGGCCGCCTGCTCCCGGCGAAGATGCGGTTGGCTGCGCCTTCGTCCCGCGCTGCGCCTTCGCCGATGAGACTTGCAAAACCATTGACCCGGCGCTCGAAGCAACGAGTCGCGCTGGGGCGATACCCCATCTGGTGCAATGCCATCATTGGCAGCGAGTCCTGGCAAGCGGGGCATCCGGCCAGATGCGCGACCTGAAGGCTCGGATGGAACAGGACGCAGAAGCAGAACCGCTGCTCGAACTGACCGAGGTGGACATTACTTATGCCAAGCGTGGTCTGGCCGCGCTGGTGGCGCGCTGGCGAAACGAGCCCGAGCCGCCGACGACCGTGAGCGGCTTTACCATCACGATCCACCGGGGCGAAACGTTGGCCCTCGTTGGCGAGAGCGGTTCCGGCAAATCTACCATCGCCCGCACGATCGCTGGATTGCTGCCGCCCCGCGCCGGGCAGATTGACTTCGGGGGACAGGATCTCGCCTCAGCAGTCGAAGGCCGTCCGGCTGAGATGCACCGCAAAATCCAGATCATCTTCCAAAACCCTGACGCGTCTCTCAATCCGCGCCATACCGTCAAGCAGATTCTCGATGCCCCGCTGCGCCTTTACTTCGAGATGGACGGTAAAGGGCGTCTGGACCGGTCTGGCGCGCTGCTGGAAGAGGTGCGGCTCACGCCACGATATCTGGAACGGCATCCCGGCCAAATGTCCGGCGGCGAAAAACAGCGGGTTGCCGTCGCGCGCGCCTTTGCCGCCGAGCCGGACCTGGTCTTGTGCGACGAGGTAACCTCCGCGCTTGATGTTTCGGTGCAGGCCGCTGTCCTGGAGCTGCTGGCGGGTCTCCAGGCTAACCGGGGCGCAGCCTATCTCTTTATCTCGCATGACCTGGCGGTAGTCCGCGCCATCGCCGACCGGGTAGCCGTGCTCTATCAGGGCCGGATCTGCGAAGTGGGGCCAGTGGCGGAGATCTACGCGCCACCCTACCATCCCTATACCGAGACCTTGCTGGCGGCCGTGCCGGAGCCGGCGCCGGGCGCGCGGGCGCAGCTGCTGGCCAAGGACGTGCCAGAGGCGGAACCGCCGACGCGCGGTTGCTGTTTCCAGCGGCGCTGCCCCCGCCGCATCGGGTCCATCTGCGACGACGAGGCGCCCCCCAGCCAGTTTGTGGCTGAAGGGCATATCATTCGCTGCCACATCCCGCTTGCGGATTTGGGGGAGTCACAAGTGGATCTCATTAGCCCAGCCGAAATCGCAACGCAAGGCGCAGTGGTTGATGGCAAGTAAGCTGACCCGGGGATGCCGCATCACGGTCGACTGGGATCGCTTGGCGAAAATCATTGCTGACTCCGCCTACAACAAGGAATATGTGACGATAGAGCTCGTCATGTCGCAGGAACCGGGGAATATCTATGCCGGCGATGAAGCGGGCTTCCTCGCGCAAGCGATGGAGAGCGGGCTGAAATTTCACGAAATGGTGGCGGATGCAAGGCTTGACTCATGATGACGGAATACTCCACAACCAGGTGAAAATATGCGAAAGCGATTGCGGGATTTGGGCATCACCATCGGTCGCTTGCCGCCGGGAAAACACAACGCTATCACTGATGTGCCTGCTGTGTTCGTTGGCCACAGCACCTTGATATTCGATGCGCCGCGAGTCGCTCGCACGGGCGTGACTGTCATACTGCCGCGCGAAGGCGCGATCTGGAAAGACCACGCCTTTGCCGCCACCCACAGCCTCAACGGCAGCGGCGAGATGACCGGCGTCCTTTGGATCGCGGAGTCCGGGATGCTCACTTCGCCCATCGCCATTACCAACACCGCCCAAGTGGGCACGGTGCATGAGGCCTTGAACAACTACGGCTACGATTTTGGCTGGACGGAGGTTTGGGATCTTCCCGTCGTCGCCGAAACCTGGGACGGCTGGCTGAATGATATGGCTGCATTTCACGTCACGAAAGACCATGTGTACCAAGCCATTGAATCGGCTAGAAGCGGCCCGGTGGCGGAAGGCAACGTCGGCGGCGGAACCGGGATGATCTGTCACGAGTTCAAAGGCGGGATTGGAACGGCTTCGCGGATGGTCAGCTGCCCCAGCGGGACCTACACCGTCGGCGCATTGGTGCAAGCCAATTACGGGGCGCGTGAAGACCTGCGGGTGGACGGCGTCCCGGTCGGGCGGGAGATTTCGATTGACAAGGTCCCCTCCAGCCGGGCGGAATCCGCGGGCGGGGGTTCAATCATCGTCATCATCGCTACCGATGCGCCGCTCGTACATTCTCAGTGCAAACGCCTGGCACAACGCGCTACCATTGGTTTGGCGCGCGTCGGGGGGATAGGACACCACGGCAGCGGCGACATCTTCCTGGCCTTCGCCACTGGCAACCAACTGCTGAACAAAACGCAAGCGCCTTATGCGCTTAAAATGCTGCCAAACGACCAGCTCAACGGTTTCTTCCTTGGCGTCGTGGAAGCGGTCGAAGAAGCGATTTTGAACGCCCTGACCGGGGCGGAGACAATGACGGGTTTCAGAGGGCGAACCGCCTACGAGCTCCCGCTCGACGAGTTAGAGCGGATTATGAAGCGGGGTCATTGATCCAGTTGCATCTGCCGCCCCTGCGATTTCAGCGCCTGGGGCTTCGACAAGCTACCGGCCGAAGTCAACGATCGCTATTTGAAATACCTGGTAGCGCGCCTTGCTAATGACCAGATCGAAAGAGAAATTGATTAAATTCTACTTCGGAAATTCCTCATGTCTTCGTTTCTGATTGGCATTGATGTCGGCAGTAGCGCGTGCAAATGCACAATCGTCGATGACAGTCTGCGCCCGGTCAGCCAAAACGCTCAACCGTATCCTACACGCCATCCGCAATACGCGGCCGCAGAGCAGGACCCCGAGGATTGGTACCGTAGCGCCTGTGAAGCGGTCCGCAATTGCTTGGACTCAGGCGGTATCAGGCCAGCGAACGTCATGGGCATCTCTATCGCGGGGCCGGCCCATAGCGTCGCCCTGTTGGATGGCGCAGGCGAAATTCTGCATCCGACGATTCATTGGTCAGACTTGCGCAGCGCGCCACAGGCCGAGCGCCTCGAAACCAACTGCGGCGACGCCATATTCGCGGCCACCCTGTGCCGAGTCAATCCGGCGTGGACGCTGCCCCAATTGCTTTGGCTGCAAGAAAACAGACCGGCCGTTTATCGGCGATTGCGCCACATTCTGGTGGTTAAAGATTATGTGCGTTATCGGCTCACCGGGCTGTACGAGACGGATGAGTATGATGCGATAGGCACGCAACTCTATGATGTACATGCCGGCGCCTGGTCGCCCGCGCTGCTCGAAATTGTCGATTTGGCCAAGGAAATGCTGCCGCAAGTGAGACCGGCGACCGACATCAGCGGTGAGTTGACTGAGAATGCCGCGCGAGATTGTGGCTTGCTCAAAGGCACGCCAGTGGCCGTTGGCAGCGGTGATTCCGTGGTGGAGGCAGCCGGCATTGGCGCAATCGTTCCAGGACATTGCGTACTCAAACTTGGCACGGCTGCCAACGTCAACCTGGTCATGCGCGATGCCAAGCCCTCTCCCGGCGCAATTCTTTACCGACATGTCGTAGATCCGCATTGGTTCGCGATCACAGCGACCAATTCCGGAACCTCCACTTTGCAATGGTTCGCGGAGACGTTTTGTCGCGCTGCTACGGAGCATCCCGCCGGGCAGCCTGCGTACAAGCAGGTCGAGTCGCTTGCCGCGGATTCTGTGCCGGGCGCGCGCGGTCTGCTGTTTCATCCATATTTGCAGGGGGAAAGGTCTCCCTATTGGGATCCGCATTTGAGAGGCGACTTTGTTGGTATCCACAGACGGCACCGCCTGGAGGACTTTGCACGCGCTATACTGGAAGGCGTGGCATATTCGCTGCGCGACTGCTTCGAGCTCGTAAGTGATTTCGGTGAGTCAATTAGCGAGCTTTATCTGCTCGGAGGCGGCGCGAAGAGCCAGCTCTGGAGTCAACTGATCTGCGATGTACTGGGTCGTCCGATGGTGAAGCCGGCTGAACAATCTGCTGCCTACGGCTCCGCGATATTGGCTGGCATTGCGACAGGCCTGTTCGACGACTGGGTGGATGCTCGACGGGTACGTACCCTGCCGGCCGAAGTATTGCAGCCTGCCGACGAATCGCGGCAGCTATACGATGGCAATTTTGAGGCCTACCAGGCGGTGGTGCAGGCGCTCCGGCCACATGTTCGGAGCTTGGAAGAGATTGCCGCAAGGGAGGAGCAATAAATGCAAGAACTGAGTATCCGCCTGCCCCAAATACCCGACATCGCTCCGCTTGAACCATTCGATGCCGATTTGCTGAGGGCGATGTATCGACAAATGGTATTGATCCGGCAATTTGAATTAAAAGTCAATGAACTGTTTCTGCAAGGCATCATGCCGGGAACCATTCATCTGTCGCTGGGCCAGGAAGCAAGTGTTGTTGGCGCTTGTATGGCGCTGGAAGCGGATGATGTCATCACACTGACGCATCGCGGACACGGCCAAGCCTTGGCAAAAGGCCTCAGCGCCGATTCATTGATGGCGGAGCTGTTCGGCAAGGAGACGGGCTGCTGCCGCGGCAAAGGCGGCTCTTTGCATGTCGGCGATATGTCAGTGGGCGCACTGCCCGCGCTCGCCATTGTCGGCGCTTCCTCGCCAATTGCTGCTGGTATGGCATTCGCCTTTAAGCGCCAGGAGACGGGCCAGGTTGCTCTTAACTTTTTCGGCGAAGGAACCGTTAATAAAGGCGACTGGCACGAGGCGCTGAATCTTGCGTCTGTTTGGAAGCTGCCGGTGGTCTTCCTCTGCGAAAACAATCTGTACGGCGTTTCGACGCACATTTCGGAGGTGATGGCGATCGAGTACGTAGCTGAACGCGCCTCCTCTTATGGCATGCCCGGCAGCACGATCTACGGTAACGACCCCATTATCGTCTTCCAGACGGTGATGGCTGCGGCGCAACGCGCGCGAAGTGGCGGCGGTCCGACACTCATCGAATGCCTGACCTATCGTCGCGGCGGACACAAACGCGATGACCCCGGCGCTTACCGGCCGCGGGAAGAAGTCGAGGCTTGGTTCAAAACCGATCCAATTCCAGCTTTTCGCGCAAGGCTGCTGAAGGATGAACGTTTCTCGCCGAGTGCGCTCGATGTGCTGGAAGAAGCTGTGACGGCTACCATCGACGCGGCTGTAGACTTCGCGCTGGCGAGCGATACCCCCGCTCTCACGGCTGCGCTGGAGTTTGTCTATGCTGACTGACAGAACGGCGCCCGCCCAATCTTCAAATCGTGAGCTCACAATTGTACAGGCCTTGCGCGAAGCGGTGCGGGAAGAAATGCGCCGTGACGAGCAGGTGTTCGTGCTGGGCGAGGACATCCGCATCGGCGGCTCATTTCTGTTCACGCTCGGGCTGCTCGATGAATTCGGTCCCGAGCGCGTTCTTAATACGCCGATATCAGAAGCCGGTTTTGTGGGATTGGCGATTGGCGCCGCCGTTCAAGGCATGCGCCCAATCATCGATTTCCAATACGGGGACTTCATTTTCACCGCATTTGATCAGATCATTCAGCAATGCGCCAAACTGCGCTATATGTCGGGCGGCCAAGTCAGTATCCCGCTGGTGTTTCAACTGCCAACTGGCGCTTCTGGACGTGGCGCACAACACGCGAATTCGGTGGAAACCATTTTCTTTGGCATTCCCGGGCTAAAGATCGTTACGCCGGCCACGCCTTATGACGCCAAAGGGTTGTTTAAGTCCGCCGTGCGTGACAACAACCCCGTGCTGTTCTGCGTGCATAAACATCTATACGGCAGCAAAGGACGCCAACTGGCTAAGAGCAGCATAAGCCGGGGTCACGTGCCCGAAACAGAATACCTTATACCGCTGGGCAAAGGAGATATCAAAAAACGGGGCAGCGAAATCACCGTTGTGGCTAATGGACAGATGTTGCACCGCAGCTTGAATGTCGCCGAAGCTCTCGAGAGCGAAGGCCTGAGTGCAGAAGTCGTCGATCCACGTTGCCTGGTTCCTTTCGACACCGAACTGGTGATAGACTCGGTAGTGAGAACATCGCGCATCGTTATCGTGGAGGAAGGCAATGAACGGGGCGGTTGGGGCGCGCAGTTGGCTGCGGAAATCGCTAACCGAGCAATCGGATACTTGGACGCTCCTGTCCTGCGCGTTGCATCGCCCAATGTCCCAATACCATTTTCACCCGTTTTGGAGAGTGCTGTCATTCCGGGTGAATCACGAATCCGCAGCGCAATCCTTGAACTGATGGATCAATGACATGCGCGTAGAGATTTTGGTGCCACAGATTGGAGAAGCAGTCGCCGAATTGATATTAGTTGCCTGGCATAAGCATGTCGGCGACAAAATTGAGAAGGGCGACCTGCTTTTTGAGATCGACTCGGACAAAGCAATTGTCGAGGTGGATGCCTTCGTCGACGGGACCTTAACCCAAATTATCGAGCCGGACCAAAGCGCCGTCATGCCGCAACAGGTGGTCGCGATAATTGAAACGGCGGCGGACATTTCCCAGGTCGAAAGCCGAGGCTACAGAGCGGGTATCGCTGCGTCTCCGTATGCCGCTGCGGCGGAAAACAGGGGAGTCCTAATCGAGAAAAGCCATACAACCGAAGATGAAGCAAAAACACTCAATGATGAACACAGAAAAACTGCAGGACCTAAGATCTCGCCAAAAGCGAGGCGCTTAGCAAAGCAGGCGAGCGTTGATTGGACAAGCATCACGGGCAGCGGTAGCAATGGCATGATCCTCGTCAGCGATATCGAACGAGCAATCGAAGCGAAATGCGGGAGGAATCCATAGACCTATTGGGGAGACTCAAGATGCGGCAATCAACAAGGAGAAAATGCTAATGTTGACAGAAGAACAGAAGTTTGCCTTTGACCTTAAGGGCTATGTTGTCCTGCCCGGTGTACTCGAGCCGGATCTTGTTGATCGCTTAAGATCCCGTACGAAAATGCTGGAGAACGATCCGGAGTCGCTGCCTGCGCATGAACGGTCATTGCCCGGCGGCCCGTTCGCCGAACTGATCGATCATCCTGCCGTCATTGATCTGCTGGAATTCACCATCTCCAGCAATCCGGAAAAGTGGCGGTTGGAAAGCACATTCGTCAGCGTGCGCAAACACGGCGATCAAGGCATAGGCCCCCACGGTGGTGGACCGACGCTGAACCCCAATTACCATTATCATGCTTACAACAACAAGATCTATACCGGCATGCTGCGCGTGGTTTTCGAATTGAACGAAGTGGTGTATGACAAGGGTGGAACACTATTTATGGCTGGTTCGCATAAATCCAACTTCAAGGTTCCTAAAAGCATCTTTGATAAGAGCAGGCGCGAAGAAGTGACCAAGTCTTTTCTCTTTGATCGCTATGCTTGCCCGCCGGGGTCTATCGTTGCCTTTGCCGAGGCGGTATGCCATTCCGGCAATACTTGGGAACTGAAGGAGCACAACCGCATTGCGGTTTTCTACGCCTACAATCATGTGAACGTGCGCCACCACAAACCCAGATTTGATCAAGCCGTGATCGATGGCTTAAGCACGGAACGTCAGGCATTCTTCCGAGAAGTGTATCATCCGCTCTTTGATCGTCGTTACTAGCTTTAGTGTGAGGCGGAAGGCGCCAATAACTGATGATGCGCCAAATAACTGTCGCAACTGAACTAAAGACTCAGGTAATAGACCTGACTGAACAATGCCAATCAATGATCGGCAATGTGAAAAACGGACTCGCCGTCTTTTACCTGACGCATACCACCGCGGCGCTGATTCTCTGTGAAGATGACGCGGATCTGCGGGAAGATCTTGTCAAGATAGCGGAAAACTGGCTGCGCGAAATGCGGCCGTTTCGACACGCTCGGCGCAGCAATCCCAATGCTGAAGCGCATATTCTGAGCGCTTTTGCCGGCGCATCACTCGCGGTCCCGATCGTTAGCGGCAAGCTTGCCTTGGGCGTCTGGCAAAATATCCTGCTGCTAGAGCTGGACGGCCCGAATCAGCGTAAGATCACTTGTATGACTATTGAGACAGCTCAGCGCTAGACAGGGCTACGGCAATTCGGTGAGCGGAAAGAGAAAGCCTATGAAGATTGCAATCGGCTGCGATGACGCGGGTGAATCGCTTCTTCAGGTTGTAGAAGAACTGCTGCGTGATCAGAGCGGCGTCGACATTATCAATCTCAGCGTTGTGGAAACCGACGCCGTTGAGCATTACCCTGATGTCGCCGAGCGCGTCGCTCTGGCTGTGGCCGAGGACAGCTGTGAACGCGGTATTCTTGTTTGTGGCACGGGCATCGGCATGGCGATCACCGCCTGCAAAGTTCCCGGAATCCGCGCCGCGCTCTGTCACGACACATACTCAGCGGAGCGCTCCCGCAAGAGCAACAACGCGCAGATCTTGACCATGGGCGCGCGCGTGATTGGTCCCGAACTCGCCAAGTCCATCGTGGAAACGTGGCTTGTATCTGAGTTCGACGATCGCAGTCCTTCGGCTCCGAAGGTGCGGCGTATGGACGAGATTGATTCGAAGTACCTAAAGCCGCCCGGTAAATGAGCCCGCGATATTTCACAGCAGCGCGGCCTTGGGAGCATCGATAAAGGGGCTCAAACAGCTGGATATTGAAACGTTGATTTCGGGTCATGGGCCGGTGCTGCATGAGCAAGCGGTCATTCAAGATTGGCTGAACTGGACAAGCAGGTACGTAAGTGGCGTTCGAAGCGCCGTTAGGAGCATGATCGCGGCTGGCGAGCGTGACCGCGGGGCCATACTGGCGGCGATCAGCTACGACGAATACGTGGGCGATCGGCTGCCGGTGGACAAACACGGCATGCCCAAACGCCACCGCAATGCCGTGGGGAAGATCGCGGATGAGGAGATGGCGGCGAGCACCGGCGCGAGGCGGCATCCGCCTTAAGCATCGAGACTGCGTATTCACGCCTGGACGATATGCTGGCTGATCCCCGCATTCATGCCGTTTCGATTTGTCATAAGCCGATGGCGGTGGCAGCGGCGGGAGCATCCATGCAGGCGAAGATGGTTATGTGGTCTTTGGCAATGCTTCAAACGAGCCGCCTGCCCAACAAGCCTACCCCGTGCCGAGCTTGTCAGGTTACGCACTCGAATTGGCTGCCTTTGCCGACTACATAGAAGACGATAATGTCGTCCCGACCACAGGCGCGAGCGAACGGACTACGCTTAGTATTGTGCAGGCCGGTTACGAGTCCATCGAAAACGGCAAGCCGATTGATCTCGACCAGTGTTTCGGCGCGCTCTGAGCACGAACGCAAATGATTATTCCAGTCTCACACCTGCCTGGTCCGCTGCTTTCCGCAGATGGGACAGACTGGCTCGCGCTTCTTCGGGCGAAAACATGTGCTCCAAAATCAGCCAGCTGTCATCGGGCAGATGTGGCGCCATCAATCGAAGCATTTGTGACCAGTCGGTTGTATCTTCTGTAATTGGCGCCAACTCTACATGTATGTGAAACCCTTCCTTAAGCGCGACGCCCTTGATGTGTCCCAAGCCGTAGTGACCGGCCAGCCCGTTACAGATATGCTCGACTTTCGGCGCGGGATCCCAAAGGTCCTGATAGGTGTACAAACTGGTCACATCGATATTGCAGCGCAGGGCGTCCGATCCGCCAGCCAGTTCTTTCAGCCGCAGGAAACTCTCCGGCGAATTGACCGCCGTCTTCAAATAGGGCTCGATCGACAGTTTGGACTTGTGTCGCTCTGCTAATTCCAGCATTGGCTTCAGCGCTTCCGCCACCGCTGCCAACGATTCATCCATGAAATTGCGGGAATCGGCGGCGCCAAAGCCTGAAGGATGGTAGTTGCCGCCATTGATGACGATATAGGCGCAGCCAGTATCCGCCGCCAATGGAATCGCACTGGCGAACATTTCTGTCTGTCGCGTTTGCGCCTCGCTATCGACCGACAGCGGATTGAAGCCGAATGCGCCAATCTGACAGACCTCCAAACCCCGCTCTCGCAACGGCGCGAGCGTCGCGTCCACGCCATCGTTGACTAACTGATCCGCTGAGATCGGAACGCCTTTGATCCCGTGCTCGACGGCGACATCATGTGTGTGCTTGCCGACTTCTACACCCAATCGCATCACTTTATCCTCACGCTATGTCCAACATGACTTTATTCCCGCTGCGCGCCGATCTGGTGACTGCATCGGCGATGGCGACAGACAGCATGCCGTCTTCAATGGTGGCCCGCGGCTGCTCGCCCTTGCTCAGGCACTCGAAGAAATGGGTGAAGGCCTGCGTGTACCGCGTCGTGCCGAGGATCTCCGGCGGCTGCGTAAACGTGCTGACGGTATCTCCGCTGCGCTTCGCCCAAGTCAGCGAGTCCCACATATGATGGCGACCGCGCAAACGCGCTTGGCCATGCTCGGTGGTGATGTCAATCCGAGGGAAATCCCAGTGTCCATTTGCGCCATAACCGCCGACTGTGAGCGCAGCGATGGCGCCGCTTTCGAATTTCAACGATATCGCGGCGGCTTCTTCCGCCGGGCGGCCAACGAATTGCGCCGCTTCCGCTGTCAAGGAAACCGGCTTGCCCATGAGATAGCAGACCGCGTCAAAGAGATGACAAGAGTTTTCATTGAACATGCCGTTGCCGTTTTCCGGATCCCAAAACCAGCCGTTTGCCGATGGCAGGTAATCAAATACATATTCACCGTTGAGCATCCAGCATTCACCCAGTTCATCCGACATCAGTTGCTTCAGGCGCGCGATAGCGGGATGGAAGCGAAAGCTGAACCCGAGCATCACCGCAGCGTCATGCCGCCGACAAATGTCCTCCAGTTGCGCCGCATGAGTCGGGTTGCTCGCCCAGGGTTTCTCCACGAACATGGCAATGCCGCGCGCCGCCGCCTGCTCGATGATCTCGGCGCGCGACGTTGGCGCCGTGGCGATGACGACGGCGTCAAGCGTCTCGCTCGCGAACATTTCATCACTGGAGCGATAGGCTCTGGCGCCATAGCGGGCGGCGTATGTGTCCAGGCCTTCGGCGATGTTCGGGTTGCGGTCAGCCACCGCTACCAGCTGCGCGCACTCCAGATGCGCCAAGGCGCGCACTAGGAATTGCCCGAAGCGCAAGCCGACGACGCCTACTTTGAATCGCTTCATCATTCGCTCCTAGTAGTCCAAGCCGGTCGTCATGTGATAGAGCTCGCCCGTTTCCGATGATTTTAGCGCGCCAACCATCATTTCCGTGATGTGCAGGCCCCAATCCACATTGACCAGTGGCTCCTTGTCTTCCAGGATGCACTCTACCAGATGCCTCGACGATTCATGGTAATAATTGAAGGCGCCAGGCGCCGGAACGGGCCAGCGCGCCTTGCTCCGGTCGCCCCGCAAGGGAATATGGAACCAGCCATCCTCCGAGACTTCCGGCAACAGCTCTATGCGACTGCTGATGATTGACGCCTTGTAGCCAGCGCCGAACAACAGGTTGCCTTCCGTGCCGTAGACGCTGAGAGCGCCACCGCCAGCTCCTGGCAAGATCGGATGATAGATGCGACCGACATGGCAAGCGCCGTGCGAGCCGTCAGCCATTTCATAAAGCGAATAGGCTTGATCCACCGCTTCCATCTTCACCGGTTCGGTCCGCGGGAGGTTGACGACAACGTCCCAGTAATTGGCAGCCTGCGGATCGCTGATCTGCGCCATAAATTTGTCGAACTCCGACTCGGGCACGATGAAGTCATCCGCGACCGAAATCTTGGCGTGGGCGAAGACGGACTTGCACGGTCCGAGCACACCGACGATATTCGTCGGCGCGTAAGGCAGGTCAAATAAAAAACCCCCACTGTCCGCATCAAAGAAGGCAGCTTTGCCGTAGGGATTGCTGGCCAGCCCGGGCGCATACGTTGTGGGTCCGGTTGCGCCGAGCGAAAACCACAATATGTCGCCTAGTACGCCTTGTTTCACCAGATCGCGAAGCACAAGAAAATCTGGATCGAGCGGCGTACTGGAGCTGGGCTCAATGATTGCCTTTAACCCGGCAGCGCGGACGCCATCGCGAATCTTGCGGGCGTCATCCAAGTCTGTCGCCATTGGCTTTTGAATGAGGATGTGCTTGCCCGCTTCGATCGCCGCCAAGGCGAAGGGGACATGCGTGCCAGGCGCGGTGAGAATGAAAACCGCATCAATGTCGGATTTCTCCAGCATGTCATAATAGTCGCCGTACTGCTCTTTCGCGCCGAAGACGCGGACGCATGCCTCGGTTCGCACCGTATGAAGATCGCATACTGCCGTGATCTCCGCATTATCCAAGGTCATGAGATAAGGCAGGTAATAGGCAGCGGCGACTACGCCGCAGCCAACTACGCCGATCTTCACTTTTTCCTTTGCCATATTGTCACCTTTGCTCTGCTTGATTCAAATAAGTCCTTATTGGTCTGATTAGGAGAGTCCAAGGTTTTCAAGAAACAGGATGAACATTCTACCGTCCAACGCGTTGTCAGGGTGCGGCTGCCAGGGTTTGGCGATGATATCGGGGGCACCGTTCCCGGTCACGTCGCCGACGACAGCTTCATGACCACCGAGGTTGCCATTGAAGATGACATGTTCCTTCCAGGCGCCTCCGACGCCATCCAGATTCTCCCAAATATAGAAACGCGGCCGCCCCTCGCCGCGCACATATTCCATCTCGCAGGAGAAGACATCCAGATCGCCATCGCCGTCCAGGTCGCCGACATATAAGCTGTGCAGTGCGCCGCGGCGGGGAACCTTTGACATGCAAATGTCGTGTCGCTTCCAATAGTGACCGGCGCCATCCAGGTTTTCCATCCACCAAACAGCCCCGCCCGGAATTTCGGCATCGCAGAAGACCACATCATTCCGGCCGTTGCCGTTCATATCGCAGACGGCAGCGCGAACGCCATCAAAAGCGAAACGCGGACGAAAATCTGCGGGTGGATAGGTATTCGGACCTATGGGGCGCACTTGCCATTTGCTGCCATCGCCATTGACATTTTCGAACCAGACGTTGGTGCGCACGATATCAATATCGCCATCGCCGTCCAGGTCGCCAACTGCAACGCCGGCATGCACGGCGGGACCGATAATTGTATGATGCCACCGCTGCTCCGGATCAGCCGCGATCTTGTACCAGCGCAGGTCGTTCAGGTCGGACATGGTTACGATTTCTGGAACGCCATCGCCATCAACATCGGCGGCGGCAATATCATGAACGCCAGCCAGGTCAGGGTCAAATTCGAAGCGTTCAAAGGGCTTGCTAAAATCTCCCGAATTGCGATACCAGACGCCGCCAGCGACGACATCCAGCCGCCCATCACCTGTGACGTCCAGCGCGATGCAGCCGACATCAGAAGGCGAATCGTGACCCACGATATGCTCGGTCCAGCGATCGGGCGCATGATATTTGTACCAGTAGAGCGTGCCGTAGCGCTCGCCGACGATGTACTCAAGCTGACCATCGCCATCCAAGTCGGCGAGGCAAGTTTGCGCCAGCATGGGCGGCACATCCAGGGCGATAAAGTGTTGGCGAAAACTGAACTTGGACATGAGCTCTCCGGTTAATCGCCTTTGCTCAAGCGAATTGTGGCAGGTAGTCGGCATTCAGTCGCAGCATTTCGTCAACCATCGCTTCCACTTGGGTGACACTCTCGACAACCGGATCCATAAGGGCAGCCTGCAAGACAAGATTTCGATCTCCGTGGACGGCGGCTTCGACAATTAGTTCGGCCTGGTCGATATCGCGCCGGTTGAAAGCGGCCAAGGGCTGCGGCAAATCGCCCATCGACACGGGGTAAATGCCGCCGCCATCGACGACCGCGGGCGCCTCAACAAAAACTCCACGCGGCAGATTATTGATTTGGCCAGTATTGACCATATTGACAGCCGGCAGCCGATGGAACTCATTCGTGGTAGCAGCGGCAATGATTGGAAAGGCCAGCGTATCGGCCCAACTGCGCGGCGCGAAAAATGGATCCAGCCGCAACTCAGCCGAGAGGGCGCTCTGATCGCCATAGGCCTGCTCGAATTTGTCCCATTCGGCGTCGTTGTTGGCGAGGTCGCGCAAGTACTGCCAGCGGTTTGCCTCCTGCGTCCGGTGCCCGGAAAAATCGATGCCTTTGACGCCGTAGAATTCCCAAGCAAAGGAAATGTACTCGCCGGCATGGCTGTCGAGCGTGCCGGGGAAATAGCCATAGACCTCCAGCAGTTTGCGCGACAGCGCCTGTTCGTCATCGTCAATGCGGCTCAAGCGCTCTTTCATCAGCGGGAGCAAATCCTCGCCGGTGTCTTTGCGTCGCAGGTCAAGAATCCAGGTCAGGTGGTTTGTACCTGCGGCGGTGACCTCCATGTCATCACCGTCTATCCCCATGACGCGATTGAGAAAAAGATAGAGCGCCATCTCAACGCCGTGGCACAAACCCAAGATCTGGCCCAAATCCGCATAGCGCTCCAAGGCGAGGCAAATGCGGTTTAGCGGATTCGAAGTCACCATCACCATGGCGTCGGGACAGAGTTCACTGATATCGCGCGCGATCTCAAGATGCAGTGGAATCTGACGCAGCGAATGGAAGAGCCCGCCCGGCCCGCCCAGCTCGCCCAATATCTGTCGACTGCCATACCTGACCGGCACACTGAAATCTTGCTGCCAGGTGCGGTAGTGTCCCGTATCCACCGTGATGATGACATAGTCGCTGCCAGAGAGGACTTCACGGCGATCGGTTGTCGAGACGATTTGGATCGGGACTTCGAGGTAATCGTTGAGTTTCTGCGCAAGTTTGTCGTAGATAGCCAGGCGCTCTTCGTTGATATCCACAAAGCGCAGCGTACTGCCGCCAATTTGAGGGTGATTTAGGATGTCGCGCAGCACCTTGGGCCCGAAGGTCGTGCTGGCGGCGCCGATGATGGCGACTGTCGGCCTGTCGTACATAGTCACACCGGTCACTGCGCAGCCGCGGAGATCAATACCGGCTGCGTAAGCGCGCCGATCAGGTTTTCGACAGCGTGGAACGCGTTGGTCTCAGCGAAACCTATGGTAAAGTGTGCCGGCGTCTCGGTCATAAATTTGGCCAGTCCGTCTCGGCCGAATCCAAACACGGTCATATTGCCTTCCATCGGCCAATAAGAATCAATATGTTGATCCGCTTCGTGATGCGCCAAGAAGAGCACACGGTTCAGGTTGGAAGCGCCGAAGTATATCCATTCCGGATGGGGCAGAGTGCCCGCCCAGCTCTCGGACAGCGCCCGCCGACTGCCATCGGAAATCACACAATAGTCGCCCTGTTCGTCCAGCGCGCCCCCCGGCGTGCCTTCATAGAGAAACCAATAGGGATGATCAACTTTGAGCACGGTCAGCCGCGCGTGAGTGGGGAAAACCTCCCAGCGACAGGCCCATTTGCCATTCTTGGATTCGGACGCGATGGTAACCTTGAGCGGGCCTGCGTTCAGGATGCGGCTGCGACAGCCATCGCCGCCGGGGTGAAAATGATTCTCCGGGTGAGCCAGATTTGGGATTCCCCGATAGGCGCCATCAGAGCCGCCATGCGGGCGATAGCTTAACCAGTCCTTGCCTTCGCGGTCGATCATGCTAGCGAATCCCGCGCCGCGCACATGATAGAAATATGAGGCCGACGGGGTCGATATCAGATAGCTTTCTTGCTCCTGATACACAAGGCCTTGGCGACATTCAATCAGTTCTTTGCCGGGCGGCTCACCCTCGGATTGTTGAATGCGAAAGTAGCGGGCGCAAGCGGCGGCGGTTGCGTCCGCAAGCAGAAATACGGCTCTTGCCCCTCCGGCGTCCCGATCAAGCTGGCTGGGAACAAAGGGGTCAACAACGGCGCCGGCGGCATCCATTTCCGCCACCTGCAAATGTGGTCGCTGCGGATCGGGCAGAAAACGCTCGAGCCGATGCTCAATCACAAAATCCTTGGGCAGCGCGCAGTCGGATCGGACGACGATATTCCAGCATTCAGGCACGATCCGGCTCCAGATCAGCGCGCTCTGCGGCCGTGTAATAGGGCGAAAGCGAAAGCTCATCGACCAAATGACAGGCGACGCTGGTATAGGGATCCTTGGGCAGCGTCCGTAAGGGCGGTGTTTCGGTCTTGCAGATATCTTTTGCATATTGGCAGCGTGTATGAAAGACACAGCCCGCGGGTGGATTCACCGGGCTGGGAATATCACCCGTCAGCACAAAGCGCTTGCGATGACCGCCCCGTACCCGCTTGGGAATCGAATTGAGCAGGGCTTCGGTATAGGGATGCGCCGGCCGCTCAAAGATTTTCCTGGTCGGCGCGGTTTCCATCAGCTTGCCGAGGTACATCACCATGACGCGATCGCTGATGTATTCCACGACGCTCAGGTCATGGGCGATGAATACATAAGTCAGCCCCAATTCTTCTTGCAAATCCGCCAGCAGGTTGAGCACCTGCGCCTGCACTGACACATCCAGGGCGGAGACAGGCTCATCGCAGATGACCAGGCGCGGCTCTATGCTTAGCGCCCGCGCGACGCCAACCCGCTGGCGCTGACCGCCGCTCAATTGATGTGGATAGCGGTTGTACATCTCCGCGCCCAGGCCGACATGCTCTAGCAAGTCTTCAACCCGCGCCCGGCGCTCGTCAGCCGTGCCGATCGCATGGATTTCCAGCGGCTCGGCGATGATATCACCGACGCGCATCCGCGCATTTAGCGACGAATTGGGATCTTGAAACAGCATCTGTATATCGCGGCGTATCGGCTGTAATTCGCGCTTGTCGAGTTGGGCGATATCCACCAAGCCCGCTCCCGTCCGGAAATGCATACTGCCGGTGGTCGGCTTGTATAAGCGCACGATGCAGCGCCCAATGGTGGTCTTGCCCGAGCCGCTTTCACCGACCAGCCCCACAGTTTCGCCTGCATAAACGTCAAAGGATATGCCATCAACCGCCTTAACGTAGCCCACCGTCTTCTTGAGCAGACCGGCCTTGACCGGGAAATGCAGCCGCAGGTCCCGGATCTTGAGAATGGCGTCGGGGCCCGCTGCCTCAACTGGAGTCATGGCTAGGCTCCGCCGCCTCCTCATATAACCAGCAAGCCACATCGCTGGCTGGGCCCAGCACGAAGCTCGGCGGGTTTTCGGCGCGGCAGCGATCCATCACCTGCGGGCAACGCGGCGCGAACGGGCAGCCCCGAGGCCGTTCATGCGGGCCAGGGACGGAACCGGTGATTGGCTCGAGGCGGTCGCCGCGCCCGATCATGGGCAGCGAATTCAGCAAGCCCTGCGTATACGGATGCTTCGGTTGGTCGAAGATATCGTCGACCGGCGCGCTCTCCACCACCTGGCCCAAATACATCACGATGACGTGGTCGGCCACTTCCCCGATCACATTCAGATCATGCGTGATCATGATCAATGCCATGTCGTTGTCTTGCTGAATCTGCTGGATTAGCTCGAGGATCTGCGCCTCAATCGTCACATCAAGCGCGGTGGTAGGCTCATCGGCGATGAGGATGCGCGGGTTGCAACTCAAGGCCATCGCGATCATGGCGCGCTGCCGCATCCCGCCGGAGAACTCGTGCGGATACTGGTCGACGCGCTGTTCCGGCAGCGGTATGCCAACCAGGCGCAGCACGTCAATCGCCCGCGCCCGTGCCTCGTCCTTGCTGACATCCTGGTGCAGCAGAATCGCTTCCATGATCTGCTGGCCAATCGTGTAGACCGGGTTCAGCGAAGTCATCGGCTCCTGAAAGATCATGGCGATTTCGTTGCCGCGGATATCGCGAATCCGGTCGCCATAGGGGTCGACTTGCGTCAGCTCGACGGGCGGGCCGTCCGCGGGATAGTACTTGATCGAACCATCGACGATGCGCGCGAGGCTCGGCGAAAGCAGGCGCATGATCGTCCGCGATGTGACGCTCTTGCCGCAGCCACTTTCGCCGACGATACCCAGCGTTTTGCCAGCCTGCAGCGTGAAAGATACGCCGTCAACCGCCCGGACCACGCCCTGTTCGATGTAGAAATAAGTCTTGAGGTTGCTGACTTCCAGAACGGTGTCCATGCCGAGCTTATGTCCTTGTCCTGGGCACGCTAAACGGCATATTCGCCTTCACATAGTCAAAGCGCTTGTGGCACTAGCGCGAGAACGGATCTACCATATCACGCAACCCGTCGCCCAAGAAGTTGTAGGCGATGACCGCAACCAGAATGAATAGCCCCGGGAAGAGCGTCCAGGGATAGAGCACGATATTCTGAATCTTGATCGCGTCGTTGAGCAGCAAGCCCCAGCTGACCATCGGCGGGCGTACGCCGATGCCGAGAAAACTCAAGGCGCTCTCGCCCAAGATGGTCACCGGCACTGCCAATGTGGCCGTGACGATGATGTGGCTCGCCATATTTGGTATCAGATGCTTCCGTACAATGCGCGCGGTCGAGGCGCCGGACGCTTCCGCGGCGTGTACGTAATCCCGTTCCTTCAGGGAAAGCACCAGCCCGCGCACCTCGCGCGATAACCCGGTCCAGTTGATAAATGCCAGCACGACTACGATGCCAGCATAGACCCATTCGGGCGGCCACTGCGGCGGGATAGCGGCGGCCAAGGCCATCCACAGCGGCAACTGCGGGAAGGACCGAAGCGTTTCGATGACGCGCTGGACCACGTTGTCGAATACGCCGCCGTAGTAGCCGGATAGCGTCCCGATAACCGAACCGACCGCGATTGTGATCAATACGCCGAAAATGCCTACCGAAAGCGAGACCTGCCCGCCGTAGATGATGCGCGAGAATAAGTCGCGCCCGCGCACATCCGAACCCATGATATGCAGCCGCTCTTCCGGATCGCTTGAACCGAATAGATGAACATCCCACGCGATGATTCCCAAAGCCTTGTAGGGCTCGCCTTTGACGAAAAACTGGATCGGTATACGCTTTTCGCGCTCCTCGACGTATTCGAGTTGAAAGGTCTCCATATTGCGTTTGCCGCGCAGTGGATAGAAGAAAGGCAGATGAAAATGCCCGGTTTCAGGGTCTTGCAGCCGGATAGTCATCGGCGGCGAATACGTCAATTTGGAGTCGGCGTCGCGTGCCGTGTAGGGCGCGAAGAAACCGGCGAAGAGCGTTACAAGATAGATGATGACCAACGCGATGAATGAGAGCAGCGCCATGCGATTGCGCAAGAACTTTCGGATCATCAGTTGCCGCACGGTCAACAGCTGATACTCATCCTGAATGCCCGACTCAATGTTTTTCTTTCGAACTCCGAAGAAACTGAATCGGCGCTCGCCTCCGCTTCCGCCCAGTTTATTCATACTGAATCCTCGGGTCGCTCCAGGCCAGGACGATATCGGCGATCAGATTGCCGATCAGCAAGATAATCGCGAGGATCATCAGCACCGTTCCGGCCAGGAACATATCCTGGCGATTCAAGGCGCGAATGAAAGGCGGTCCCAAGGTCGGCAAATCCAGCACGATAGAAATGATGATCGTGCCGCTGATGAGCAACGGCAATTGCATGCCGACGCGGCTGATCAGCGGATTGACGGCAATGCGCGTGGCGTGCTTGTATATGACAATGCGCTCCTTTAGCCCCTTGGCGCGCGCCGCTTCGATAAACTGCTGGTCTAGGATATCCAGCAAGTTGGCGCGCATGATGCGAAAGGTGCCTGCCATGCCGCCCAAACCCAGTATCGCCAGCGGCACCGGCAAATGCTTGGCGAAATCCACGACGCGTTCCCAGGTCCAGGGCGCGTCTTTGAACTGCTGCGAGAAAAGCCCACCGGAGTAATCCGTCTTTAGCACAAACACGGCGATGAAGAGATAGATGACCGCGATCAGGAAATCCGGCGTCGATATGCCGATGAAGGACAGCGTGGACAAGAAATAATCCCAGCGCGAATTCTTGCGCGTGGCGGCGAAGATGCCAAATGGAATCGCCAAACCCCAGGAGATGAACAATGTCGCCACGCCCAGGAATACTGTCAAACCCGTTCGCTGCACCAGAATATCGGCGACTGGCGCGTTGCTGTATTCGATCGAGAAGCCGAAATCTCCGCTCGGGAATCCATCAATCCACTTGAAATACTGAACGATGACGGGTTCATCGAAACCGTAAGTGCGGCGCAGGTTTTCAATGGTTTCCGGCGGCATCGGCTGGCCTGTCGATGCTTCCTGCTGCCGCACCCAATTCGAGACCACATCGCCCGGCGGCAACTGAATCACCACAAAGCTGATTAGCGTGATGAGAAAAAACGTTATCGCCGCCGAAACCAGCCGCCGAATAATGAAGGCAGTCATCTAGGCAAGTGCTCCATGAGGCGCAACGAACAGCATTATTTTGCTGCTTGAGGCGGGATGGCGAGCCACTGAAAGGCGAGTGACTCGCCACCACAATTTACGGCATCTGCGAAAGCTTAGGAACCGCCTTCGCCAGGCTCGTACTTGGCGTATGCCGTCTCCATCTGATAAGCCGATGCGTCTTGCAACTGGCTGTTGCGCGAGATTCGATCCGCCATATTGCCCAGGCGCCTGTTCTTGATGAAGGGACGCTGCCAGAAGCCTGTCGAGATATACCACACATTGTCCGCGTGCAGATTCGATACCTCAAACATCAACTCGTTGCGTTCTTCGTCCGATGCGGTCAATGCCGCGCGCATCAACTCAACATTGCGAACGAAATCGTCATCGACCGGGTCTTCCTCCCAATTGCGATGGTAGAAAGGCGTATTCGGACCAGTCGGCGCCAGCCCGTGCATCTCCGCGCCGAAGGGATAACTCGCGCCATCGCGGTCCCAGGTATGGATCATGAAGTCGCCTGCGGTGAATCGCTCGCGCACCAGCGATTGGTCGTTGGCGTCCATGATCGCGTTGAGACCGATGTCCGCGAAGTATTCGGTCACGAGCTCGACAATCGGCGTGTAAAGATCGTGGATGCCCACCTCAATGACCAACTGCAGAGACTCGCCACCCGGCGCTTCACGGAAGCCATCGCCGTCCGCGTCCACATAGCCGGCTTCCTCCAACATGGCGCGCGCGCCATCTGGATCGTATTGCGCCCACAATCCGCCGTCGTCCGCGGTGTAGTAACCCGATTCGGGCGACAGCGATGAGCCGTTGGGATTGAACAGCCCGGCGTAGAAAAGGTCGCCGATTTCTTGACGGTTGATCCCGATTGAGACGGCGCGGCGGAAATTGACATCGCGGAAGGCGCTCTTGATCACCGGATCGGGATGATCCAGGTTGAAGTGGAAGGCGACTCCGTCAAAGTCGGCGAAGGTCAGGCTGATATCGCGGCCCTCTTGAATCGCTTCGCTGAATAGTTGAATATGCTGCACACCGACCCAGGTCGTATCGAAATCGAACTGCCCGGTGACATTGCCCAAGGCGACACCTTGACGATCCTCAACCAGCTCAATCGTTACGCGGTCGAAATAGGGCAGCTGGTTGCCTTCCGGGTCGACCTTCCAATAGTAAGGATTGCGCACCTGGTTATAGAATTCGCCGACTACAAAGTCTTCATACATCCAGGCTTGCAGGGTGTGACGTCCGCGTCCGTTCTCCAGCAATGTCTGCGCCTGATAATCTTCGTAAGTGGCTTCCTCGTTGTAATCAGGGTGGAAAGTAGAGAGATAGTGCTTGGGCAAAGCGATGTTGCGCAGCGACGCCTGGGTCTCGGCAAAGAGCGGGTACGGGTCCTGATAGGTGAAGACCAGGGTATGATCATCGAGAGCTTCCAACGCTGGCGGCTCGCCATTCTGATATGTCACGCCAATGCCAAATCCGGTGACGCTTTCGTTGAGAGAATTGTCGTACCATAGGAAGAGCACATCCTCAGCGCTGAAGTCTTCTCCATCCGACCACTTGACCCCTTGACGCAGATTCACCGTCCATACCGTTTGGTCATCATTGGATGACCAGCTTTCGGCGAGATTGGGCTGGATGGGGCCTTCACCGGAAACTGGCGTATTCCAGCGCACGAGCGGCTCATAAGTCATGTTGTATGTCATGTACGTAATGAGCGCGGCAGTACCGCGACGCAAGGTACCGCCGTAGGTACCGATTTCGTTGAGCGGCTCCACGACCAGCGGATTGGGAGGCAGGCGATCTTCAACCGGCGACAGTTCCCCCGCGGCGACCTGCTCCGCCAACATCGGCGCTTCCTGATACATCATGTCCTGCGCGACCCCAACGGCGCTGAACACAAGAAACGCAAGCAAAACGACAAGTGTTTTGTGCAGATTACGGCACATTTCAAAATCTCCTTTACTACTTTGCTTCTTGCAGCCGCGCGAGCAGTGAAACCTAACTTCGATCTGAGACCTTCAATGCTCCGCGCATATTTATCATAACAATTGTGTAGACACGATGCAAAGCATGGCCATCATATCATTGCGCAGAGTGAAAGCGGAAGCGAGTGGTCTCAATCGCCCCTGTTCGGACCAAGCGCGCCCTGGAGCGCCTGCAATAATCCCAGTTCACTCTATTTCGATGCAAATTCGAATCCACCACAGGAGGACGCAAGGCCAAGTGGCAGGCCGATGCGCCTGCTTCAGATAATGAAGCGCCCTGAACATCGTCATTTTCAAGCGTGAGGGCATCGCTAATTCGGGATCTGATCGATCGTATCGCCGCGCCGAAAGGCCAGGGCGGTATCCACCATCTTGTCGAAGCTGAATTGTGGCTTGTACCCGAGCATCGAGCGCGCCTTTTCGTTGGAAACATGCGGTCCCCAATAGAAGGGCATTGCGACGTCGCGGTAGGGTCTGTCAGTATTATCCGCGATCAAGCGCGCTGCCGCGGTGTAATTGACAGGAACGGGACCAACCATGTTAAAGGCTTCGCCAATCGCATTCTTGCTCTCCAATGCCAACAGCGTGCCAGCCACCACATCGCGCACATCGGTGAAGGCCAGCGCCCATGATTTTCCATTCGGGTCGGTGACCGCGCAGACGGCGTCCGGCGTTTGCAAGAGCTCATTGATAATCGCCTGGGCTTCGTCCACATGCCGCGCGCCAAACCAGGGGATGCGGTTCTTCGCCACGGCAAGTTCGACAAAATAATTCAGCCAGACCGGGTTCAGCACGCCAAGCACCTCATTCGCGGCCAGGATCGAACTGTAGCGCAGGATCGTCACCGGCAAGCCGTATTCAGCCATATAAGCTCGGCAAGCATTTTCGGAAAGCAGCTTGGTCAGCGCGTAGATATCGGCCGGCTGCTGCGGTGAATCTTCATGAAAGGTGACCTGATGGGTGACAAAGGGATTGTAGGTTTGGTCGGTGCTGGCGAGTATGAAGCGCTGCACCGGCGTAGAGGATGCCAAGGCGCCCTCCAGCAAACTGATCGTCGACTGCGTGTTGATTTCGAGCATGCGCTCAGACGGGTGGATGCCCTCCAGTATCTGCGCCGCCTGATGAATGACGATGTCGACGCCGTCGGCCGCCGCCCGCACGCGATCGGCATCGGCAATATCGGCTTCCACGATCTCGACGCCGAGGCTCACCGCTTTGTTCGCTTTGGGGTCGCCGGGCATGACCAGCCCGCGCACACGATGACCCCGCATTATAAGCTGATGCACGAGGTTTGCGCCGACGCGTCCGGAGACGCCGGAAATAAGCACTTTCATGAGTTATCGCTCCCATTGTTCAAATGGTTGAATTGCAAGATGTCCTGCCGCTATTGGCCGGCGCCGCGCGGGCGCGTCGTCGGGTCGATGAAATCGCGCAGGCCGTCGCCCAAAACGTTTAACGAGAATACGGCGAGAAAGATCGCCAGGCCAGGGAAGACGGTAAACCACCAGAAGCCGGTAAAAACATAATCGCGGCCGGCGCTGAGGATGCCGCCCCAAGTCGGCGTCGGCGGGCGCACGCCGATGCCCAGAAAACTCAACGACGCCTCGATCAGAATCGCGTCAGCCAGCAGCACGGTCACCTGCACCGCCAGCGGTGGAAAGGCGTTGACCAACAGATGCCGGCGCAACACGGAAGCGGTCGAGGCGCCCATCGCGCGCGCCGCCAGCACATAATCCTGGTTGCGTTCGCTGATGGCGACGCTGCGGGCGATGCGCGTGAACTGTGGAATCGTAACGAGCGCGACCACGATGACCACATTGAGCAAGCTCGGCCCCAAGGTCGCCATCAAGAATATCGCCAGCACGATGGGCGGAAAGGCGAAGAATATATCGATCACCCGCATGATGATTTCATCGACCCGCCCACCGATATAACCGGCGGCCAAGCCAATCGTCGTGCCCACCGTCACCGCCAGGATCACCGCCAGCGAACCCAAGCCGAGAGATATCCGCGTCCCGTGGATGACGCGGCTGAGAATGTCGCGCCCGAATTGATCAGTGCCGAAGCGATAGAGCTCGTTCGGCGCCTTGAGCACGTCGGAAAGATGCTGTTCTGTGGGGTCGAAAGGCGCGATTTGCGCGGCGAATACGGCGCTGACGGCCAGAATGACCAAGACGATCAGCCCGATCAGAGCAAGAGGGTCGTTCCGCAGCCACCACAATCTGCCCACTGCCCGCCCCTTTACTGAGCGTCCCGTATGCGCGGATCGATGAGCATATAGAGAAAATCGACCAGGACGTTGACGAGGATGAAGGCGACGGCGGATACCAGCGCCACGCCTTGCACAACCGAGTAATCCTGATCAATGCCGGCTTCAAGCAGCAGCCGCCCCATACCCGGGAAGAAGAAGATGACCTCGACGATGATAGCGCCGCCCAGCAGATAGCCGACCTGCATGCCGATGATGGTCATGGGCGCCATCAGAGAATTGCGAAGCGCATGCCGCAGGACAATCCAGCGTTCTCGCTGCCCTTTGGCGCGCGCCGTTCGAATGTAATCTTTGCTCAGCACATCCAGCATGCTGGCGCGAACCATGCGCGACAATGCCGACGCCGGCGCCGCCGCGATCGATAATGCCGGCAAAATCAAGGACTGGAGCCAGGGACCGAATCCCCGGTCAGGCGAGACATAGCCGCCGGGCGGAAACCAGCCCAGGCCGACGGCGATGAAGGTGATGAAGAGCAGGGCCAGCCAAAAGTTCGGCATGGAGATGCCCAGCAGGGAAAAGACGCGGCTCAGCATGTCGCTGGCGCTGTTGCGTTTGACGGCGGAGATGATGCCGGTGGGGAAGGCGATAAGCAGCACCATCACCATCGCCACCGCGGTCAATTGCAATGTGATCGAAAGGCTGTGCCCAATCAGCCTGCTGACGTACTCTTTCGTAATCAGCGAAACGCCGAAGTCGCCACGGACGATCTGCCCCAGCCAGCGCACATACAGCACATAAATCGGCTTATCAAGATCCAACTGTTGCCGCAGCGTCTCAAGCTGTTGCGGCGTGGCATAAATGCCCAGGCTGGAAAGCGCTGGATCGCCCGGCGCGAACCAGAGCAACACATATATCAAAAGGGTGACGCCGAATAGAACCGGCAGCGAGAACAGCAGGCGCCGCGTGATGAATCGAGCCATATCTCACATAGACACAATCAGCCATTTGGATGTGTAGACGGGCGACGCCGCAAAAGCATCGCCCGCCGCGGTGTTGGCTTAGCCTTGCTTAGCCCTTGGCGATTTCTGACGCGTCGATGACATCATCTAGCGGCGGAACATAACCGGAAATGCCATCGCGCCAGGCGCTCAGGTTGTCAGGCCAATACAGAACGAACTCGACGGCTTCGTCCACGACGGTCGCCTGCACCTGGTCATAACCGGCGCGGCGTTCATCGGCGTCAGCGCTGGCGGCGGCGGCGTTCATCGTTTGGTGCGTCTGCTCGAAGATTTCGCCATTGTGCGGTCCCCAGCCGAAGAGCGTATCGCCGCGGCCGATGAAGGGTCCGTAAATCCAGCGCGTATGAATATCGATGTCCGAGCCGAGCGCGCTGGTGTTGCCCCAGGTGGTGTAGGTATCGAAAGTGCGGTCAAAGACGAACTGATAACCCGCCTCCACCTCGATCAGGCGGATTTCCGCCTCAATGCCGACCGCTTCCACCATCGGCTTGATCAAGGTGACCGTGTCGGCCAGGAACTTCAGCGAGCCAGCCATCAACTCCAGCTTGATGCCCTCGGCCCCCGCCTCGCTGAGCAGAGCCCGCGCCATATCCGGGTCGTAATTGTATTTGTCGGCATCGGCGTTGTAATTGTCCATCGACGGCGGAATGCTGGAGCCGTTTCCGGGCAGGCCCTTGCCGCTCAATACGGTGTCGATGATGGCTTGGCGGTCGATGGCGTAAGAGAGCGCCTGGCGCACACGCGCGTCATCGAGCGGCGGCTTGGTGCAGTTGTAGGCAATAAAAGCCCGGCGGGTGCTGGGGCCGGCACCGGCGACGATGCCGGGAGCGCGACCGAAGATATCAAAACTTTCGGGCGGCACCTGCTCCATGACATCGGATTGGCTGGCGACCAGGTTTGCCATGCGCACACTGGCTTCCGGCACCTCACGATAGGTCAGGCTGTCCAGCAGCGGCAAGCCTTCGATAAAGTAATCGGCATTGCGCGTAAGCTCGACGCGGTCTTGCGCGATCATGTTTTGGAAGACGAAGGGACCCGTCCCGACCGGTTCCAAATTGAAGCGATCCATGCCTTTGTCATTGAATGTCGCTTCGGGCAGCACGGACATGACAAAGAGGCGTTCCGGCAGCAGGCCAAAGGGCTCGCTGAGATGGATGGTGGCGGAGTAATCACCCGTCGCTTCCGCCCCGTCTACCGGCGTCAGGAAGTTAGCGAAGAGAGAGGCCGTATCCGGATTCTGAATCAAATTCAGCGTGAATGCAAAATCAGACGCCTTCATCTCAGCGCCATCGTGGAACAGCACGCCCTGGCGGAAGTTCAGCGCCCAGGTCATGTCATCTATTTGCGTCGGCGGCTCACTCAACAGATCCGGCACTTTGTTGAAGACGGCGTTGTTGATGGTCAACTCACCGATGGCGGTGGACAGCACGGGGTTCAGGCGGCCAAAGCTGTTGGCGATATCGATTGTTGCGGCCGAGCCGCCCTGCGCCACCACAGATGCCAGCGGGCTCGCCGAATAAACAAGCGCGCCGGCCCCGGTCGTCAGCATGGTCTGCAAAAAGCGCCTGCGCGAAAGCGAGTTGCCCGCTAACATCCTGGATGTATTACGAATGTCCTTCTCTTGTTTGCGGTTCATTCTGAAGTCTCCATTTACGATTTTATTGATAAGTTTAGCGATTCCTCCTGCTTCAATGCGTCATAGGCAGGTCCTCCTGGGTTGCGCTCGTTGCCGACTGCAAACCCCATCCCCCGGCCCCTTGCCCCAGCGAGCCAGGGAAGGGGCGCTGGGCCTCACGAGTACATGATTCATCCAGTGTCCTGCTCACAAAGAGAGGCAAAGTCTGTCGCCTGGGCGGCGGCTTCATCGCTCGCTCCAAATATCGGCGACCGTTTCCAGCGTATGCTGTATATCGGCTTCGGTATGCGCGGCCGAAAGATACCAAAGCCCGCGCGCGAGCAAACGAATGCCCCGGTCCAACATCGCGCCCACGAATTCGCTGTTTCGAACCCCGTCGATATCCAGGCTGTCGCGGTAATCGACGATCTCATCGCGCTCGGTGAATGCCAAATGAAACACCGGCCCCAGCCCCTGGATCAGGACAGGCAGCCCAAAATCCGCCGCCAGCTTGCGCAAACCATTCATAAGCGTCTCGCCCAGTTGGTGGATGTGTTGATAGTCAAGGCGTTCCAATTCAGCGATCGTGGCTTGAGCCGCGGCCGTGACCATGACATTGCTGTTGTAAGTGCCGGAGTGATTGACCTGCAGCCGGGCGATGCGCTCAAGCAATTCCCGCCGGCCGGCCAGGCAGGCGATGGGGAAGCCGTTGGCCATCGCTTTGCCAAAAGTCGCCAGATCCGGCGTGACGCCGTAGAAGCTCTGCGCCCCGCCCAGGGCCAGTCGAAAGCCGGTGATGACCTCGTCAAAAATCAGAACGACGCCATACTGCGCGCATAACTCCCGCACCGTCTCCAGATAACCGGGCAGCGGCGGAATGCAGGCATTGTTGCACATCACCGGCTCCATGATGACAGCGGCCAGTTCATGTCCAAGACTCTGCATTGTCGCCCGCATGAGATCAGAATCGTTCCAGGGGAGTACGATGATGTTCTCGCCGGCGCTCGCCAGCTGGCCGCCGGAAGCGAGCGCAGGCCTTGGCGCTTGAGGTGGTCCCGCCTGATCCAAGCCCGGCGCGCTGCTGATCAGCGTTTCATCGTACCAGCCGTGATAATGCCCTTCAAACTTGAGGATTTTGTCGCGGCCGGTGTGGGCGCGCGCAACCCGTATCGCCGCGTGTACCGCCTCCGAGCCCGAATTGCAGAAACGCAGCAACTCGGCGCAGGGCGCCGCCCGCTGGATGCTTTCGGCTAGTTCGATTTCCAGCTCGTGCTGCGCGCCATAAAGCTGTCCATTTCGCATCGCCCGCTCGACAGCGTCAAGCAGGCCCGGCGGACTGTGACCCAGGAACATCGGTCCCTGCGAGAGCGTGTAGTCAAGGTAGTGGTTCTCGTCAGCATCGATTATGCGGGCGCCTGTCGCGCTGCGGAAGTAAAGCGGCGGCTGGGCAAGCGCCCGCACGTTGCTGCTGACCCCGCCGGCCAGCGATCCCCGCGCTCGCTGGAACAGATCGATAGATCGCTGATATCGGGACAAGTTTCTCCTCGCCGTTTGCTCCGCCAGGGCCAAGAGATGCGGCGCCGGCATAAAACCCAAGCGCTTTGAGATTTGGCGCGCGCCCGCCATGACCTGTGCCGCTACCCGGCGGCAATCAGGCTCTGATGGAACTTGCCGTCTTCGGTGGCTCTATGTCGCAAGTGTTCAGCCAACTGACGCTGTTCACCTGGCGAATTATAGTCAATTGATTCCGAGGGCGCAAAAAGTCGCTCGGCGACCTCTGCGCTTGAATCTCGCGCGCTTATTCACCCTCCCATGCGTCATCACGCTCTGGCGATTGTTCTGAGCGTCCGCTTATTACATCTGCCAATCGCCGTGTTCCTGTGCGATAATCGCCTCGCCTTGCCGGCTTGGCCGCTGCAAGGCGACCAGGGAGGGATGCCGATGACACAGAGTCGTGACTTAATCCGTCAGCGCCGCGAACGTTCACTGGCGCCGCCTCAGCGTTAGAGCCATTCGCCAGCGGCTGGCGGCGGGCTTCTCGATGCGTCCATCCTTTCTCTCAGAGTTGACTTTTCTATATGCAGACATGAAGGAGTAAAGCATCGTGACCAAGAAAAACGCGCTCCCCGCGAGCGACCTGTCCCGCCGCGAGTTTCTGAACATATTCGCCGCCGGAACCGCCGCCGCAGTCGGTACGGTTTCGCTCTCCGGCCTGCGCGGCATCGCCAGCGCCCAGGACGGCGCCGCCTTGCGCATCGCCTGGTTGACGCCGGCGACGCTGGACCCGCGCTCAGCATCGGGCGATAGCGAAATCGCCATTTTGAACGCCCTCTATGACTACTTGATTGAAACTGACGCGGCCGCCAATCTCGTGCCAAGGCTGGCCTCTTCATGGGCGCACAGCGATGACGGCCTCGTCTATACGCTGCAAATCCGCGATGACGCCAGATTCCATGACGGCAGCCCGCTCACCGTTGACGATATTTTGTGGACGATAGCGTGGCATCAACAATCTGAGAGCACCGTCGCCAGCCTCTTGTCCTCAGTCCAGTCTGTGGCCGCGGCGGGGGACAACGCGATCGCTTTCACGCTGAGCGCGCCAAATCCGGATTTTCTCTATAATCTGACGGATAATAAATTCGTCATTCTCCAGGCGGGCGCGGAAAACATCGGGACAGAATTCAACGGGTCGGGACCCTTCGCGCTCGAGGAGCTGATCCCCGGCGACCGCGCCATCATGCGCGCCAACAGCGATTACTGGGGCGGCGCGCCCAGCATCGACCGCCTGGAATTCATCTTCTTTGATGACCAGCAGGCGGGCATCGCCGCCGTTCAGGGTGGCAGCGCCGATGGCATCCTGCGGCTGGACAATTCCAGTTTCCTCGGCTTCGGCGCGGATGTGAGCTTCAACGCCACCGACATCCCCACCAGCGGCCACCACCTGACGCGGCTGCGCTCCGACCGCGCCCCCGGCTCGGATGTTCGCGTGCGCAAGGCATTCAAACTGGCGACCGATCGCGACGCGCTGTGGGAGCGCGTACAGCTGGGTTATGGCGCTGTCGGGAAAGACTCGCCGATCGGGCCGGCTTTCGGCCAGTATTTCCTCGCCGAAGCGGAGGCGCCCGCGCGCGATCCCGAAGCCGCCGCCGCCCTGCTGGCGGAAGCGGGTTATCCCGACGGGCTCGACATGATCTTGCATACGCCCAACAGCGGCACCTGGCCCGACCTGGCGCAGGCTATAGCCGCCCAATGGGAAGAAGCCGGCATCCGCGTCGAAGTGCAGCTTGAAGACGAGAATACCTACTGGGCGGAAGCCTGGATGGAAGTCGACCTCGGCGTAACCGGCTGGGGCGCCCGGCCCGTTCCGCAGCTCTACCTCGACCTCGCCTATCATTCGGAAGCGCCCTGGAACGAATCCCATTACAGCAACGCGCGCGTCGACGAACTGATCGAGATCGCCCGCGCCGCGCTTGACCAGGACGAGCGCACGGCCGCCTACAAGGAGATACAGCAGATCCTGCTGGATGAAGGTCCGGTGGTTGTGCCTTATTTCTTCGCGCAATTCATGGTGCTGGCGGGGAATGTATCCGGCGTGGAATTGCAGCCCTTCGGAGGCCGCACGAACTTCAACAAGGCGGTGGTCGGTTAGTCCTTTGCCCCCCACCCCTAGCCCCCTCCCCCATTAAGAGGGAGGGGGAATTCGGACACGGCGGACAAGGAAATGGCGGAGGACAAGCCCGGCCAAGCAGGCGACTTCAGCCGCGTCATCGTCGCCCTCCAGGGGATGATCAGCGCTCAGCTGCGTCACCCACAGTCAGCGGCTGGCACGCTGGCGGTCGCCTTTTTTCTGCTATTGGCGCTGTTCGGTCCCCAACTCGCGCCTTATCCCAAAGCCAATGATCAGAGACACGACCCGCGCGTCCCGCCGACGCTCGATATCGGCGCCTTTCAGCTGGGCGAGCATCCGTTCGGCACGGACAGGCTGGGGCGCGATGTATACAGCCGCGTCATCCTCGGCGCGGGCAGCATCTTTCGCATCGCCGGCCTGGGCACCTTGATCAGCGTCCTGGCTGGCTCCGCCCTGGGGCTGTTCATGGGTTATCAAGGCGGCTGGGTCGACGAGGTGCTCGGCCGCGTCATTGACGCCCTGCTGGCGATCCCCGCGCTTTTGCTGGCCCTGGTGCTCGTCGGCATCATTCGCAATCTCCAATTCGAGGCGGGCAGCTGGCAGGCGGCGCTGGCGGATAATGTCATTCTGCTGGTGATTTCGCTGCTTTACATCCCCATCGTGGCGCGCGTCGCCCGCAGCACGACGCTGGATATTAAGACCCGCGAATTTGTCGAAGCGGCAGAAATCCGCGGCGAGAGCAAATTCTATATTATCTTCCGAGAAATCCTGCCTTCGGTGGCGCCCTCGCTGGTTGTGGAAGCGTCGCTGCGCTTTTCCTACGCCATCTTCCTGGTCGCTTCCCTGGGCTTTCTCGGCTTTGGCGCGCGCCCGCCATCGCCGGACTGGGGCTTGATGGTCAATGAAAACCGCGGCGGCTTTTACCAATTGACACCCTGGGCGCTGGAGTTTCCCGCGCTTGCAATCGCCATCCTGGTCATCGCCGTCAACCTGATGTCGGACGGCATCCGCCGCGCCGTGCAGAAAGGCGCTTAGGCGTGGCCATCACCACCCGCAGTCTGCTGGATGTTGAGCGCCTCACGATCAGCTACGAGGTCAATAAGCGCTGGATTCCGGCCGTGCGCGATTTTCACCTGCGGCTGCGGCCGGGGCAGATCGTCGGTCTGGTCGGTGAATCGGGCTCGGGCAAATCGACCATCGCTTTGGCGCTGATGCGTTATCTCAGCGGCAACGGGCGCGTCGAGAGCGGCGGCCTGCTGCGCTTCGCCGGCGAAGACCTGCTGCGAAAATCCGACGCGGAGATGCGTCGCCTCTGGGCGAAGCGCGTCAAGTTCGTGCCGCAAAACGCGGGCGCGGCGCTCAATCCATCGATCAAGATCGGGCCGCAAGTGGCTGAGGCGCTCAAGGCGGCCGACGCAATCGACGGCGACGCCGCCTACGATACCATGATGCGGGTCTTTCACGACGTCCGCCTGGCGGACCCCGAACGCGTCGCCGAGCGTTACCCGCACGAATTGAGCGGCGGCATGCAGCAGCGCGTCACCATCGCCATGGCCCTCATCAGCAATCCCGAACTCCTGATCATGGATGAGCCGACCACCGGGCTGGATGTCACCACGGAGGCGGCCATCCTCGATCTGGTGCGCGGCCTGATCGCGGAACGAGGAACGGGCGTCATCTACATCAGCCACAACCTCGGCGTTATCGCGCAATTGTGCGAGCGCGTCGTCGTGCTCTATGCCGGCGAGATTATGGAAGAAGCGCCCGTCCTTGACCTGTTCCAGGCGCCCAGGCATCCCTACACGCTTGGGTTGATCAGCAGCGTGCCGAAACCGGGCCAAAGCAAGCGCGCCGCCCCGCTGCAATCGATCGCGGGCAATCCACCCGCGCTGACGCGGCTGCCCGGCGGCTGCGTCTTCGCGGAACGCTGCGCCTGGGCAATCGATATCTGCCGCGACAAACGACCGCCGCTGGAACAACTGGCCGACAAACGCGCCGTGCGCTGTCATCGTTGGGAAGAGCTTAGCCAACCCCACCCCCCGACCCCCTCCCCGAGGCATCAGATGCCCGCCATAGAGATAGCGGGAAGGGGAACGACCAAACCTATCCGAAGGCCGGCCCCTGACGCAAAGTCTGCAACTGAGCAGGCAAAGTCTCCCTCCATTGCAATGGGGGGAGATTTAGAGGGGGGTTGGCAGGCCGACGAAACCCTCCTGCGCGCCGACAACCTGAACAAAGCATTTCCCGTCCCGCGCAGCTTGCGCGAGCTGTTGGCGCGGACCGCGCCCTCGCCGATTCGCGCCGTCGATGGCGTAGACCTCCACTTGCGCGCCGGGCGGACGCTCGGCCTGGTCGGCGAGAGCGGCAGCGGCAAGACGACGCTCGCGCGCCTCATCATCGGCTTGGAGGAGCGCAGCGGCGGCAAGTTGGAACTTCTGGGCATGGATGTGCGCAATCATGTGCGCGATCGCAGCCAGGATGTACTGTCAAAAATACAGATGGTGTTTCAGAACCCGCAAAACTCGCTGAATCCTTATCTATCCGTGCGGCAAGCCATCCGCCGCCCGCTGATCAAGCTTCGCCGCTTTTCGCCCGCTGAAGCGGACGCCGAGGCCCTCGCTTTGCTAGCGCGCGTCAATCTGCGCCCGGAATACGCGGACCGCTACCCCGACGAATTGAGCGGGGGCGAGAAGCAGCGTGTCGCGATTGCGCGGGCCTTCGCTTCCGACCCCGACCTCATCATCTGCGACGAACCGGTGTCGGCGCTGGATGTGTCGGTGCAATCGGCCGTGCTGAACCTGCTGGCGGCGCTACAGGACGAACATGGCAGCGCTTACCTCTTCATTTCGCACAACCTGTCGGTGGTCGGTTATTTGGCCGATACCATCGCCGTCATGTATCTGGGCCAGCTGGTTGAAGTGGGTGAAGCGCGGGAGCTCTTTCAAGCGCCCTACCACCCCTACAGCGAAGCGCTTGTTTCGGCGATACCAGTGGCGGACCCGCGGCATTCAACGGCGCGCATCTTGCTCAGCGACGATCTGCCCAGCGCGCAAAACTTGCCGAGCGGCTGCCGCTTTCATACGCGCTGCCCGCGAAAAATCGGCGAAATCTGCGAGCGCGAAGAGCCGCCCTGGCGCCCGGGCGACCGCGGCCATCTCATCCGCTGCCATATCCCGCTGGAGGAGTTGACCAGCCTGCAGAGCGGATCGAACCCGCTGGAAAAGGCGGATTGACAATCGAATGCTGCTTTTTCTGCGCCGCCGATTTCTCTTTTTCTTCTTCACCTATCTGCTGAGTTCGCTGACGATATTTTTCTTGCTGCGCGTCCTGCCTGGCGACCCGGCGCGCGTCATCGCCGGCGGGCGAGAAGCGACCGAAGATCAAATCGCTGAAATCCGCGCCGAGCTGGGCTTGAACGCTTCGCTGCCCGAACAGTATGTGAACTGGCTGGGGAATTTTCTGGGCGGCCAATGGGGTGATACAATCGCCTTTCGCGGCGCGAACAACTACGACCTGATCATCGAACGCAGCGTGAATTCCGCCCGGCTCGCCGCCGTCGCCCTGTTGATGTCGGTCCCGCTCTCGCTGGCGCTGGGCGTGATCGCCGGCCTGTTTGAAAACAAATTGCCTGACATTCTCATCTCCCTGTTGACGCTTTCCGTCGTCAGCCTGCCTGAATTCGTCACCGGCTTGTTTCTGATCAATATCGTGTCCCTGCGCTGGGGACGGGGCGAACTGGCGCAATCGCTCGGCTGGTGGTTTCCGGCCAGCTCGGCCGTGCCCGCCAACGCTTCATTCGGCGAGATGCTGCCGGCGCTCTGGCTGCCCGCCGTTGCGGCGACGCTGACGCTGCTCGCTTACATTTCCCGCTTGACGCGCGCGGGCGTCATAGAAGAGCTCAAGCGCGATTATGTGCGCACCGCCGCGCTCAAGGGCATCCCCTGGCGCGCAGTAATCTGGCGGCATGTCTTGCGCAACGCCCTCCTGCCCACGATAACGGTCATCGCCATCAGCATCAGCTGGCTCATCAGCGGCTTGGTGGTGATCGAATATGTCTTCGGTTTTCCCGGGCTCGGCAGTCTGCTCATCGCGGCGATCGAGCGGCGCGACCTGCTGCTGGCGCAGGCCATCGCCATGGTCACCGTGACCGTCATTCTCTTCGCCAACCTTGCTGCCGATGTCGCTTACGCGCTGCTCAACCCGCGCGTCGAACTGGCTTAGCGGGCGACTCACAGCGCCGCCTCAAAATACTTGCCTTCCGGCGGGCGCGTTAATAGCTCAGGAAACCGCCGTCGACGCGCCAGGTCGCGCCGGTCACAAAGCTCGCTTCATCGCTGGCCAGGAAGGCGACCACATCGCCAATCTCACCGACCTGACCTCGGCGCCCGAGCGGTGTATGGCGGAAGTACTTTCCGCTGCCGCCTGTTTCGGCCACCTGATCGGCAAAGTCGGCGCTGGATTCGGTGTAGATATCGCCGGGCGCCACCAAATTGACGCGGATCTTGTGCGGCGCCAGCTCAATAGCCGCGCCTTTGCACAAGCCGTCCAAGCCCGATTTCGCCGCGCCATAGGGCGTCGCGTTCTCCTGAGCGGCAAACTGCGCCACCGACGAGATGGTAATGATGCTGCCGCCCGCGCCCTGTTCGATCATGCTAAAGGCCGCTTCCTGCGTGCAGATGAACGCGCCGGTAAGATTAACATCAATCGTCCGGCGCCAGTGCTCGTCGGTCTCTTCGAGAAAGGGGCGCACATCGGCCGAAGCGCCCGTCAAGGCGGCGTTGTTGACCATCACATCGAGTCGCCCGAAGGCGGCAGCCGTCCGCTTAATCATGTCCCTGACCAGCTCGCGCCGCGTGATATCGCAGCCCACCGCCAGCGCCTTATGCCCGGCCGCCCGCAAGATGGCGACCTTCTCTTCGGCGATCGCGATATCAGCCGGGCGCTGCGCCAGCGCCAGGGCCGCCCCTTCCCGCGCGCAGCTCCGCGCAATGCCCCAACCGATGCCGGTGGCGCCGCCGGTGATGATGACGACTTTGTTCCGCAGACGTAAGCTCATCGCAATCCTATCTTCACTCCGTAGGGGCGAGACGGCGGCTCGCCCTTTCTAGCGGGGGGCGCCGACCAGCTCAAGCTCCTCGGCGAAGTGACAGGAAGCCCACTGGCCCGGGTTGATCTCGCGCAGAAGCGGTTCTTCTTCCCGACAGCGCGCCTGGGCATATTGGCAGCGCGGATGAAAATAACAGCCGGCGGGCGGGTCGGCCGGGTTGGCGATTTCGCCCGGCAAGATAATGCGCTTCCTTTCAACATCGGGGTTCGGCGTCGGCACCGCCGACAGCAAGGCTTCCGTATAGGGATGCTTGGGAAAAAAGAAGAGTTGATCCTTCGGCGCGATTTCCACCAGCTTGCCCACATACATCACCGCCACGCGGTCGGAGATATGCTCCACCACGCTTAGATCGTGAGCGATGAAGAGATAGGCCAGGCCAAACTCGCTCTGCAGGTCGCTCAGCAGGTTGAGGATCTGCGCCTGGGTCGAGACATCAAGCGCCGACACCGGCTCATCGGCGATGATGAGGCGCGGGTTGGTCGCCAGCGCGCGCGCCACGCCGATACGCTGACGCTGCCCGCCGCTGAAGGCATGGGGATAACGCCGCAGGTGTTTCGCTTCCAAGCCCACCACTTCCATCAGATGGGCCACCCGTTCTTCCAATTCCGCCCCCGCCGCCAGCTTCGCCAATTTCAGCGGTTCGCCAACGATATCGAGGATGGTCCAACGCGGGTCCAGCGAGTAGAAAGGATCCTGAAATATCATATTGGCGTAACGCCGCAGCGCGCGCAATTCACGCCGGTCGATGCGCGCCATATCCACCGTCAAGTCGTCGTCGATCTGAAACTGAATCGACCCCGCGGTCGGCTCCAGCGCACGCAGAATGCAGCGGCCGACGGTCGTCTTGCCCGAGCCCGATTCGCCGACCAGCCCCAGCGTTTCCCCCGCGCCAATCCGCAGGCTGACGTCATCAACCGCCTTCACTTGCCCGACCACGCGGCGCAGAAATCCCTTCTCCAGCGGGAAGTATTTCTTCAAGCCCTCAACTTTAAGAATGGGCTCCGCCCTCATGATGCGGCTTCCTCCCGTTCGCTATGCAGGAAGCAGCGGACGCTGTGATTGCTTTCGACCTCCACCAGGGCGGGCACGGCGGCATCGCAAAGGCCGGCGACCCTGTCCGGGCAGCGCGAGCAGAAACCGCAGGCATGCGGCAGGCCAATCGGAATCGGAACGGTGCCTTCGATCGATTGCAGGCGCTCGGCATGCTGCCCGATTCGCGGCGTCGACGCCAGCAAGCGCCGCGTATACGGGTGCATCGGATTGTGGAAAATATCCCGCACCGAGCCCTGCTCGACGATTTTTCCCAAGTACATGACGGCGACCTTGTCGCAGATCTCAGCGATGATGCCCAGATCATGCGTAATATACAAAACCGCCATTTGAAACTGCGATTGCGCGCGGGCGATGAGATCGAGAATCTGCGCCTGCACGGTTACATCAAGCGCCGTTGTCGGTTCATCGGCGATCAGCAGGCGGGGGCGGCAAGACAGCGCCATCGCGATCATCACCCGCTGGCGCATCCCGCCCGAAAAATGATGCGGATATTCCTCCATCCGCCGCGCCGGATTGGCGATGCCGACCAGATCAAGCATGTCGAGCGCGATTTTGTAGGCCTCGCGCTTGCTGCGCGTGATGTGCAGCAGAATCGCTTCCATCAATTGATTGCCGATGCTGTGGATGGGCGAGAGGCTCGACATCGGCTCCTGAAAGATCATCGCGATCTCATTGCCGCGAATGCTGCGGACCGCCGGCCCAACGCCATCCACCGCCGCCAGATCAATCAAATCGCCTTTTTCCCTCCGATAGTTGATTTGGCCATTTATGATCTGCCCCGGCGTCGGCACCAGACGCATTAAGGACTGCGCAGTCACCGTTTTGCCGCAGCCGCTTTCGCCGATCAGACCGAATATCTGCCCCTCCTCGATAGCGAAGCTGACGTGATCGACCGCTTTCAGCGTGCCCTCGTCGAGTGTGAATTGCACGCTCAAATCTTGAACATCAATGACCGGCGCGGCGGCGGCTGTCATCTGATCGGTCCGTTGCGGCGCGTCCATCATGGCGCTAGAGCCTCACAGCCTCGGCGTTCCAGGCGGCGGCGCCAATGCCTTCTGCCTGACTCACGCTGATCGGCCGCTGCTCGCCCGGCTCCAGCCAGAAGCAGCTGTCGCTGCAGGAAAAGCGGTCGGAGATCGCCGGACATTCAAAGTGAACGCCGACGGCGGGCCGGTCGCCAATGTTGCTGATCAAAACAGAATCGGCGCCGCTCGCTTCGATGGCAAGCTGCGTCGGCGGCAGGTTGAACAGGCAGCCTTGAACTGGCGCGTAATTCAGCCAATAAAAGACGCGATCCACAATCAAGTGCTTCGGCTGCAGCGCAATCTCCGCCACGATAAACAGAGGGCAATTCCAGGTTTGGTCCGCGTCCAGGCAGAAGTCCTGCAAGCGATTGACCGGCTCGCGCGAAGCAATGCCCGCGATTGACATCTGGTCAAGCAACCGCAAATCAGCCCCGAAGGCGCGGACATTGACCAGCCAGTTCTGCTGGTCCAGGTCGCCGCGGTCGTCCAACAGATAAACCGGGAAGCTCATGGGGACGCCGACGCAGGACAGTCGGTCGAACAGAACGCAGACATGAAGCGGACGATAAGCGCCGCGCAATACATGATAAGCGATCTTCGGCGCGCCGCGCCAATCCACCGTCGCCCAGGAGGCGGCCGGGTTGTTATCCGTCAGTTTGTAATAGCAGACGCCGGTCGCTTCCGGCCAGCGCGTCCGCGCCAGCTCGAGGGTATGACGCATACCGGTCGCCTGCGCCATCTGCATGCCGAGGATGAAATTCTTCAGCGAGTCGTTGGGGACGAAATCAGCGACATACTGCGACATGATCGCCTGCTCGCGTTTGAGATTGAAGACGGGCATATGATGCGTGAAGCCGCTGTCGCTCGCCGGCGGCCAGGCATCCAGTTCCTCGGCCGGCAGGTAACGTTCGACTGTCTCGTAATTGGGCAGCGATGCCAGGCCAAACTCGCCGATAAAACTCGCTGATAGCGAAAGGTTGTAATCAAGCGGCTGGCGCTGCCAGAAGACATGGTAGCTATGGATGCTGCCGCCCCAGGGTTCGCCGCGGTGGAAGGGGCGCGTGCCATCCAGTTCGGCGCTGTAGCGGCCCATCATGTCGATGGACTCGCCAAATGGCTCGCCGGATTCGTTGCCCCCGCCCCACATCACCAGCGACGGGTGATTGCGCAGGCGCAGCGTGTTATGGCGGACGGTTTCCTCCAGGATGTCATAGGGCTGAATGCGGTGGCTGTTCCAGGCGGTCGGCCATTCTTGCAAAACCATGATGCCGCAGCGGTCGGCCAGGTCGTAGAATTCATCGGTCTCCGGCATGCCGCTGCCCCAGGCGCGCAGCAGCTGTATATGCGAATCTCTTGCCATCTGCAGAAAGCGCTCATAGCGCGCCGCTTCAAAGCGCAGCAGCGCGTCCAGCGTGCACCAATTCGCCCCCTTGACGAATATCGGCTTCCCGTTGACCACGAAGGTCCAGTTGTAATGCTCGGGATTGGGGCCCGCCGGCGCCGGCTGCATCTCGATCGTGCGAATGCCGAAAGTAAAACTCGCGTGATCGGGCGCGCCCGCCTCCGGCAAGAAGGACAGCTTCAAGCGATAGAGATTCGGCTCGCCATAATCGACGGGCCACCACAGGCGCGCGTGGGGCACGGTGAATTCAAACAGTTCAATCGCGTCCCGCTCGCTGGATTGCAGATCGCAGGCGAAGTGATGCGCCTCGCCGGCGAAATTCTCCGGTTCGACGCTGCCGACCAGACGACCGCGCCAACCCGCCGACTCGCCTTTGAGCGTGAGATGCAGGCGCAGCAAGCCGGCATTGGCATCCAGCGTCGCCAGAAACGGGTCGACAATCTCGACGGTTGGCCCTGGCTTCAGCGAAACCGGCCGCCAGATGCCGAGCGTGGGCAGGTTGATATAATGCCAGCCGTAGATGTTGTTGATGACGGCGCTATCGAGCCAGCCGACATTCATGCCGGTGAAGAAGTCATTAGGTTCGCCATCGCTGATGCGCTGCGGCGCCGGATCCAGCCGGACGATCAAGGTATTCTCGCCATCAAGCAATAACGAAGCGACATCGTAGGTCAATTCGGCGAACATGCCTTTGTGCTCGCCCAGCTTCTCGCCATTCAGCCAGATGGCGCAGGCATCACAGATGCCGCCGAAGACCAGCCGTTCACCGCCGCCGGGCGCCGGGCGCTCGAAGGTCTTTTTCAGCCACCAGGTCTTGAAGCTTTCCGCCCGGGCGATCTCGTCATTGCGGCCGACATAGGGGTCGGGTAGCCGGCCGGCTTGGAGCAAGGCGGTCTGGATGCTGCCCGGCACGACCGCGGACAGCGCGGCGGCCCATGCTTCCGTGAGCCGTTCCTGTGCCTCGCCGCCTTCGATCATCTCCCAGCCCTCATTCAACGGGAGAATCGGTGATCCGGGCGGATGCTCCACGGCGCCGGCGCGCAGTTCAATGTCTCGCGCGGCGCCCGAGATGGGCGATGGACCGGGCGCGAAGGATTCGCGGTCGATTTGGTCAAGGCTTTTCGCTTCCGCCATTAAGCGCTCCGGTCCCGCTGGTGAATCACAGCGAATAGGGGTCGGCGGCGTCGCGCAGGCCATCGCCGACGAAGTTGAACATCAGGATCGTGACAATGATGAAGACGCCCGGTATGAGCTTCCAGGGCTGATGCACGAGCGCGCCGAAATTCATCGTATCTTGCAGAAGCACGCCCCAGCTGACGCCGGGCTCCAACATGCCAATGCCTATAAAGCTCAGCGCCGTCTCGCCCAGGATCATGCCCGGTATCGCCAGTGTCAACGTCACAATCAGATGACTGGCGAAATTAGGCAGCAAGTGGCGCGTGATGATATACAGGTCGGAGCCGCCGCATAATTTGGACGCGACCACGAAATCCAGATCGCGCAGCGACAGCAGCTTGCCGCGCACGACGCGCGCGAGCCCGGTCCAGCCCACAATCGACAAGACAATCGTGATCGCGAAAAAGGTATGCTCCACGGGCCATTCACGAGGAATGGCGGCTGAGAGCACCATCCAGAGCGGCAAGGTTGGGATAGCGATCAGCAGGTCGATGATGCGTTGAATGACTTCGTCAACGATGCCGCCAAGATAACCGGAGACGCCGCCGATGAGACAGCCGAGCACGAAGCTGATGGCGACGCCGCCCAAGCCGACAAACAGCGATACGCGCGCCGCGATCACCGTGCGTGAGAATAAATCGCGGCTTACCGAGTCAGTGCCGAAGAGCGTGATATTGGCGCCCTCATCGACGCCAAAGAGATGCAGATCAAGCTTGAACAAACCCAGAATTTCGTAACGCTCGCCCCGTACGAAGAAGTGAATCGGGAATTTTTCATCTTCCTGTTCGGTATAGATTTCGCGGAATGTCTCCGGATGGAAGCTGCGTTTGCGCGCGTAGACATAGGGCCGAAACGGATTGCCGTCCAGGCCGAAGTGGATGACGCTTGGCGGCGCGTCCTTGAAGCCTTTCAGCCGGGTGTGAGCCGGGTAAGGCGCGATGAAATCGGCGAATATCGCCATCATGTACAGCGCAAGCAGCACGGGCAAGCCCAGCCGGGCCAGCCGATGCCGCCAGAAACGCCGCCGAATCAATTTGCCGCGCGACAAATACTCGATCGCGTCATCGTCGACGCCGGCGGTCGCCAGATCCGGCAGCTGCGCATTGACCTTTTCCGGAGATTCCATTGGCTAATCCAAAACCCGCCTTGGCCCCAGGTTCCGCCGCCGCTCAGTCATAGCGAATCCGCGGATCGAGCCATACCAGCGCAATATCAGAAATCAGGGTGCCGATGAGCGTCAAAGCGCTGAGGATCATGATGATGCTGCCGGCCAGGTACATATCCTGGCGCAGGACGGCCGTCAAAAGCACCGGACCAATCGTTTGCAGGTTGAGGATGATGGACACCAGCGCTTCCCCGCCGACCATCGCCGGCAGCAGCCAGCCGATCGTGCTGAAGATGGGGTTGAAAGCGATGCGCACCGGATACTTCCAGAGCAGGCGCCTCTCGCTCAGCCCCTTGGCCCGCGCCGTGACCACGTACTGCTTGTTCAGCTCATCGAGCAAGTTGGCGCGCATCACGCGAATCAAACCGGCCGTGCCCGCCGTCGCCAGCACCAGGACCGGCACCCAGACATTCTTCAACATGTCGATCACCTTGGCGATGGACCAGGGCGCGTGCTTGAATTCCAGCGAAAACAGCCCGGTGACCGCATGCCCGGTTTGGGCGAAGACGATCCACATGATGATGATGGCGAAGAGAAAATTGGGGATTGCCAGCCCGATAAAGCCGATGAAGATCGACAGATAATCCATCAGCGAATACTGGTGCGTCGCCGAATAGATGCCGATTGGGATGGCGACCGCCCAGACGACGATCGTCGAGACGATGGATATGATCATCGTCGCCGGCAGGCGCTCCATGATAATGTCGGACACCGGCTTGTTTTCGTAGCTGCTGCCATAAGAGCCGAAGGAGCGCCCCAAATCGCCATGGACGATGAAATTGCGCATCCAGCGGAAGTACTGCGTGTACAGCGGCTTGCCCAAGCCATAGCGCTGCTCGAGGCGCGCGATCTCGGCCTCGTCAACGACCAGGCCCTGGCTTTCCAGCCGCAAGACATAGGTGCTCAAATAATCGCCGGGGGGGAGCTGGATGATGACGAAGGAGATCATCGACAGCAATATCAGCATGGGAATGAGGATAAAAATCCGGCGAACAATTATACTTAGCATCTAATTCTCCGGGCTGATGGCTCGCAAACGGCCTCAGACCAACCGCCGCAATAGTTAATTTCACCTCGGCGAGAAAACAAAGCCAAACTTAGCGCCGATACTATATTTGACTTGCCGCGTACGATACAGGATAATAGCACACATGATTCGCAAAGGCACATTTGCGGGTCGGATGCGTTATCTTATTTTAAGCGAACAGAGTTTCTGTTGAAGGAGAAGAAAATGTTAATCCCATTTCGCAAACTGCTGCTCCTGTTGATCGCCAGCGCGCTGATCATCGGCCCGGGCGCGCTCATTGGCGGCGCGCAGGATTGCATGTACAACGAGGCGCCGATGCTGGCCGAGATGGTCGCCGCCGGCGATTTGCCGGGCGTCTGCGACCGCCTGCCGGATAATCCGTTGGTCGTCGCGAGCGGCGTCTATCTGCCGGAGTCAATCATCGTGCCGGAGGTCGGCCAGTATGGCGGTGAACTGCTCATGACCTGGCAGAACAACGTGGCCATGAAGGAGACGCTGTTCAACACCCTGAACCGGGACGACAACACGATCGCGCCGAATATCATCGAAGAATTCATCATCAGCGACGATGCAAGCGAATACACCTTCAAGCTGCGCGCCGGGCACAAATGGTCGGATGGCGCTCCGGTGACCACTGAAGATGTGCGCTTCGCCTATGAAGATGTGCTGAGCAATGCGGAGCTGCGCCCCTCGGTACCGACCTATTTGAAGAGCGGCAACCTGCCCGACGGCGCCCCGGCAACGCTGACGATCGTGGATGACACCACCTTCAAATTCAGCTTTGACGGAGCCTATCCCGGTTTCGCCGCCAGCCTGGTCTCCCTGGGCACCGGTTATCTGGACATCATCAAGCCGGCGCATTTCCTGGCGCAATTCCATAGCGGCTACGGCGATGCCGACGAGATCGCCGCCATGGTCGAAGAAGGCGGCCTGGAAAGCTGGGTCGAAGTCTTCAACGCCAAGGATGTATCCGGCTGGTGCGAGAATTGCCCGCAAGCCATCGGCTTCCCGCAGTTGGGGCCCTGGGTCCGCGTCGAAGGCCCGGAAGAAGAAGTGGTGACGAGCCGCAATCCCTACTACTTTGCGGTTGATGCGGACGGCAACCAACTGCCCTATCTTGACGGGCGCCGCGCCGTCATCAACCAATGGGGCATCATGGAAACGGCTGAATTGATGATGTTCGCCGGCGACGTGCACTACTTCTGGACGACCAGCCTGGCGAACTTGCCGCTCTTCATCGAAAACGAAGAGAACGGCAATTACACCACGCACGTCTATCCCAACAAAGACTCGCGCATGTTCCACCTCAATCTGACCTTCGCCGACGAAACCTGGCGCGAAGTCACCTGGGACGCGCGCTTCCGCAACGCCGTGATGCTGGCCTTTGACAGCGAAGAGCTGATCAATGCCATATATTATGGCCAGGCCAGCCTGCCGACGATCGCGCCCAGCGATTACGATGTCGACGGCGCCAACGCGCTGCTGGACGAGATGGGCATGACCGAGCGCGATGCTGATGGCTATCGCCTGTCGCCCAGTGGCGCGCCCTTCTCGATCATGATTGAAGTTGGCGCTGGCGGCGGCGATTACTCCGACCCCGCGCCTTTCTTCGTCGATTACCTGGGCGATATCGGCGTCAAGGCCGACTTCCGCAATATCGACAGCGCCTTGCTCGGCGAACGCCGCGCCTCGAACGAGATGCAAGCCGGGATCAATTGGAACACGGCGCCGCTCTTTGCCGCGCACACCTTCCCGGATTACATTCCGAACAACAATTGGGGTCCGCTCTGGGGCCAATGGTATGCCGATAATTCAACGGGTGAAGAACCGCCCGATTGGATCAAAGATCTTTATGCGGTCCATGAAGATCTGATCAGCCACCCGCCCGGCAGCGACGGCTTCATCGCCGCCTCCGCCGCTCGCGACGCCTGGCTCTATGACAACGTGCCCTTCTTCACCCATATAGAGCAGCCCGGCATCGTGCACATGTGGTCCAATTGCCTGGCCAACGTGCCCGATGGACCGTTCCATCACGGCTCCTGGTCAAGCCACAGGCTGATCTACTTCACGGACGCTTGCTAGGCAAGGGCGGCATTGGCTAAGTGATTTGGAGGGCTGAATATTGTTTCAGCCCTCTCGTTCATGTAGGTCCAAGTTAATCGCGTGAAATTGTAATCTATAGTGTTGGCGCGAGCGGGCGAGTCACCGCCTCGCCCCTACAACCTTCCGACTGTTTTCGCACTCTTGCTGCAGCTGTCGACATTGTTAAATTGGCATCATCTGGAATGGAAAACATGACGTTCACCCGTGACTCAACCCTCGCCGAGGTCATCGCGTCCGCCAAAGGGCGGGCCGTTCTCGTGACGCATGTCCCCGAACTGCTGGAAAGCTCGCACGCGCTGCGGAACCCGGATCAAAGGCTTGCCGACCTGCCCTATCATTGGCGGTCTCGGCTGCCGGCGCTGCTGCGAGACTTGAACCGCCCGGCCCAAGCTGTTTGGCCCGAAGACGCCGAGCAGCTTTCCATGGATGAACTGGACCGCCAAGCCTTCGCGCCCCGCTTCACGCCCTGGGATAGCGAGCCGGAGGAGGTTGCGCTCAGCGCTGAAGCGGTCAGCCATCCGGCCGGCGCGCCGCATCTGTCGCTGGATGGCGAATGGCAGCTGGCGGAGGGCGGCAAGCTCTCAGAAAGACTGAACGGGGACTGGGACGATGCGATACCGGCGCGGGTCCCCGGCAGCGTGCACAGCGCCTTGGTCGACGCCGGGCGCATCCCGGAAACCACTTTCGGCCGCAACCAGGAAATCGCCCGTCAAGAGAGTTTTAAGACCTGGTGGATGCGCTGTGAATTCGCGCGTCCGGCGGATATGGTCGGCGAACAGCTCATGTTCGGCGGCGTCGCCAATCGCTGCACCGCCTGGCTGAACGGGCGCATGCTGGGCGGCCACGAGGGCATGTTCGGCGGTCCCGATTTTGATATCGCCGGCAAGCTGGGTGAGCGCAACACCTTGATCCTTCGGCTCGATCCGGTTCCCTTTGAGATTGACAAGGGACGCGCCTTCAATCCCGATAGCAACGACAGTTGGAAACGCACGGTCGTCTTCAACAACGTCTACGGCTGGCATTATTCCAACCTGCAGTCCCTGGGCATCTGGCGCTCCGTGCGGATCCAGGGGCAAGCGACTGTCGCCTTGGTCAACCCCTTCATGCGCGCCGTCGACGCGCAAGCCGGCATCGCCGAACTGGCGCTGCAATTCGAGGGGCCCGCCGCCGGCTGGGGCGGGACACTCAAGGCGACGATCGCGCCGGAAAACTTCGAGGGACGGGCATATTCATTCTCGAAACGCATCGAATCAAGCGCGGCAAATCTCAAGCGAAATCTGCGCTTTCAGATACCCGAGCCCAAAGTCTGGTGGCCGGTGGATATGGGCGATCAGCCTTTGTACCAGGTCACGCTCTCGTTCACGCCGGAGGCTGGCGGCGCCGCTGACGCGCACAGCTTCAACTTTGGCTTGCGCACAATCGAGATGGCGCCGCAGCCGGGCGGCCCGCGGCCGGACCGCTACAACTGGACCTTCATCGTCAATGGGGTGCCGATGTTCATCAAGGGCACAAACTGGTGCACGTTGGACGCCAGCCTCGATTTCTCGCGCGAGCGCTATGAACGTTTCATCAAACTGGCGGCGATGCAGCATGTGCAGATGTTCCGCCCCTGGGGCAGCGGCATGCCGGAAACGGATGACTACTACGATCTCTGCGACCGCTACGGCATCTTGAACATGCAGGAATGGCCGACCGCCTGGAACAGCCATGTGACGCAGCCCTACGATATGCTGGAAGAGACCGTGCGGCGCAATACGCTGCGCCTCCGCAATCATCCATCGCTGGCCATGTACGGCGCCGGCAACGAATCCGGCGAGCCCTTCGGCCCCGCCATCGACATGATGGGCCGCCTGAGCATTGAGCTTGACGACACCCGTCCTTTTCATCGCGCCGAGCCCTGGGGCGGCAGCACACATGACTACGGCACCTATTGGGGGCGCCAAAACCTCGATCACAGCCTGAATATGACCTCGGTGTTCTGGGGCGAGTTTGGCATGGCTTGCAGCCCGGTCTACGAGTCTGTGATGCGCTACCTGCCGGAGGCGGAGAAGGACCGCTGGCCGCCGCTTGAGAACGGCGCCTTCGCTTATCACACGCCGATTTTCGATACTTACGATGATGTCTCCCGCCTCAAGCAGAACGCCGGTTACTTCGTGCCGCAGGATTGCACGCTGGAGCAGTACACGGTTGGCTCGCAGCTATCGCAGGCGGTCGGCATCCGGCATACGCTGGAGTTGGCGCGCTGCCGCTGGCCGCACAGCAGCGGCGCCCTCTACTACAAAATGACGGACAATTTTCCGGCCGCCTCTTGGGCTTGCATCGATTGGTACGGCGCGCCCAAAATCGGCCACTACTTCTTCCAGGACGCCTTCGCGCCGCTGCATGCCTGTGTTCTCTTTTCCAGCGTGAACAATGTCGGCATTCCCCTGTCGCTGCCGGTTTTCCTGCTGGACGACGCCGACGCGCTCTCGGCTTCCAACTGGCAGGTCGCCACGCGCGCCTACAATGGCGACTTGCAGCTGATCAAAGGCGCTGAATACGCCGGTTGTGGGCGCATAAACAGCCCGCTGAAGCTCGGCGAATTCACGCTGACATTCGAAGAGACCGATACCGTTCCGCTATTTGTGGTGTCGGAAGTGCGGAAGGACGGCGAATTGGCCGATCGCACTTTCTACTTCGTGAACTTCGAGCCAGTCAAAGGCAGCCTGTTCCAATTGCCAAGGACGGAGTTGGCCTTCGAGTTTCAGGGAAACCGCGCCGCCGTCAGCAACATCGGCGCCTTGCCGGCCGCCGCGGTCGATGTCTCGCGACCGGGGCGCCTGGACAGCTTCACCGTCTCGGACAATTACTTCTGGCTTGAGGCCGGCGAGACGATGACCGTGGAAGTCAGCGATGTTGACGAACTGGTTGTCAGCGCTTGGAACGCAGGATAGGCGAAATGCCCGTTTGAAGCAATTGCGTTGCATATTTGCTGGTGCAAACTAGCCGATTGCGGCGGCTGTCGCGGCCTTACTCTTCCCCAGCTCTCAGCAAATTTCTTGGCTCGGCTTCAGTGATGTTCTCATTGGTGATGGCTAGTATCAGCACTTCTGCAACGAGATCAATTCTGGCTTCGAGTCTGGCTATGCTGCTAGCGTTTGCGGCAATAGCTTCGCGGTTACTGACAATGGCGTCGCGATTATCGCTGATTAGGTCGCGCAATTCGGCAAATTGTGGATTTACCAGACCAGCAACGGCGAGATACACCAAGACGAGCGGTATCCCAACGGCGGCGAACAATTGCAGCCAGCGGACGACTGCGCTTTGGTTGGTCTTTTGTTCGCTCAATTTAGCCTCTTCGCCACTCTTGGGTCGAGGCTGTGCCTGGATTTTGGCGTCACAATCCGCGTTGACAGCTCGCAACGCATGACAGCAGGTGTACGATAACATACGCCGCTCTTATCTTGCATCCCCGCGTTCTTATTGCGATTCTGAAACTCGTCATCAGTCTAGACCGTCAACAGCGTCCCTAACATAGCTGCCGCATCACGCTTTTGCCGCTAAGCCGGGCGGAAAACCTCAATCGGAAATCGGAGCGTCAGGCTTCGGCCGCATTCGTGATTTTCAGCACCAACGGATTCGGCCACTTGCGATTGTTGTAGAGGCGCTGCACCCGGCAGAAGGTGATGCGCAGTTCATCGCCCTCCTGCCGCCAGCGCGCCTTCGGGGCGACATCCGGCTGATATTCCAGCACCGTGCCCGCTTGCCCTAGCACTTCGACTTCGGTCTCTTCTGTGGCGCGCACGCTTTTCAAGCTGATCCTGCGCCATTCGCCCATCTCCAGCGGCGGCAGCGTATCAAAAGCGTAGACCGTTCGCGCAGGCGCGTCCCAGGTGAAGTAGATTCCGGCTTCATGCCTGGCATGCCAGGGGCGCACGGCGCGGGTCGCTTCGCCGTTGACGAAGTTCCAAAGCCCGATCTCGCGCACGCGGTCGTCCATATTGCGCGGCAGCCGCCCGTCAGCGTCGGGCCCGCCCACCGCCAGCAGCAGCGCCCCGCCGCGCGACCGGATGTCGATCAGCAGCTCGATCAACTCGCGTCCGCTTTTCAGGTCATCGTTGCCGGCTTTATATTGCCATTGGGTGCCGATGGTGTAATGCGCTTCGAATGGACCGCGCAGGTCGCCCCGCCGTTCCTGCTCCGGGGTGATGATGCCGCCGCGTGTGATCATGATGTCGCGCTTTAGGCTCCAGGTGTATTCCACCAGCGAGCGCGTGGCGTCGCGGTAGCCGTCAAAGCAGATGATGTCCGGCTCATAACGCTCCACCAGTTCGCGGATTTGCGCTTTGTCATATTCCAGCAATTCGGCGTTATGTTCCGGATTGGCGTAATCGCGGGCGCGGGCCGGCGTCTTGCCGCGCTGCCATTGAAAGTAGGCATCGTCGGGCGAAAAGTACATGCCCACCGGCAGGTCCTTCGCGCGCAGGGCATGCGCATATTGGCGTAAAATGTCCTCCCCGTAGGGCGTATTCATGACGTTGAATTCGGTTGTCTCGGTATCCCACAGGCAGAAGCCATTGTGATTTTTGGCCGCGACAGTCACATAATCAAAGCCGCAGAGCTTCGCCAGCCGCGCGTACCAGCCGGCGTCGAATTGGCGCGGGTCAAAATAGGCCGGCAGCTGCGAGAAATAACGCCGCAGATAATCGGCCGAGGCGCCTATGACGGAGTGAGCATTGACCATGCCGAAGGGCGCGTCAACCGTCCAGTAGAGGTACATGCCCAGCGCCATATTCTGATACCAGTCCAGGCGTTCCGGCAGATTGCGCATCTGCGTATACACGCCCTGCGAGGCGCGATCTTGTTCTTGGTTGTTCGTCTGAGTCACCTTTTCGCCTTTCCGTAATCGTATCATCTTTGGCAGCCATAAATCGGGCGACTCAATGGCTCGCCCCTACAAGGCAATCTTCTGTCGTGGCAATTTCCTTCTTATGTCATTTACGATGATTGCGTACTTGGAATCGCTTAGACACCCGCGCGCCAATACACCCGCAGCGCGTTCAGCCCGAGGACATCGGCCATTTCCTGAGCCGACAGAAAATCGCAATGCCGCTTGACATAGTTGAGCAGCTGCCGATAACTGCCGCTGGTCAGCAGTCCGGGCGCATCCGTTCCCCACATGATCTTCTCCGCGCCGATCAGCTCCGCCGCGCGCTGAATATACTCATGCGCCGCCGCGTAAGGATATTCATCATAAACGGGCAAATACGCGGGCAGCGCGGACAGATCAAAGTGCACATTCGCCTTCTGACCCAGCTGCATCTGCGCGGTCCATTTTTCATTCAGTTGCCGGTTGTCGCTGTCGCTTAGGGGCGGCTGCGCCAGATGGGCGATGACCAGCGGCAGATCGGGGTAGCGCTCGGCGATGGCGGCGAGGGCATCGGTCTGATAGGCTCGGCCTCCAATCCCCCCCAGATCAAATGTGACGACAAGCCCGTCCCGCAGCGCCGCTTCAAAGAGCCAACTGAATGCAGGCGCGTCAAGGCGCAGGTCGGGGTAGCGGCCGGTCAAGCCGGTCGGCTCGGTCAGTTCAAGCTTGAGGACGCGCAAGCCGTACTCTTCGACGCATTGCCTGTACAGCTGCCGGGCAGCGGGCGCGAGTGGATCGGGCGCGAAGGCGCCGATGAAGCGATCGGGCCATTTGGCGACGGCGGAAGCGAGATAGGCGTTCGCCTCGCCGTAGAAAGGACCTTGGAGCAGAACGGCGCGTTCGACGCCGGCCCAATCCATCTGCGCCAACAGGGCCTCGGCTGGAAAGGCGGTCGCTTCAGAAAAAGGCGGCAGCAGCTGAATCGTCTCGCCGCCCCAGCGCGCCCGGCCCCAGGTCAGAGAGCGCGTCGGCCCGCGCCCCGTCATCCCGCGCAGCGACGTCATAATGTGGGCATGGGCGTCGATGATCAAAGTTTCAGCCCTTGGTTACCTGGCGGTCGCTCCATGAGGCTCTTTCCGGCTTGCATAACCAGTCGCCAGACGTTGACGTCGGTCATGCAAGCGTTCCGCCCTCCGACCATAGAAGTAGTTCCAAGTTAGTCATGCGAAAACTGACCAGCAATCTATAGACAAAGTGGGCGAGCCACCGTCTCGCCCCTACAACCTTTCAATTGTTATGGCAATTTCCGTTTGTTCTGCGATCATTCTCATTAATTTCTTGGAACTACTGAGATGGCGGTAGAGGCCGGGGGTTATCCCGACAATCCCGTGATCTGACGCGCTTCTTCGGGGCTGGCGATCTCGCGGCCGACTTCCCGGGCGATGCGGGCGGCGCGTTCCACCAGCTCGGCATTGCTCCTGGCATAGACACCATGCTCGATATAGGGGCAGTCTTCCATGCCGACCCGCACATGGCCGCCGATAGCGATGCCATGGGCGATGACCGACCAATAGACGTCGGGCGCCATGCAGCTCATGCTCCAATTCATATCCGCGGGCAGGTGATCGACCATGAACTGAATGCCCTTGGCCGAGGGCGGCGTCCAGCTCTGGCCCGGCCAGCCGAAGAACAGCGTCCCCCAAAGTGGGCCGGGCAGCAGATCCAACTCATCCTCGCGCCGGTCCCCCACCCAGAATTCGCCGGCGCGAACCTTTTCTATCGCCCAGAAAGCGCCGGTGCTGAAGCATTCAATCTCCAGCTTGACATCGTTTTCATTCGCCAGGCGGGCGTACTCCCGCAGCTCGGATATGGGATGGATAGAGTAACAGTAACCGGCCGGCGGATGTTCCGGCACGGGCTGAAAATACTCGTCATGCGAATCGAAATTGATCGAGCTCATATCGGGTTTCAGCGCGCGCCAGAGCTCGATTTTTTCTTCCAGGCGAATACTGGCCAAGCCAAATTGCAGGACGGCCCGGCCGGTCCCGCGGATGCGCTCGCTGATCTCGGCCCAGCCTTCCATGATGGGAATCTGCAGCAGCCGCCCATCGGGCTGTATCTCCGTATCGCTGACATAGGAGCCGTGCACATGACAGATGGACGCGCCCGCGTTGATGGCGCGGACGTATTCGTCGGCGACGCCCGCCGGGTTATCGGGCTTCGGCCCGTGCGGATTATGCGGGTAGGTCAAGGTCGTATCGCAGGTGACGGTGATAATCAGCTTTTCCATAATGCCTTCTCCTGGAAATAGGTAAATTTGCGAGCTTGTTTTATAGCGCGAAAATGCAGTTGTTCACCACAGCCCCTCGCAAGTCACGACTTGGCTCACACAAAATTATGAACCCGCGAAAGCAATCATTTGTAGGGGTGTTTCGCCATCGCTGTTCAGTCGAAGGTCAAGACGATGCGCCCGCGGACGCCCGCGCGCAAATGCGCCAGCGCCTCGTTGACGGCATCGAGGGCATAGGTCTGGCGCACAATCGAGCGCAGCGCCCCGCTGGCATAGAGCTCGAGGCAGCGCCTGAGATCATCGCGCCGGCCCGCGCGCGCGCCGACGACTTCTTTTTCATTCTGCGCCAATTCTTTGCCCGACAGCGGAAAGGGCTCCGGCGTATAACCGACCACCACCATGCGTCCGCCGCGCCGCAGCGAGGCGAAACCGGCTGCCATCGTGCTCTCCAGGCCGACCACATCAATCACGCGATCGACGCCGATGCCCGCGCTCAGGTCTTGCACCCGCGTTACCAGGTCATCGCCTGCTTCGCTTAAGAAGATGCCAGCGCCCTGCCTCAGCGCCCATTCCGCTTTCGCCGCATCAATATCGGCCGCCAGCGCCTCGACGCCAGCCGCCGCCAGCAGCTGCGTCACGATGGAGCCGACGCCGCCGATGCCGATGACCAGGACTCGGTCGCCCAGGCGCGCGCCGGAGCGTTCGACGGCGTGGATGGCGGTCATGCCCGCGTCGCAGCAAGTGGCGCCATCAACGAAACTGACGCCCTCGGGCAAGGCGATCAACTGCCGCGCCGGCAGGCAGACGCACTCGGCATAACCGCCGGCTACATCCAGCACGCCAACGATGCCGCGCATCCGCAGGCAGAGCTGTTCGCGGAAGGTCCGGCAGAAGACGCAGCCCCCGCAAGTGAGGAAGTTGTAAACGGCGACGCGATCGCCCGGCGCAAAGTCGCTGACGCCAGCGCCAACAGCGGCGACCTCGCCGGCGATCTCGTGGCCCATGATGAAGGGCAACTCGGGCGCATAGCCAAAGCCGTCCAAGAGCTTCAGATCGGTGCCGTCGATGCCGCAAGCGCGAACCCGCACCAGCACTTCGCCGGCGGAGGGCCGCGGCTGTGGCCGGTCCTCAATCGCCAGCGGCCCGCCGAGTTCATGCAAGAGCGCCGCTTTCATCAGCCGCCCTCGCCGCCGAGCCCGATTTCAATCAGCGCTTGGCGGTAAATCGGCAGGCCCCAGCGGTAGCCTTGTTCCGGCACGGGATAACCATACATATCCAGGGTCGAGGTGCCGGCGAAGCCGATATCGAGCAGCGCTTGATTCATCGCTTTCAGATTGAGCCGGCCTAAACCGGGCGGATAATGCAGCTCGCTGGTCTGGCCATCGGTATCGGAATAATGCAGGTGCTGGATGCGCGAGCCCAGGTCGTAAATCGCCTCAACATAGGTCTCGGGCTGGCCGACGCCGTAGTGACAGAAATCGAAAAGCACGCCAAAATAATCGCGATCCAAAGCGTCGCAAAGCGCCTTCATAAAGGCGTTGTCCATGCCCAGGGTGAAGGGATGCGGCTCGGCGGTGAAGCGGACGCCTTTCGGCCGGGCGTAATTGATCGCTTCCGTGAAGAGGTCGACCAGCACCGCCAGCAGATCGGCAGCGGGCGCGTCGCTCTCCGGCGGCCGCCGGCCCTCCCAGACCATGACATCTTCGACGCCCAGTTCCAGCGCATAATCCACATCCGCTTTCAAGCCCGCCAGGGTTCGGTCGTAATTTTCGCGCGCGCCAAAGGGCTGAAAATAATCAGCGCCGACAGCGTTCAAGCCCCACAACTCCAGGCCGAGCTCGGCGGCGAAGTCGCGAAATTGCTGCAAGAGCGAGGGCGTTCGGCAGCCAGCCAGGTGAGGCGGCCAGATCTCAACGGCGTTACAGCCGGCCGCCGCCAGACGCTGGCAGGCTTCTTCCACCGTGTAATCCTGAAAGGTGATCGAGTTGCCGCAGATGCGCATCGTTCAGCCTCCGCCCGCGTCCACGCCGAGTTCGGCCGCCAGTTCACATATCGCCGTCCACAGACTGTCCGGAAGGCTGATGCCTTCTCGCTGACGGCGCAGGGTCAAGCGATATTCCGGCTCGCCCGGGAAGAGCACCTCGTCGACGCCCGCCCGCGGCCGCGCTGATTTGACATGGGCGACGAGGGCCCGCGTGCGCCGTTTGAAATCGGCGATGTCTTCCATGGCGGCGATATTCATCACTTGAAACAAGACGCCATTGCCATGCGTGACCGCCGCTTCGCTGACGTAACCGGCGCCGCTCAAGCCGCCAGCCAGCATCTCGATCATCACGCCGAGCGCATAGCCTTTGTGCCCGGCCGGCCCGCCCAAAGGCAGGAGGCCGCCCGCCGGCGGTCCATAGAAATCGGCCGCGTCGCGCGTCGGGTTGCCGTCGGCGTCGATAATCACATTTTCCGGCAGTTGCGCGCCGCGAAAGAGATGATCGCGCACTTTGCCTTCGGGCATGACCGAGGCGGTGATATCCACCAGCACCGGCCAGTCGTAGCCGCTGGGCGCGGCGAAAGCCAGCGGCGTCGGCGTGAAGCGGCCGTCGATCCCGCCCCAGGGCACGACGCTGCCGTCGCCCCCCGTTTGCGAGTTGACATAAGCCAGCCCGATCATGTCGCGCTCGGCCGCCATCACGACGTATTCGCCCAGCCGACCGATATGCGGGCAATTCACCAATGCCACCATGCTGATGCCAGCCGAGGCCGCCATCTCAATCGCCCGCTCCATGCCCGCGCGCGCCGCCACTTGCCCCCAGGCCCGCCCCGCATCCAGAACGGCGATGCTCGCCCGCTCGCGCAGGGTCAGGACATCGGCCGCCGGTTTGATGTAACCGTCGCGCAAGAATTCTACATATTGCAGCAGGCGCATAATTCCATGCGAATCATGCCCGGCCAGGTTGGCGCGCAGCAGCGTCTCGGCAACCCAGGCCGAGCGCTCCGGCGGCGAGCCCAGCGCATTCAGAATCGCCGCGCCCAAATGCCGCAGTCGCTCCGGTTTCATCGTGGGCATCAGAGACCTCCGTTCGCTGCGGCAGCCCGAAAGCGGTCCATCATCGCGCGCGCGCCCGTGAGTATCAGTCCTTGATCGGATGCGATCGGGATGATGCGCAAGCCTTGCTTCAGCAGGTTCTCCCAACTAAAGGGGCTGCTCGCGTCGGCGTCGGGCGAGCGGCCGGACATCAGCGGCATGCCGGCGGCGCGCGCTTTGGCCGCTACCGCGTCAATCGTCGCTATGACGCGCGGATCGTCAAAATCGGGCAGCAGGCCCATGCTCGCGCTCAAATCAACCGCGCCAATCATGCAGGCGTCCAGCCCTTCGACTTCCAGCAAGGCCTCAAAGTCCTCGACGCCGCTGACGGTCTCGATCATGATGGCGACGATGGTCGATTCATTCGCCGCCGCCAGGTATGCTTTCTCGTCAAGTCCGTAACGGCTGGGCCGGCGTGGCCCGGTGCCGCGGATGCCCAATGGCGGATACTTGCAAGCGGCCACCGCCCGACGCGCTTCGTCGGCGCTGTCAATTTGCGGCACGATGACGCCGTCCGCCCCCATATCCAGCAGGCGCTTGATGTGGTCTGGGTCCTTGCCCGGGGCGCGCGCCAAGGTCGGCGTATCGCCCAGCGCGATGAGCAGATTCTGCAGCGTCTGAAGGTCGATCGCCGTGTGCTCGGTGTCTATGGCGACCCAGTCCAGGCCGACATCACCAATCATCTCGGCGACGGTGATGTCCGTCAGGCTCATCCACATGCCCGGGCTGGCTTCGCCGCGCCGCCATTTCGCTTTCAATTCGATTGCGTTCACTTTTTTCCACCCTCTCCCCTCGGCCCCTCCCCGAAGCATCAGGGAGGGGAGTTTGTCGCAATCCGATGGATATCACCGTCTTTGCACAGCCTCCCCCCATCCCGATGGGGGGACTGAGGGGGTTTATCATTCAGCAATGAGCGCTCGCTTGCGGCGTCAAAGAGATGCATCTGCTCGCCGGCGAAATGCAAGTGACAGGGCGCGCCGACAGGGACAGATTCTTGCGCGTCGACGATCACGCCGAAAAGCTGCTCGGCGGCGCGCGCGAAAATCAGGTCGCGGCTGCCCAGCGCTTCCACCAGCTCCACTTGGCCGCTGACCGTGTTCTCGCCCGGCGCCGATACCAGCTTGATCGCTTCCGGCCGAATGCCCCAGATGACGCCGTCGCTCTTCATTTTCCCCAGGCCGTCGGCGAAGCGCGCCGGCAGCGACAGCTCGAACCCGGGCAGCCGCAGACGATAGCCGCCCTCGTCCGCGACTATCCGGCCGCTAAGCATATTCATACTGGGCGTGCCGACGAAGTTGGCGACGAAGGCGTTCCGCGGCCCGAAGAAGACCTCATGCGGTGTGCCCACCTGCTGAATGTCGCCATTGTTCATCACGATGATCTTGTCGCCGAGCGTCATCGCTTCTTCCTGATCATGGGTGACAAAGATGAAGGTCGCGCCGGTATCCTGATGCAGGCGTTTGATTTCGGTGCGCAGTTGGACGCGCAGCTTCGCGTCCAGATTGCTCAGGGGCTCGTCCATCAAGAAGACTTCCGGCCGGCGGACCATCGCCCGCGCCAGCGCCACCCGCTGCGCCTCGCCGCCACTGACCTGGCGCAGGCTTCGTTCCAAGAGATGATCGATATTGACCAGGCGCGCCACCTCGCGCACGGTGCGGTCGATCTCTTTGCGCTTCATCTTGATCGCGTGCAGCGGGAAGGCGATGTTCTCATAAACATTCATGGTCGGGTACATGCTGAAGTTTTGGAAGACCATGGCCAGACGGCGATCTTTCGGCGCCAGGTCGGTGATGTCGCGCTCGGCAATCGTGATGCGGCCGCTGTCCGGCTGCTCCAGGCCGGCGATCATCCGCAGAGTGGTCGTCTTGCCGCAGCCCGAGGGACCCAGTAATACCGCCAGCTCGCCTTTCTCGATGACCAGATTGATTTTGTTGACCGCGGCGCGTTCCGCATTGGCGAACCGCTTGAGCAGGTCTTTCAATACAACTTTCATTTCAGTTCAACCATTTCCCGCCCGCTACCACTGGCCTGCGGGCGAGCCACCGTCCCGCCCCTACAGCGGCTTATAGCTAATGTTGCCTGTAGAGGTCAGACGGTGGCTGACCCTTTGCCATAGCTAAATTGTTTCAAACCTGTCCTGTCCTTATATGACACATCGCTGTGGGGTTTCCCTACTCCAATATCCCGAAAGTGAGGCCCTTGACAAGCTGCCGGCGCAGGATGACCGTCAGCACAATCACCGGCGCCATGATGAGCAAATTCACAGCGAACAGATTGCCCCATTCGACGCGGGTGCGCACGATGTAGGTCCCGGCGGTCATCGGCAAGGTGCTGGTGCGGTTGCCCGCCAAAATCAGCGCCAGGAAGAATTCGTTCCAGGCGAATATGAAATTGAGAATCGCGGTCGCGACGATGCCGGGCCAGACCACCGGCAGCACGACGCGCAGGAGGGCGCCCATGCGCGTATAGCCCTCAACCATCGCGCTTTCTTCCATCGCGGCGGGCAATTCGGCGAAATAACCGCGCATCATCCAGATGACCAGCGGCAAGAGAAATGTCTGATAGGTGATGATGAGGCCGGGAAATGTATCGCGCAGGCCGATGCCCAAGCCTCGCTCGAGGTAGAGGAACATGGCGTAGAATGGCAAGCCGACGACGATGGGCGGGATCATGCGCAGCGAGATCAGCCATTGCATCAGCGCCTTCGACCCGCGGAAGCGGAAGCGCGCGAAAGCGTATGCGGCCGGCACGCCCAGCATGAGCGCCATAGCCACCGAACCGAATGAGATAATCAAACTGTTGCGCAAATACTGCCAGCCCTTGCGCGTGAAGAATACAAATTCAAAGTTCTCCAGCGTCGGCTCAAAGATCCAGGTCGGCGGGCTCGAGACCCAGATGATCTGCGGCTTGAAGGCGGTGATGCTGCCCGCCAGCACCGGCGCCAGGACCAGCGCCGCCATCGCGATGAGGATGACATAAGCCAGCAGTCGCTCCGAGGTGGGTACAGGCATCGCCGCTTACCCTACTTCGACATCGCGATACAAATAGCGGAACATCAGCGCGGATATCAATCCAATCACCAATAACATCAGTATCGAGCCGGCCGCCGCCCGACTCAGTTTATTGAAGGTGAAGGCGGTGCGATAAAGATAGAGGCTCAGCGTTTCGGTGGTGAGCGCCGGCCCGCCATCGGTCATGACGCGCACGATATCGAAGGTGCGGAAGGCGTCGACCGTGCGCAGCAGCAGCGCCACCAATATCACCGGGCGCAGCATCGGCAGGGTGAGGCGGCGGAATATCATCCAGGAGGATACGCCTTCCAGGCGCGCCGACTCGAAAGGCGCCCGCGGCAAGGTCGCCATGCCCGCTTCAATGATGAGAAAGACCAGCGGGTACCATTGCCAGATATCGACCAGCACCACGGTCAGCCGCGCCGTGCTCGCTTGCGCCAGCATCGTCTGCCCCGGGATGCCGAACAAGCCCAGGAACCAATTGACCAGCCCAAATAACGGGTCCAGCATCCAGTTCCACATCAGCCCGACGACGATCGGCGCCATGGTGATGGGGATGATGAGGATCAGGCGCAGCAGCTCCTTGCCGGCCGTCACGCGGCGGATCAGCAGCGCGATGGCGAAACCCAGGACGAAGGAGCCGGAAACCGAGAAGATTACATAATAGAGCGTATTGAGCGCGCTTTGAATGAAGTCGTCATTGCCCAGCATGCGCTCGAAATTTTGCAAGCCCACGAAAGGACGAGATTGCGAGGCGAAGGTGACGCGAAACAAAGACACGCCGGTCGAAAACAGAATCGGATAGATCACCACCGTCAGCAATACGATCAGCGCCGGCGCGATGAAAAACCAATGCCGATGCCGCTGTGTCAGCTGGTAGAGGCGCGTCGAGAAGGGCTGGTTTGTGTTGCCCGGAAGGTAAGATTTGGACATTGGTTGGGTGTTTGGCGGGCGAGCCACCGTCTCGCCCCTACAAGAATCTGCGCATTTGATGTGCGTAGAGGTCAGACGGTGGCTGACCCGTTGCCGCTGCGATTCACAGCGCCTACATGCACTCGTCGTGGTCCAGGCTCAGCTCGGCAAACTTCGCGCAGACAAATTCCTCGCGCTGTTCCACTGAGACGTAGGTGAGGCCCTCGTCATAATAGCCGGCGTCTTCGACGATTTCGCGGATATCACTGTTGGCGTCCATCATGAGCGACGCCGCATCGCCGCCGGCAGCCACCTCTTGCAAAGCGCGGCCGATGGCATTTTCCGCTTCCGGCCACCAAGGCTCCGCCGGGCGCCCGATGCCGACTTTGGCCGCCTCGTAATTCGCCGTCAGATGCGGCCACTTCGCGACCAGATCGGGGTCGGTCAAGACCGAGATGCGATGGCCGGCGCCGGTCTGATCGGCCAAAATGCGCGAGAAGGCTTTGCCATGAGCCAGCTGCAGGTAATCCCAGGCGATCTGCTTCTGCTCTTCGGAGATATGGGCGTTGATCATGTAAGCGGGGCCGGCTGACAACAGCGCCGACTGGACCTCGCCCGTCTCCGGATTGCGCCAACCGGGCACCGGCGCGAAGGCGGTCTCCCCCGCGACGATGGACGCGTCCGGATCCAGCAAGAGCGGGATGGCCCAGCTTTCCGTGCCATACATCGCCACCTTGCCTTGGGCGAAGTTCTGCATCACCTCGCCGAATTGGAAGGATTCGCGTCCCGGCGGCTGCAAGCCGAGGAAATCCTGACCGGCGAAGAACATCGCTGTATCGATGGCCGCCTCGGTATCAAACAGGGGATTGAACTCAGCATCAAAGAAGTCCACACCGCGCGAGAAGCCGAAGTGGATCATGTAATCGAAGAGGATGTTGTTGGGCGTGCCGTAGCGATAATTGAAGCCGTACAACTCCTCGTCCGGCCGCGTGAAGAATTCGCCGACTTCCGCCAGCTCATCCCAGGTGGCCGGCACAGTGAGCTCGCGCCCGTACTGCTCCATGAAGGCCGCCTGTTCATCCGGGTCTTCAAAGAGGTCGGTGCGATAAGCGAACATGCCGACCGCGACCAGCGTCGGAATGCCAACCCATTTTTCTTTCGCCATCGCCACGGTGCCGAAGGCGCGGGTGGTGAAATCTTCGGGATAGGAATCGCCCGGCGCCGCCAGATAGAAACGGTCCAGCTCTTCCAGGCAGCCCAGCGCCGCCAGCGCGCCGGCCCAGCCATCTTCGACAAACATGATATCAAAATCGTCGCCGCCGGCCGCGCAGGTCGTCTGAATCCGCGGCAGCACATCGCTATGGGCCGCGTTCTCGTAAATCAGCGTGACGCCCGACGCCTCTTCGTACAAGGGATCCAGTATCTCATGCTGGTAGGCCAGAATCGGCACGACCTCGGTGTTGAGGATGCGCAGCTCCTTGCCTTCCCAGGGGCGCGCGCCCGTCTCCGGGTCCGTGAGCGGGATACTGTCCTGCGCCGATGCCAGCGGCAGGAAGAGCGAAGCCACCGCGAGCACAAACAAAATCGTCTTGAGGTTTCTCATCTCATTAACTCCTTCAACAAGAAATCTAATTGGACATTCGATACGATATTCTCTGCAAATTTTCTATAGCCGCTGCCTTTCTACTCCTGCTGCTCAAGAATCCCGTCAGTCGTACGAATGCGCTGGGATTCCGCTTAATGCCGACACCGTCGTGATAGTAACGCGTCCGCTTGCCGCCGTCAACAAAAGCGCATTTTCGGTAGTGTATCGAATTCGGTTGAAATTCATTTTCACCACAAAGGAAAGAAGGACACAAAGAAATTGCATATAGTCTACGTTTCTCGGTGTCCTCGGTGGTAAAGTTTTTTTGTTTCCACCGAAAGGGATACTCTTCCGCATCGGAGTGCAGGGCAATCGCAGCAAAATCATTTCGCGCCGATCGCCACGAAAATAAAGGAAAATGGTGGGGCGACAGGACCGCAGTGTCTACGCGCGGCTGTGTCTCGCCCACGAAGATAGCCTAAATTACACGGGCGATTCACAGAAGCGCCCCTACAGATTACGCAAGTTGCCGGGAAAGTAGTTGATTTCAGCGCCATTTTAATTTGATGCGATTGCCCTGCTGAAGGACCTGCTTTGCTTGCTTAGGGCTTACAGTTTCTCTATAATTTGACTTGAGTCCGGGTGGAATTCACTTAGTCCGGCATCAGCGCGTGTGAAGACACTTGCTTGTTTACCTGGTGAAAGGGGGCAACTCGAGGCGCAGCTTCCGCCGGGCGGCACGGGCTCAAAATACATTGAACGGATTGCAGTTACCTAACGAGGACAAAATGAAAAACATACGCTGTCGGCTAATTCTGCTCTTCATGCTGGTACTCCTTTGCGCCACCGCGGCCCTAACGCCGGCGCAGGACGAAGTGACCCTGGGCTTCGTCTACGGCTCCTTCGCCCCGCAGGAGAAATGGGAAGCATACTTCGAAGGATTTCTCGAAGCGCATCCCAATGTCACAATCAATTACATCCCAGTGCCATTGGACAGCTGGGGCGATTACACGCAGAAAATCGTCACCACTATGCTGGGCGGCGAGCAAGTCGATGTCATCTGGAACGCGATTGAAGCTGTTCCCTTGATGGCCGAACGCGGCGTCCTGCGCGAGTTGGATTCCTTCCTTGAGAGCGACCCCGATATACAGGAGTTCCTGGACGATGCGAATCCCAAGCTGCTTGAGGGGCTGCGCTGGAAGGACCAGCAATATCTGCTTCCATTCGCCTGGAACACCACCTTGATCTATTACAACAAAGCGGTCCTGGAAGCGGCCGGCTTGCCCGAGCCGCCGCCGGACTGGACCTGGGATGACTTCCTGGAATACGCCACCGCCATCACGCAAGATACCGATGACGACGGCATCAACGATATCTGGGGCTTCCACCACAACGCCTGGCTCTGGCATCTGGGTCCCTGGCTGGTCTCCAACGGTTCCTTCTTCCTCAATGAGGACTTCACCGAACCCTGGTACGACCGGCCGGAATCCATTGAAGCCCTGCAATTTGCCCGTGACTTGATCTGGGAGCATGGCGTCGGTCCCAGCGGGTCCTTCAACTTTCGCGAAGCCTTCGTCGCCGGTACGCTGGGTATGATGATCGATTCGCCCGCCGGGCGCCAGCGCCTGATCCCGGCCGGCATGTCCGCCGATGACTACGATGTCGTCTTCTTCCCCAGCAAGAGCGGCGAAGCGGCGCCTGGCTCGCAATGGGGCACGGACGGCTATGGCATCACGGCGGACAGCCAACACCCGGACCTGGCCTGGGAGATGGTCAAGCACTTGGTGAGCGTGGATGTCATGTCCAAGCTGCTATCCGGCGAGTTCGCTTCGGCGAGCGCCCCGGCGCGCCAATCACTGGCCAGCGATCCGGTTTTGGTCGCGGCGAGCCCGGCCAATTACCTGCGATTCTACGAGGTGTTGGCGAACGGCCGCACAGTGATCAACGCGCCCTACTTCGCCGAATTGGCGGAAATCCACGATCGCTATATGTCGCAAGTCTGGGCGAACGAGATGAGCGTTGAAGACGCCGCCGCCAGCATCCAGGCTGATATGGAAGCGGTCATCGCGGAAAACTAGCGGGTCAAGCTTGAGGCGGTCTGGAGTTGGCTTCCGGCCGCCTCATCACCTCTCAGTCAGGTTCATCAACAGCTTGCACAATGCCGCAAATGCAGGAGGCCGCCATCACAGCGCGCGGAGCCATCTTGACGCGACAGCGAATCAACCGCTTGGCGCTGCGCGAAGCCATGGCGGGCTACTTCTTCATTCTGCCCACATTGTTGAGCTTTCTGGTTTTCTTCCTCATTCCGACGATTTCGGGATTGGGCATGTCCCTCTTTGATTGGGACTTCTTCTCCGAACCCGAATTTGTCGGCCTCGACAATTTCAGCGAGCTTGCGCGGGATAAACTCTTCCTGAGGACATTGAAAAACACCGCCCTCTTTGCTCTGTTCGCCACCAGCGGCAACGTCGGCCTGGGCATGTTTATCGCGATCGGCATCAACAGCATCAAGTGGCGCTGGCTCAAGACCTTCTTGCGCACCGCCTATTTCATCCCCTTCGTCATCTCGACCGTCGTCGTCGCCCTGATGTTCGGCTTTCTTTTGCAAGAGAGCACTGGCGTGGTGAATTATTATCTGTCGCGGCTGGGGATAGTCCGAATACCCTGGCTGTCCTCATCAGCATGGGCTTTTCGTTCCATTGTCTTGATTGATGTCTGGAAACATGTCGGCTTCTTCACGCTGATCTTTCTGGCCGGCTTGCAAGCGATCCCGAGCGAGCTCTATGAAGCGGCGCTGGTCGATGGCGCGGGGCGCCGCGTTCGGTTGACGCGAATCACGATCCCGCTGCTGACGCCATCGCTTTTCTTCTCGTTAATCATCGCCTTGATCGGCGCTTTCCAGGTCTTTGAATCGATGTATGTCTTGACCAACGGCGGACCCGGCGACGCCACCAGAACCGTTGTCATGCTCCTTTATCGCGAAGCCTTCGGCAGTTTCAATATGGGCTACGCGGCCAGCATGGCGGTGCTGCTCTTTTTCATCATTCTGGCGCTGACCGTCACGCAGGTCCGGCTCGGCGATCGCTGGGTCTTTTATCGGTAGAGGATGGGAAATAGCCTTCCAATGATTAGCGCGGCGTCCACCAGCCAAAGCCACCTGTTTCAGCCTCTTGATCCATTTCGCGACAAGCTGCGGCATCAATGGCGCGCCTGGCTGGCCAATGCCGTACTTGCGCTTCCCCTGATACTGGGTTCGCTGCTCATGTTTGCCCCGCTGATATGGGCGGTGTCCTTCTCGTTTGGCCAGCCGCATGAATTCTTCAAGCTGCCGCCGCCGGTTATCCCCAGTTCATTCCGCCTCGACAATTATCATGGCGTCTTCGAGCGCGTCGACTTTCTAAGGTTTTTTCTCAACAGCGTAGTCGTCACCGGCTGCGTGACGGCGGCGCAACTGATCACCTGCAGCATGGGCGGCTACGCTTTTGCCCGCTTGCGCTTCCCCGGCAGGCGGATCATCTTTATCCTCTTTCTGGCTTCCATGATGGTGCCGCAGCATGTCACTTTAATCCCGGTCTTCATTATCATACGCGGGCTGGGCTTGTACAATAATCTGGGCGCGCTCATCGTGCCCTACGCCACCAGCGTCTTTGGCACATTTCTGCTGAAGCAATTCTTCGAGACGATTCCCGATGAGCTGGAGGACGCGGCGAAAATTGACGGGGCTGGCTTCCTGCAGATTTACTGGCGCGTTATGCTTCCGCTCGCCGGCCCGCCGCTGGCGACCCTGGCCATTCTCACTTTCAACAGCTCCTGGAATAATTTCTTTTGGCCGCTGATTTTCATCAATTCGGCAGAGAAGATGACATTGCCGCTGGGCATGATATACTTGCGCGGTCAAGACGGCGTGACGAACTCCGGCGTATTGATGGCGGCGATTGTGCTGAATCTGGTTCCGGTTCTAATCTTCTTTATGATCTTTCAGCGACGGCTGGTGGAAGGCGTCACCTTGAGCGGGCTGAAAGGCGCCTGAATCTTGGCAAATTCTGAAACCCGCCACAGGAACATTATGCAAGGCGATATTCAAAGGGGGCAAAGCGATGAAATACCGCGAAGGAATCCCGAGTTATGATCATAGCGCCGGCGCCTTGGCCTTCCCGCTAGGCGGCGTCGGCACCGGCAATGTCTCCCTGGGCGCGCGCGGCGATTTGCGGGACTGGGAGATATTCAACAGCCCGGCCAAAGGCGCGACGATTCCGCTGACCTTCTTCGCGCTGCGCTGTCAGCAAGCCGGTCATGAGCCGCAGGCGCGCGTGCTTGAAGGGCCGCTTCAGCCGCCCTTTGACCAGTCTCATGGCTTCCATCCGATGACCAGCGCCGGCTTGCCCCGCTTCCAGGGCACGACCTTCCGCGGACAATATCCCTTCGCCGCCATCGAGTTTGAAGACGACAAGCTGCCGTTATCCGTTCAGCTCGAAGCCTACACGCCCCTGCTGCCCTTGAACCCGGAAGATTCGGGCATCCCCTGCGCGATACTGAATTACTCCCTCCACAACAGGACCGAGGCGCCGGTCGATGTCACCCTGGTCGGCACGTTAAGCAATCCCATCGGCGGCAACCGCTTCGACCCCTACATGAACAAGGCGACGGTCGACAGGGGCAGGGCGGTGAACAGCTACCGCGACGAGACCAATCTTCGCGGCTTATGCCTGAGCAACGATCAGATCCCGGCCAGCGACATCCACTTTGGCAGCCTGGCGCTGGTCACCGATCACGAATCGATAACGATGAAACGCAGCTGGATGCGCGGGCTGTGGTGGGATTATCTGCATGAGTTTTGGGATGACCTGCTGGCGGAGGGCGCCCTGCATGACCCGCCCGACGACCGTCCCGGGGAGCGGCTGCCGACTGGCTCGCTCGGCTTGCTTGATCGGCTGAAACCGGGCGAACGGAAAGACTTTCGCTTCATCCTAACCTGGTTCATCCCCAACCGGCCCAATACCTGGGACCTGCGCACGCTGCCGATGCTGAGCGTCGATGAAGCTGATGTCGGCACGGCGCGCAACCATTACGCGACTCGCTTCGCCGACGCCTGGGATGTCGCGGCTTACACCGTCGCCAATCTGGGCCGGCTGGAAGCGACCACCCGCCAATTCCACGACGCCCTCTTTGAAAGCACGCTGCCGGCGGTCGTGGTCGATGCCATCTCCGCCAACATCGTGCCTCTGCGCAGCACGACCTGCTTCTGGCTGGAAGACGGCCGCTTCTATGGCTGGGAAGGCTGCAACGATGAATACGGCTGCTGCCCCGGCAGCTGCACGCACGTCTGGAGTTATGCCTATACAGGCGCCTACCTCTTCCCGTCGCTGGAGCGGGAGATGCGGCGCATCGAGTTCAATGTGGAAACCGGCGCTGACGGCTTCATGCGCTTCCGCTCCTTCGGCACTTTTCATGACGATTTCGTCTGGGGCGGGCGGACGGACGCGGCTGTTGATGGCCAGATGGGCTCCATCCTGCGCGCCTACCGCGAATGGCAGCTCAGCGGCGATGACGGCTTCCTCGCCGAAATCTGGGAGGGCGTCAAACGCGCCATCGGCTTCGCCAGCGCTTATTGGGATAAAGATAATGATCATGTGCTCGACGGCGTTCAGCACAATACTTACGACATCGAGTTTCACGGCCCCAACCCCTTGTGTGGCGTCTATTATTTGGCCGCTTTGCGCGCCGTCGAAGAAATGGCGCGCTACCTGGGCGAAGATGAGCTGGGCGCGCGCTGCCGCGATGCCGTCGAAACCGGGGGCGCCAACCTGGACGCCATGCTCTGGAACGGCGGCTACTACATCCAGAAGCTGGACGATGTGAACGCGCAGAATTACCAGCACGGCGAAGGCTGCCTGTCGGACCAGTTGCTGGGCCAGCTGCACGCCAGCCTCCTGGGCCTGGGCGACCTGCTGCCGGCCGAGCATGTGCGGGCGGCGCTGAAGTCGATCTACGAGCACAATTTCAAGCGCGATTTCAGCGAGCACGCCAATTGCCAGCGCGTTTACGCCCTGAACGACGAAGCCGGCCTGCTGCTCTGTTCCTGGCCCGAGGGCGGTCGCCCGCGCCTGCCCTTCCCTTACGCCGACGAGGTCTGGACCGGCATCGAATACCAGGTCGCCGCCCACCTCATCCTCGAAGGCTGGGTCGCTGAAGGGCTTGAGATTGTCGAGGCGCTGCGCGCGCGCCATGACGGCGTTCGGCGCAACCCCTGGAACGAGGTCGAATGCGGCAATCACTACGCCCGCAGCATGGCGAGTTGGGCGCTGTTGCTGGCCTTGAGCGGCATGCAGATTAACTCGGAAAATGGCGCCGCGGCATTCTCGCCCCTTGCCGAGCTGCTAACCGAGAAAGCGCCGTTCATGGTCTTCTGGTCCGACGGGCGCAAATGGGGCCGCTACTCGCAGACCTGGGATGCTGAAAGCAAAACCTGGCAGTCCAGCTTTGAAGCGCTAGGTTCCGCATAGGCGCGGGCGGAAGGGCGAGTCACCGCCGTCGGTCAGTGTCTACGCGACCTCGCCCCTAGAAATTTGCAGCGCTATGAATCAGGGATGTTGAGGAGATGCCGATGTCGCTGCAATACTATACACATGGACGGCGCGATCAGATGAAAGTGGCGCTGACATTTGACGACGGGCCCAATCCGCCGCGCACGGACCGGGTCATGGAGATTCTCGACAGCCGAGGCGCGCGCGGCACCTTTTTTGTGCTGGGCAAGTGGGTAGAGCGCTGGCCGCAGGCTTTCCTGCGCATCGCCCAGAAGGGGCATTGCGTTGGCAATCACAGCCACCTGCACGAGGCGCACCTAGGCGATTTCGACCGCGCCGAAGCCGTTATCGGCAACCTGCTGGGCCGCCCAACCCGCTTCCTGCGCGCGCATTATTTCAACTTCTTCACCTGTCTCTATTCGCCGGTGGCGATGTCCCGCGAAATGAAGATCGTCGACGCCGATGTCAATCCGGCCGATTACGCCAAGAGCGATCCACAGGCGATCATCGACGCCACGCTCAATGATCCGGCGCTGGCCGGCGGCTCCATCATCGACCTGCACGACGGCCGCGAATTCGACGATGACGCCCGGCGCCTGGCCAGCCCGCTGCCCATGCTCGAAGCGCTGCCGGCGATCGTCGATGGCTTGCAGGCGCGGGGCTTTGAACTGGTCGGTCTTGATGAGATGGAGCTGGTCGAGCCCATCGAATGGCAGCCCGACGAACGCGGGACATTCGCCTCGCCTGAAGTGCGCGCGGCTATCCATGGCTTGGGCGGGAAAGCCGACTAGCGTCGACATCAATACGGTCGAAAATGCAAGGCTTGTCCAAAGCCTAGATCTGTGGTTTGGCATGTCCACTTGAAGAGGGATCGATGCGGGTGTTCACGGCTTCAAAAATGCCCCCGGAATGCGCGAGCCCTCGTATTCGGCGTCCGGATCGCGATTGAGGATCGCTTCGGGCACAGCGCCGCTCCAGTACTCGGGAATCGTGCCGGTGGGCCGCCGATGCCAGCTCAGCACCAGCGTGCGGCGATGGTCGGTGAAGTTCCGCCCGGCGGCGTGCAGGATGCGCGCGTCCATCAGCGCCAGGTCACCGGCTTTGACCGGCACATAGGCTTGCTCCGGGACTTCCTTGAACATGATCGGGTCGTCGTCATCGACGAAGCGGGCGCCCTGCTCATGCGCGGGCGTCAACTCATCGTGAATGGGAAAGCGCTTGAGATGGCTGCCGGGGATCAGTTTCAGGCAGCCGTTTTCCACCGCGGTATCGGTCAAATAATAACTGAGCGACATGAACTCCGGCCAGGGCGACATGCTCAAAGGATCGTTCCACCACATCCAGTCTTGATGCCAGTAGAGGGGCGGCCCCTGCGGCTCTTTCGTGAGGATGATGACCTCGGCCCTCCGGTCTCGATCGGGCCTGAAATCGCCAAAACCCATAGCCGCGAGCGCGTCATAAGCCGGCGGCCAAGCGAGCAGCTTCTTGATGAGGGCATTGTCCTGCGCGGCGACCTTGATGTGCTGGCCCTGAAAGCGATACTCGGGCGCTTCTTCATGGGCCGCGATCAGCCGCTCGGTTTCCACGCGCAGCTCCTCCAGAAAATCCTCTGGCAGGATGTTCTCAATCAATGCGTATCCATCGCGCAGCATCTGTTTGCGCTTGGCTAGCGCGGCTTCAACTGTGAGCATGCGGCGTCTCCTCGTTCGCTGGGTCCTCAATGTCTGATTCATAACCCAGGCGGCGAGTGATTGCAAGTCCCCCCGGCCATGATGAGGCAGCAAGCATCGCGGAACTATTCACAATGGCGAACATAGCAAGTTTTTTTCACCACAGAGAAAAAGAGGAAACACAGAGGACACAGAGGGGCGGTTGACTTTTTGCCACAGCCCGTCGCGAGTCACAACCCGGCTCACACAAAATAACGAACCCGCGAGAACAAGTATGTGTAGGGGCTACCCATTGGGTCGCCCGTTGATTGCAGAAGGTCTTGCGTAAGGGCGGGCGAGACAAGGGTCGCGTAGACACTGACCGCCGACACTGACCGACTCTCGCCCCTACAATTTCGCTTTGATGGGCGGTGGAACTAGGACAGCGCCCGACTATCAAAAGTGGCGTGAAGGCCATGTTATTCGGTAAGGTAAGGGTTACAGCGCTTGCCTAAGCAGCGCGAAACCGTCGCCAAACGCTGCTGGATCAAACGGAGATCGTCATGACAAACGCGCCATTTCTCATCCGCTACTTTCTGCCGGGCGAGGGAGCCCGCCTCGGGATCCAGCGCGGAGACATCGTGCATGACCTCAGCCTAGCGCAGCGTTCGCTGGCCGATTTCTTTCGCGCTTCCTGCGGCGATGTGGCCGGCGCCATCGACGCCCTGTCCGCCGCCGCCGACGCATCGCCGCGCCGCTTTCCCGCCAGCGACCTCGACAACCCGCCCGCCGCCGATGCGCCGCACTGGCTGCCGCCCGTGGACGAACAGGAGGTCTGGGCGGCCGGCGTCACCTATCTCGACAGCCGCAAAGCGCGCCAGGAAGAATCGGCCGATGGCGGCGATGTCTACGCCCGCGTCTACAGCGCCGAACGCCCGGAGATCTTCTTCAAGGCATCCGCCAAGAACACGGTCGGCCACCTGGACGCGGCCGGCTTTCGCGCCGACTCAAGCTGGAATGTGCCGGAGCCGGAGCTGGGCCTGGTCGTCAATCCGGCGCTGGAGATGCTCGGCTTCACCATCGGCAACGACATGAGCAGCCGCGCTATCGAAGGCGAAAACCCGCTCTACCTGCCGCAGGCCAAGGTCTACACCGCTTCCTGCGCCATCGGCCCCGGCATTTTGCTCGCGCCCTCGAATGAATGGCTTTCGACCAGGATACAGCTCGTCATCAGCCGCGCCGGCGACGAGGTCTTCAGCGATTCCGTTTCCACCGACCAGATCAAGCGGTCCATCCCTGAGTTGATCGATTATCTGGGCCGCAGCAATACCTACCCGGCCGGCGTCATCTTGCTGACCGGCACCGCCATCGTGCCCCCGGCCGATTTCACGCTGCAGGTCGATGACAGGGTCGCCATCACCATCGATGGCATCGGCACGCTGGTAAACCGCGTCATTGAGGTCTGAGAGGTACTGATGGCGCGCCGCGTTGAATTGACGGAACTGAGCCTGCCCGAATTTGGATTGCCGGCGGTCCAGCCCCTCATCCCGGCGGAGACCTATCAGGCGCGCATTGAGGCCGCCATGGCGCGCGCGGCAGACGCCGGTTACGATGCCCTGCTCGTCTATGGCGACCGCGAACATTTCGCCAACCTGGCATACTTGACTGGTTACGACCCCCGCTTTGAAGAGGCGCTGCTGATCCTGCTGCCCGGGCGCCGGCCGACGCTCCTGCTCGGCAACGAGGGCATGAGTTACAGCGGCGTCTCCCCGCTGGACCTCGACCGCGCGCTCTATCAAAGCTTCAGCCTGTTGGGGCAGCCGCGCGGCGAGAGCCCCATGCTGCGGGACATCCTCATCGCCGCCGGCTTGCGGAGCGGGCAAGTGCTGGGCATCGCCGGCTGGAAGGCTTTTGATGAGCGCGAATCAAGCGAGCCCGAGCGCGCGCTGGAGATCCCCGCATTCATCGTCGAGGCGCTGGCGGAATTGGTCGGCGCGCGCGACCAGTTGTGGAATGCGACCGAGATCTTCATGCACCCGGCGAGCGGTGCCCGCGCAATCAACGATGTTGACCAACTCGCCTGTTTCGAATTCGCCGCGGCATATTCCTCCCAAGCCCTGCGCAATCTGATCTTTGGCGTCGAAGCGGGCATGAGCGAATTTGAAGCGGTCGCTCTCATGGGGCTGACCGGCCAGCCGCAGTCCTGCCATTTGATGTTTTCCAGCGGCGAACGCGCTGGCCTCGGCTTGGCCAGCCCCTCCCTGCGCCGCCTGCAAGTGGGCGATCCGGTCTTTCTGGCCTACGGCATCTGGGGCGCCCTCAACGCGCGCGGCGGTTGGCTGGCGCATGATGCGGACGAACTGCCCGCGGCTGTGCGGGATTATGTGGATAAGCTGGTCGCGCCTTATTTCCGCGCCATCGCCGATTGGTACGAAGCCATCGGCATCGGTGTGACCGGCGGCGAGCTGCAGGCCATCATAGACAGGCATCTCGGCGATCCCTTCTTTGGCATCGGGCTCAACCCCGGGCATCTGATTCACCTGGACGAATGGCTGCACTCGCCGATTTACGCCGGTTCGGACATCCCGCTGCGATCGGGCATGGCGATCCAGGTCGATGTCATCCCGGCGACGCACTCGCCCTACCATACGAGCAACATCGAAGACGGCATCGCCCTGGCAGACGAGCCGCTGCGCAAAGCCTTCTGGCGCAAATACCCGGCCGCCTGGGATCGCATTCAACAGCGCCGCAGCTTCATGCGCGGCAGGCTCGGCATCCAACTCAAACCGGAAGTGCTGCCCTTCTCCAATATGCCCGCTTACCTGCCGCCCTTCTGGCTTTCGCCGGGGCAGGCCATGCGCGCCGTCGATTAGCATTGTTGGAAACTCATTGCCAACATAGCAGAAGTTGAGGAGAGATGACATGAACATTAGTGCCCAAATGAAGCGATTGCTGGATACACTGGAATTCAGATGCCTAGCCAATTCACAGGGGACCATTTGGAGGAAAAACTATGAGCAGCATCATTGCAATATCGAAGTTGATTTTGGCGAGGAGCGTATTCATTACCCTACACAAATGAAAACACATGATCGTACAACCTCAAATTTTTCGAAGCCAGAAAACCTTGTTGTATTGGAATGTGTCGACAGGCTATTGAGCAAGGGTTATCCGCCCGAAAAGATAGAACTGGAAAAGAAGTGGCCTCTAGGACGACGGACGAAAGGCAAATTGGATATTCTCGTTAAGAAACAAAACACTGAAGACGCATTTCTCATGATCGAATGCAAAACATACGGACACGAGTTTGAAATCGAAATTAGGAATATGCTGGAAAAAGAAGGAGGGCAACTGTTCTCGTATTGGCAGCAAGACAGAAGCGCGGATCTGCTGTGCCTATATGCGTCTAAAGTCAGTAACGGACAAATGGAATACACGAGCAACATAGTCGTGATTGATGTGCAGATGAGAAACACTGGCACTGTCAAGGACGCATACAACAGATGGAACAAGCAATTCTTGCAGAAAGGACTGTTCGAGCCAGACGTCCATGCCTATCGAGTGAAGTTTACTCCGTTACGGCGCAACGACCTGAAACCATTGGGTAGTGAGGACGGCAAACGCATTTTCCATCAATTTCTTGAAATTCTGCGACATAATATCGTTTCTGATAAGGGTAATGCCTTCAACAAAATCTTTAACCTTTTCCTATGCAAGATTCTCGATGAGGATCGGCATGGCAATGAGGAACTTGAATTCCAATGGATTGAAGGACGAGATACCGAAGAATCTTTATTGGGAAGGCTGAACGGTCTGTACAAGAATGGGATGTCAAGATACCTAGATAAAGAGGTTACAGACTATAGCCCAGAAGAATTTAACGGAGAGCTGCTCAGTGAACAGATTAAGACAATTATCAACGAGTTACGATTGTACAAGAACCAAGAGTTCGCATTTGTTGACGTATTCAATCGTGAGTCGTTTACGCAGAATGCACGGATTGTAGTGGAAGTAGTCAAACTCCTGCAAGGATGGCAGATCCGATATACCCACAAGCAACAATTTCTTGGCGAGTTTTTTGAACTTCTTCTGAGTGCAGGTTTCAAGCAAGAGACAGGCCAATTCTTTACTCCTGTCCCGCTAACTCGATTCATACTCAGATGCTTACCAATTGAATCGATCATTAACCACAAATTGGAGAGTAGAGACATGCACTTCTTACCTAACATTATCGACTTTGCATGTGGTAGCGGCCATTTTCTTACCGAGGCTATGGATATAGTTCAGGAGCTTGTTGAGAATGTTGAAGAGAAAGACGTTATCCCAACGCAAGTAAGCCGACTTCGTAGTTTCAAACAAGACAAATTCGGATGGGCCGGAGACTATGTATTTGGCATTGAATGGGACTACCGTCTGGCTAAAACATCAAAACTCGCCGCATTCCTCAATGGCGATGGAAATGCAAGAATTATTCACGCCTCGGGATTGGAGCCATTTTCCTCTTATCCGGACGAAATCAGAATGAACTCATTTGACATCCTTGTTGCAAACCCGCCTTACGCCGTTAAGGGTTTTAAGCAGACTGTGACAGACGGCTTCAATTCTTTCGCTCTTTACGACAAACTGACAGATCGCAGTGGCGAAATCGAAGTTCTGTTTGTTGAAAGAATGGCGCAACTCGTAAAGGCAGGCGGAGTGGCAGGAATCATTTTGCCAAGGTCTATTTTGAATAATACGGGAGTGTATTCGGAGGCGAGAAAGACTATTTTCGAGAACTTTACGATTTTGGGGATCGTCATTCTGGCTGGTAATGCGTTTATGGCTCCAGGGATAAACACTACAATATTTTTCCTGAGGAAGCGCAAAAACAGATTACATCTCGACAGTCCCGGAAGTTATCGCGAAATGTGCCGATTAGACACACTAGAAACCGGTGGGGTGGTTCTTGTGAAGAGCGGCGAAAAAGACGTCGAGAAACGGTTTCTTGGTTATGAGTTTAGTTCAAGAAGAGGAAGCGAAGGAATTAAGATCCGAGAAGAAACTTTGCTCTTTGATGACAATGACTTGTTTTCAGATCAGTATGTAAACAGTTATATTCTGCGAGCAATGCTAGGTCGTACAATAGATCATATCAGTGAACGGCTTCGCGAACACCTAGAGATTGTCGCATTAGAACGTCTGATTGATTGGGAACGTGGGAACGCCATTGGTTTCATCGACAGGTATAGTCTGCTACATGACGACGAGGGGAAACTAGTGGATCTAGGCGACTACATTGCCACTCTAGAGACTGGCAGCCGACCTAAGGGTGGAGTTTCCGAGTTCTCTGACGGTATTCCCAGTTTAGGCGGCGAACATATTGATGCCGACAACGGCACGATTGACATGACACAAATGAAATTTGTCCCAAAATCATTCTGGGAAAATATGAAGACTGGTCATGCAAAGGAAGGTGACATATTGATATGCAAAGACGGAGCGCAGACGGGTAAATGTGCGCGGCTCAAAGATGATGAAAATCCATACTGTGTAAATGAACATGTGTTTATCGTGAGGAGCAAACAGTCAGAATTGAATGCTCAGTACCTACATTATTTTATGATGAGCTCTTTCTTTCAGAAGCAAGTCAAAATGTATGCTTTCAACAAGAAGGGTCAAGCGGGTTTGACTCGCGGTCACATAAAACGAATACAGTTGTTCCTGCCTTCTCTCCATGATCAAGAGAGGATTGTTCAGACGATAGACAAGAAGTGGGACGCCCTAGCAGGGAAAAACAAGCGAGCAAGGTTTATCGACGGTGTATTAGCCGAAGAAGGGCTTTCTGGAGAGGAATAGGCTATCAAAATCACGCGGATCGAAACCCTGCAATGGAAAGCCTATCCGCGCCTGTTGACCGTCCGCGTGCATACGGACAGCGGGTTGATCGGCCTGGGCGAGACCGTCGACAAGATTCCCGGCGCCAAGGCCGCCCTGCATAGCACCATCGCGCCCCTCGTATTGGGGCAGGACCCGCTCGATATTGAAGGGCTTTGGCGCTTTGTCATGGACAACATCATGTATCATGGCTTCGCCGGCGCCGAGACCCGCGCCCTCTCCGCCTTTGAAGTCGCCCTCTGGGATATCATGGGTCAGCACTATGGCGCGCCGCTCTATCACTTGCTGGGCGGCAAAACGCGCGACGAAATTCCCACCTACAACACCTGCCTCAGCTTCGGCAGCGTCAAGGATTACCAGGCCTGGCACGAAGACGCCGGCGCGCTGGCGCGGAGCCTGCTTGCTGATGAAATCTACGCGATGAAAATCTGGCCCTTCGATCAATTCAGCGAGCGCAGCTTCGGCCAGCGCATCACCGTAGCCGAGATCGAGCAAGGTTTAGTTTCAGTCAAACAGATCCGCGACGCCGTCGGCGACCAGATCGAGATCGGAATCGAGTGCCATTTTCGTTGGAATCGCGCGTCGATGGAGCGCATCGCCCGCGCCCTCGAACCCTGGAACATCCTCTTCCTCGAAGATGTCATGCCCGCTGTTTATCCGGACGAAATCAAAGCGCTGGCCGACCGCAGCACCATCCCCATCGTCGGCTCGGAACTGCTGATGACACGCTGGCAGCTGCGCGAATGGCTGGAGAAGCATGTATCGCAAATCGTCATGACCGACGCAGTCTGGAATGGCGGCATAGCCGAGACGCGCAAAATCGCCGCCCTGGCCGAGACTTTCGGCGTCCCGCTGGTGCTGCACAATGTCGCCGGCCCCATCTGCCACGCCGCTTGCATGCATCTCGGCGCGCATATCCCCAACCTCTTCTACGTCGAATCGGTTCGCGCCTTCTATAAGGAGTATTTCACTGTGCTGTCGGACTTCTCGCCCAGGGTGAGCGATGGCTGCCTGGATATCCCGGCGGGACCCGGCTTGGGCCTCAAGCTGCGGGACTCGGCTTTGGCGCGCGCGGACGTGATCCGGGAAGTGTCGGAAGGCGAGGGGCTGGCGCGGGGCCGCCGCGCTATGGGCGATCACTGGGCGGTCGAGGAGATCCGCTGACGTAACGGCAAATCACCTTCCTTTGGCGTTAGTCTTTGCCCTGCTGGGCAACCAAAGCGCGTAGTAGAGCAAAGCCGCGAGAGGCGCGAGTATGGGGACGCAAATAACAAGCAACAGCCACAATACCCGCACCCGATCATTCTCTCCCCGGCGCAATACCACAATGAGAGCGACGACAGTAAGCCCTAATACCACGGCGACCCATGGCAGGAATTCAGCCTGGGACATGCCCAACGCATCCAAATCCATAATCGCTTGCGCCTACAAAATATGAGCAGCGGGACAAGATTCCGTATCGTCCCAGTAGAAGCCGAATGTCCAATAGCGAACGGTATATCTAGCGTCAACATTGGCTTTATAATTACTGGACAGCCAACTTCTTACGCCATTCACGTGAGTGATCTCGACGTGAACGCTTGTGTTGCCCCCACCCGCCACAGTATATTGTGCGGGGTCAATGCTGGTAAACTGCGCCGGCCGACCGTTCATGTTTCGCACGAAATGCGCATCGGCGGCGACGCCGAAATCGGTGAAAATGCCGAGATGCCAGTACCTTTTTGTGCAGAGTACCTCCAACGAATTGCCAGATGTTGCGTACGCGTATCCGAGAACATCGGGGAGGATCTCTTCTGTATATTGGGATGAACGAGCGGCAGAGAGAGCTTGCTCAGCCGCCGCGAAATCAAAATCCAATGGCGGGACTATACCAAGCGTAACGCCGTACTTTGACGCCAGAGCCTTGGCTCGCTCGTTAACTTCCTCTTGTGTAAGTGTGGGAGACGGAGTAGACGCTGCCGCTGGAAACGCGAAAGCAAGGCCAAAAGCACGGCAAGCGCAGCGGGAATCCACAGCTGCTTCATATTTCTTCTCCTGTGTTGACGGTAGCAATCAAACTCTTCTCCAATTAGCGTACTCGCTTCAGAGTCCTGTTGCAAGGCGCATCTCAATTGACCTATCGCACGGCAGTTCAACTGCGCCGGCGCAAAGCAATACCCTTCGCGCTTCGCTTTCGGCAGAAGTGTTGCGACAAGTCTCGTCAATTTGCGGTTCATTTTCGATGATCGCTTCTCAAATCCTCCTGACTCGTTCACGGTGCCGGTGGCAACAAGTGATTTTACTGTAAAACGACCGTCATGCGAACTGTCCAAATCTGAGTTTGAAAATTCCACAGTCTGCGCTATACTGCTTTGTGCTTGGCGAGCCAATCGGTCTCATCCGGTTGGTCTTGCGGATTGAAACCGGTCTCAACAGGCTCGTTGCCTGAGACGTTCGTACACAAGTTAATCTTGAAGGAGTTTCGAAATGAGAAAGTTGCTTCGCACGATCCCGGTGCTGCTTCTGGCATTGGGTGTTCTGATCGCCGGAATCGGCGGCGTCGGCGCGCAGGACCAGCTGGTCTTCAGTATGGTTAGCCACGGCGGCGTCGGCAATCCGTTTTGGATTGTTGTGATCAAAGGTATGGAAGACGCCTGCGCCCTGCTGTCGGCGGACTGCGCCTGGCTCTCTGACCCGGTCGACAACGTGGACGACATGGCCGGTTATTGGGATGATGCGCTGGCGCGCAACAACGATGGCATCGGCACCACCGTTCCCAATCCGGAAGTGATCCGCGATGGCGTCAACCGCGCTGCTGAAGCCGGCATCCCGGTCATCGTCTTCAACACGGCCGATCCCAACGCCGGCACACCCGATGCGCTGCCGACGCTATTCTACATCGGCGCCAACGAGTTCCTCGGCGGGCGTTCCAACGCGCGCGCTGTTTTGGGCGCCGCCGCTGACGCCGGCGTCGACATCACCCGCGGCGTCTGCCCGATCCAGGAAGTTGGGCACAGCGGCCTGGAAGCGCGCTGCGCTGGCGTCCGCAGTGTCTTCGAAGAAGCCGGCATCCCGCTTGATGGCTTGACCATCAACAACGACGTAACCGCATCCGCCGGTATCCTGGCCGATTACTTCAGCGCCAACGACGATGCCAACGCCGCCTTCATGCTTGGCCCGAACCCCTCAAGCTCCTTGCATCTCTACATCCAGGAAGCTGGCGTCATGGCCGGTGAGTTGTTCGCAACCACCCACGATACCAGCGCCGAGATCTATGAGATGATCCAGGGTGGCTATCTGGTGCAGGCTATCGACCAACAGCCGTACCTGCAGGGCTTCGAGACCGTCATGTGGCTCTACCTGAACAGCCAGTTCGAGCTGGCGCCAGGCGGCGACATCTTGACGGGACCCGGCGTCATCGACAACAGCAATGTCGCGGCCATCATCGAACTGACCGCAGCGGGTTATCGCTAAGCCGAAATCGGTTTTCGCAATGGGTGGGAAGAGGGAATCTCTTTTCCCACCCCCTGGCTTCCTGCAGCGCAGAACAGCAGCGGTCTTGGCGCCGCAGACTGGCTATACCCCTCCGCAAAGCGCCCCAAACTAATCAGTAAGTTGCATCCGAGAAATAGCTTATGATACAAGCCTATCTGGAAAACAAAAACGAAGGTCGAAACATCGGATTGCTGATCACAGCGCTGATGTTTGGCTTTACAATTGTTGGCGCGCTGGTCGCCTATGGCGTCGCTTTTTGGTGGCTGCCTTTGGGCGAGTATGAGAATATCCTGCTCAGCGACCTCAACACCTATGAGATCATCGTCATCATCGCCAGCATCATTTACGCGCTCTGCTGCGCCCGCACGGCTTATGGCCTGGTGAAGCGCGAGAGTTCAAGTCTGCGCTGGTCTCAGTGGATGTTCTTCATCAGCATCATGATCGGCGGCGTCATCCTGCTCAGCGTCATCATCCCGGTCGGCCTGAAATTTTCTCTCCTGCTCGGCCAAAACATCGACCTGCGGGCGCAGATCAACAACGAGATCGGCGGCCTGGTGCCGACGGTTTTGTCCATTGGCGAGGGCCTTATCAGTGTCAGCGTGCTCGTTCTCGCCTTGATCGCGCTGTTGGCGCTGTTCGTCTTCTTGATCCCGCCGCTTGAGTCGCTGCGCCGGATGAACGGCGTTCGTCTGATCGTCGCCCCGCCCCGCCGCTTGATTCAAGCCATCCTGATCGTGTTCGCCCTGGGCATCCTCTGCGTGCTCATCGCCGGGATTACCGCCGTGCCGCTGCACCCGGGCGTGACCAAGATACGCGATGCGGAAGACCACCGTCTGCTCGCCGGCTTGCTCTTCTTCCTGCCGGCGCTGTTCGGTTATATGCAAGTGCGCCAGATGCGCGAAGAATCGGACGAGCTGCGCCGCGCCGTCGCCTTGACGCCGGGCAAATTCATCCGCTCGGAACTGGCAAAATCCCCCAGCGCCGGCGCCATCATCGGTTTCATCGCCATCTTCATGACCTTCACAATGGCGACCGACCTCTTCCTCGAACCCAGTTCAATCGCCTCATATTTGAGCAATGTGGCGACCAAGGGCGTCATCGCCATCGGCGTCACCTACCTGATGATCTCCGGCGAGTTCGACCTGTCAGTCGGCTCGCTCCTGGGTGTTGCCGCGCTGTCATTCATGCTTTTCATGACCGAAGGCGCGCCCGTTCTCGGTGTGCTCGATCCCATTCCAGCCGCCATCCTCGCCATCTTCGTGGCCATGGTCCTCGGCGCTGTCAACGGCGTCTTGTTGATCACAACCCGCATCCCGTCCTTCATCGTCACCCTGGGCACGCTGCTCGCTTATCGCGCCATCACCCTGGTCGCGATCGCCGGCGGGCGGATCCTGCGCTACCGCGATTATCACGATGAATTCCCCGTCTTCGCCATCAGCAACATCGTCTTCGTCGTTCTTGCTGTTATCGGGCTCGCCTTAATGGCCTTCACCGCCTACCGCGTCCTGCCCGCGCTGCTCAGCGGCGCGCGCCATGCGTGGTCCATTCGCAGCGACAACGGCGATTTCGGCACCTCCGGCGCCATCATACGCTTCATCGTGTTCCTGGTCGTGTTTCTCGTTTTGCTGGCGATTGTCATCTGGCTGATCGCCGTCTTTGGCTACCACCTCGGCGGTGGCGGCGGCCAGTTGGTCGAAGTCGGCTACTTTGATCTCTTCAACGGGCGCGTCAGCTCTATCGGTTCCGAAGGCGACTTCTTCCATCTGCAGATACCGCGCGACGCCAACGTGCGCCTGGCCATCCTCTGGTGGTTCATCTTTGTCGCCATCTTCCACATCATCCTCACCAGCACATCCTTCGGCAACAGCATCTTCGCCGCCGGCGGCAACGAGGGCGCGGCGCGGGCGCAGGGCGTGAATGTCGACCGCGTAAAAGTGCAGAACTTCGTCATTGTGGCCGGTTTAACCGGGATCGCCGCCATATATGAAACAGCCCGCAATCCGGGCGTCGATCCGCTCAAGGGGCAGGGCTGGGAGCTTGAAGTCATTGCCATGACCGTGATCGGCGGGGCGCTGTTGACCGGCGGTTACGGCAGCGTCGTCGGCTCGCTGCTGGGCGCGCTGATCTTCGGCATGCTGCAGACCGGGCTCGTCCTGGTGGGCATTGAGTCGCGGCTGTTCAGCGGCACCGTCGGCGTCATCATCATCGCCGCCGTCGTGCTGAACACCTTTGTGCGCGGCGCCCAACGAAATTAGTCGCCCGGCGCCTCAGCTGCCGCAAGGGGGCAAGGCGGGGCTATCAGGTATATTAGCTATTGGGGCAGGAAGCGTTAATCATGGAATACAAACAGAAAAATAGCGACGCCTTGGTGGATATGATCGACATCCACAAGTATTTCGGCAGCGTTCAGGTCTTGCGCGGCGTCAACTTCCACGTCGACCGCCAGGAAATCGTCGGCCTGCTGGGAGACAATGGCGCCGGCAAATCGACCCTGATCAAAGTGCTGACGGGCTTCCACACGCTCACGCGCGGGCAGATCTTTTTCGATGGCGACGCCGTTGATATCCACTCGCCGCACGACGCGCGCGAACTCGGCATTGAAACGGTGCACCAGGACCTGGCCCTCGTGCCCTTGATGAGCATCGCGCGTAATTTCTGGCTCGGCCAGGAGCCAACCTACAAAGTCGGTCCCTTTCATTTTATGGATAAGAAATTGATGGCGGCCGAGTCCATTCACGCGCTCGCCGATGTCGGCATTCATATCCGCGACCCCGAAGAGACAGTCGGCACCATGTCCGGCGGCGAACGCCAATCGATCGCCATCGGCCGCGCCGTCTACTTCGGCAAGAAGCTGCTGATTCTCGACGAGCCAACGTCGGCCCTGTCCGTCGGTGAAACGCAAAAAGTGCTCGATTACACCATCGCCGCCAAAGAAAAAGGCATGAGCGTCATCTTCATCACGCATAACATCCGTCACGTTTATGAAGTCGCTGACCGCTTCACCATCATTGAGCGCGGGCACAAACTGGGCGATTTCTACAAGAGCGAAGTGACCGAAAACGAGGTCGCCGATATGATCGTCACCGGGCAAATCCCCGAGCGCTTGCGACTGTATGAAGAAGAGGCGGCTGGAGAAGCGCTATGAATGCGACCCTGATTGTAGCGAAGCGCCTGCCCGCATTGTCACTGCTCCTCCTGATGCTTCTGGCCGCCTGCCGCCCGGAGGTTGATTTTCACATCACGCCCTCGCCAACGCCGACGCCCGAACCCACCGCCACGCCCTCGCCAACGCCCCCGCCCGCGGATTATATTGACCCGCACCAGGTCAATCTGGACATCATGGAGCGCCTTATTGAGCTGCTGCCCAACCCGCTGTCCGCCGGCGAAGAACAATGGAAGCGCAATTTTGAAGTCGGCGACGATGGCGTGGAGAGCATCCTTGGCGTGCGCAGACCCGCCGTCGGCAGGGAGATCTATTTCTACACCCAGCAGGGAAGCAAGATGAGCCTGAACTTCGTCGTCTTCCCGGATGCGGAAGGCGCCCTCGCCGAGTTCGAGCGCAAGCAAGAGCTCCGTTCATCGCTGGTGAACCTGGCCGAGGACGATTCTCTGCCGAAGCCAAATCTCACCGGCGGCGGCTTATACGGATCATTCGGCTTATTCCAAATCGACAACTACTTCATCGAGGTCTTCATCGAGATTTTCACCACCTCGTCAAGCCCTCTGAAACCGCTATCGCGCGCGGCGCTGCGTTTCTTTGATGACAAGCGCGTGGAGTTTGAAGCGGCGGCGACCGCTGACGCGACGGCGGGCGCTTGAAGAGACGTCTTGCAGATCGTCCTCGACAATCTGCCGCGAGAGATCTTCACCGATACGCAGTGGCGGCGCGATTACTCCCGCTTTGATGGCGTGGAAACACCGCCCAACGTGCAAAATGGAAACGCCGTCCGCGTCTTCTATCGCGACCAAGCCGCCAACGTCTTCAACATGACCTTCGGCCACTTTGACAGCCCCGAAGACGCCATGGCGCATTATGAGCGGCTGAAGGGCATCCGCGAGGGCATCGAAGACGAGAACACGATCGACGAATTCCCCAAGCCACACGTTATCGGCCGCGGACTTTATGGCTCGGTCGCGCTCTTCGCCATCGATGAGTTTTTCCTCGAAGTCTTGATGGAGCGCGCCCCGGGCACCAGCGCCAACCCCACCGTCGCCATCGCCCGCAAAGCCTTGAAATTGTTGGAGGACGCCCGCAGCGGAGAACTGGACTGACGCCGCAAGCCATCCCTGTGATATAATTCGCGCCTGAATCCAAAATGAGGAGCGAACGATGTCCCAAATGGCCCGATACCGCAGTTGGCAACTCATGGCGATCGAAAAGAATATGCTCAACATCGAGCATATCGTTTCGACAATAGACGATGCCGCAATCTTCGATAAACGCGATGGCGGCGACGGCTGGACCATTTCAGAGGTCTTGGGCCACCTCGGCGATACCGACAGCTACTTCCTGGCGCGAGCGCGGGCCCTCGCCGCGGGGGAGGACCCGCCGGGTGGTTCCGGCCGCAGCGTGGACGAACGGGTGAAAGAGGCCGGTTACGCCGAGCAAGACGCGCTGGACCTCCTGCAAAGGTGGCTGGGTGTCAGCGCGGATTATCACGAGTTTCTGGCCTCCTTGCCGGAAGATGATGAAGAGCTCTGGGCGCGCCCCGCTGGCGGCGGCTTCACGCTCAATGACCAGCTGGTCCTCAGCGCCTATCACGACCTCGATCACCTGCATCAGATCGTGAAGATCATCCGAGGCTGAGCCGCAGTCGAAACCTGTGGGGTTTGCGTTTCAGTCAAACCGCGCCTATAATCTTTATCAATCGAGTCAGGGGCTTATGGTCAATTGACGTGGCGGAACACGTCCCGTTTTTGGAACAGCGCGTCGAGGCAGGCGAATAGGCACATGGATTCCACCGGCGGCGGTTTCTTTCCAAGAATGCGCAAACCCAGATCCAAGTGGACTGCCGATGATTGGGCGCGTCAGAATGATTTCCTTTTCGGGGTGATGAGGATTCTCTGCATCGGCCTGTGGATTATTGCCGCTTTTGCGCTCGCCGATTCCTGTGCGATTATCCACTTCGGCTAAGAAGTAGCACAACTTGCCCAACTGAAAAGCGGATATTCACCAACATCGCAAAATAGTCTTTATGGAGTTTCCGCCATGAACAAGCCCAGCCGAGCCGCGCGTTTTCTTAACTTTTTCTTAACATTTCGGGGGGGGGGGGG
>JAPPEU010000016.1 GCA_028875245.1 Chloroflexota bacterium
ACGAGAATGAAGGTTATCCTTGGTGGAAGGTGCGGACGGCGGCATTGCTTGAAGGTTGGATCGCTGGCGTGATCAACGGCGTTCCGAGCATCAGAAGCCCTTGACGCGCGAACGTGGTGTGTCTAATAGATGCATAGCAGGACTTCGTTCAAAGCGATGACTGCCTAAGCAGTTTCGGAGTATGGTAGAGAATAGATTTGCAATACCAGGAGAGTTGACATGCAGCCCGTCCCCTTCGGCAGCACCGGACTGATGACCCCGCCGCTGATCTTCGGCTCGACCGCGCTGGGCAATCTCTTCCGCGAGTTTTCTTACGAATCCAAGCTGGAGACGATGCGCGCCATCATCGCGCACTTGCCCAAGCCGGTCGTCATTGATTCGGCGGGCAAATACGGCGCCGGCTTGGCGCTGGAAGTGATGGGCGATTGCCTGCGCGAGCTCGGCGTGGGCGATGACGGCGTCGTCATCAGCAACAAGCTGGCTTGGCTGCGCGCGCCCCTGACGACGCCGGAACCGACATTTGAGCCGGGCGCCTGGTTTGGCTTGGAGCACGATGCCGTGCAGGACATCAGCTACGCCGGCATCCGCAAATGCTTCGAGCAGGGGCTTGAGCTGCTCGGCGGCGATTACAGCACGCAGCTCGTTTCGGTGCATGACCCGGATGAATATCTCGATGCGGCCGAATCGCCGGCCGACCGCGAACGGCGTTTTGACGACATCCTCGGCGCTTACACCGCCCTCGGCGAGTTGAAGGCGGGCGGGCAGGCGAAGGGCATCGGCGTCGGCGCCAAGAACTGGCGATCAATCGCCGAGATTGACGCGCAGGTCGCGCTCGATTGGGTCATGTTCGCCAACAGCTACACGCTCTATTCGCATCCGGCCGATCTGCTGGATTTCATGGATTCGCTGCAAGCCAAGGGCGTCGCCATCATCAACTCGGCCGTTTTCAACGCCGGCTTCCTCACCGGCGGCGAGTTCTTCAATTACGTCAAGCTGGATCCGGCGAATCCGGAACATCAGGAGAAATTCGCCTGGCGCGAGAAATTCTTCGCCCTCTGTGAACAGCACGGACAAGTCCCGTCCGAAGTTTGCATCCAATTCGGCAAGTCGCATCCGGGCATCGTCGCCCTGGCCCTGAGCACCAGCCGACCCGAGCGCGTCAAGACAAATGTCGATGCCATGTCGGTCGAGGCGCCGGCCGCCTTCTGGAATGTGCTGAAAGAAGAGGGTTTGCTGGCGGAAGATCATACTTATATCAGATAGCTGGTAGCTTGCGGGCGAGCCACCGTCTCGCCCCTACGGTCTGTGATTTGGCGGGCGACCCAATGGCTCATGCACTCGAATATGTAAGCCAATCTCTGCGCCCTCTGTAGTTAAATGAAGGAAATCCCAACCCCATGCCAAACCGCCCGAACATCCTCTTCATCATGTCCGACGACCACGCCTCGCATGCAATGAGCTGTTATGGCAGCCGGATCAACGAGACGCCCAACCTCGACCGCATCGCGGACGAAGGCATGCGCTTCGACAATGTCTTCTGCACCAACTCCATCTGCACGCCCAGCCGCGCCGCCATCCTCACCGGGACCTACAACCACATCAACGGCGTCACCACGCTGAGCACGCCCATGGACAATCGGCTGCCCACCTTCGTCAAGGATTTGCAGACCAGCGGCTACCAGACCGGCATGTTCGGCAAGTGGCATCTGGGCCAGGGTCCGGCGCATCAACCGACCGGCTTTGACGATTGGGCCGTGCTGCCGGGGCAAGGGCTCTATCATAACCCGACCTTCATCTTCAAAGAGGGCGACGGCTCGGTTCGGCGTCCGGCGCCGGGCTACGTCACTGACTTGATCACCGATATGACGCTGGACTTCATCCGCGGGCGCGACCCCGACCGCCCCTTCTTCGTCATGTGCCACCACAAGGCGCCGCACCGCCATTGGGAGCCGGACGAGAAGCACGCCCATCTATTCCTCAATGAAGATATCCCGGAACCGGAAACGCTCTACGACGATTACGCCAACCGCGCGTCGGCCGCCGAAGCCGCCCAGATGCGCATGGGCCTTCACCATACCCCCCTTGATCTAAAGGCGGAGATCCCGCGCGACCTGCCCGAGATGGAATTGCGCAAATGGGCCTACCAGCGATACATCAAAGATTATCTGCGGGTGGTCGCCAGCATTGATGACAACGTGGGCCGCTTGCTCGACGCGCTCGATGCCGAAGGTCTGGCCGAGAACACGGTCGTCGTTTACACATCCGACCAGGGCTTTTTCCTGGGCGATCACGGCTGGTATGACAAGCGTTTCATGTACGAGGAATCGCTGCGCATGCCCTATATCATGCGTTATCCAAGCGCCATCAAAGCGGGCGGCGTCAACGATGACATGATCCTCAATGTGGACTTCGGGCCGACATATCTTGAGCTGGCCGGCTTGCCAGTCCCGGAGGCGATGCAGGGGCGCAGCTTCGCGCCGATGCTCGCTGGCGAGCGGCCGGCCAATTGGCGTGAGAGCATGTACTACCGCTACTGGATGCACAAGACGCACCACAACGTCTACGCTCATTATGGCATTCGCACAGAGCGCTACAAGCTCATTTATTATTACGCCGACGCCATGGGCGCGGCAGGCAGCATCGACGAGAGCTGCGCGCCGGAATGGGAGCTCTTTGATTTGGATGTTGATCCCTATGAATTGAACAACGTCGTGGACGAGCCAGCCTATGCCGAATTAGTGCTTGCGCTCAAAGACGAGATGCACCGGCTGCAAGCCGAGGTCGGCGATGAGCGCTATCACCTGGATGTGGATTAGCGAAACTGCCATTGTCGACGAAAATCTAGGAGCGAGCCATTGGGGCGCTCGCGTACCGCCAAGGGATTCAGCCAACTGACGCAAGTAGCTTATCTTTCGCCCCGGCGATGAAACGGCGAAAGCGCGCTTCCATATACGGACGGGTGAACCAGCCGGCCGGGTTCGTCATCACGCGGGCGCTGGCGGCCAATTCAAACAAAGCCAACTCCTCCAGCGACCAGCCCGCTTCCGCCTCATAGGCGCGCAGGAATGCCTCGGCCGCTGCCGGCAGTCCCTCGAGGAAATACTCCATGCGGGCATAAGCGACATCAGCCGCGGGATGGCCGTACCCGGCTTCCTCCCAATCCACAACCGCTGATATGTCGCCGCCATGCCAGAGGATGTTGCCGGACCAGTAGTCAGTATGAGCGAAGCGGGGCTCGACCGGTTTCCAGCGTCCCCAGCGCTCGTTCACCAGCTGCCAGACCATCTCGCCATCGGGGTCGGCGCGCATATAATCGGGGATGCGGCCGTCTTTGATGAACCAGGCGACTTCAACATTGTCGTCCATCAAGAAGCGCTTGTCGGCTTCGCTAAAGGGCGTTTGATGAATCCGCGCCAACATCCGCGCATTTGCTTCCGCCAGCTCGCCCCAGCGCATTGCCTCGGTCGGCGGTTCGATCGGCGCGCCCTTGACATAGCCGGTCACGATGCCAGGCAGGCCCAGCAATTCGCCCGTATCATCCAGCAGCAAGGGAGGCGGGGCCGGTATGCCAGCCTTCTGCAATAGCTTGAGCGCGCGGAATTCGCAGCGCGGTTTGTCATGCCCGTCTTCGTAATTCTCCGGATTGTAACGCCGCAGGACGATACGTTTGCTTGAGCCATCTTTCAGCTCGGCATTGACTTGATGCGTGAAATTGGAATAAGTCGCCGGCAGCGCATGAATGCTGAACTCGCGGTATTGGAAAGCAAGCGCGTCCAGCACTGCGGACACTGAGGCGGCGGACGGCAAATTGGAGATGTGGGGGTTCATGCAAGCGACACCTTCCAGGCGGCTGCCAGGTCGGTCTTGAACGCGTGCTGGCTGACGTCGATGGTCAAGCCGGCCGACGATTGCTCCCAGCGCGCCGGCTGATCCGTCTCGAGCAGAGAAACGCGCTCGATGCCAACGGTGTCGTTGAGCGCCTCGAATGTCACGGAGGCTGAGGGGATGCCGAGTGTCATCGCGTAGACCGTCCGCCCGTCCTTTGACTGCGTATAGCGCCGGTCATCGGCATTGCAGTTGTCGTAAATCCAAAACTTGTGCCCGCGCGCATGATGCCAGAGCTTCTCCAAATCGCCCTCGGAGTGGGTCGTCCAAGGCGCGGTTCCATAGATCGCTTCACCATTCCAACGCAGCCAGGCGCCCATTTCCAGGAGCGAATCGCGCTGGCCCGCGGGGATCCGGCCATCGGGCCTTGGCGACAGCGAAAGCATCATGGTGCCGCCGCGAGCCGCGCAATCGATCAGCTTGCTGAGGAGGGTATGCCCGCTGGCGTATTGCTGATTCTCTACCCAGCCCCAGGATTGATCGCCTATCCGCATGTCGTCGTTCCAGGGGCGGTCGTATCGCAGGGGACGATCGCGCCCTTTTTCGAAGTTGATCACGCCGAAGTCGGGATGGAAGTTGTATTTCATGTTGACCGGCAGTTTGTTCAGCACCAGCGCCTCCTGGCCGTGAGCTTCCGCCTGATTCAAATAATGCGCCAGGATCTCCAGCGCTGTTTCCTCGTAGCCCTCTTCGCGGAATTTGCCGCCATCGAACCACATCATATCGGGCTGGTACTTGTCGATGACCTCGCGCACTTTCAGCTGCCACTGTTTGAAGAAATCTTCGAATTTGCTCGTCTGACGCACCCAATAGAAATCGGCGTAGTCGGGGTCGAATAGCTCCCAGCCTTCCGCTAGGCCGCGCTCGACGGCCGCCGCGTCAAAGGTCTGATCCCACTGATTCCAGCCGGGCAGGAACCAGTTGAAACCGCGGATGATATGGAAAGGCGCGACCAGCCGTAACCCGCGGGCCCGCAGCGCCGCCGCCAGCTCGCCGTAGAGATCGCGCTTCGGCCCCATCTTTCCGACATTCCAGCGGTAGACATCGCTGTCCCACAAGCCGAAGCCATCGTGGTGCGCCAGCGAGAAACCGGCGTAACGGGCGCCGCTGGCCGCGAAGAGCTCGGCCCATTCAGCCGGGTCATAATGTTCCGCCGTGAAGCCGTCGATGAATTTGCTGTAGCCGTAGTCGGCGGGCGAGCCAAGGCGCTCGCGGTGCTTCTGATAAATTTCATGCGCGGGGTCATGCATCCATTTGCCGTACCACTCGTTGCCGAAGCCGGGCACGCTGTAGATGCCCCAATGGGCGTACAGGCCGAATTTCCCATCGCTGAACCAAGCCGGCACTTCGTGTTGAGTCAGTGATTCCCAGGAAGGTTGGTATGTTTTGCTCATGCTGTCTCCTTAATCGGGCGAGCCAAGGCAGGCCCCTGTAGATATTGCGCTTCGGAGGGCGACGCGGTACGTCTCCCACGCATATTGCGATTGAGTGGGCGGTTCACCGAATCGCCCCTAGGGTTTTGATGGCCTGCCGCGGTTCGCGCACCCAGCGCCATAGCAGCGCGCCGCCGCAAATGCCAAATGCGAAGGAAAGCGCAAAGAGCAGATTCATCGTGAAGGCGGCCGCGATCCAGCCGGCGAGAATGGGACCGGCGAACGTAAAGGGCGCCATCAAGGTGTTTGTCAAGCCGATATAGGTCGGCTGCTCGGCGGGCTCGGCGAATTCCAGAACGATGTTGAAGTGTGAAACCATATCGCTGGAAATGGCGCAGGCGAGGCAGATGAAGGCCGGTATCAGCCCGGCGAGACTGGTCGATGACAGCGCGAATAAAGCCGCCAGCGCCATCGCCCCTGCCGAGATGACCAGGTTGCGCTTGTGGCCCCAGCGGTCGCCCAGCCAGCCGAAGAGCAGCCGCATGACCGCCTGAGAGCCGATAAAGATCGCGTTTAGCAGGCCGATTTCGGCGCCGCTCAGCTCATAGTTGATGTTGCCGAAAACAATGAAGAAGCTCACAGCCATCATGCTCAAGCGCAGCAGGGCATAACCGACGAGGAAGCGCCGATAATTGGCGTGGCCGCGAAGCACAGCCGGCAACTGCTTCAAATAATGACGAAGCGGAACCGCCGCTTTGATGGCCTCGCTGGGCGGTTCGCGCGTCAAGGACAGAGAGAACCAGGATATGGCGTGAATGACGCCGCAGACCAAAAAGAGCAGGGCGAAGCTCCCCGGATACTCGACGGTATCCAGCACGCGCCCGACGAAGTAGGCGCCGAGCACAGCCAAAAGCAAGCCGCCGCCGTCAGCCAGGCCGAAGAAGATGCCGCGCCGCCGGGTTGGTATCACCTTGCCGATCATGCTGAACCAGGCCGGCGTCACAATGCCGCCGCCGAATGCGGCCGTGGCGATGCCAACGAAGAAGAGAATCAGCGCCAGGCCGGGGGCCTCTATCGCGAAGAGCAGAAGCGCCAGGCCGATCAACGGGTAAGGCAGGCGCTGCAGCAGGCCGCTCCCCAGCAAGACGAAGGGCAGCTTCCGCGGCAGACGCTCGGCATGATTGGCGACGAAGAGCTGCGGCAGCAAAAAGCACAGGCTGAAGATGGCGGGGATCAGACCGACGGCGATTGTCGAGTCGGTCAATCTGCTGACGAGCAGCGGCATGATGGTCTCTTGCGAAACCAGGCTGATCGCCAAGGCATAGAACATATTGTCCAGCACATTGACGCTGAAATTCCAATTGACGTTCTTCTCGACCGGGCTCGCCGTCGATTTTGTCACAGAGGTATCCGTTCGCGCGCGAGCGAACTAATTCTCGGCGCTTTCACCGACTGGCGCAGGTGGCAGATGGCGCGGCTCTTGCACCCAAAGCAGCAGCAGTAACCCGCCAAGCGCGCCGCAGATCATCATCAAGACGAAGAGCGCGTCGAAACCGAAATCCGCCAGCCAGCCACCGAAGATCGGCGCCAGAAAAACCACGGGCGCCAGCAACGTATTGGTCAGCCCGATGAAGGTCGGCTGATCTTCCGGCACGGCGAATTCCAGGATGATATTCAGGCGCGATACATGGTCGCTCCCCAAGCCGACGCCCAGCAGAATGAAGGCCAGCGCCAAACCCGCGATATCGGTCGCCATCAACGCCAGCAGGGCCGCCAAAGCCAGCGTGAGACCGGAGATCGTCAGATTGGCTTTGTGCCCGCGTTTATCGGCCAGCCAGCCAAGCAGAAGCTGCATCGCCGCCTGGCTTCCAATCAAAATGGCGGTCAGCAGGCCGACATCGGCGCCGGTCAATTGGAAGCGCTCGTCGCCGAAGACGATGAAGAAACCGACGCCCATCGTGCTCAAGCGGCTGATGGAATAACTCAGCAGAAAACGCCTGAAGTTGCGATTCGTCCGCAATATCGCCGGCAAGCGGCGAAAATAGTGGCTGAATGGAATATGGGCTTTGACGATTGGGCTTTCCGGCTCGCGGTTCAGCGCCAGGCCGACCCAGGAGATGCCCATGAACAGCGCCGCCACCAGGAAGAGCGCCGCGAAATTCAGCGGGTAGCCGACAGAATCGAGGACGAGCCCGACGAAAAACGCGCCGATGATGCCCATCAGCGTGCCCAGGCCTTCGCTGAGGCCGAAGAAAATCCCGCGCCGCGTGACCGGCAGGACCTTGCCAATCATGCTGAACCAGGCCGGCGTCGCCACGCCATTGCCGAGCGCGCCCAGGCCGATCACCAGGTAGAGGCAGAGAAGAGCCGCTATCGGCGCGCCTTCGGCCAGCAGGAGGATCGCCAGCCCGGCGAAGAGATATGGCACGCGCTCCAGCAAGCCGCCTACAACCATGACAAAGGGCAGCTTGTGCTTCAAGCGCTCGGCGTGGTTGGCGGCGAATAGCTGCGGCAGGTAATAGGCGATGCTGTATATGGCCGGGACCAAGCCGATGGCGATCTTCGAATCCGTCAGGTTGCTGATGAGCAGCGGCGTGATCGTCTCGCGCGAGATCAAGCTGAATGCCAGCGTGATGAAGGTGATATCGATCAGGTTGACCGAGAAGTTCCAGCGCAGATTCTTCTCGACGAAGGCCTTGGCTTGCGCGCTCAACTCAGCCACCCATGCCGCGAATCGCGATTGAATGCGCAGGCGCGTCGGGCAGGTCCGGCAATTGAATCTTCAAGTCCGCGCCGTCTTGTTCCCAGGTCAGGTCAGCATCCCGCCCCAGCAGCTGAAGGCTCGCTCCCGCCGGCGCTTCCAATTGCTCAATGCGGATTTCGCTCTCGGCCGGCCTGCCGAGCAGCGTGGCGTACAAGGTGTCTTCGGTGGCGGTGAAGCGAAGATCAAGCCCCTGGGATGTCTTTCCTTCGGCGCGCTGCCAGGGGCGCGTATCGAAGATGGCTTCGCCGTTGCGGTCCAGCCAGCGGCCCAATGCCCGCAGGCGATCGGCTTGATTGTCCGGAATCGCGCCATCGGCCATCGGACCGACATTCAGCAACAGATTGCCGTTCTTGCTGACGATGTCGACAAACATGTGGATCATCTCGTCCTCCGCCAGCAGCTCGGCATCGCCCTCGGCGCGGTTGTAACCGAAGCTGTGGCCGATCCCGCGGCAGCATTCCCACTTACCGTCCTGAATCTCGTCGAAAGTGGCGTATTCCGGCGTGACGTAGTCGTAATGGGGTCCGCGCGGCACTGACAGGGGTTCGCCCGCCGTCGGCGCTCTATCGCGCGATTGGGTGAAGCGATCGTTGATGACGCCGTCGGGCACGCTATTGTAATAATAGGCGAAGAGCTCGCCCAGGTCGGCCGCCGCCGGATAACCGATATCATTCCACATGATCGAGGGCTTGTACTTGTCGATCAGCTCCTTCCAATGCGCAACCGAGTAGTCGACGAATTCCGGCGTCTGCACGATCGTGCCCCAGACATCGTGAACCTGTTCGATGCGCTGCTCGTTGAAAGCCCAATCCAGCCCGCCGGAATAATAGATCGCCATGCGCAAGCCCTCAGCGCGGACGGCGTCGGTCAGCTCGCCGACTACATCGCGCTGCGTATGGTAGCCCGACTTGCGCGGGCAGGGGATATCGCTGGGCCAGAGGGTGAAGCCGTCATGGTGTTTGCTGGTGAGGACGACATAGCGCGCGTTGACCTCGCGGAAGAGCGTCGCCATGTCCGACGGATTCCATCGTCTCAGGGCGGAGTTGAAGCCGGCTTTGAAGTCGTCGTAATGGAAGCCGGCGCCGTAATGTTTATTGTGCCAGGCGCGCGTGGGCCCGTCGTCAAATTTGAGGGAATTCAAATACCACTCGGCATAAGAATTGACGCGAAACCAGTCGCTCATATCGCCGCTTTCGAAGACCTCGCCGATGTCTCCGCCCGCCGGCGCCCAGGCCGGCACCGAATACAAGCCCCAGTGGATGAAGATGCCCAGCTTGGCGTTGTGATACCAATCCGGGACTTCGTGTCTGCGTACCGATTCAAGTGTTGGTTCAAATGTCATCTGCGCTCCCCTTCGGCGGGCGAGCCACCGTCTCGCCCCTACATTTTGTGTGTGGGCGGGCGAGCCACCGTCTCGCCCCTACATTTTGTGTATGGGCGGGCGAGCCACCGTCTCGCCCCTGCATTTTGTGTATGGGCGGGCGAGCCACCGTCTCGCCTCTGCATTTTGTGTATGGGCGGGCGAGCCATCATGTCGCCCGCTATGCTGTCTGGTTCCGCCAGCGGATTAAAGCGCAAGCCGCTTGATGCTGCCATCGGCCATCGCCAGAAAGAGCGTCTCGCAGCTTTTGTCCAGCGTCATGCAGTCCACATTCTCCGCCGCCACTTCGCGCCAGCTCGCGCCCTCATCCCGCGCCAGCAGCACCCCATCGTCCACCTGCGCGACAATGGCGCCCTCTCTCGCAAGCGCCATCGCATTGACCGCGCCGTCGGTTTGCAAGAGCGTCGCCCAGCTTTCTCCCGCGTCGACTGAGCGCAGCAGGCCATGCGCCTCGCAGCCGGCGTAAATCGCGCCGTTCTCGGAGAGCGCCAGGCTCAGCACCGTTTCGTCGCCGGCTGGCATTCTCAGATCCCACCACAAGCGGCCGCCATTTTCGCTCCGGTAGATGCCGCTGCCCGTGCCGGCGTAAACATGGCCGTCCACCGCGAATTGAGGCGAGAGCGCCAGCGCGTAGATGCTGTGGTCGAACAGGCCGTGATTGACCGCCCGCCAGGTCCTGCCGCCGTCAGTGGAACGAAACACGCCGTCTTCAAACGTGCCTGCCAGAACGACGCCGTCGCCGCCGAAATCGGGCAAAAGCGCCAGGCAGGTCACCAGCGGGGCCGGAGCGCGAAACTGCCGCGCCTTCCAACTGACGCCGCCATCTTCGGAGCGGGCGACTCCGCCGTTGATGCCGGCCAGCAGCAGGTCGCCACGGGCGGCAATCGCCAGGGTCGGCAGATCTTGCCCGGGCAGCCAGCTTTCGTAGAGGCTGCGCGAATTGTCCCCGCCCGCGTTCAAGCGATGCAGCCCGCTTTGACGCGCTGCGTAGATGAAATCGCCGCTTGCCAGCAGGCTGTTGGTTCGCTCAAGCGTCTCCACTGACATCATATTAAGGATCCGTCATCGTTTCCGGCTCGCGATGCAGCACCAGCACATCAATCGTTAAGGCGAGGGCGGCGCTGGAAACGGCGCGCTGCAAAGCCTCGACCTGCACCTGCGCCACATCCAAAATGCCGGCCGCCGCCAAATCGACGATGCCGCCTCGAATCACGTCGAAGCCCGCTTCATCCCCGCAGTGCTGCAAGCGCGCCAGGACTTCGCTCGGGTCATAACCGGCGTTTTTAAGCAATTGGCGCATCGGCGCTTCGGCCGCCTCCGCCATAATCAAGCGGGCGGCGCGGCTCTCAAGGTCGTTCTGCGCATCAGCTTCTTTCAGCAGCCAGTCGCGGCAGCGCCGCAGCGCCGCTCCACCGCCGGGTATCACGCCATTGGCGGCCGCGCTCCTTAAGGCGCGAATGCTTCGCTCGGCCAATTCCTTGCGCCCTCTGATCTCATCCTCGGCGATGCCGCCCACGTAGACCGTCGCCAGCCCGCCATTGAGACGGCCCAGCCGCTCGAGCAGGCGCTTCCGCGCGTCGTCGTCCTCGTACGCGGCGTAGGCCGCCCGCAGGCCGCGCACAGCCTCGCGCAGCTGCCGTGGATCGCCTTTGCCGCTGGCGAAGCCGAAATTCTTGTCGTCCGCCCAAGCCCAACGCGCCTCGCCGAAGTCGCTCTGCCGCACATGCTCCAGCGTTTCGCCCGCCTTTTGCAGCAGCGGTCGCGCGCCGGTCAGCAAGGCGATGTCTGCCCGCGCCCGCGCCTGTTCATCTTCCAGAACGGCGTCGATCTTGACGACAATCGTCTTGATCTTTTCGCGCAAGCGATCATCGAGCACGACAGACAATCCCGTCTCCGAGATCGAATGCACAATGAGCAGCAGGTTCGTTATCCCGCATCGCAGCGCCAGGCTCATCGCCGGCACGAGATCGCGCGGTTCCTCAATGTCCATATCGGTGACGAGGATGGCGGCGTCCTGCATCTCGACGACTTGACGGGCGTATCCGCGCAGCATCTCTTTGGATTGGGCGCCGCCTTTCCAATAACTGCCTTCCACATAGTGGTGTTCCAGGCCGCGGCCATGCCCGGCGCGGACATCGACTTGCCCGTATTGCCCGATCGTGCCGATGACTTCGCCCAGGACATCCGCCATTTCTTCGTCATAGCAGACGGAGAGCGCCAGCCTCTTCAGCTCGGCTTCTCCCCGCAGCGGGCGCGCATCGGCCAGAAGGCGCTCGGTCAAGCGCGGCAGAAGCGACATCAGACTGGCGCGCAGCCGCATGGGGTCGGCGCCGGCGGCGATAAAACGCAAGCCTTCGCGGTAAATGCGCTCATAAAGGAGGGCGGTGGTGGCGGCGCCATCGCCGACATGCTGATGCACGCCCCAGAGCACCTGGCGCAAGAGCATCGCCCCAACGTCCGTTTCCCGCTCCGGCAGCGCGATGATGCGCCGGGCGATCAAGCCGCCATCATCCAGCAGTTCGAATTTAGCTTGATTCTGCGCGACTGAACGGCGGGCGCTGGGTCCAAGCGTTGGCGCGATGGCATTGACCAGCGTAGCAATCCCTTGTTGAAGCGCGCGCTGTGTCCGCGGTTGGTGAATGACTTTGGGTTGTGGCATGAAATCGCTAGAAAACTGAACCCTAACGGAAAATCTATCCATTTGCGGAAAACGGCGGCAAGCTGGCCATAATCAGACTGCGATGGCGGCGCCGCTTGACGCGCTCCGAAGATAATAAACGGCTCCGCTCGCGCGAGCAAGACGGGTTATCGCTAATTTGAGCGCTCGCGCAACCGATTGCGCAAATTAACATGGTCTTTGACAAATCGCCATTCCTCGTCTACCATAACGGAAGCATCGCAATCGCTATGATTTTTTGATATTATCCCGATTTATTTCTGCAAGCCGCTTGTTGAAGGAGGTGCTCCCGGCAAGAATCTGTGTGCAGCAGTATTCCCGTCCTAGAATTGGCTATAGAAAGGAACGATCATGAAGAATGAAAAACTTTCACGGCGCGATTTTCTCAAGCTGACCGCCGCCACCAGCACCGGCGCCGCGCTCGCGGGCTTGGGCCCCTTGAGCAGCATCGCCGCCGCCCAAGACCAGGTCGAGCTGACATTCGGCCGCCACTGGGAAGCGGCTTTCCGCCCGCGCCAGGCCGAATACGACGAAGGCTTCATGGAGCGGCATCCGGATATCAAGGTCAGCATCACCTACAATACCTGGGCTGACCACAACAACGTCGTGCCCGCCTGGGCCGCCGCCGGCACCTTGCCCGACATCATTTACGTACACGGCAGCCGCGCCACCCCGTGGGCGCATGAGGGCATCATCATCGACATCCACGACATCGTCACATCTGATGAAGAGTTTAATGTTGACGGCATGTGGGAAGAATCGGTGCGCCTCTACCGCGTCGATGGCCGCATCCATGCGCTGCCCTACGATCATGGCCCGATCATCCTTGGATACAACAAAGACATGTTTGACGCGGCTGGCATGGATTACCCGAGCGAAGACTGGACGATGGAAGACA
>JAPPEU010000080.1 GCA_028875245.1 Chloroflexota bacterium
GATGCTGATGTTCTCCAGCGATTATCCGCATTGGGATGGCGATACGCCGGATTTCGCCCTGCGGCATTTGAGCCCGGCATTGCGCGAGGCGGTGATGTACGGCAATGCGCTGGAGGTCTTTCATATCGAGGCGCGAGAACATGTCGGCTAATGCCGAAGTGTTCGTGGCGGCGCTGGGCGATCTCGGCCCTGGCGAGCGCCGGATCATCAGGGTGGATGACAAATCGATCGGCATATTCAACACCGGCTCGCGGATTGTGGCGGTGCTGAATATCTGCCCGCACGCCCTCGCGCCCGTCTGCCTGGGCAAGCTTGGCGGGACGACGCTGCCGTCTCAACCCGGCGAATTCAATTGGGGCCGCCAAAACGAAATCCTGCGCTGCCCCTGGCATGGCTGGGAATTCGATCTGCACAGCGGTCAGTGTTTGACCGACCGGCGCCGGCTCAAGCGCTTCCCGGTCGTCATCCGCGACGATCGAATCTATGTCGAGGTCTAGCGCTTAGCTGTTGACCTGGATATATTCGACAACCTCGCCGCTGGGTCCTTTGAAAAACGCCAAACTGATATTCAGCGGTCCCATTTGAACCGTTGTCAGCTCGACGGTGATTTCCATGCCGGCGGCGCGGACGCGCTCGAGCGCCGTCTCGATGTCGGTGGTTTGCAGCGCGAAGTGGAAGACGACGTTGCCGGTCGCGTCATTAGAAGGCTGCGTCCCGGGAATGGGCTCGAATAACTCCATGTGGCTGCCATCGCCGATGTCGAGAATCACGGCGCGGCGTCCCTGGTTTTCAAAGCCGACGACTTCGGTCATGCCCATGACTTCGGTATAGAAGGCGACCGAGGCTTCGTAGTCGGTGGTCTGGATGGCGATGTGGTGGGCGCCCAAACCGGGGATCGCTTGATTCTTGTTTCCGATTGGCATTTGACTCTCCTCTTTTGTTCATCTGAAGCCATCTCGTTTTGCTATTCTAGCACTCGCTTCGCTTCTCATTCCATAGGTTGCCCCGTTTCAAGAATATCGCGGGATCATCCAGCCATTCGCCGTAGCCGATGCGCCGGTTGTCGGTCAGCCAGTCGAGCAGCGCGTCCAGGCAGGCAGCGAGCTCCGCATTGTCGATGTCAAGCGTGAAGCCGCCGTATTCGGGCCTGTCATCAAGCGCGGTGACAGCAAAGCTGCCCTCAGAGTCTCGGGCGGCGTCGCGGTTGCCGATCTCGCCACGGGCGACCGCATCGATTTCAGCATTAGCCAGCGCTTCCAGCAGTTCAATGTCGCCAATTCTACTGCCGAGGTAAATCACTTGGGGCCCCGTGTCCGGCCGATAGAGGCCTTGCCGTTCAACCAGCGCATTAGACGCGCCCGCCGCAGTGATGAGAAAATCGGCGCTGCCATCGGCGATGATGACGCCGTCGGCAGTTTCTACATGGACACCGTCCGCCAGAACGCCTTCCTCATCGACGAGGCCGACCAGTTGCAGCAGGCGCTCTTCCCCAGTTGTGCCGGCGAGGACGCCAACGCGGTCCGCGCTCGTCAAGTCAGCGTGAGTCTTTAAGCGCTGGGTATCTTCAGCGCGGACGAGCAGGGATTGACGAAAGGCGATGTGCCCCGACGTAAATGTGATTGCTTCAGCGCCGGACCTATCCCGCCTGCGGGACTCCAGGATGGTGATGCCGCCGCCAATGATGTCATATTCCGGGTTGGCGGAGCGCAGCCAAATGCCGTCCCAGTCCGAGATGGCTTGTCGATTGAAGGACAGCCCGGCGCCTTCCATGGCTTCAAGAGCGGTGAAAAGATCGGCTTCGTAGCCGCGGTGCAGGTTATAATCTGCCGAATCGGGGTCCGTCGCGGCGCTGAAACTGACGGGTTCAAAGTAGGCATAGAAGCCGAGATTGAGGGCGCGGTTGGCGCAGGCTTCGCCTCCTTCACCGAAGGATGAAAAGACGGCAAAGCGCATCATAAGCGTCCCAATCAGCAGGACTTTGACGATGGTAGATACTGACAGTATACTGGTCATGATCAATGGTCCACCAGATATGATTGTTGATAGAGGGCAATCAGCGACCCTCATATGACAAATGATATAACAGTTGCTGTCTTAGAAAAGCCCATGAGCGGAAGCTTCGCCCAAACGAAACATTGTGCAACTGGCAAGCGATTAGTTGGGAGAATGGCCATGCTTGCGCAAGTCCGGCTATTTCTGATGATTGCTCTGATTTATGTACTGCTGGCGAGCCATGCGGCAGCGCAGCAAGAGCCAATTGTATTTGCCGATCTTAGTTGGGATAGCGCTCGGTCGCAGAATCGAATCGCGCAATACATCGTGGAGAAGGGTTATGGTTACCCGACGGATCTGATACCTGGCGGGACGGTCGATCTGTTCGCGGGCTTGCGGCAGGGCGAAAGCGATATCATGATGGAGCTGTGGCTTCCCAACAATAGCGAAGCCTGGGAAGACGCGATCATCGTCGGCGAGGTGGTTTCCTTGGGCGAAAGCCTGAGCAAACTGAGCCAGTCCGCTTTTATGATTCCTGCGTATGTGCAGGAGGCGCACCCCGATTTGGACCATGTTGAAGACCTGAAAGATGAGGCCTATCGTAGCTTGTTCGTCACAGCCGAAAGCGGGGGCAAGGCGGCATTGGTTTCCTGTGTGGAAGGCTGGGCTTGTCATGCGGTCAACGCCCTTCAAGTGACGGGTTACGGCTTGGATGATTATGTCCAAGTCATCACGCCGGAATCCGAAGCGGCATTGCACAATAGTCTGTTTGAATCCTACGAGCAGAAGGCGCCTTGGCTGGGTTATCTGGATAGCAGCATGGCGCCCTCGCTCAAGCTGGATATGGTTCAATTGGAGGAGCCGGCGCATAGCGAACAGTGCTGGATTACGACCAAAGCCTGCGGTTATGCGGATACGATGCTCTTGATCGCAGCGCGGCCGGAGTTGCTGATGCGCGCGCCTGAAGTGGCTCAAATGCTGCGCAAATGGGATTTGAACGCGGCGGCCTACCGGGCCCTTTCAGGCTGGCGGATAGACAATGAAGCCAGCTATGCGGATACGGCTGTTTGGTGGTTAAATGAGAACGAAGAGATCTGGCGCGAGTGGGTCACTGAAGAAGCAGCTGCTGGCATTTGGGCGGCGCTTGAGGGCGGCGCGGGCGCTGAAGGGTGGCCGGACGCGTAGCGCCATCCGCGTTGGACAAACGCGGGGCAGGCTTGCTGAGGGCGCTGACACTTGTCTATCCTAACGACCGGCATCGCCACGACAGGCATGAAATAATGCGCGGGCAGCGCGCCGTCGTCAGCGCGCCGGGTCAAGTAGCACTGCAGGGGCTTGATCCGCCGCAGCCGCAAAAGGGGCAGGTCCTGCTGCAGGCGCTGAACACGCTGATCAGCCCCGGCACCGAACGCGCTTTTTTCCTCAATCTCGCGAATACGAATCCAGCTTACCCGTATTGCCCCGGCTATAGTTTTGTCGGCGAGGTCAGCGCCCTTGGCGACGACGTGCGGACTTTGAAGAAGGGCGATCGGGTTGTCTGCCGGGCGGCCCATCAATCGCATGCCCTGATTGATGCCAGTGACTGTCTCAAGGCGCCGGCTGCGCTCGCCGATGATGAAGCGGCCTTCTTCGCGCTGCTGGCGATCGCGATGCAGGGCCTGCGCAAAACGCGCATTGAACTGGGCGAATCGGTGCTCGTCGTTGGCGCGGGGCTTGTTGGCATTCTGGCGATGCGCCTGGCGCAGCTTTCGGGCGGGCTGCCCGTGGTCGGGGTTGATTTGGACCGGCGGCGGCTGGCATTGGCGAAGCAGGTCGCGGCGGATGAGGTATTGCTAAGCGGCGAGGGGCTGCAAGAGGAGCTGCGCGATCTTCTCGGGGCGGAGGGCGCGGATGTTGTCATTGAGGCGACCGGGGCGCCGGCGGCTGCGCTGACCGCCTTTCAGTTGGCGGCGGCGCGGGGGCGCGTCGCCTTGGTGGGAAGCGCGCGCGGCGTCACCGACGGCGTCAATTTTTATCGCGATGTGCATAAGAAAGGACTGCTGGTCATCGGCGGGCACGAAAGCGCTCAACCACAGGGGGATAGCAGCCCGGGATATTGGACGCCGCGGCGGGAATATGCTGTCGCGCTCGACTTGCTGGCCCGCGGCCGCGTACAAACGGCGCCGCTGATCACGCATCGTTACAACTGGCGCGAGTTTCGGGCGGCCTATGCCCATCTGGCCGATTGGGACAATAGTGCGATGGGGATGATAATCGAATGGGACTGATAGCGAACCCGCAAGAAACGCGAGGTAGTTTATGGCAGCTGCTCGGCGACATTCCAGCGCCGGGGCGGCCGCAGGCGTCGCTCATATCGCGGCGCGAAGAAAAGACCTACAGCCTGGAGCATTTCTCATTTGAAAACGGCATCGGCGATACAGTGTACGGCTATCTGATCCTGCCGCGGAACATTGACTATCCGGCGCCGGCGCTGCTCTATCACCATGAACACGGCGGCAAGTATTCGCTGGGCAAGGACGCCGCGATCAAGATACGCGAAAATGGCTACGCGCCCGGGCTGGCGCTGGCGGAAGCGGGCTTCGTCGTGATGGCGATTGACGCCTATGGCTTCGGCCAGCGGGAACATCAGGGTCCGGCCGGCGCGCGTGAAAGCGGCCGCGCCACGGAACTGTCGCTGTTCAAGCACTTCCTTTGGCAGGGCAAGACGCTTTGGGGCATGATGCTGCATGATGATTTGACCGCGCTGGCGACGCTGCAAAGCCGCCCCGAAGTGGACGAAAATCGCATCGGCGCGGTTGGCATGAGCCTGGGCGCCTCACGGACGACCTGGGTCGGCGCGCTTGCTGAATCGGTCAAGGCGGTCGCGCCCATCTCACAGATGACCCGCTATCGCGACTTCGCGGACGCCGGCGATCTGGCCCAGCACGGCATCTATTATTATGTCCCGGGCGTCTTGGCTTCGGGCCTGGATATGGAGCACATCGTCGCCCTGACGGCGCCGCGCCATCAATTGATCTTGACCGGGGACAGCGACCCGCTCTCGCCGCTCTCCGGCATTCACAAGGTCATGGATTTCGCGCAACAGGTCTATCGGGAACAGGGCGCGGAAGACAAGCTGGAACTCGTGCTATATAAAGGCGTCGCCCATGCCTATCTGCCGGCGATGATGGAAGCGGCGCTCGGTTTTTTCCGCCGAACGCTCTAGGCGCTGTCGACGCCGCGCGCATCAAATCTCGTCGGCCCGTCTCTGAGCACGATAAGGAATCCAACGGCTAACCCGATTCCGATCGCTCATGACAAGCAGCCCAGAATGACTTGTGCCCGCAAGCGCTCAAGTTAAGTTTTGGCCAGCTTCATGCGCAGGAGCGTTTGATGTCGCGGCCTGAAGTCAAGGTTCATCCTGGCGGCAGCGCGTATAGCACATTGCAGCGCACAGCGCGAAGAGCGTACGGGTACAGGGTGTAATTCGGACGCTCATATTTGTCTTGACGTCCATTATTGGCTGACGGTATTGACCAGCTCAAGACTGACATCGTATAGCTTGCGAGCTAATTGCGCGTCGTGGGCGTTCGGATTGGGCGATGGCATAGGCCAGCCGCCGGAGCGATGTTCGCGATTGGGATACAGGATGCTGTTCTGGCTGAAATAGGCGCCATTGTGTTCCGGCGCATCGCTGTCAAGCAGGCAGTGCAGGGTTGTCTGCGCGCCTTCATAGGGACCCATGATTCCGAGCAGTCCACTAAATGGTCGCAGAGCGAGATTCATGAGAGACCGAACCGGCCCCGGCATGATCTCTGCTCCGAAATTCGACCGTATCCAGCCGGGATGAACCGAGTAGGCTGTGACATCGCTGCCTTCCAGCCGGCGAGCCAGCTCTTTGGCATGCAGCAAGTTCGCCAGCTTGGATTGTGAATAAGCCGCGTTGGAGTTGTAAGGTCGTTTCTCAAAATGCAGATCGTCAAAGTTGATGTTCACAGGCTCCCCCCTGCTGACATGCAACACGCTCGACAGGCAGACGATGCGAGATGGCGCGCTCGCCTTCAAAATATCAAGCAGCAATTCGGTTAGCAGAAAGTGTCCAAGATGGTTCGTGCCGAACTGGATTTCGAAACCGTCTCTGGTGCGCCCCTCGTTGGTGACGAGACCGGCGTTGTTGACCAGTCCATCCAGCCGATCGCGCGCGGCGAGGAATTCTTCGGCAAATTGTCTTACCGATGCCAAGCTGGCCAGGTCCAGCTTCATGATTTCGGCGGATCCGCGCAAGTGCGATAATCGGGCAAAGGCTTCATTACCGGCATCAACACGTCGGCAAGCGCCTACGACGTGGGCGCCTTGGCGTACCAACTGCTCGCTGGCTGCCAAGCCCGTACCTGAGTTGGCTCCGGTTACAATGTAGACGCGTCCGGCGAGGTCCATTTGTAAAAGCTTCGGATCACACATTAGCGTTTTGGGCATAGCTGGCTCACTCCTTTGGCTGGCGGAAACTTCGCGGCAATGGTACAAGCCGTCCCAACTCTATGCTAGCGCAGAAAAAGCGCAAAGGGCTCTCGACGCGAAATCTTCATTCGGCTGCGGGAGAGTAACCTTTTCGGTTGAAATTAGGTAAATTGCATCCACCTAGCGCTCTGTAGACACACGCGCGGTATAATCGCCGCCCACGCAAAATACCTTGCATCGCGCCGCGTCTTGCTCCCCCTCCTTGATGCTTCGGGCAGGGGGCCGGGGGGTGGGGTTGGCTGACCGCAACGTAAACAGGGACGATCTACCAGGTCGCCCGCCTTTCCATAGTGAAGTTTTCGGGCGACTTAATAAGTCGCCCCTACATTGCCAGGCGATGTTGGCGCATCCACTGCTTTCGCCACTTCCTCGTCTGCCGAAAGCTTGACAGAAAGGGCGAAACCGCCTAAAATTGGTAACACCACTGACCAATCCCACGCTGAGTCAGAAGAGGACAGCCGTGAAAGTTGCCTCGCCGAGCCTCTCCGGCTTCAAGACTATCGAAAAAGCCAGCGTCAAAGACCAGACCCTCGAGCAATTGAAGAATTACATCTTGTCCGGCGTTGTGCGCCTGGGCGAGCGCCTGCCCTCGGAGCGGGCGCTGGCGGATGTGCTGGGCGTCGGCCGTTACAGCGTGCGCGAGGCGCTGAAGGTCTTGGAAGCGGTGGGCTTGGTGGAATCACGCGTGGGCGACGGCACCTTTTTGACGACCAACACGGGCGCGAGTTTCGGGCGCATACTCGGGCTCAGTTTGGCGACCTGGGGCGGCACCATCATTGAGCTGCTGGACGCGCGCAAGATGATTGAAGCGGAAGCGGCGCGGGCGGCGGCGGAACGCGCCTCGCCGGAAGAAATCGACCTGATCGAAAGAGAATTAGAGACGATGCGCGCCAATATGGACCGGGCGCAGCCTTACTTGCAGGCCGACTTTAATTTTCACCGGCGCATTGGCGAAGCGAGCCACAACGCCATCATCAGCCAGTTCGTAAGCAATCTGATCGACCTGTTGGAAGAAGCCTTGCGGGAATCGCGCTCCGACAGCTTGCCGGCGCAGGCGGAAGGCGGCGGCACGCACCAGGCGATTTACGACGCTATCGCCCGGCGAGACGCCGACGCGGCCGGCAACCTCATGCGCGGCCATATCCAGTTCAGCAGCGAGGTCTGGCAGACCGTAATTTCCCTGACAGCCGAGACAGAAAGTGATTCAACCAGCCCGCCATCAGCAATGGGCTAAGGAGGTGCTTATCGCCGCGAAATCCCCAGTACGCGAAATGGCCTAGTAATCTTGTTGAGGAGATATGATGAACAAGAAGTTTCCCTACAGCACATCGGACTTGAAGCCCTCGCGCAGGGACTTCATGCGCCTGGGCGGGGCGAGCCTGGCAGCCGCGATGATGATGCGCCATGGCCTCCCGCCGATTCTGGCGCAAGGCATGGGCGGCCTCCCGGCCGAGCTGCATCCGGGCAGCCCCAATAATCCCCGTGGCTGGACGACGACTTTGCCGCCGATTCCCGACGGCATGCCGGTCGATCCGCCAGTGACGATCACCGGCAGCCGGCGCGGGCCCTGGGAATTCGCCGATGGCGACGACATCGAGAATTCGCCCTTTACGCGCCTGAACGCCGCGGTCACCGGCATCCACTGGAAGCTGGCTTTCAGCTGGACGGATAACGAAGAAGAGGTGCTGCAAAAATACAATCTCGCCATCGCCAGCAACGAGTTGCCGGACTTCATGGAGACGGTGCCGCTGCAGATCTATGCCGAGTTGCTCGAGAACAACTTGATCGAGGACATCACCGATGTTTGGGATGTCGTCGCGCATCCAGTTTGGTTGAAGGAGGCCTGGAGCTTCGGCAATGGGGCCGCCTGGCAGCACGCGGAAGTCAACGGACGCAAGATGGGCCTGCCGCACACGGAACAGGCGGCGCAGAACGACAAGCTGCTCTGGATCCGCCAAGACTGGCTGGACGCGGTTGGCATGAACGCGCCGACCACGGTCGATGAATTATACACTGTCGCCAAAGCCTTTGTTGAAGCCGACCTCGGTCAAGGAGCCGACGGCAGCACCATCGGCATCGCGGCTGCCAATAATCTCGTCACCTGGTACAGCTCGCTCGATCCCATCTTTGGCGCTTGGGGCGTAATGCCCGGCTACTGGACGCCGAATGACAGCGGCGACCTGCAATACAACAGCGTCTTGCCGGAGATCAAGGAAGTGTTGGGCTTGCTGCGGCAATGGTACGCCGAAGGCATCTTCGCCCAAGATTACTTCACGCTGCGCCCGCCCCAGACCGCCTTTGGCCAGATCGGCGCCAATACCTGCGGCATCACCATGTCGCCCGCCTTCGCCGCCCTCTTCGGCTTGCCAGATAGCGTCACTAACGATCCCAGCGCGCGCTGGACCTGGGCTGATATCCCGGCGGGACCCACCGGCATCAAGAAAAAAGCCTGGAGCAACCCGGTGGTCGATAGCGTCTTCTGTTTCCGCAAGGGATTCGAACATGTCGATCTGGTGCTGAAGCAAATCGGCTGGTGGGCGGAACTGCTGCAGAATCCGGAGAATCGCTACCATGGCTTCGAGGGCACCGACTACTACTGGCGGGACGATGACGGCGAAGTCGACCCCATGGGCGCCAATCTGGATTTGGCCTCCGGCTACGATGGCAATAAGCATATATGGGGCCCTCCCGGAACCAACGGCAGCGCGCTCACTGAACCGCGTTTCGAGACCAATTGGATCAAGCATCGCCGCGAAGTCTGGGCCAACACGCCCGAGGACCAACGCGACGCCATGATGGACGCCTTCCTCGGCGGCGACGAACTCTCAGTCATGTGGGACGACGCCAACGTCTTCGCGGTCGACCGCTGGGAATTGGACGGCATCCGCAACCATTTCACCACCTTCCCCACGCGCACGATGGAGCGGGCTAGCGCCTCGCTGAATAGCCTGGAAGCCGAGACCTTCGTCAATATCATCACCGGGCAAGCCTCGCTGGATGACTTCGACGCCTATGTCGCAGACTGGAAGAGCGGCGGCGGCGACGCCATCACCGGCGAAGTCAACGACTGGTGGCACGGGGGGATGTAAACGTAGCCACCCTAGCCGCATCTGATCGTTTGTAGACACACGCGCGACAATGCCGCCGCCCACGCAAAACACCTTGCATCTCGGCGCGTTTCGCTCCCCTCCCTGACTCGTCGGGGAGGGGCCGGGGGTGGGGTTGACTGCCCGGCAATTGTATGTAGGGGCGATTCTGTGAATCGTCCGTCGGTGGAGATTTCGCGCAATTGGGCGACTCACAGAGTCGCCCCTACAGCAGACGCTGCAAGCGCATACCGGTCAAGACAGGCACTAGCAGCCGCATGACAATTCGTCAGTACATCAAGCGCGCCTGGCCCCTGTACGTGATGATCGTGCCGGGTGTTATCTTCGTCCTGCTCTTCCGCTACTATCCGATGTACGGCATCGTCATCGCCTTTCAAGACTTCAGCCCGGCAAAAGGCTTCGCAAACTCGCCCTGGGTCGGCTGGGAGAATTTTGAGTTTCTGTTCTCCTTTCCGGAGTTCGGTCGCATTCTGCGCAACACCGTTCTAATCGCGGTCGTCAAAATCGTCGCCGATCAAATCGGGGCAATCATCCTGGCGCTGTTGCTGAACGAGGCGCGCATTCTGCTCTTCCGCCGCACGATTCAAACGCTGATCTATCTGCCGTACTTCCTCTCCTGGATCGTTCTCGGCGGCATCCTGCTGGATATCCTCGCCCCCCATGGCATCCTCAATCAAGCCATCGGCAATTTCGGCATCAAGCCCCAGCTTTTCCTCGGCAGCAACAATTGGTTCCGCGGCACGGTTATCCTCTCCGGATTTTGGAAAAATGTCGGCTTCTCCACAATCATATATCTGGCGGCGCTAACGGCCATCAACCCCGTCTTGCACGAGGCGGCGGCCATCGACGGGGCCGGGCGCTTCCGCCGCATCTGGCATATCACCTTGCCAGGCATCCGCCCGACCATCGTGCTGCTGGCGGCGCTGAGCCTGGGCGATGTCTTGGAAGCTGGCTTCGAGCAGATTCTCACCCTCTACAGCCCGGCGGTCTATCGCACTGGCGACATCATCGATACCAATGTCTATCGCGTCGGCTTGGTCTCGGCCCAGTACAGCCTGGCGGGGGCGGTGGGCTTGTTCAAATCCTTCATCAGCTTCTTTCTCATCGTGCTTTCCTATTATCTAGCCGACCGTTTCGCCGGCTATCGCATCTTGTAGGGGGCGGGCGCATGATTCGCGATAACAATAGGTTCAGCCGATTATTTGATGGCTTCAACTATGCTTTCCTGACCATATTCGCCCTGCTCTGCCTGGCGCCGATGGTGCATATATTTGCGGTTTCGCTCAGTGGACGAGCGCCGGCCACAGCTGGATTCGTCTCCTTCTGGCCGATCGACTTCACACTGGAGAACTATGAGGAAGTGATGGGCTCCCGCACCTTTCTGCGCTCCTTCATCATCTCGGTGGTCCGTGTGCTCACCGGGACCAGCCTGAATATAACCGTGATCATTCTGACGGCTTATCCCTTGTCCAAGACGCCACGGGTCTTCAAAGGGCGTGGGGTCTTCATCTGGTTCTTCGTCTTCGCTATGCTCTTTAACGGCGGCCTGATTCCCACCTTTCTCGTCGTGCGCAGCCTGGGCTTGCTGAATACGCTGGGCTCGCTGGTCCTGCCAAACGCCCTGCCCATCTTCAGCATGATCCTGATGATGAACTTCTTCCGCGGCGTGCCCAAAGAACTGGAAGAATCGGCGGTGATCGACGGGGCATCCCACTGGCGCGTGCTCTGGCACATTTATATTCCGCTCTCGCTTCCCGCCATCGCCACCTTGACTTTGCTTTCAGCCGTCAACCACTGGAACGCCTGGTTCGACGCGCTGATCTACATGACCGATGTCGCCAACTATCCCATGCAGACCTTCCTGCGCACAATCGTGGTCGAGCTGGATTTGACCAATGTCGGCATCGACCCGCGGGATTTGCAGCGGCTCTCCGATCGGGCGATACGCGGCGCCCAAATCATTGTCGCCACCGTGCCAATTCTGGTCGTCTATCCTTTCCTGCAACGCTATTTCATCAGCGGCATCAGGCTGGGCGCGGTGAAGGAGTAGCGAATGAGCGTGCGACCCGTCTTCGGCGATGGCGTCTTTCCCTGGGGGACGCATGTCTATCGCGAGCCCTGCCTTGATTTGGACGGCGTCCTGCGTGACCTGCCGCTGCTGAAAGATTATGGCTTCAATATGATCAAGATTCAGGAGCATTGGTCGGCGGATGAGCGGCGGGAAGGCGAGTACGATTTCTCGCGCGTCGAGACCGTGCTCAAACGCGCCGCTGAGTTGGACCTGGGCGTCTATCTGGGCCTGACGATGGAGCAGGCGCCCGCTTGGCTCTGGCGCAAATATCCCGACTGCTGCTTCGTCTACAGCGATGGGCGGCGCCACAACCAGCCGACCCAATATACGATCCCGATGGATGGCAAACCGGGGCCCTGTTGGGATCATCCTGGAGCGCGGGAAGCGGCGGCGCGCTTCATCGGCGAGCTGGCGCGAGCGCTGGGGCAGTACAAGAATATCTGGGCCTGGAACACTTTTCAGGAGATTGGCTTCTGGCCCAACAGTGCCGGGAAGCTGGGCTTCTGCTACTGTCCGCACACGCTGGCGCGCTTCCGCGAATGGCTGCGGGAGATGTATGGCGCGCTGGCGGCGCTGAACGCAGCCTGGCAGATCAATTACGCCGACTGGGACGAGGTTGAGCCGCCACGCCGCGAGGAACCGGTCGCGCCTTTCATCGACTGGCGTTACTTCATGGATGATGTTTACATGGCGCGGCAGCTGGCTTTCAAGACGAAGGCTTTGAAAGATAACGACCCCTATGAACGTCCCGTCTTCAGCCATGCCGATACGCCGCGGGTTGGCTCGGGGGCCGAGTGGCGCTGGGCGCGCGTCGGCGATTTCTTCGGCACGAGCAATTATCCCAAATGGAACAATGGCCATCCCTGGGATGACCCGGCGCGGAGCGAAGACGGGGCGCTGCTTAATGAAATCTGGGAAGAGATGATGCTCTGCACCGACATGGCGCGGGGGAATAACGGGCGCGATCGCGCGCTTTGGGGGGCTGAATTTCAGGGCGGGCCGATTTCCACATCGCTGCATTTCGGTCGCGAACCGACGCCGAAGGACCTGCGCGTCTGGATTCTCGCCGGCCTGGCCAGCGGCATGACCGGCATCAGCTTTTGGAATCATCGCGTCGAGCGCTTTTGGAAAGAGGCGAATGGTTTCGGGCTGCTGGATCCGCTAGGCGACAGCACTGAACGGATGGAAGCGGTGGGGCGAATCGGCCGGGCGATACAGGCGCAGGGCGAATTCTTTGCACAGGCGCAGCCGCCGCGGGCGCAAGTCGCCTTGCTGGTGAACGAGGACACGCATCATTTCTTTCAAGCCTGCAATGGCGATGTCATTGAGCATTATCGCTACAACATGCGAGGCTGGTACGCGCGCCTGTGGCGAATGGGGATCGCGGTGGATTTCATCGATGCCGAGGAAGTCGCCGCCGGTGAACTGGCGCGCTACCAGGCCGCTATTCTCACGATGCCGCTCAGCTTGGACGCCGAGTATTTCCGCCATCTCATCGACTTTGCTGAGGCGGGCGGCGCGCTGATTGCGGAGGCTTGCCCCGGCCGCTGGGACAAATACGGCTGGACCACGCTGACGCAGCTCGTCGACGGGGGCGAAGAACTGTTCGGGGCAAAACATCGCCAGCTGGTGATGATCAAAGAGCCGGGCGCCACCGCGCGTTGGATGCCGCAGGAGCGCCGCTTCGGTGAATTTGACCCGCCGACCCTGCTGCGAGGCTGCCGGGAGTACAGCCACTTCGACCTGCGCGCCAACTTCTACTTGCAGCGCCTCCAGCCGACGACTGGCGAAGCGATCCTGACGGCGGGGAACGATGTCGTTGGGGTGCTGAATCACGCGGGCGAAGGATGGGCCGTGCTGCTGGGCAGTTTTCTTGGTTTCAGCGCCTTGGCCTATCGCGAATTTGACGCGGGAACGGATGGCTTTCTCGCGGCTTTGCTCGCGCGTGCCGGCGTCAGAGGCGAGCGCTGCGGAAAGCTGCTGCGCAGGCGGCGCGTCTGGCAGGACCGGGAAGCCTGGTTTTTCATCAATCCGATGGCTCGCGCGGTGGAGGAATCCGTCGATAAAGCGGGCTTCGGCGATGTGATTGATCTGCTGGGAGAAAATTTGCTCGAAGAGAGCGATGACGCGGTCAGGATTCGAGTCGAGGCGGCGGATCTGGCTTGCCTGCTGCTTTCGCCTTGACCTTGCTTGCGGTACGACGTGCAACAGACTTATGAAGCATCACCATAGAGAGATGTAACATTGCACCACAAACGACGCTGTAGGGGCGTTTCGCTGAAACGCCCGAATAATAGAAACATCCGATTGTGCTTTCTCTGCGCTCTCTGTAGTTAGCTTTTGTCGCATGACTTACCATGTCTTACTTCTGTGCCTCTGTGGCGAATAAAGGAATGAATCAACAGGAAACATTATGAAAATCACCCGCATTGATTGCCATGTTCTGCTGGTGCCCGAATTCCATACCGAAGCCTGCTCATCGGCGCAGGATAATCTGGTGGTCGAAATCCACACCGATGAGGGCATCGTCGGCATCGGCGAGACGGATGTAAATCCCTGGATCGCGCGCGCCTGCATCAAGGCGATAGGCACGCATATCATGGGCCTGGGGCTGGAAGAAATGCTCATCGGCGAAGATCCGCTGCAGCCCGAGGCGATCTGGCAGAAGCTCTATAGCGGCTCGAAGATGAACGGACGGCGCGGCGCCTTAATCTGCGCGTTGGGCGCGATTGATATGGCGCTTTGGGATATCAAGGGCAAGGCGCTTGGACTGCCGATTTATCAGCTTCTGGGCGGCGCGGTCCAGCAATCAATTACGCCCTACGCCTCACTTTTGCCGGTCGGCGACACGCTTGAGGAATATCGCGATTCTTTGAAGGCGAAGCTGCTGCAGGCGCGCGAATACGGGTTCAAGGCGGCCAAGCTGGAGATCTGCATCAATGGTCCCTACACGCATAACGCTTTGCAGGAAGATGACGATCATATCGCCGGCATCGTCGCCGAATGCCGGGCTGCTGTCGGCGATGCGATGACGCTGATGGTGGATGTGGCGTACGCCTGGGATGACGCGCGGACGGCGCTGCGCGTGATCAAACAGCTGGAGCCCTTTGATCTTTTCTTCCTGGAGACGCCGATCAATATCGATGATTTAGACGGTTACGCCTTCATCGCCGATCACTCGCCGATTCGCATTGCCGCGGGCGAATGGCAGAATACACACTGGGAATTCATTGATCTGGCGCGGCGCGGCAGGCTGGATGTCTTGCAGCCGGATATCGGGCGCGTCGGCGGCTTCACCGAAGCGCGCAAGGTGGCGCAGTTGGCGGCGGACCATGGGCGTTTGATTGTGCCGCATTGCTGGAAGACCGGCATTGGCATCGCGGCCAGCGCTCATCTGGGTTTCGCCACCGCCTGCTGCCCCTACATCGAGTACCTGCCCGCCCATCTTTCCGAGTCGGTGCTGCGCGATGAACTGGTCGCCGATGAATTGCTTATGGTCGACGGCGAGATTCCGCCGCCGCAGAAGCCGGGCTTGGGCATCGAGCTGAATCGCGACGCCCTGGCGCGTTATTCGGTGGATTAGGCCGGTTTAGCTACGGCTGCGCCCATCAGTTGGATATCATATTAAGTAAATCAAGGTGCAAACTGAAAATGCAGGAACTGGAGCATCGTCGAAATTAGTCAAAGAATGCAGTGGCGCATCAATTTGCCTAAAGAACATGATACTGAGATACTTGATTCACGACGCCGTTTCAGCGAGCGGCGACTGTCCTATAATTTGTGTCCCATTTGCAAGTTGAAAGGCACCGTACTTGTCTCGTTTCGATTTGACTCAAGATGAAGTAAATCGTTTGCTTGGGATCGAAAAGAAACTCGTACGGTGGGACGCACTGACACTACCAGAGAAAGGTCAAAATGAGAGCGAGCACGTAGAAGCAGTCTATGGGAGCGAGAAGTTCTTGTTGGACATATACTTTGCAAGGAAAAATCCTCGGAAGTATAAGTACCAGTTGCGCATGTGGAACTCGACCCTTTTGCTGCGGCTGGATGTAGAAGGTAAACTCCACAAGAATCCTACAAGTGAACTTCTTCCGCGCTCACATTTGCATCGATATTTTCAAGGTTCCCGAATCTCAGTTGCCGAAGAGGTTTCAGCCCATGTTTTCCCGGCAATAAGTGACCCCGTACAGACGTTGGAGGACTTTATGAGATTCTGCAACATAGAGAGTCCACCGATTCAGCGAGGATTGGATTGATGGTCACAAAAGTGCGAGAGTTCACCACCATTTACTGTGATTGGTTCAGAAACGCGAGTGTAACTCGAAAGTCAGGAGAGTGGACTATAGTAGACATTCCGCTCTTGGACCGTCATAACGACTACCTTCAAATATACGTCAGGGATACCCAATCAGGCTACTTGCTTACTGACGACGGAGAAACGTTAATCGACCTTGAAATGAGTGGTTGTCCTGTGAACACCGAGAAAAGACAGGAGCTGCTTGCGTATACACTGCGAAGATTTGGAATTGAACAAGACATTGAAACGAAGGAACTCTTTATTGAGACCAGTGCAGAAGGTTTTGCTCTCGGTATGCACAACCTAATGCAATCAATGTTGGCCGTGGGCGATCTGTTCTATACTACCGAGCAACGAGTCGATAACTTGTTTGACCAGCACGTAAAATCATGGCTGGATGAAATTAGGGTTGTCTTTACGCAAGACGACAAGATCCAAGGGAAGAGTGGACTTGAGTACAAACAAGATATCGTTATTTCAGAATCAAACGGCAGACCAAAGCGAGTCGTACAAATTCTCAAGTCTCCGACTTTCGCCCGAGTTCGCGATACGATGTTATTTCATTTGGAGACCGCACATTTTGGCAACCGAGTCTATGCTATGTTGAATGACGGGGCAACTAGAATTCCCGACAAATGGATGAGTCCGATGCGTTCCACAGGCATTATTCCTGTCAAATGGTCGGAGCGCGTTTCAATACAGCACGAACTGAACGGATTCTAAACGAAGACTGTAAAGTCTCGAAGTTTGCGAGATGGCGAGATTCCGCCGCCGCAGAAGCCGGGCTTGGGCATCGAGCTGAATCGCGACGCCCTGCAGCGCTACCTGGTGGATTGACCGGCTTGCCCCCACCCCAGACCCCTCCCCCATAAAGAGCCTGAGGGAGGGGCTTGTAACGAGGAATTATCGTCGCGAATAGCACTCAAGCAATAGCGGATGCCGATAATTCTACACCCGCATTCAGCAAAGCGGCTTCAATGTTGGCCCGCTGTTCGGCCGAGCTTTCGGGCATGGGCATGCGCGGAACACCCTGGGGCCTGCCTTGCATAGCCAGCGCTGTTTTGACGTTGGCCGGCATATTGTCGCCCTCGAGAGCGTTGAAGATGGGCAGCAGCTTCCGATGGCTGTCAAGGGCGGCAGCGTGATCACCCGCTTCGACTTGACCCCAGAGCGCGACGCAGAGCTCGGGGACCGCCGTGAGAATGGCGGCGATGGCGCCATGCGCGCCGAGGCAGAAGGACGGGTACATCAGCGCGTCCACAGCCGACATGATGACGCCGGCGTCGGCGGATCTCAGCAGCAAATCAGCCAGCAGCTTCAAATCGCCCGCGCTCTGCTTGACGCCGATGAGCCCGTCGATCTCGCGCATCATGCGGTCCAACAATGCGGGCGAACAGTAAGTCCAGGGCACGACATTGTAAATCATGACCGGCTGGGTGGCGCGCTCGGCCAGCTTGGTGAAGTGCTGGAAGGTCATTTCGTCCGTCGGCCGAAAAAGATAATGCACGGGCGTCACTTGCAGGGCGGCGACATCGAGGTCGGCCAGGGCTTCCGCTTTTTCGATGGCTTGACGCGTACTGTCGACAATGATGCCGGCGATGACGGGCACGCGCCCGGCCGCAACCTCGCAAGCGGTCGCGACGACCAGGCGCAATTCATCGGTGCTGAGCGTGTGGCCTTCGCTCGTGCTGCCGCCGACGGCGACGCCATGGACGCCGGCGGAAGCAATCAGATGCTCGACTTCGGCGCGCAGCAGCGCTTCGTCGACGGACTCATCGGCTTTGAAGGGCGTCGCCATTGGTGGCACGATGCCGTGGATTTTCATGCTTTTCCTCGCTTTCTGGGTAAATTTCAGCCAAATATAGAGAGGCGTTCTCCTTGCGAACATGGATTTACATGCCTGACGGCCCTGTGTCAAGCCGCTTGAGTTGCGACCAGATCGCGCCGGCCGAAGAATATCCAAAGCAGCCAAAGCGCCGTCGGCAGGACAAGTATGAATGAACCGAGAAGCAGCACGCCGCCGACGCCCAGCGATGTATCAATCAGGCGTCCAGTCGCGCCGGAAGAGAGGGCGGCGCAGAGCGTATAAAGGGCGAACTCGGTCGAGAATACACGCCCGCGCACTTCATTGGGCACAATCTGCAGCAGAAGCTGAGTCCCCAGGATCCAAATCAAACCGCCGCCGACGCCGCGCATAAGCGCCCCGAAAAGCACAACAGGCAAGGAGAGCAGGCTGGAGCAGACCAGGAATCCAACCGCCGCGGAAATATAACCCAAGGCGATCATCAGGCGCAGGCGTCGATCGCGATCGCGGGCCCAATTGCGCCCGAGGATGGGGCTGAGGCCGGAGCCAATGCCAGCCATGACGTAGATCAAGCCCATCGTGATGCTGCCGCCTTCGCCAATAGGAAAATGCTGCTCGGCGATGGTCACCTGCGCGACCTGGAAGAAGCCGATGATGCAGAAGCCGAGGATGGCTTTTTGGATGGCGATGGAGAAGGTGTCGATATGCCGGCGGAGGTAGGCGAGCCCGTCCATGTACTGGCGGAGCCCGGCCATAATGGATTGATCGGCAGCGCGCTCGAGCGTGGATTGGTAGGGCATGCGGAAGAGGATGATCGCGCTGAGCAAGAATGTAATCGCGTCAATGACGAAGGCGGGGTAGACGCCGATCACGCCGGCGACCAATCCGCCGAGCGCGGCGCCGAAGGATAGCATCACCGACCAGGTCGCTGACGAGATGGCGTTGGCGATGCCCAGTTCGCGCCGCTCGGTGATATCGGGCAGGATGGCGTTCCAGGCGGGGAAGTAGAAGCCCTGCGAAGCGCTTTGCACCGCCGTGAGCGCATAGATGAGCCAGACATGCTGCGGCTCGCGCACGAGCACGAAGGCCAGCACGATAAAACAGCGCAGGACGTCCGTGCTGATGACGATGGCTCTGCGGTTATAGCGATCGGCGACGACGCCGGCGATGGGGCTCACGATGAAGGGCGCCACCATCCTCACGACGAAGAGGCCGCCGATAGCCGTGCCGGATTGCGTGAGCGCGGCGATCAAGGCGGCGGAGGCGATCAGGTTGAACCAGTCGCCGGTCAGGCTGATGATTTGGCCCGCCCACAGATGTCGGAAGGCTCGATTGCCGCGTATGAGCTGCAGGTAGCCGGTTGAATTGGCGGCGGTTTCTTTCAAGGCAATCTCTGATGTCCGAATGCGCGATGTGGACGCGGGAAAGCGCAGTCGCCCGCTGCGCGCATGGCTGGCTTGACAGGGACTTATTATATCCCTTTGCCGGTTGACATCACAGCGCGGTGATTGCCGCGTTTCAGGCGCGCTTTAGTTGAAGGCTTGCGCCGCCGCCGGGCATTTCGCCACTGTTCAAACGCGCGTCGGTTTCGGTAAGATTGGGGCGATCGGATTCGGAGCAGCGACGCTTATGAACACCATAAGGAGCGTTCAATGAGGGTATTCATCGCCGGCATAGACGGATACCTGGGCTGGCCCTTGGCGCTCTGTCTGAGCGCGCGCGGGCATGAAGTCGCCGGCGCCGACCTGCTGCTGCGGCGCGAATGGGTGGCTGAGGTCGGCGGGATCAGCGCTTTGCCAATCGCCAGCCGGGAGGAGCGCATGGCCGCCTTCAAGGAAGCGGCAGGCGTCGACCTCGATTTCCGCATTGGCGACTTGACCGATTACGACTTTGTCAAAGACTTCTTCGTGGAATTCCAGCCCGAGGCGGTCGTCCATCTGGGCCAAATGCCATCGGCGCCTTATTCGATGATGGACCGGGCGCATTGTGTTTGGACGCAGCAGAACAATATCGTCAACAATCTGAATTTGTTGTGGGCCATCAAAGAAGCCGCGCCGGACGCGCATCTGATCAAGTTGGGCACAATGGGCGAGTATGGGACGCCCGCCGTCGATATCCCCGAGGGATTCTTCGATGTAGTTTTCCGCGGGCGCAGGGACCGCTTGCCTTTCCCGCGGCAGGCCGGCAGTTGGTATCACCAGAGCAAGGTGCATGATTCGCACAATACACACTTCGCCTCGAAAATCTGGGGCATCCGGGCGACGGACATCATGCAGGGCGTCGTCTTCGGGGCGCGAATTGAGGCGATGGGCGCTGACTCGCGCCTGGGGACGCGGTTGGACTTTGATCAGTGTTTTGGCACGGCCATCAATCGCTTCTGCTGCCAGGCGGCCATCGGGCATCCGCTGACCCTGTACGGCCTGGGCGAGCAGACACGGGGCTTCTTGCCACTGGCGGATTCAATGCGGTGCCTCGCGCTGGCGGTTGAAAACCCGCCGGGCGCGGGCGAATACCGTGTTTTCAACCAGTTTGAAAATGCCTATTCGATTTCCGAACTGGCATGCCTGGTGAAAGAGGTGGCGGCGTCAATTGATATCGCGGTCGAGATAAGGCGCTACGACAACCCGCGCGCCGAAATGGAAAAGCACTATTACAATCCGGATCGTCAGCATTTGATTGACCTGGGCTATCAGCCGACGCGCGACATGCGCTCGGTGATAAAGGCGATGCTGCTGGAATTGCTCGCCAACAAAGAACGGATTGAAGCGCATGCCGATGTGCTGGTCCCCGACATCCGTTGGGGCGGGGGCCGCAAGCGGTCGGAAGTCATCGGATGATCGCCAGCCGCAAGCCGTCGTTCAATAATCTCCGGCTCATTACACTGATCATCGCGGCGCTTGCAATTTGTCTCCTGTTTGCCTTCGACGTCATCAACCGCCCGGCGCCGGCGATCAACCTCGAGTTTGGCGATGCCGCCATCTTTATCAGCGCCGAGCGCGCCTGGACATTCTACCCGGGCGATTGCCTGAATCTTCAGTGGCGGATGGAGGGCATTGAATCGCTTCACATTGATGGCGCCGGCGCCATCGGCTGGGGCGAGATGCGCTTCTGCCCGGATATCAATGCCACAAGCCCCCTGTTCGAGGTCAAGGCGCAGAACGGCATCTACCGCGCTCTCAAGCCGCGCATTCAGCATCTGCCCGACCTGCTCTTTTATCTGGCCGGGTTTGTGATTTTTGTCGGCTCGCCTTTGCTGGCCCTCTATTATTTTTGGCTGCGCCAGCTTGATCGTCCGTTGCCGCTGCACTGGATTCTGCTGGGCGGCATGCTCTTGATTGCCCTGGGAGGCTGGCTGCGCTTGACGCCGCATGACGCGCCCCTGATCGATGAAGGCGAGAGGATTGCCGCTGTTCGGATCTGGGCCGATCACGATCGCAGCTTGTTTCCCCACGAATGCGTCAGAGTTTGGTGGTCGGCGCCCGGCGCCCGGTCAATCCATTTCAACGGTCGCGCGATCCTCACTGACGAGAACCCGGCTTATGCCGAGCATTGCGCCGACGATGGCGACGTCGCGCAAATCGAAGTTGTCAATGATGCCGGCGCAAGCGAGTCTTACAACCTGGCCATTCCAGCGCTCTTCCCGCATCGCGCTGTGCCGCCGCCGTTCTTTTATGCGTCATTACTGGGAATCCTCCTGGGAATCGCGGTTTATCTTCTGCTCCTGTGGCGATATGCCAGGGAGCGTTTGGGCCGGGACGCGCGGACGGACAGCCTTGCGATTGTGGGCTGTTTCCTGGTGGTCTTCGCGCTGTATCTGCCCTTTGGCTTTGACAGCAGCGGCCATTGGGAAGAGTGGATCATCCACGGCTACACGGAAGGGGGGACGCTCAGCTTTTACGTGACCGAAGCGGTGTCGCGCCCCTGGGTGATGGCGCCGCACACGCTCGCTTACCTGATCAGTTCCGAATCTTTCATTGGCTATCATCTGGTCAACTTCGCCCAATACGCCGGCAGAATGGCTTTGCTCTATATCATCTTGCGGCAGCTTGGCGTCGCGCCGCTCTATGCCTTCTTGACGGCGATTTTCTTCATGGTCTATCCGGTCAACGACGCCTTGATGACCCTGCGGCGGCTGCCCAAGAATTTCAGCGTATTGACCCTCTTGTTGTCTAGCGCCCTATTTATCGATTACTGCAAGCACCCGCGGCGGCTGACGCTGCTCGGCATCTGGCTTGGCTTGCTCTTCAGCGTCAATTCGAACGAAACCGGATACGCCTTGATCCTGGTCGTGCCGCCGCTGCTCTGGCTGCGCGATTGGCAGTTGACCTGGCGCCGCCTGAATTTGAGCGCCATCTGGTATATCGTGCCGGCTTTCAAGCTGGCGTCGGTGCTGCTGCTCTTGGCCAACGCGCGCGACTTTTATCAGAGCGGCCTGCTGAGCGCGCCGTCGGACCCGCAGACGCCCGGCGTCTCCGTCTTCGATACGGTTCTGGAGGTCCTGGGGATCGTCTATCCGCAGAGTTTCGTCTATGGCTGGCAGGATGCGCTGGCGGTTTTGGCTGAGAACAGGTGGTGGCCGCCAACGCTCATCATCCTGGCCCTTGTCGGATTTATCGGCTGGCATTGCATCAGGGGCGGCGATAGCGACGGCGCGCCGACGATTCGTCAAATTGCTCTGTCGCTGGCGGCCGGCCTGGCGCTTATCTTCGCCGCGGTTGCTGTTTTGATGTGGCTGCCGCTTTATCGCCATGATCCCTGGAGAATGTACCTGCTCGTGCCGATCGGGGCGGCGCTCAGCGCGGTCAGCCTGATACTGCTGCTTGCCTCGCCGATCCGCGCCGGTCTGCGCCGGAATGCCGCCGTGCTCGGCGTCTGCCTCTTGCTCATGGCGCCGGCGGTGTCGCGGCTGTTTTTGCAGCATCATCACTTCAACGAAAGCGCGCGCGCGAAAGCCCATGTTCTCTATCAGGTGCTGGAAATTGCGCCGAAGCTGGAGCCCGGCACACAATTGGCGCTCGTCACTGACATGGGTCATGCGGCGCTGCGGGCCAGGGGCGTCTTTGAATTGCTGCACAATGATATGCTGAACAGCGCCCTGTATGTGCTCTACCAGGCGGACGCGCCCGAATACGCTTATTTCTGCCATTCCATCGACCAATGCGGCGATTTCAGCGGCGACGAAACGATTTTCGATTCGGCCGATCTGCTGGCGCGCACGCTTGTCTTTGCGCTGGAGGACGACCTGTCCGTGGAGTTGATCGCGGATCCGGCGGCGTATCTGGGTATGGATCTTGCGCCGCCGTATGAGGCCGGCCGGCTCTATATGGCGGGGGCGCCGCTGCCGCCGCGTGCCAGGACCATGCTGGCGCGGGCATAAAGCAAGAGCCCGCAGATTGTGAAATAGAGGAAGGCAAGCTATGGCGCGCAAACCGTTGATGCTGATCATTCTTGATGGCTGGGGCATCCGCGAAATGGCGCATGGCAACGCCGTCGCCCAAGCCAAGACGCCTAATTTCGATCGCTGGTTGGCGACCTGTGAACGCTGCATCGTGCATACCTCGGGCGAACACGTCGGTTTGACGCCGGGCCAAATGGGCAATTCCGAAGTCGGCCACCTCAACCTCGGCGCCGGGCGCATCGTCTATCAAGATATTTCGCGCATTGCCAACGCGATCGCCGACGGCTCGCTGGCGGACAATGCCATCTTGCGGGACGCCTTGGCGCGCCTGCGAGGATCCGGCAAGAAGCTGCACTTGATCGGCTTGCTGGGCGATGGCGGCGTGCACAGCCACTCCGATCATTTGGTTGCGCTGCTGGATATCGCTTCGGCAAGCGGCATTGATCCCATATTGCACTTAATCACCGACGGGCGTGATACGCCAACGCAGAACGGCCTCAAGTATTGCGCCGAATTGATGGATCGACTCGCCCATGCCGGCAAGGCGCGCGTGGCGACGGTGAGCGGCCGTTATTATGCGATGGACCGTGACAAACGCTGGGAGCGCACACAGCGCGCTTATGATGCCATGGCCTTCCGGGTGAACGCTGCGACGGTGCCCGATGCGCTGACCGCGATTCAGCAATCCTACGCGCAGGGCGTGACCGACGAGTTCATCGCCCCCACCGTGATAGGGACCGCGGCTGATCTGGCTGTCTCGGCCGGCGATGTCCTGCTTTCTTTCAATTTTCGCGCTGATCGCATGCGGCAATTAGCGGCCGCCTTTGTACAGCGAGATTTCGAAGGCGCAGAGCGCTTTCAGCCGATTCCTGACTTGCGATTAATCACGATGACGGAATATATGTCCGGGCTGACGGATGAGATTCTCTTCCCGGTCGAGCTGCTGCGCAATACCTTGGCCGAGACGCTGAGCAAAGCGGGCAAGAGGCAGTATCACAGCGCCGAGACGGAGAAGTATCCGCATGTCACCTTCTTCTTCAACGGGCGCAGCGAAGCGCCCTTCGCCGGCGAAACGCGCCTGATCGTGCCATCGCCGACAGTGGCGACTTATGACATGAAGCCGGAGATGAGCGCCTTTGAATTGACCGAGGCGACGCTGGCGCGGCTGGAGGCAGCCGCCGACGACTTCCTGCTGGTCAATTTCGCCAACCCGGATATGGTCGGCCATACCGGCTCGCTGCCGGCGGCGGTCAAAGCGGTCGAAGCGGTGGACGCCTGCGCCGGGCGGCTTGCCGACGCCGTCCTGGCGAAAGGCGGCGCTGCCATCGTCACCGCCGATCACGGCAACTGCGAGCGTATGATCGATGGGGTCACGGGGGAGCCGCATACTTATCATACCGTGGGGCCCGTTTCGCTCTTTGTGCTTGATGGCAGCCACTACTACGACTTGCGCAGTTGGGGGCGGCTGGCGGATGTGGCGCCGACGGTATTGGATTTGCTGGGCGTCGAGCAGCCGGGCGAGATGACCGGCGCTAGTTTAATACGTGGGCAGCGAGAACGCGGCTGAAGCGGCGGCGAGGCGAGCTGGCAAATGACCCGGCAAGACAGGCTGCAAGCGCTCAAAGCCAATCCCGACGTCTCCGTCTTGATCATCGGCGGCGGCGTCAACGGCATCGGCGCCTTTCGTGATTTGGCGCTGCAAGGCGTCGATGCGCTGCTGGTGGAGCGGGGCGACTTGGGGAGCGGCGCGAGCGCGGCGTCCTCGCACATGCTGCACGGCGGCCTCCGTTACCTGGAAAACGGCGAATTCCGCCTGGTGAACGAGGCTCTGCACGAGCGCAACCGGCTGCTGCGGAACGCGCCCCATTATGCCAAGCCGCTGCGCACGACCATTCCGATTTTTCGCTGGTTCTCCGGGTTGCTGAACGCGCCTTTGAAATTCGCCGGTCTGCTCGATCGGCCGGGGGAACGGGGCGCGCTGGTCGTGAAACTGGGGTTGATATTCTACGACTTCCTCGTCCGCTCCACTTCTCTGATGCCGGCGCATGAGTTTCGGCTGCGCGGGGATGCCCTGCGCGAGCATCCGCAGTTGAATCCGGCGATCGTTTGCGCCGCGACCTATTATGACGCCTGGATGCCCTGCCCGGAGCGCATCTGCCTCGAGATGACGCTGGACGCCGAGGCGGAGAATGACGACTGTCAGGCGCTCAATTATGTCAGCGCGGTTTCGGGCGAGGCGGATAGCGTGCTATTGCGCGATGAACTCACCGGCGAGACCTTCAGCGTCCGGCCCAAGGTGGTCGTGAACGCCGCTGGCCCCTGGATCGACTTGGTCAATAACCGCTTGGGGCCGGGCGAACGGCGCTTCATCGGCGGCACCAAAGGTTCCCACCTGGTGCTGGATCATCCCGAATTGCTGGAAGCGGCGCGCGGCAGCGAATTCTACTTTGAAAATGATGATGGCCGGCTGGTCTTAATCCTGCCGTTTTTCGAGCGCGTCATGATCGGCACGACTGATATTCGCATTGATGATCCCGATGAGGCGATGATCAGCGAGGAGGAGATCGATTACTTGCTGGCGATGGTGGCGAAGGTCTTTCCGGCGCTAAAGGCAGACCGTTCGCATATTGTCTTCGCCTTTGCCGGCGTCCGGCCCTTACCCTACAGCGAGGGCGGCCGAACGGGACAGATCAGCCGCGACCATAGCATCCGGTCGCTCGCGCCGGCTGAGGGACGGCCCTATCCGATTCACTCGCTGGTCGGCGGCAAGTGGACGACCTTCCGCGCCTTCGCTGAGCAGACCAGTGATCTTGTGCTTGGCGATCTCGGTCGCGCTCGTCGAGCAAGCACAGCAGACTTGCCGTTCGGCGGCGGCCGGGCTTACCCCGAGGGCGACGACGCGCGCGAAGACTGGCTGCGCAATCTGCAAAGCCGCAGCGGCCTGCCGCTTCAAAGGCTGCGGCAGCTCTTCGAGCGCTATGGCACGCGTACCGAAGCATTCGCCGTTTGCATCGGCCGCGGGGACGATCGCCCGCTGGCGCATCACGCGGCTTACAGCAGCCGTGAGATTGAATTCATCCTGCGCGCGGAAAAAGTCGAACGGCTGGACGACCTGCTGCTGCGGCGCACGCTGCTTGCCATGCGCGGCGAGTTAAATTCCGAGCTGCTGGGCGAACTGGCCCAAATCTGCGCTGAGGCGCTGGGCTGGCCGGCCGCGCGGCAAGCGGGTGAAATCCAGCGCTGCAAGGAGATATTGCGCCGCCGGCACCGCGTAATGCTCTAGGACAGCCTCACCGCCGTCCCGCTGGCGGATACCATCAGCATACTGCCGTTGGAGCCGACCGTCTCATAATCCAGGTCGACGCTCAATACCGCGTTCGCGCCCAAGCCCCGGGCGTTGTCTTGCATCTCCTGCAGCGCGATGTCTTTGGCGCGCCGCAGCTCCTCTTCATAAGCGCCCGAGCGCCCGCCGACGATATCGCGGATGCCGGCGAATATATCCTTGAACATGTTGGCGCCCATGACCGCTTCGCCGCTGACGACGCCCAGATATTCGACTACCTGCTGCCCTTCCACGCTCGGTGTAGTTGTGACGATCATGCGCTTCCTCTTGTTTTCCATGGTCATCCTCTAGTTTATGATTCGCGCAGAATTGTAAGAGCAGTGTGTCGGTATGACAAGCGTGGACGACGAATAGTATCGTGGCATAAGTAGTGTAATATTGGGACTTCAAATTGTTGCCAATTCAGAGGCAGCGCTGACGGAAATCATATGAGATATTGAGACAGCCTGTGCTACAATCCTGCCAGACAGATGGTACACGATGCTAAATCGAGAACGATATATTCTTGGAGGTAGAATCTTGGGAGGAGGAGCTAAGAATCCGCGTGCAGGTTCAGTATATCGCTTTAGACGACATGACAAAATCGGTGCGAATGATGCTCAAGAAGATCGAAACTTCCTGCACGAATGCTTTGTCCATAAGAACGATGAACTGAAACTAATTCAGGACACCCTTGAGCCGGAGTGTATTATCCTTGGGCGAACTGGAGCGGGTAAAACGGCACTGCTCTCTATGCTCAAGAGAACTGAAGACAAGGTGGCAGTGCTGTCGCTTGATGACTTGGCATTAAACCATTTGTCCAATAGCCCCGCTCTAAAGTATTATGTTGACCTTGAAATCAATCTCGATTTGTTCTTCCGTGTGTTATGGAGGCACGTATTTGCCGTAGAGTTGGTCAATCTTTTCTCTGCGGTTAGCGGAACAACAGGGATTAACAATTTACTGCAAAAGCTAAGGGATACCGACTATCGACAACCATATCAGAAGAAAGGCCGCGAATATCTTCTAAAGTATCCTGAGTTTTGGAACGAACCTGAAAAGCGTCTTGTGCAAGAAACGGAACGTGTTGAGGAAGACCTTACGGCGAAGGCTAGCGCCGGACTGCAAGCAAAGATTCTAGATGTGTCAGGTGAATTGCAGTATTCCTCGAAGCTAACTCAAGAAGAAAAAGCGGAAATCACACGAATCGGGAGTGAGCTTGTTAACCAGAAACAAATGCAAGATCTTTCGGCCGTTGTGAGACTTCTTCGAGATGAATTGCAATATGATGCTCAGAAGAAGTATTTCATAACTATTGACAAACTGGACAGAAAGTGGGTGGAAGACCCCTTACGTTACAAGCTAATAAGGGCACTAATTGAGACCGCTCGGGATCTGAACGAAGAAATTGATCAACTTAAGATAATACTAGCAATTCGGAAGGATCTTTTTGAACGAGTCTTTGAAGTAACCCGTACCTACGGCGATCAGCGTGAGAAATATGATTCGCTGTGTATCAAGTTGCTTTGGAACCATAAACAGTTGATTGACGTTGTTGAGAAACGAGTCAATCAGCTCATATACAACGTGTTTGCCAAACGCAGTTCGATCAAGTTTAAGGACATTCTTCCATCCAAGATCTTGGGCCAGGAAAGTACGAAATACTTTCTTGAACGTACATTGTCCACGCCGAGAGACGCAATCGCTTTCTTCAATTACTGCATTTCTCAGGCGGAAGGTAAGAGTAAGATTAGCCAGAGTCATGTGAACCGCGCAGAGCGCATTTACTCCCATCAAAGGCTTGGAGCGCTAGCTGATGAATGGTCGGCGGACTTTCCGACCTTAATGGACGCCGCAAATGTAATGAAGGGAATGAGGAAGAACTTTCTCATTGTGGATATTGACCGTGCTGATCTGCAAAACAAACTGCAGAGTTATATGGCAAAGGTAGAGCACTCGAACTTAACAGGACCTTGCTATGATCTAGCTTACGCAATATTTGCGGAAGCCGACAATGCAGAAGAATCACTTTACGAGCTATTTTGGGTCTTTTCGAAGGTAGGAATTCTAGGCATTCAACCCGAAGACAGCGAGCACGTTTTCTGGAGTAGCAAGGGCGACGAAATTCATAAGAATGATATAGCTGGTAAGGTAAAGATTCACATTCACCCAGGATTTTACACAGCGTTCAGCATTAGGTCTTAAGACCAACAAGCAGAAGAAGTTCGTCCGCCGCGCTCGCCGCCGGCAGCTCCCCGGCGATGACGGCCGCTTCAATCTCGGGCAAGGCCGCCTTGACCGCTTCATGGCCATAGAGCGTGTCGCGCAGGCGGGCTTCGAGCGCGTTGTGCAGCCAGGCGCGCCGCTGTTTGCGCCGCCGGTCGTCGAAGCTCCCGCTCGCTTTCGTCTGGGCAACGAATTCTGTGATCAGCGTCCAGATGGCGTCGATGCCGGCGCCGGTCAAGGCGGACGCGGTCAGGGCGCGGGTCCGCCAGCCGGCCGTCGCGGGCGCGGTAAATTCGAGAGCGCGTTGATATTGGGCGCGGGCCGCCTCCGCCGCGGTCAGGTTGTCGCCGTCGGCTTTGTTGATGACCAGGGCATCGGCGATCTCGATCACGCCTTTTTTGTAGCCTTGCAGCTCGTCGCCTGCGCCGGTGATCAAGAGCAGCAGCAGAAAATCCACCAGCGAGCGCAGCGTCACCTCGCTTTGCCCGGCGCCGACCGTCTCAACAATGATGACATCAAAGCCGGCCGCTTCGCAGAGCAGGATCGCCTCGCGCGTTTTTTCGGCGACGCCGCCCAGAATGCCACCGGTGGGCGACGGGCGGATGAAGGCGTCCGTCTCGCGCGACAAGCGTTCCATGCGTGTTTTGTCGCCCAGGATGCTGCCGTGGGTCAAGCCGCTGCTGGGGTCGATCGCCAACACCGCCACCTTGTGTCCAGTTTGGATAAGATGGCAGCCGAATGTATCGATGAAGCTGCTCTTGCCGGCGCCGGGCACACCGGTGATGCCAATGCGTACCGAGTTTCCCGTATGCGGCAGCAAGGCGCCCAAAAGCTGATTGGCGGCGTCTGCGTGCTGCGACGCCCGGCTTTCGATCAACGTGATGGCGCGGGCGAGGGCGGCGCGCTCGCCGGAGAGAAGAGCGTCGGCGAGGGCGGCTGCCTCAATTTGACGAGCTTCACGCATTTTATTTCACCACCGAGGACACCGAGTACATAGAGTTTTTCTTTTCCGCTGCGAAGTCATTATGGAAGCGGATATGCCGATTCAATGATTTCAATGAATCTTACCGCATCGATTTTATCTGTTACACTCTGGGATAGTGATTCTTAAATGAGGAGGCCGATGATGGCGCAATTTCTCTGGCAAACTTCGCTGACGTCCACCGCTTGGAAAAACCAGGTAACAGGGGATATCGCCGCGCTAATTGACGCTGGCCACGCCGACGCCGCGCATTTCGGCGGGGCGGTCCTGCATGCCTGGGTCGCCTTTGGCGAATACGATCTAATCGCTGTTGTGGAAATGCCGGACAACGAGAGCATGGCGGCCTATGTGCTGGCGATGACGGCCAAGGGACATTATTCCGCCGGCAAGACCACCATCCTGCTCAGCGGCGACGAAACGGGACGGGCGCTGACGCGGGCCGCTTCATTGGGCTGAACGGGACCGCCCGCGCCTAGCTGGCTCTCAAGCGCCGGTTCAATTCCTCCAGCACCGTTTGCGCCGCGGCCGGGATGACGGTGCCGGGCCCAAAGATGGCCGAGGCGCCGCGCTCGTACAGATACTGGTGATCCTGCGCCGGGATGACGCCGCCGATAACCAGCATCATGTCGGGGCGGCCCAAAGCCTTCAATTCGCCCGCCAACTGCGGCAAGAGCGTCTTGTGGCCCGCGGCGAGCGAGCTGATGCCGACTATGTGCGCATCGTTTTCCACGGCCGCTTTGGCGACTTCGGCCGGCGTCTGAAAGAGCGGGGCGATATCGACATCAAAGCCCATATCGGCGAAGGCGGCTGCGATGACTTTGGCGCCGCGATCATGCCCGTCTTGACCCATCTTGGCCACCATCAGGCGCGGACGCCGTCCTTCGCGCTCGGCGAATGCATCCGTCATGCGGCGCAGGTTTGACAGGGCTTCGTCATCGCCCAATTCGGCGCTGTAAACGCCGGCCAACGCGCGAACGACCGCCTTGTGCCGCCCCCAGGCCCGCTCCAGCGCCAGGGAGATTTCGCCGTTGGTGGCGCGCGCTCGCGCCGCTTCGATCGACAAAGCGAGCAGATTGCCGTCGCCGGACGCGGCGCATGAAGTCAGGGCCTTCAGCGCGGTCTGCACAGCGTCTTCGTCCCGCTCCGCGCGCAGCCGCCGCAAACGCTCGACCTGCGCCTGGCGAACAGCGCTGTTGTCAACCTCGCGGTATTCAACCGGGCTCTCTTCTTGCGGGCGATATTTGTTGACGCCGATGATGGTTTCAGCGCCGCTGTCTATCTGCGCTTGCCGGCGCGCGGCCGCTTCTTCGATTCGCATAGTGGGCAGCCCGCTTTCCAGCGCATTGGCCATCCCGCCCAGCTCTTCAATCTCCTGAATATGCGTCCAGGCGCGGCGGGCGAGGTCATGCGTCAATCGTTCCACCAGGTAAGAGCCGCCCCAGGGATCAACCGCAGCGCAGATGCCGGTCTCATGCTGCAGGAAGAGCTGCGTGTTGCGGGCGATGCGCGCGCTGAAATCCGTAGGCAGGGCGATCGCTTCATCCAGGGCGTTGCTGTGCAGGGATTGCGTGCCACCGAAGGCGGCCGCCATCGCCTCAAGGCAGGTGCGCGCGATATTGTTGTAGGGATCGCGCTCTTGCAGGCTCCAGCCCGATGTTTGGCAATGCGCGCGCAAAGCCATTGATTTGGGGTTTCGCGGGTCGAACTGTTTGACGAGCTTCGCCCAGAGCAAACGAGCCGCCCGCATCTTGGCGATCTCCATGAAGAAGCTCATGCCGATGCCCCAGAAGAATGACAGGCGCGGGGCAAAACGGTCGATATCCAGGCCGGCCCCCAAGCCGGTCCGCAGGTATTCCAGCCCGTCGGCCAGCGTATAAGCCAGCTCGATATCTGCGGTCGCGCCCGCCTCTTGAATATGGTAGCCGCTGATGCTGATGCTGTTGAACTTCGGCATTTCGGCGGCGGTGAAGGCGAAAATATCGGCGATGATTCGCATGGACTCGGCCGGCGGATAGATATAGGTGTTTCGCACCATATACTCTTTGAGGATGTCATTTTGGATGGTGCCGGCGAGTTGAGCGGGGGCGACGCCAGCCTCTTCGGCGGCGACGATGTAAAAGGCCAGCACGGGCAGGACGGCGCCGTTCATCGTCATCGAGACCGACATTGCGTCCAGCGGGATGCCATCAAAGAGGATCTTCATATCGAGCAGGCTGTCAACCGCGACCCCTGCCATGCCGACATCGCCTTGCACGCGCGGATGATCGGAGTCGTAGCCGCGGTGCGTGGCGAGATCAAAAGCGACTGACAAGCCCTTTTGGCCGGCGGCCAGATTGCGGCGGTAGAAGGCGTTGCTCTCTTCGGCTGTTGAGTAACCGGCGTATTGGCGAATGGTCCAGGGGCGGTAGGCATACATGGCCGGGTAGGGTCCGCGCAGGAAGGGCGGAATGCCGGCGACAAAATCGAGATGCTCGACCGGCTCGAGATCGGCAGCGCTGTAGAGCGCCTTGAGGTCGATTTGCTCGGGCGCGCGCCAAACCTGTTCGGCGGCGGGATGGCCGGTCTGCGCCTCGAAGGCGGCGCGCCAGTCGTCGAGGCTTGCTTCGCCCGCCGCGTCGTAGGCGAGCCGGCTGAAATCGGGGAAGCGGGTCATGAGCCGCTCGCTCGCTCGAAAGCTTCAGCCAGCCTCAGCGGCTTCAATTTTCGCGCGCGAATGGACGCTTCGTCGGCGCTGTCATTTAGACGATGCTCGGGCTTCCGTTGAACCGGGGGCAGGGTCTCGTCAGGATTGCGGTATCGGTTGCAGCCGACCAGCACAGTGTCTCCGGCGTCCATAGACCGCCGGCGTTCTTCGGCGACCGCTTCAATCTCCGCCTGCAGGATGCCCGAGCGCAGACATGCGAGCAAGCCGCCCTCCGCTTCAATTATCTGGAATCGCTTCCAGGCTTGGCGCGCCAGCCGGTCCGTCAGCGTCTCGACATGCCAGGCGCCGCCGGCCGGGTCAATGAAATCGAGCAGCCTCAATTCTTCCTGCAGGATCAATTGCAAATTGCGCGAGATGCGCCGGGAGAAACCGTTGGTTGAGCCGAGCGGCTCGTCATAAGCTGAAAGACAGATGCTATCGACCCCGCCGATGGCGGCCGAGAGCGCTTCCGTCGTCAGGCGCAGCAAATTGACATGGGCGTCGGGGCGCGCTTTGTTTCGCCCGCCGCTGCCGGCATGGACGGCTATATCCGGCGAAGAATGGGAGAGGCCGAAGGCGCGCAGGACTTGCGCCCAGAGCAGTCTGATGGCGCGGAATTTGGCGATTTCCATGAAGAAGTCTTCGCTGATGCGCAAGAAGAAATGCAGCTTGGGCGCCGCGGCGTCGACGGCGACGCCTCCCTCGCTCAATTCGCGCAAGTATGTCACGCCGGTCGCTATAGCTAAGGCCAGCTCCTGGACGGCATTGGCGCCGGCGGCGTGATAAGGCGCGCTGTTGACGGCGATGCTGCCAAGATGGGGCGATCTATTGGCGACGCTTTTCACATGGGCCGCCATTCGCTCATAAGCATCGACCGGCATGAAGCCAGACCGCGCCAGGCCGCCGAGCGGGTCATAACCGGCGCAGCCGCGCAAACGAGCCAGCGCCTCCTCATCAAGCGCGGTCGCCAGCCTTTCATAGACTTCGGGCGCAGCGGCAGCGGATTGGATATACAGCGGGAAGCGATCCAGGTCAATATCAGCGAGGGCCGCGCGCATATCCGCCGCGCTATTCAGCCGCAGGTCCTCGTCAATAGTGATGGCGGTCTGGCCATTCGCCAGCGCCTCTCGCAGCGCTTGATTGTATGCGCGCGGGTCGCTGATGCGCAGGGCCTGCGCAATCAGCCAGGGGCGGGCGTGATAACCGCCGGCTCTCGCCCCGCGCGCGTAGGGAAACTGACCGGGCAGGGAGGACAGATGAGGGATGCCGGCGACGCCAGCGGCCTGCGGGAAGGGTTGGATGTCGATGCCCTCGCAACTGCGCCGCGACAAGCTCTCGATCGCCCCGTCCGGCAATGATTGGCGGACGGCGTCCATCCATTCCTCGTAGGTCCTCGGAGCGAAATCGGCGAAGAGCGCTTCAGCCATGATCCTCTTCTTGCTGCTTCTCGCGGTCAATTGCGCCTGATTATACAACTCGGCTCAGACATAATAAAGAACGCGCGACATGGGAGTCTGTAAGGCTTGTCCGTTACTGGGTCAAAACAGCAAGCGCAAGTAGGTTGCGCAAAGGACCAACTACAGAGAACGCAGAGAGCACAGAGATAACCGAATCAGATGTTCATATTTTCGGGCGTTTCAGCGCCGCGCGTAGACACTGCGGGTCAAACGCGCCTACAGATTCTTATTTTGCGGGTTTTATTTTGTGTGAGCCGAGTTGTCACTCGCGAGGGACTGTGGTGAAACTTTGGAAATCTGTTGGGTGCAGTACGGTCGGCAATGTGCAAAACATTACCGGACAAGCCTTGTAGGGGCGAGCCATTGGGTCGCCCGTCGTAGCGATACCATGCCTTGGCGGGCGATTCATTGATTCGCCCCGGCATTGCATCCCACTCCTGACAGGCACACGGATAAACCTCGGTGCTCTCGCTGTCCTCGGTGGTAAAAGGAATATCTCGCGAATGCTCAGCGTCACCAGCTGACCCGCAAGGAGGCGGGACCGCGAAAGGAGATATTGCGGGAGTATTCGATCTCTTGATCGGGGACGAGGCGCAGGCTCGGCAGGGCGCGCGTCAGCGTTTCCAGCAGAATCCGCATCTCCAGCCGCGCGAGTGGCGCGCCGACGCAATAGTGAATCCCGTAGCCAAAGGCGAGCTGGTCTTTCAGGTTGTCGCGACTCGATATGATCAGCTCAGGCCGCGGAAAGACATCGTCGTCGCGGTTGGCCGAATGCAGCATGAGCAGGAGGTCGGCGCCGGCCGGGATGTCAACGCCGGCGAGGGTGGTCGTTTTGACCGCTCGCCGCCGCCAGGTACAGACCGAAGGATCGTAGCGCATCATCTCTTCCAGCATCGGCGCAATCGCTTCCGGCGCGCGGCAGAGCCCCGCCCAATGTTCGCGCCGCGAGAGGAGATGCAGCAGGGCGTTGTTGATTTGCGCCGTGGTCGTTTCGTGGCCGGCGACCAAGAGCGTGATCATGCAGCTGGCGATCTCGTTGAGCGTCAAGCGGCTGTCGTCGCCGTCCCGCAGGCGAAGCAAGTCGCTCGTGAGATCATCTTGCGGGTCGGCATTTTTCTCCGCCACCAGGTCAACGACGTAGCGCCAAAATGGTACGAGGTTCTCGGTCATGGCCAGCTGTTCGGCCGGCGTCGGGCGGCCATAATAGAGCTTGATGCGATTGCCGGCCCAGGCCTTCACCTGCGGCACATCGGCATCGGGCACGCCCAGCACATGAAAGAGCACATAGGCGGGATATTCATAGGTCAGCTCCGCCACGATATCGACCGGCGCGCGACCGATAAGGCGCTGGACGCCGCGCTCGGCGATGCTGCAAATGGCGGGCGCGAAGCTCTTCATCCGGCGCGGGGTGAAGAGGCGGTTCACCAGGGCGCGGATGCGCGTATGGCTTGGCGGCACATTGTTGGAGAGGACGGGCTCGGGGCTGTAGTCGCCCTCGGCGAGCATGCGCTGGACGGCTTCCGAGAATGGCACAATGGGCGTGATGGTGTTGGCGGCGGTATACGTTTCGTGGTCGCGGAAGATCGTCTTGATGTCGTCGTAACGCGTGATGACCCAGTAGCCGATGGCGGGGCTGTAAAAGACGGGCTGCTCGCGGCGGGCCTGGGCGAGCAGGGGAAAGGGGTCGCTCAGGTCGAGCGGGTCGAAGGTGGCGCTGAGGTTGGCGATTGGACAACTTTGCCGGTTCATCACAGCCCCTCGCGAGTCACAACTCGACTCACGCAAAATAACGAACTCTCACAAATGAGAATCTGTAGGGGCGAGCCATTGGGTCGCCCGCCTCGTAATAGCGCGAGCTTTTGGGCGAGACAAAGGTCGCATAGACACTGACCGTCTCTCGTCCCTACAGATTTCGTTATGATTGCAAACGGAATTTGACAGGTTCATTAAATAAATAGGCATAGTTCGAACTCTTTTGTCCTGGAACAAAGACTATACCGAATTGCAGCGAAAAAGGCAGCGAGCATGCGAATGGTCAAGGCGGGCGGCGCCTTCTATTCATCCGCCTCCAGCGCCAACTGACGAATCTCCGCGATACTCAGGTCCGTCTCGTCGGTCTTGGAATAGATGGTGAGCAGCGTGACGCGGTCGCTGAACTGGACGTAGTAAATCACGCGGAATCCGCCACTCTTGCCGCGCCGCGCCGCCCGATTGGGCAAACGCACTTTGTAGACAGTGTAGCCGACACGTGGGACAAGCTGGCCGGGGCGTTCATCGTTCCGGAGACGCTGTATTATGGGGCGCAAATCGAGATGGATCGAGGGAAACCGGCGGCGCAGTCTCCTGGTTCGTTTACGAAATGTAGGGTGGGTGTCAACTCTCGTCGGCATCGACCATAGCTTCGCGTTCTAGCTCGTCAAGGAATTCCATCGCATCCTGACCTTCATAGCCTGCTAGCACATCGCGCAGACCCTGGCGAATATCGTCCATGATTTCTTCTTTGGTTGGCTCGCGGTCGTCGTCATCGGCTTCGACATTTTCCAGCGGGGCCGGCTTCAGCTTAGGTCCGTCCATTTTCATTCTCCTTATCCATCAGATGCTCACCTGTTGTTGGCATCGCCGTAAATTCTTTGCCGCAAAGCTGCAATTGACTCGCGCGCCGGCATCCCCTCTTCGCCCGCTAAGACATCGCGCAGGCCTTGGCGAATATCTTCAATGATTTCTTCTTTGGTTGGCTCGCGCATGATATCTTCCGCGGGCGCCGGCGCTGTGGCCCAAGTCGGATTCTCTCTGTCGGGATTCATCGTTAGACTCCTGACCAATACTCGCAATTGTAGCGCAACCATGTCGCGCTATTCAATAATAGGGCGAGATTCGATAAACTAAGCGCCATCAATCACGCGCGCATTCGGGGGCGACTATGACGATCAATCTGGGCATCATCGGCGCGGGACGCATCGGGCGCCTGCACGCCAACAGTTTGACGACGCGGGTCCCCGGCGCAAAGCTGCTGGCGGTCGCCGATGTCTTCGAGGCGGCGGCGAAGTCCGCGGCGGAAGATTTCGGCATTCCGGATTTCTCCGCCGACCCGGCGGAAATCATCAACAGCGCCGATATCGACGCGGTCGTCATCTGCTCATCGACGGACAGTCACTGCCATTTCATCATCGAAGCGGCGCGGGCGGGGGTGCAAATCTTCTGCGAGAAGCCGATCGCCTTTGACCTGGCCGAGATTGACGAAGCGCTGGGGGCTGTCGCCGAAGCGGGCGTTCAATTGCAGATCGGCTTTAATCGGCGCTTTGACGCCAATCACGCGCGCTTGAAGCGGGCCATCGAAAGCGGCGAAATCGGCGAGCCGCATACGCTGACGATCATCAGCCGCGATCCGTCGCCGCCGCCTATCGACTATATCAAGGTCTCCGGCGGGCTGCTGATGGACATGATGATCCACGATTTCGATATGGCGCGCTTCTTGCTCGGCGAGGTCGAAGAGATTTACGCCCTGGGCGATGTGAAGATTGACCCAGCGATCGGCGAGGCGGGCGATATCGACACAGCCAAGGTGATGCTGCGCTTCGAAAACGGAGCCTTCGGCAGCATCGAAAACAGCCGGCAAGCGGTCTATGGCTACGACCAGCGCGTCGAAGCTTTCGGCAGCATGGGCGCGGCGACGACCGGCAATTGGCATCCCAACGCGGTAACGATCAGCGATGCCGCGAGCGTAAGGCGCGATCTGCCGCTGCATTTCTTCGTCGAGCGATATTTTGAAAGTTATGTGACTGAGATGATCGCCTTTGTCGATGCGATTGCGAACGGGAAGACCGTGCCGGTGGTCGGGAATGACGGGCGCGTTCCGGTGCTGATGGCCATGGCGGGCATGCGCTCGATGCGGGAGAATCGGCCGGTGAAATTGGCGGAGCTGGAGCCGTGAGCAAAATCTTGGGTGACGAGCCGTCCAATGAACGCTTATGAAAGCACATTGAATACCTGGCTGGCGGCTGCCCTGCGAGAGCGCGGCTTGAATGCCCGCGCCGAGATTGGGCAAGGCGGCGGCAAACGCCTGGATGTGGAAATCTCGCTCGACGGGCTGAAGATTGCTCTGGAAGCGGAACAGGGCTACTCGGCGACAAAGAAAGCCTCGGCAATAAAAGACGCCGACAGCCGCCTGCATGATGACCTGGCGGATTGCGCCATCGCGCTATGTTACCCGGAGGGCTTGCGCTTGGCGAGTGAGCTTGCGGAGAGCGAACTGCTGCATACGCTGCGCAGCCACAAGGAACGCCCGCCCGCGAAGAAAACCAGTTGGAAGCGGGATCATATCCCGCAGCTCGTCAGCGTCATCCGCAAAATCCCCGACCAGCTCGGCGACCCGGATGAGATTGCCAACCGCCTCTCCTTCAGCTTGGATCGCGCGGTTGCGCGGCTCAATGAAAGCCAAAAGCAGGAATTAGCCGCCTGCCTGGATCTGCCGGCTGGCAAGCCCACCAAAATCGAGACGGGCTATGCCTTGACCAGCCGCTTCAATCAAGCGGCCAAACGCGCCATGCTCGTGGTCGCCACTGCCGTGATGTTTCACAGCCAACTGGACAAGCATCGCCATACAATCAAGCCGCGCGATTACGCGGGCGAATGGTCCCCCGCCAGCGCCAGCCAGTGCGCCAATAGCGCCGATCCCATTGGCGCGTTCTCTCAGGCTTGGGAGCTGTGGCTCTTAGTCGATTACAAGCCGATCTTCGACACCGCTCGCAGCGCGCTGCAAGCATTAGCGGGCTCGAATGAATTCACAGCCGCCGCGCAAATTGTCGCGCGGGCATCGCTGCAGGTGACGCGCAACATCGTGGGATTGCGTCATGATTTGCTGGGGCGCATCTTCCATAAAGTGCTCGATACCGCCCGTTACGACGGCTCCTTCTACACCACCACCGCGGCCGCCACTCTGCTGGCGAACCTGGCGCTGCGCGAGGATATGCTCGACTGGACGGACAGCGCCGCCATCGCCAGGCTGCGCGTCACCGACCCGGCCTGCGGCACCGGCACGCTGCTGATGGCGGCCGCCGAGCGCATCCGCGATCTGACCAGCGCGGTCGGCAACCAGGACGAAGTCTCGCGCCTGCTCATCGAAAAGGTCTTGACCGGCTACGATGTCAACCTGACGGCGACGCACCTGGCGGCGACCACGCTGGGCTTGCTCTCGCCGACCACCACCTTCGAGAATATGAAGATTTATCGCGCCTTGCTGGGTATTGACGAGAACAACGAAGCCAAACTGGGCTCGCTGGAATTTCTGGATACGGGGGTGGACGGGCAGCCGCGCCTGCTGCCTTGGCCCACCGGCGTCGAGCAGATTGAAACGCGGGAGGAAAGCGCCGAAGCCGAGCCCGCCGACCTGGTGATAATGAACCCGCCCTTCACGCGCGACAGCCTGCGACACGACCAGTTCAGCCGCGCGGATGAGGTGAAGTTGAAAGCGCGGGAGAAGGCGATGTTTGACAAACTGGAAGGCGGCATTCATCGCTCTCACAACGGCGGCGGATTCTTGGCTCTGGCTGACAAAATCGTGAAATCCAAAAGTGGCACTATCGCGGTTGTCTTGCCGCTAGTTGGCGCGACCAATTACGCGACTAGAGAAATGCGAATCTATCTGGCGAAGAAATTTCACATTGATACCATCGTTACATCGCATGATCCGACGCGGATATACTTTTCGGAGAATACGTCCATAGGGGAGATGCTTCTGATTTGTCGGCGGAAAGCCCCCTGTAGTGGTCCCGAAAAACTGGAGCGGCGCGGGGGTTTGGGGGTGGGGGGAAATCCACCCACAACCATCGTCAATCTTTACGAAAACCCGGCCACGCCGGCTGATGCGCTGGGCGTGGCGCGGGATATCGCCGAAGACAGAACGGAAAACATCAAAGGCACGGCGCAGCGTTGGCCCCACGCGCGCATTGCCCAAGGCGACTGGGGCGGGGTGCAGTTTCTGTCGCCATATCTTTGCGAGAAATTTGTGGAATTGCGGGAAGACGAGTTTTTCGCCTTTCGAGAACTTGGGGATATGGCGGATATTTCACCAGATGGGCGCGGCATTCGCGGCATGTTCAAGAGGTCTGAAGTTCCTGATTCCAAAGCGATGATTGCTCTATGGGATCACAAAACCGATTTTACACAAAAAATGTCGGCGCATCACGACACATATATCATCACAAAAGAAGGCAAGGCAAGGCAAGCGGAATACTTATGGGCGCAACGCGGTACACTGTTGTTAGCCATGCGCGCTCGCTTAAATACTGTCCGTGTTGTTAGTGTGCGCTTACCTGAAAGGGCTCTAGGTTCAGCCTGGGTCCCTTGCAAGCTAAAATCACTGGGCGCGACAGCCGAAAAAGCGCTATGCGCCTATATCAACTCTACGATAGGTTTGCTGGCGATGCTCGGCGACCGTTCATTAAGAGATCTCTCATATTCTCAATTTTCAATGGACGACCTGCGCCGCGTCATCGTCCCTGACTTCTATGCGCTGGAGGCCAGCCAAGTCACCGCCTTGGCGACCGCCTTCGACACGCTCTGCAATTTCACCCTGCTGCCCTTGCCGCAGATTATGCAAGACGAAACGCGGGCAGCGCTCGATCGCGTGGTCATCGACGCCCTGGACATCGCGCCTGAAGTCGTCGCCAATATCCGCCGTGAGCTCAGCCGCGAGCCATCTATCACAGGCAAGCCTTATGAAAGCTAAGCAGCTTTTCTCTGTGCGCTCTGCGCCTCTGTGGTGAATTTACGTTGCGATTGTGATCTGGGGGCTAAAATGACGCCAAAAACCTACGATTCCCTGCACATGGGGCGGAGCTCAATCGACCTCTACTCAAATGACATCGGCACACCCTTCGTCGAGATCGACAGCTTCGCCGCCTATGTTGGCGGGTCGCCCACCAACATCAGCGTCGGCGGGCGGCGCTTGGGGCTGAAGACGGCGCTGCTGACGGCGGTCGGCGCTGACCCGGTCGGCGACTTCATCATGCACTTCCTGAACAACGAAGGCGTGGAGACGCGCTTCATCCCGCGCAAGCCGGCCCATCGCACCGCGGCCGCCGTGCTGGGCATCGAGCCGCCGGATAAGTTTCCGCTGGTTTTCTACCGTGACAATTGCGCCGATATCAACCTGAATATCGATGATGTGCTGGCGGCGCCGGTCGCGGATTGCAAGGTCTTCCAATTCGCCGGCACCAACCTCAGCCTGGAGCCGAGCCGCAGCGCGACCATGCTGGCGGCGGACCTGGCGCGTCAAGCGGGCGCGACGGTGATCTTTGATGTCGATTTCCGCCCCGACCAGTGGCATGACGCGCGCGCTTTCGGCGTCGTGGCGCGCAGTGTGCTGCGCCTGGTTGATGTCGTGATCGGCACCGAAGACGAGCTCAACGCGGCCATGCTCAGCGATGTCGCGCAGATTACAGTCACGCATTCGCAGGTGTCGGATGCCAAAGTCGAAGGTGATACGCGCTCGGGCATCGAATTCATGCTCGCGCTGGGTCCGGAAGCGGTGGTCGAGAAGATCGGGCCGGAGGGCGCGCGCATCCATCTCAAAGACGGCGACATCATCGACGCGCCCGGCTTTCCGGTGGAGGTGACCAATATCCTGGGCGCGGGCGATGCCTTCGGCGGCGGCTTTGTTTATGGGCTGGTGAATGATTGGGGCTGGTATAAAGCGGCGCGCCTGGGCAATGCCTGTGGCGCCATCGTCGTCACCGAGCACGGCTGCGCCAATTTCATGCCGACCATGCCCGAGGTGGAGGCATTTGTCGCGCCCTATGGCGGGCTGGATTGAAACATATTTGAACTACAGAGGACGCAGAGAGCGCAGAGGATTGCTAAAGACTGAGAATCTGTAGGGGCGAGCCATCGGGTCGCCCGCACGAATGGACGGGACGACAATGGACGAAAACCAAACCAACGGCAACGAAGCGCCGGAAGCCTGGATCACCTGGATGAGCGCGGACGATCTGCTGGAGCGTGCGCGGGAGGAACGCGCGGCCCTGGCGGCGCTCTGGCATGGCTTGAGCGATGAGCAAATGACCCGCCGCCCGGGTCCACAGCCGGAATGGTCGGTCAAAGATGTGATCGCCCATATCACCTGGTGGGAGCAGTCGATGGTCAACTGGGTCTCGCGCGCTCTCAGCGGCGAGATGCTGGCGCGGACGGAGACGCCCGACGAGATCAACGCCCGCATCCACGCCGACAATCGCGACCTGCCGCTGTCGGATGTGCTGACGCTGTTCGAGGCGAGCTTCCCGCTGGTCGAAGCGCTGCTGGAGCGGCTGGACGATGATGAAATCAATGACGCGGCAGTCTGCAACATCCGCGATATGCCGCTGCTATACTTCATCGTCGGCAATACCTTCGCCCATTACGCCGACCATGTGGAGGACCTGCGGGCTTATGTTGAGGGGCTGGATCGTAATCTGTAGGGGCGTTTCGCTGAAACGCCCAAACCATGCGCCGTACAAAGCGGGCGTCTCAGCGAGACGCCCCTACACGAATGATTAGGATTATTTGCGTATTCGACGGGAGAATTCCACATGCAATACACATCAGAAACGATGCTGGTGAAATCGAAAGACAGCGGCGGCTCGGGCATCTTCGCCGAGGTCAGCGCCGGGCAGGCCGGCTGGGATTTCCTTAACATGGCGGCGATGCGCCTGGGCCGGGGCGAGCGTTTCAGCGTCGAAACGCGCGAGCATGAAAACGCCACCGTCATCCTGGGCGGCGTCTGCGATATCGTCACCAGCGATGGCGAGTTTGTGAATGTCGGGCGGCGTCCCGATGTCTTCAGCGGCATGCCCTACGCCCTCTACATCTCGCGGCGCAAGGAATTCGAAATCACGGCCACAAGCGACACGCTGGAATTCGCCTCCTGCTGGGTGCCGACCGATCAGGATTATCCGACCCAGCTGGTCACGCCCGCCATGAGCGAGATCGAGCTGCGCGGCGGCGGCAACGCCTCGCGGCAGATCAATGGCATCCTGCCGCCCGGTTTCAACTGCCATCGCATCGTCGCGGTCGAGGTCTACACGCCCTCGGGCAACTGGTCCAGCTATCCGCCGCACAAGCACGATGTGCATGTCGAAGACGAAGACGGGACTGTGCTGGAAGCCGACCTGGAAGAGATCTACTTTTACAAAATCGATCATCCCGGCGGTTATGCCTATCAGCGCGTTTACAATGACGACCGCAGCATCGATGGCGTCATGATGGCGCAGAACCACGACAGCGTGCTGGTGCCGGAGGGTTATCATCCCGTCGTCAGCGCGCACGGCTATACGACCTACTATCTGAACTTCCTGGCCGGCAGCGCGCAGTCCCTGGCGAACAGCGATGATCCGGCGTACTCGTGGGTGCAGGGGACGTGGACGTTTAAGGATCCCAGGTTGCCGATTGTGCATCACGGGATGGAGGGCTAGGGCTATGCGGATTACGAAAATCTCCGTGAAGGGCTTATTTGGGATATTCGACCACGAGATTCCGCTGAATCAGGAGTCGCGGATTACGATCATTCATGGTCCGAACGGGGTGGGGAAGACGGTGTTGTTGCGGATGGTGCATGGGCTATTTAATTATGATTACAGGTTTGTTGGTCAAATACCGTTCGACTATCTCAAAATTAGCTTCGAGGGCGGCGCAAGTATAGGAGTTCAGAAGATTGCGGGCGACTCACGTGTCAGAATCCGATCTCGTAGGGAAATTCAGAGGATTGACGCAGGACAAAGGCTCTTGGTGGAGTTCAAAAGTAAAGACAGGTCATTCGAGAATGTCCCATTCATGCCCTCCACTAGCATGAATCTCAATGAAGGATCGATTATTGATGACGAGCTGCACAAAATCGTTTCAAGCGAATTACCGCATTTGACTCTTTTACCTTGGGCCAATGAATACTTGTGGGCTGACTTTGTTGAGGGTTTGGATGATCCCAATTCAGAACTTGGCTTTGTAACCCAAGTCTATTCTTTGACCGATATTCTAAACAGCTTCCCAGTAATCCATGAAAGACTGTATGGTGTTATGCCAGACTGGTTTGCGAAGATTAGGAAATGCGCAGGTCTACGGCTTGTACAGACGGAGCGCCTGATGAGAACGACAGTATTGAATGAGTATACTGGCGACATTGGTCAGGAACCAAAAACCTATGATATTCTTAGAGCTTTTGGCAGAAGATACAAGGAGTTTCTTGAGGAAAATGAAACTGAATGGGAAGAATTTAGAGCAGAAAATCCAGATTTATTTCAGCCGTTATTGAACGCAATTGAGGAGATGATGGACATTTCCAGTATTGAAAGATCGGAGGCAATCGGTCGGCTCATTGAAGAACGACCCGATATGTTTGAGCAATTGTTTGAAGACATTGATAAAGCCAAAGGAAGCGGTTTTCTGAGCGATGAACGGCAACTGTTTGAGGACATCTTGAATGAACGATTCCTTTTCAAATCAATATCGATTGAAGCAGACAAGGGACTCAATATTATAAACGAGAAGAACACAACGGTAGACGTTTCTGATTTATCCTCTGGTGAACAGCATCTCCTGATTCTATATTCCCAACTACTCTTTGAAACCGAACCCGACACCCTCGTCATGATAGACGAACCCGAACTATCCATGAACGTCGTCTGGCAGCGCAACTTCTTGAAAGACTTGCAGCGCATTATCGAGTTGCGCAAGTTTGACGTCCTCATCGCCACGCACTCGCCGCAAATCATTCACGACAAGTGGGATTGGGTCGTGCACCTGGGCGAAAAGGTGGACGACTGATGCCGCCGGAAATGACCCCGCACGAAATCGCCAACGAAATCGGCGTGCGGCAGATTCATAGCCGCATTTACGGCGAAGGCGAAACTTTCGTCATGGTCGAAGGCAAGACCGATCTGGTATTGTGGGAAGAGTTTCGCGCGAAAGATGACTGCACACTCTACCCGACGCAAGGCAAGGACAAGATCATCGCGGCGCTTCAAGTGACCAGGAAGCGTGACATGCAAGGCATCACCGGCATTGTGGACGCGGACTACTGGCTCATCACAGACGCCGACGAACTCGGCACGGAAAACCTGCTATATGACGACCGCTGCCCCGACATGGAATCGATCTTGCTCTGTTCGCCCGCGCTGAAAAAGGTCTTGCGGAACGAACTCTACCATTACGACATTGATGCGATACATGAATTGGCGGACAGACTGCGGAGCGAGTCGCTGCGCCTGGCGATCGAATATGGCTACTTTCGCCTGCTCAATCATCTGAACGATTACAACCTGCACTGCAATTCGATTTGTTTCACCGAAGTCATCGATAGGGATGCGCTCGAACTCGACCGCGAGTTTGTTGCGAGCAAGCTCACTGGCGACAAGCCCGAGATTTCGGGCGCGGATTTGTTGACGCAAGTCGACGACCTGCGCGAGAAGTATCCGCCGGACAACATCCAACTCTGCCGCGGCAAGGACATCATTTCCATCATGGCGACAATCCTGCCGGTGCTTTTCCAAGTTCAATTTGGAGAGGATTGGCCGCAAGACAAGAAAACGGTGTTTCAAGAAAGCGCTTTATCGATAAGATTACGCTCAGCGTATGATTCCGGCTACTTCAAGAGTACGTCGTTATTCAGCTGCATACGCTCGTGGGAACACTCCAACAATCCATATAAAATTTTGAAACCCGAGATCTGAAAGGACAGCGCCGCATGACACCACCCACCACCCGCCTCACCATGGCCCAAGCCCTCGTCCGCTACCTCGCCGCGCAGCACGTCGCCCGCGACGGCGTCGAAAACCCCTTCTTCGCCGGCATGTGGGGCATCTTCGGGCATGGCAACGTCGCCGGCATCGGCCAAGCCCTCGAGCAGTATGCGCCCGAGCTGCGCTATTATCAGAGCCGCAACGAGCAGGCGCAGGTCCTGGCGTCGATCGCTTATGCCAAGCATCGCAACCGCCTGGCGACCTTCGCTTGCGCCTCGTCCATCGGGCCCGGCGCGTCCAACATGATCACGGGGGCGGCCGCCGCGACGGTGAATCGGATTCCGGTTTTGCTGCTGGCGGGCGATATCTTCGCCGAGCGCATTCAGGCGCCGGTCTTGCAGCAGATCGAGAGCGAGCATACGCAAGACATCAGCGTCAACGATTGCTTCAAACCGGTCTCGCGGTATTGGGATCGCATCTATCGCCCCGAGCAGCTGATCACGGCGCTGCCGGAAGCGATGCGCGTGCTGACCTCGCCGGTCGATACCGGCGCGGTGACACTGGCCCTGCCCCAGGATGTGCAGGCGGAGGCGCATGATTACCCGCTCGCCTTCTTCGAAAAGCGCGTCTGGGAGATCCCGCGCAATCGGGCGGACGCGGGCGCGATCCAGCGGGCGGCGGAATGGATACGCGCCAGCGAGCAGCCGCTCATCACTGCCGGCGGCGGCGTCCATTACAGCGATGCCTGTGACGCGCTCGAGGCATTTGTGGCGCGGACGGGCATCCCAAGCTGTGAGACGCAGGCGGGCAAGGGCGCGCTCCAATATGACAATCCGGGCAACCTGGGCGCCATCGGCGTGACCGGCGCGGAAGGCGCCAATATCCTGGCGACCGAGACCGATCTGGTCATCGGCATCGGCACGCGCTACAGCGACTTCACCAGCGCTTCCAAGACCGCCTTTATGAATGCAGGCTTGCGTTTCATCAACATCAACGTCGCCGAGTTTGACGCTTACAAACACAATGCCTTGCCGCTGGTCGGCGATGCCCGCGCCACGCTGGAAGAGCTGTCCGCGGCCCTGGCGGACTACGCCGTCGATGCGGCTTATCGCGCGCGCGTCCATGCCTATAATCAGTCCTGGGATGCCGAGGTGCATCGCATCTACAACCTCGAGCACGAGCCGCTGTTGAGCCAGGGCGAGGTGATTGGCATGGTCAATTCGCTGTCCGCGCCGGGGGACACGGTGCTTTGCGCGGCCGGTAGCCTGCCCGGCGACCTGCACAAGCTCTGGCGTACGCGGAATCGCCGGGGTTATCATCTCGAATACGGTTATTCGACGATGGGTTACGAGATCGCCGGCGGCATGGGCGTCAAGATGGCGGACCCCGAGCGCGAAGTTTGGGTGATGGTCGGCGATGGCTCCTTCTTGATGATGCACACCGAGATCGTGACCATGGTGCAAGAGGGCATCAAGGTCAATATCATCGTGCTGGACAATCACGGGCACGCCAGCATCGGCGGCTTGTCGAAGAGCGTCGGCAGCGATGGCTTCGGCACCAAGTTCCGCTATCGCAGCGACTCGGGTCATTTGGATGGCGAGACGCTGCCCATTGATTTCGCCAAGAATTGCGAGAGCCTCGGCGCCCATGTCATCCGCGCGGCAGACCGCGAAGAATTCTCCCGCGCCATGCAAGAAGCGAAGGACATACAGGGCGGACCGGTTTGCATCGTCACCGAAGTCGACCGGCGGCAGCGCGTCGATGGCTACGGCTCCTGGTGGGATGTGCCGGTGGCGGAGGTCTCGGAAAGCGAATCGGTCAAGCAGGCGCGCGCGGCCTACGTCGCCTACAAAGAACGCGAAAGCTATTATCAATAGTTGCGATGTGTAGGGGCGAGGTCGCGTAGACACTGACCGACGGCGGCGACTCGCCCGCCGATCAATTGGGAATAACCATAATGCGCGAATTATCAAATGCGGAAATGATATTCTGGCGGGAAAACGGCTATGTCATCCTGCGCGATGCTGTGCCGCAGGCGAACCTTGACGCGGTCGTCGATGTCATCTGGGAATTCATGGACATGGATCGCGATGACCCGGACAGTTGGTATCGCGCCGGCGAAGGCGATGACGGGCTGCCCAAACTGAAAGAATCGGGCATGGCGGAGCTCTATCAGCATCAGGCGCTCTGGGACAACCGGCAGCATCCGCGCGTCTATGGCGCATTCGCAGATATCTGGGAGACGGAAAAGCTCTGGGTCTCCATCGATCGCGTCAATCTCAACCCGCCGGCGCGCGCTGATTGGGATTTCCATGGTTTTGTGCATTGGGATATCGATACATCGCTGCGACCGCTGCCGAATCGGGTGCAGGGCGTGCTGTCGCTGGTTGACGTGCCGGCGGAAGCGGGCGGTCTGCAGGTTGTGCCTGGCTTTCATCGCCGCTTCGACGAGTGGGTTAAGACGCAGCCGCCGGACCGCGACCCGCGCAGCCCCGATATGGCCGGCCTCGAGTTGAAGTCCCTGGCGACGAAAGCCGGCGATCTCGTCATTTGGCACAGCCTGCTGCCCCACGGCACCGGCCGCAACAATTCGACGCGGCCGCGGCTCGCCCAGTACATCACCATGTTCCCGGCGTGCGAAGACGATGAAGCCATGCGACAGGAGCGCGTCAGTTTGTGGCGCGAGCGCAAATCGCCCGACCGCAAGTTTTTCCCGGGCGATCCGCGGCGCTGGGAAATCGAACAGGGCACAACCGCCGAGTTGACGCCATTGGGCGAGAAGCTGCTCGGCTTGCGGCGCTGGTAAATATCCAAGGGGGCGCGATGACCAAAGCGCTTAAGGTCGGTCTGATCGGCTGCGGCAATGTCGTTGAATACGGGCATCGCCCCGCTTTGATGACGCTTCCCGATGTCGAGTTGGTGGCGCTGGCCGACATCACGCCGGCGCGCCGCGCAATCGGGGGGGCTTGGTTCGGCTTGCGCGACGAGCAGCTTCACGCCGATTATCGCGCGCTGCTCGCCATCGACGAGATTGATGCGGTGGTCATCGCCGTGCCCCAGAAGCATCGTCCGCAGATTGCGCTGGACGCCTTCGCGGCCGGGGTGCACGTGCTTAGCGAGAAACCAATCAGCAATGTGCCGGCGGTCGCCGCCGAGTTGGCGCGCGCGGCTGATGCGGCCGGCTTGAAGATGGCGCTGACGCACAATTATCATTTCTTGCCCGAATTTCGCCAAATCAAGCACATGCTCGCCGACGGCTTGATCGGCGACTTGCGCGTCGCGACCCTGCATTTCCTGGGCGTCATTGATTATCCGGGCGCGGCTGAATACCAGGCCGATTGGCGTCATACGCTGGCCGCGGGCGGCGGCGTGCTGATGGATATGATCCATGCCGTTTATCTCGCGGAGTGGCTGGCCGGCGAAGCGGCGCAGCAAGTGATGGCCTTCGTCGACGCTCCTGAATACGCCCATCGACGGCCGGTGATCGAAGATCTGGCCCTGCTGCAGATTGCCTTCCCCAGCGCTTATGCCGCTATTCACATGGCTTGGGGCGAGGGCGTCGGCGGCGTCGACATCAGCGGAAGCGATGGGCAGATCCGCATGCGTTACAAGCAATATCAAAGCGGCGGCTTCAACCAGCCGATCGAACTCTACAGCGTCGACGAGAACTGGCGGCGAACCGACCACGCCATCGCCAATCGGGAAACGCATTCGCAAGCGACGGCCGATTCCTTCATTGAACTCTGGGCCGATTTCCACGACGCCATTCGTGAAGACCGCCAACCGATGGCGCCGGCGACGGCGGGCTGGCGCGCGCTGGAGATTGTGCTCGGCGCTTATGCCTCGGCCGTCACCGGGCGGGTTGTCAGCTTGCCGCTTGACCGCGAGAGTCCGATTTACAAAAAGGGCCTCGATGGCATCGCCGAGCTTGACGTTTGGGAACAGAGCAAGACGAAGGCGGCCGGTCTCTTCGGCTTGAGAGAATGAGGACCGCTCGATGACCGCCACCCGCGGCATGTTGACCTTGGACGAATTGACCGCGCGCGCCGCCGCCGCCGACATCGATACCGTGATCCTCGCTTTCAGCGATCATTATGGCCGGCTGCTGGGCAAGCGTCTCGATGCGGAGTATTTCCTGGAGAGCGCGGCGCGGCAGGGCGCCCACGCTTGCGATTACTTGCTGACGACCGATATGGAAATGGAGCCGGTGCCCGGTTATCGCTTCGCCAACTGGGAGCGCGGCTATGGCGATTTTCATCTAGCGCCCGACTTGAAGACGCTGCGGCGGGCAAGCTGGCTGGAAAAGACCGCGCTGGTCCTCTGTGATGTCGAGGATGCAAGCGCGCATGAACCGGTCGCAATCGCGCCGCGCTCGATCCTGCGCCGTCAATTGGAAGCGGCTGCCGCCCTGGGATTCAGCGTCAAAGCCGCCTCTGAACTTGAGTACTATATCTATCGCGATTCTTATCGCGAGGCGCAGAAAAAGGGCTACGCCAATCTCGAGCCGATGGGTTGGTATCTCGAGGATTATCACATCCTGCAAGGGACGCGCGAAGAGAGTTTCACCGCTGCCGCTCGCCGCCATCTCAAGCAATCGGGCATAGCGGTGGAGAGCAGCAAAGGCGAATGGGGCCTGGGGCAGCACGAGTTGAACATTCGCTATGCGAACGCCCTGACCATGGCCGATCGCCACAGCATCATGAAGCACTGCCTGAAAGAGATCGCCGACGCGCAAGGCGGCAGCATCACATTCATGGCGAAGCCCTTCGCCGGTCAAGCCGGCTCAAGCTGTCATATTCATCTGAGTCTTTTCAGCGGCGGAGCGAATGCCTTCCCCGGCGATTCAAAACTCGGCCCGGTCGCCTGCTCAGACATGTTTCGTTATTTTCTGGGCGGCTGGATGGCGCATCTGCCGGAGACGATGGTTTTCTACGCGCCGACTGTCAATTCCTACAAACGTTACGAAGACGGCTCCTGGGCGCCGACGCGCATCGCCTGGAGTTATGACAATCGCACAGCGGGCTTCCGCGTAGTCGGCGCGGGTGAGAGCCTGCGCATCGAGTGTCGCGTGCCGGGCGCGGATTGCAATCCCTATCTCGCTTATGCGGCGGCGCTGGCGGCCGGGCTTGATGGCATCGCGAACAAGATTGAGCCGCCCGCCATCTTCGAGGGCGATATCTACGCGGCGCGCCATCTGCCGCGCGTACCCTACACCTTGGACGGGGCGGTCGACAGCTTTGAGAATGGTGAATTCGCCCGCGGCGCATTCGGCGTCGAGGTGGTTGAGCATTACAGCCATTTCTTCCGCAGCGAGATCGAGAGCTTCCGCAGCGCCGTCACCGATTGGGAACGCAAACGTTATTTCGAGCGGATCTAAGCGGCAATACGCGGGGTAAACTTGACTGTTCCGATTTCGCGGACAATACTGAATATGTTGGGCGCTTTGGCAAAGTAGTGGCTTCCTATGCATACTGACTTGAGAGCGACTAGCGGAGGGTGACGATGGAAACGATCACAGTTAGCTTTGTAAAGGATGGAGATGGATACGTATCCCATTGTCTAGACTACGATATTGTCAGCCAAGGGGATTCGCTTCAAGAAGCTAAGGACAACATAGTCGAGGCGGTTACTGGGTTTCTCGAAATCGCCTCGCCTGAGGAAATCCAACGGCGACTGGAGAGCCGCGGCCGCGTTGAGCAGTTGAGAATTGGGAGTGCCTAAGTTAAGGTCGCTGTCGGGTCGCGAAATTTGTCGTATTCTCGCACTCAACGGGTTTGAGAAAGTCCGGCAGCGCGGCAGTCACATTTATATGTGCAAACGTATTCTCCAAGTAACTGGCGAGTATCAGATTGTAACGGTTCCCGTGCCAAACCATAAGGAAGTACGGAAGGGAACTTTGTCCGGTATTATCCGACAGTCTCAACTGCCCAGAGAACTTTTCGAATAGATGTAGTCTGAAAACTTGCCCTTCCCGCAATCATTGCGGGCGCTCAACTGTGTAGCGGGAATCCGACCAGGTCTAACCATTGAGGAATTGCTTAATGAGACTCAAAGACAAAGCTGCCCTGGTCACCGGCGCCGGGAGCGGCATCGGGTACCAGACCGCCCTTCGCTTCGCGCGCGAGGGCGCCTCAATCGTGGCGGTGGACATCAATGAAGAGGGCGGGCTCCAATGCGCCGCCGACATTCGACAGCGCGATGGCGCGGCGACCTTTGTTCATGCCGATGTCTCGCGCGCGGCGGACTGCGAGAAGATGGTCGCCGCGGCGGAAGCGACTTACGGCAAGCTGGATATCCTCTTCAACAACGCCGGCATCAGCCACGCCGACGATGATGACGCGATCAATACATCGGAAGCCGTCTGGGATATGACCATGGCCGTCAACGTGAAGGGCGTCTTTCTCGGCTGCAAGTTTGGCATCCCGGCGCTGCAAAGAGCGGGCGGCGGCAGCATCATCAATACGGCCTCCTTCGTGGCGGTCTTGGGCGCGGCCACGCCACAGCTGGCGTATACGGCGAGCAAGGGCGCGGTGCTTTCGATGACGCGCGAGCTGGCGATGATCCACGCGCGCGAAAATATCCGCGTCAACGCCCTCTGCCCGGGCCCGCTGCGCACCGAACTGCTGATGAAATACCTCGACACTGACGACAAGAAGCAGCGGCGGCTGGTTCATATTCCAATGGGGCGCTTCGGCGAGGCGACGGAGATCGCGGATGCCGTCCTGTTTCTGGCCTCTGATGAGTCGTCGTTTGTCACCGGCAGCGCGTTCATGGTCGACGGCGGCATCACCGCAGCTTACGTCACGCCGGAATAGAGGCGCGGCCAAGCGACTCACAGCGTTGCCCCTACAAGGCTTGTCCGGTATTGGAGTCCTAGCGCGCAATCCTACCCCCATCCCCGGCCCCTTCCCAAGGCATTGAGGAGAGGAGCTAAAACTGTCCGAACTTTGCGTCTTCTCCAGTCATTGGCAGGTTTTTCGCCAGACATCCCAAGTTTACTCAAAGCGAGACAGCTTCCCCGCATTGCTATGGGGATTGAGGAGGGTACACCAGAGGCGGAAGAGGGCGAGAACCCTCAGATCTTTCAAGTAACGGGTCAAGCTGACAAGCGGGGCGACATCCCGTATAATGGGCGGAACTTTTATCTTAATCTCCGGCGAACCGCCCGGCAGGGAGCGCGTATATGCTATCTGGCTTGATGATGGATTATCCCTTGACGCTTAACACCATCGTCGACCATGCCAGCCGCATGACACCTGAAAAGACGATCAAGACGAAGCTGCCCGACGGGCGCTGGCATGAATACAGCTATGCCGATTTTCAGCGGCGCGTCAAACGGCTGGGCAACGTGCTGGCGGCCTTGGGCGTAGAGCCGGGCGACCGCGTGGCGACCTTCGCCTGGAACAATTACCAGCATTTGGAGTTTTATTTCGGCATCCCCTGCGCCGGCGCCGTCGTCCATACCTTGAATATCCGACTGTCGCCGGAACAGCTCAAATTCATCATCGACCACGCCGAGGACAAAGTCATCTTCGTCGACGGCTCGCTGCTGCCATTGATCGAACCCATCGCCGCGCAGCTGGAAACGGTGGAGCGCTTTGTCGTCTTCAACATGGCGGACGGTCAAAGCTGCGGACTGCCCAGGGTATTGCATTATGAAGACTTGATGGCGGCGGCGAGCGACGATTATGAATGGCGCTGCGTTGATGAGAATATGGCCCTGGGTTTGTGTTACACCAGCGGCACAACCGGCATGCCCAAAGGCGTCTTGTACAGCCATCGCTCGATGATGCTGCACAGCCTCGGCGTCTTGGCGGCGGCGGCGCTGGGGCCGACCGAGACCGACGTGGTCCTGGCGGTGGTCCCGCAGTTCCACGCGATGGCCTGGGGCTTGCCTTATGCCGCTGCCTGGGTCGGCGCCACCATCGTCATGCCCGGCCCGCATCTCCAGCCGGCGCCACTGGCGGATATGATCGAGAACCAGGCGGTGACCATCGCCGCGGGCGTGCCGACGATCTGGAACGGGCTCTATCATGAACTGCGGGAGCGCCCGCGCGATATTTCGTCCATTACGCAGCTGGTGGTCGGCGGGTCGGCGATGCCGCGCGGTTTGATTGAAGCCTACGAGCGCGATTTCGGCGTCAATGTCGTGCACGCCTGGGGCATGACTGAAATGTCGCCAATCGGCAGCGTCGCCAAGCTGCAGACGCAGCATCAGGATTTGGACGCCGACGGCCGCTGGGACATCAAGGCGAAGCAAGGCTATTTCGTGCCCGGCGTGGACGCGCGCATCGTCGATGACGCCGGGCGCGAGTTGCCCTGGGATGGCGCGACCATGGGCGAGCTGCAGGTGCGCGGTTACTGGGTGGCCGGGCAGTATTACCGCATTGAGCGTGAGCGCGAGCATTTCACCGGTGATGGCTGGTTCCGCACCGGCGATGTCGTCACCATCGATCCCCACGGCATCATGACGATCACCGACCGAACGAAAGATCTGGTCAAGAGCGGCGGCGAATGGATCTCGTCAGTCGATCTGGAGAATATGCTGATCTCGCATCCGGATGTGCTGGAAGCGGCCGTGATCGCCGTGCCCGACGAACGCTGGGGCGAGCGGCCGCTGGCGGTCCTCGTCCCGCTTGATGACGGGCATGACCCGCAGGCGCTGAATGAATATTTGCTGGAGCGCTTCCCCAAATTCTGGCTGCCGGATGAATATGTGGTCCTTGAAGAAATCCCCAAGACCGGCGTCGGCAAAATGGACAAGAAAGTGCTGCGTCAGTGGCGCGCGGATGGGAAGTTGGACCTCGCCTAATCTTCTGCTTGTAGGGGCGACCTGCTTGGTCGCCCGAATGCGGACTGGAACGGGCGGCATACTATGTCGCCCCTACACACATTATTTGGCGAAGCTGTAGGGAAAACCATGAAAATCACAGGCATTCGCTCGATCATGTTCGAGCATCAAATGGCGCGTCCGATTGGCGACGCCAACAACCCGCGCGGGCGCGATCAGTATGCGGCGCTGGCCGTCTTCCTGGATACGGACCTGGGGCTGACGGGCGTCTCGCTGGGCAACCCGGGGCAGCAGCGCGATATCCATGCGATGGCGGAGAACCTGCTCGTCGGGCGGGATCCGCGCGGCGTCGTCGGGCTGTGGCAGCGCATGGCCGATTTCGCCTTCAAAGGCGGGGTGCGCGGCGCCGTCACCGATGTCATCGGCGCGCTTGATGTGGCGCTCTGGGACCTCAAAGCCAAAGCGAACGGCGAACCGCTCTGGAAGACGCTGGGCGCCTCCAGCCGGGCGGTCAAAGCCTATGCCAGCGGCATCGACCTCTGCCTCAACGATGATGAGATTCGCGCATTTTATGAGCGTCAGGCGGCGCGCGGCATTTGCATCGGCAAGCTGAAAGTGGGGCTGGACCGCGAAGGCGACCTGCGGCGAATCGGCATCATGCGCGAGGCCCTGGCGACATCAGGGCGCGAGCCAATTCTGCTGGTCGACTCCAACGAATACTGGTCGCCCAAGCAGGCGATCCAGCATATTCGTTACTTCGAGCGTCACTACGAACTCTTCTGGGCGGAGGAGCCGGCGCGGCGCTGGGACACCACCGGCCTGCGTCAAGTGTCGTCTGCGGTCAACGCGGCGGTCGCCACCGGTGAGAACCTCGATGACGCGGCCGACTTCCGCGCCTTGATCGCCCATCAAGCGGCCGATATCCTGCAGATCGGCGTCGGCGCGGGCGGCATCACCGGCGCCATGCGCATTGCCCAGATGGCCGACGGCTTTGATCTGCCGGTCTCGGTGATGAATTGCCCGGGCGACTATATGGCGCATTTCGCCGCCGTGCTGCCCAATCACATCTGGATGGAAGTGGTCGACGCCGGGCAAGACCGCAGCTTCGACCACGACAGCCGCGTTGAAGACGGCTACATCATCCTGGGTGATGCGCCCGGCAACGGCATTCAGTTTGATATGGCGAAGCTGGAGCAGTTTCGCGTGACGGAGCGGTCGGCAAGCGCGGCGCCGAGTCCCTGGGGCAGACGGCGTGGCGGCGGCTTGTACGTGGTGGGCGATGGCGAGTCGGAGGAAGTGGGGGAGGAGTGATGGAAAAAGCTCCCGAACAGACCATGTCAATTGTTGGGAATGATAGCAATGCGTGACTGTTAGCCATTTGCGCGTTAGAATGTAACTGCGGTAGTGAGGGAAATGAAATCAATGAGTGACGCCACAATACAACTCGAACTCCCGGAAAAAATCCTTGCGCGCGTGGTACAGATTGCAGATGACAGCGAACGGTCGGTCGAATCGGTCCTTGTCGATGGCTTGAGCCTTCTGTTTGGCGATCTGTCGGATGGCAAGATCTCACTGGAATCGCTAAAGGATTATACCGACGAGCAATTGTGGGCGGTTGTACATCAGCGGCTGGCCTGGCCGCAAGATACCCGCCTTCGCGAACTCGCCGCCTTGGGTGATCATGGAAAGATCACGGTTCAGGAGCTTGAGGAGATGGACGCCTTGATTGCCTTAGTAGATCAGCAGATGTTGTTGCGGTCGGAGGCGCTCCTCTTGCTAAAGCGGCGCGGGCATGATATTGGCAAGCACCTCCAATTCGGCGCTTGATCAGTGGTGTATATCCCAGCAGGCCTGCGCGATCGCGTCGTCGCGCGCGCTCGTGGCAATTGTGAGTATTGTCAGACGCAGGCGAGCGTCGTCGTTTGGATGCATATCGACCACATTGTCCCACGTGCGGTTGGTGGAGAAACCAACTTGGACAATCTCTGCCTGGCCTGCATCAGTTGCAACGGCGCCAAACATCGATTTCAGTTAGGCATAGATCCAGACACAGGGCAGCGGACGCCGCTCTACAACCCGCGAAAACAAGTGTGGCTTGATCACTTTGCCTGGAGCGACGACGGCACGATTTTGGTCGGTCTCACCTCTGTCGGACGCGCAACTGTAGAGCGCTTGCGAATGAACCGCGAGGACATGATTCGGTCCCGGCGGCGATGGATTGCTGCTGGCTGGCATCCACCGTTTGAAACCTAGCGACTGCTGTCATCCGGTCCGTGTCTCTGTGGCGAATCCTACATCAAATCCCGCTGCGCCGCCCCATCCGTCGAGCGCACACGCGCCGCCTGTTTGAACGTCCCATGCGGCGAGGGCATATCCACCCCCGCGCCCCCCAGCAAATCGCTGATGGTCAGAATTTGCAGCTTGCGATAAGGCTTCTGCCACAAGGGCGATTCATACCAGCCGGCCGCCAGCGCCTCTTTCAGCATTGGCCGCGTCGGATTTTCCAGCGTGATGAAAACGCCAATGGCCGCTTTCTCTCGCTCGACCGTCCAGTTCAAATCGCGGATTTCCTTCGCCGAAACTTTGCCCGACTTGACCTGCGCGATGACTTTCCTCGGCTTGGGCTTGCCTTTGTCGTCTTGCTCAAAGAAGTTGATGACGCCGTCGATGCCCTTGTCCGCGCCCTTCACCCCCCGTCTTGAACCCGCCTGCCCGCCGACCGGTTTCGCGCCCACCAGCGACAGCGCCCACCACTCGAATTGATAGCGCCCTTCGTTGGCGGAATCCTGCGCCAGTTCGCGCGCGCCTTCTTCGGTCGTCGGCTCGCCGATGACCTCGTAATCCTCGCCCGATTCCAACTCGAACATGTCCAGCAAGCGGTACTTTTGCAAGGCGATTGACAGATGCGTGATGTCAATGCCGATCCATTTGCGGCCGAGCTTGTGCGCCGCCGCAATCGCCGTGCCGCAGCCGCAGAAGGGATCCAGGACGATGTCGCTTTCGTTCGACGAGGCGCGGATGATGCGTTCGAGCAAGGCTTCGGGTTTTTGGGTGGGGTAGCCGAGGCGTTCTTTGGCGTGTGAAGATATTGGCTTTACATCTGTCCAGAGATCGCCAGCTATCTGACCACGAGCGTCTGCAAGATATCGCTTAAGGCGGGGTTGCCCATTTTCTTTAGCAGGCCAATGAATCATTCCAAGACTATCCAACACGTCAAGCTTAGCGTGAATACTCAAACCATTCCACTGATTTTCTGGAGGCAAATCGACTTTCAGCCACTCAGGGAAACGATTGTATCCCGGCAATGCCCAAGCACGCCCTCGACTTGGCTCTCGGTCTCGCCAAGGTTCGTATGCCTCTGGGCCGCCTGCCTTTCCACCTGTGATTGCGTCGGCACTGTAGTTACCCTTTTCATCCTGATATCTGAAACCAGTGCGAATGTATTCCTCATCGTACTCCATGTAATTTACATTCCAACACCATTCCGAACTACGACTATACATCAAGATAATGTCATGTATTGCAGACCATTGTTTGCTGCTTAGATCATGTGCGCTTGTTCGTTTCCAAACTACCTCGTTCCGGAACTGAGCGGGCCCAAATATCGCGTCCAGCACAATCTTGAGATAATGGCTCGCGGTCGGGTCGCAGTGCAGATACAGACTGCCGGTCGGCTTCAGCACCCGCCGCAACTCGACCAGCCGCGCCGTCATCATCACCAAATAGGCCATCATCTGGTTGCGGTCGATCAGGTTCAGCAGCGCTTCAATCGCGGTGCTCACTTTCTCCGGCGCGTCGACTATTAAGTCGCGGTAAGTCTCCTCAGCCGTCTCGCCCCAATGCCAGGTGTCCTCGAAGGCGGTGATCTGCGCTTCGCTGTCCGCGCCGCTTTCCGCTTTGAAGAGCACATTGTAATTGCGGTTGCTGTTGAAGGGCGGGTCGAGATAAATCAGGTCGACGCATTCATCGGGGAAGTATTCCCGATTGCGCAGGATCTCGAGGTTGTCGCCGTAGTAAAGTCGGTTTTTCATGGGCAGGGCTCGCGCTCAGGATTGGCGCGCCTAGTATAGCATAGCGGGTGCTTACTCGGACTCCGCTCAATGCGGAAAAAACTCTGTGTCCTCTGTGCCGAAGGGCTGTGTCTACGCGCCCCTCTGTGGTTAAATCTGTTTTGTTGACCCACAACCAAGCACAGGAGACCCATCTTGCCCCTCAAAACAGGCGGCGAAGCAACCGTAGAAGCCCTCATCGCCCACGGCGCGCGCACCCTCTTCGGGCTGCCCGGCATCCAAAACGACTGGCTCTACAACGCCCTCTTCGACAACCGCGACCAAATCCGCGTCATCCACCCGCGCCACGAACAAGGCTGCGCCTACATGGCCCTCGGTTACGCGCTGGCGACCGGCGAGCCGGGCCTCTTCAATGTCGTGCCGGGTCCCGGCCTCCTCAACGCGACCGCCGCCATGGCGACCGCCTACGCCCTCAACGCCAAAGTCTTCTGCCTCACCGGGCAGATCCTCAGCCGCAACATCGGCAAAGGCATCGGCGACTTGCACGAGATACCGCAGCAGTCCGAGGTCTTGCGCGGGCTGACCAAGTGGCATGACATGGTGCTGCATCCCAGCGATGCCGGGCGCAAGGTGGCGCAGGCTTTCTTCGAGATGGAATCGGGGCGTCCGCGGCCGGTCGCCCTCGAAATCCCGCCCGATGTCCTGAAGCTGCGCGCTGAAGTGCCGGAGCCGCCGACGCCCTGGCCCGCCTTCGCGCCACCGGTCGACGCCGGCGCCATCGAGACCGCCGGGCAGTGGCTGGGCGCGGCGCGGAATCCGCTGATATTCGTTGGCGGCGGGGCGCAAGACGTCAGCGCCGAGGTGAAGCAACTGGCCGAGCTGCTTCAAGCGCCGGTCGTCGCCTACCGAACGGGGCATGGCGTGCTCGACAGCCGCCATCCGCTCAGCCTGAAACTGCCCGAGGCGCACGCTTATTACAAAGCGACCGATGTCGTGCTGGCGATCGGCAGCCACATGCGAACGCCCCTGCAGCGCTGGGGCAGCGACAGCGACATGAAGATCATCCGCATTGATGTGGACAGCGACGCCATGGGCAGGATTCAGCGGCCCGATCTGCCGATTGTGGCGCGGGCGGAGGATGCCTTGCCGCCGCTGCTGAACGCCGCCGACCGGCACAACCGTAAGCGGGAGCCGCGCGATGAGCAGATGCGCGCGCTGAAGGCGGATTGGGCGCAGACCAGCGCCTTCCTCGAGCCGCAGATCAGCTATCTGGCGATTATTCGCGAAGAATTGGGCGAGGACGGCATCTTCGTTGATGAGTTGACGCAGATGGCTTATGCCGCGCGCATCATCATGCCGGTTTACAAACCGCGCAGTTATTTCAGCAGCGGGTATCAGGGCACGCTGGGCTACGGCTTCCCGACGGCTTTGGGCGTCAAGGTGGCGCGGCCGGATCTGCCGGTGCTGTCAATCGCTGGCGATGGCGGCTTCATGTTCAGCGTCGGCGAATTGGCGACCGCCGTGCAGCACCGAATCCCGCTCGTGACCATCATCTTCAACAACAACGCCTATGGCAATGTGCGCACGATGCAGATTCGCGATTATGAGGAACGCGTGATCGCCACGGATTTGCTCAATCCCGATTTTGTCAAACTGGGTGAAGCCTTCGGCGCCAATGCCTTCCGCGCCGAAGATGAGGGGCAGCTGCGGGCGGCAATGCGTTATGGCTTCGCCAGCGAGCTGCCGACGATCATCGAAGTGCCGATTGGCGAAACGCCCAGCCTCGATCGCCTGCGCGATCAGGGTCGCATCCGCCCGCCTCGTTGAGGTGGAAGCGCTCGATGTCCCAATTCATTCTTCCGCCCGCTGGCGCCATATACCGGTCGCTCTCTCGCCTGATTGAGGAGGCGGATCTTGTTTTCTTCGCCGGGCTGCCGGGCGTCGGCAAGAGCCTGCTCCTGCAGCAAATGTCGCTGATGGCGCTGGCGACCGGGCGCCCGGTGACGCTGCTGCAATGGGATGTGGCGCGGCAGCCCTTCGAGCGGCCCCGCTATCCGCTCTCGCAGGGCGCCACCCATCCACTGGTCATCCGAGCGACTGGCCTCTGGCTGCGGCGCGCGCTGGTCGAATGGCATGCGAATGCGCCGTCATCAGGCGGCATGTTAATTGGCGAAGCGCCCCTGATCGGCGGCCGCTTGATGGAAGTCGCAAGACCGGCCGACGATGACGCTGAAGCGATTCTGCGCGACGGGCGAACGCAATTTGTCCTGCCGGCGCCATCGATACGGGTGCGCGCGCTGATCGAAGCGAGACGGGCCCATTCGATCGCCCGCCCGCAACATGAAAACGAAGCGCATGACGCGCCGCCCGACCTGCTGCGCGCGCTTTGGGCTGACCTGGTTCAAGTGGCCGCGGCCCTGGGTTTGGCCGAGGCGGCCGCGCAGGACGCGCCTTATTCGCCTGAAATATACACGGCGGTCTATCGCCATTTGCTGCGGCGTCGCCATGTGCAAACGCTTAGGATTGACCAGGACTTGCAGCCGACCGCTTCTGTGTATGCGCTGGATGAGGACCTGCCGAATCTACAGGCCAGGACCGACCAGGCCACTGAAATCCTCGAAGCGCTGGAAGCGTCGATGACGCTCGCGCAAGTGATGGCCGCCGCCGAGAAGTGGTATGAAGTCTAGGCGCGCTCCTCCGGAATCACGGCGAAGACATCAATCTCAAAATCGGCATAGGGCTTGCCCAAGGCTTTGACGACCACGCCTGTCGAACAAGGATACACCTCCGGCATGTGGCGGGCGAGCACCGGGTAGACCAGATCGCGATAAGCGGCGTCGGTGACGTAAGTCGTGATTTTGCAGATGTCTTCCATGAGGGCGCCGGCCGCTTCCAGAATGATCTTCACATTTTTCATCGCGTTGTCCGCCTGCGCCGCCGGGTCGCCCTCGCCGACGAAAGCCATGTTGTCCATCGTCAAGCCCGTCTGCCCCTCGACGAAGACCATGTTGCCAGCGCGCACGGCTTTGCTGGTGCGATAGTCGATGTCGGGGAAGATGTCGCCGCCCTTGCTGGTTTTGGTGAGGATTCGCTGGTGTGACATGATTGGCTCCTTTTTCCTTTTCTTTTAACACAGAGGACGCGGAGGACACAGAGGTTTTTTCGCGCGCCTGCGGCGGAATCGGTTAGAATTCGGCGCAGGTCTATTCGTAGACAGGGTGATGCGATGTCAAACATGAAACGTTACGCAATTGTCGGCACGGGATCGCGCGCCGGCATGTATGTCGATGCGATAACGGGCAAATTCAGCGATTGCGCCGCCCTTGTCGGCTTGTGCGACCTGAGCCAAACGCGCATGGATTGGCACAATAGCGGGTTGCGGAGGCGCGGAATCCCGCCGGCGCCGACATACCGCGCGGAGGACTTCAACCGCATGATCAGCGAGGCGCGCGCCGAGACGATTATCGTCACGACTCTCGATGCCTGGCATCACGACTACATCCTGCGCGCGCTGGAACGCGGCTGCGATGTGATCTGCGAAAAGCCGCTGACGACAACGCTCGATCGCCTGATCTTGATCGACGACGCGATGAAGCGGACTGGCAAATCGCTGCGCGTGACCTTCAATTATCGCTACGCGCCGGCCTTCACGCGCTTCCGCGAGCTCATCCGTGATGGAACTGTCGGGGCTCCGCTGGCGGTCGATTTCTCCTGGCTTCTGGATACGAGCCACGGCGCCGATTATTTCCGCCGCTGGCACCGCGAGAAGGAAGAGAGCGGCGGCCTGCTGGTGCACAAAGCGACGCATCACTTCGATCTGGTCAACTGGTGGATTGATTCTTATCCCGCGCAGGTCTTCGCCCTGGGCGATCTGCTCTTTTATGGGGCAGCCAACGCTGAAGCGCGTGGCGAGCATTATTCGTACAGCCGCTACACCGGCGAAGAAGCGGCAAAGGACGACCCCTTCGCCTTGCGCCTGGACGAGAAGGAAGCCTACGCCGGGCTCTACCTGGCGGCCGAAGCGGAGACGGGCTACATCCGCGACCGCAATGTCTTCGGCGAGCCGATCACGGCCGAGGACACGATGACGGTCAGCGCGCGCTATGCCAACGGCCTGTTGCTGTCTTATTGTCTGGTCGCCTACGCGCCCTGGGAAGGTTTGCGCGTGGCGGTTACCGGGACGCGCGGACGCCTCGAGATGGACGTCGCTGAGACGGTGACCCATCTCAAACCGGACAGCGCCTCGGCCGCGGCCAGCAAAGGCGCCTTCAAGCAAACGGCGATCCGCGTTTTCCCGATGTTCGGCGCGGGCTATGAGGTGGATGTGCCGCTCGCCCAAGGCGGGCATGGCGGCGCTGACCCGCTGATGCTGGAGGCGCTCTTTTCGCCGAATCCACCGCCGGACCCGCTGAAGCGCGCGGCCACCTACATCGATGGCGCGGCGTCGATTCTGCTGGGCATCGCCGCCAACATGTCGATTGAAAGCGGCGAGCTGGTGGATGTAGGCGAGCTGTTTGACTTGGCGAGGTAGTTCGCCCGTCCAGCGTCGGTGTAGGGGCGAGGCGGTGACTCGCCCATCACCTGCCCGGTATATTCAATGAATCTTCTGACCAGCGCCCAGGATTGGAAATGATGTAGGCTCGAATCTCATTCAGCGACTCCTCATTGCGAATGATGTGCTCGTAGTAGCCGCGTTGCCAAACAGGAGCTTCACGCGTCGCCGCGACTGACCGTATACGTTTTGTAGCGATAGATTTGAAATGTCCGATAATCTGCCCGAGCGAACCAGCCGTATTCTGCAAATTGGCATTGTGGCATTCATTAGCTGACTTGTTGGCCGTTGCGTCTTCGACAATCAATACGACGCCATGGAGGTGATTGGGCATGATCGCATAGGCATCCAATTCGACATTGGCTCGAACAGTTTCCGTCCGTCGCCACTCGTCATTCACGATCTCGCCCCACTGGCTGAGAAGCATGTTGCCATCAATCACCGTACCAAATGTGTTGTGACGCTGATATGTGCAAATGGTTATAAAGTATGCGCCAGATTGCCTATAGTCGTAACCCCGCAGGCGCATTGATCGCCGAAATCGCTGCAGATTGAGCGTGTCTTGGCAGGTCATGACACAGTTTCCAACATCTGCTTCGGTGGGCGAGTCACCGCCTCGCCCCTACATGTCTTGCTTTTGCATTGCTTTCTTGGTTTTGCTGAGATTCTGCATCTCCTAACGATAACGCGAGCGCTCGCCCGTGCCCCACATATCAGGGTCGGGACCCAGCTTCAACTTGAGCTCATCGGTGGCGTCGTCAAGCCGCCTCATCGTCTCTTCTGACAGGCGCAGTTCGCCGGCGATCCGGTTGCTCTCAACCTGCGCTGGGTTGCGCGCGCCGGCCAGCACCGATGTCACCGCCGGCTTGTGCAAGAGCCAGGCCAGCGCCACATGCACCATCTCCTGGCCGATATCGGCGCAGATTTCGCGGATAGCGGCCACCGCGGCGAAGGTCTCGCTTTCAAAGCCGGCTGTGCCATGGCGCGAGTCCCGCCGGTCGCCGCGGAAGTGCCGTGTGCGCGTGCGCGAGTAGGGCATCTCGTCGGCGTCCTGATAGCGGCCGGTCAGCAGCGCCTGATTGAGCGGGCTGTAGGGCAGGATGCCGATGTTGGCGTCGACGCACTGCGGCTGAATGTTGAACTCGATGGCGCGCCAGAGCAGGCTGTAAGGCAGTTGATTGGCATCGTAGCGGCCGCAGCGCAGCATGTCCGGCATGTCCAATTCGCCGAAATTGCTGACGCCGATGACGCGGATCTTGCCCGCGCGCTGCATATCAAGCAGGGTCGCCATGCTGTCTTCAAAGGGCACGTCGCGGTTTGGCCAGTGCGCCTGATACAGGTCGATCACGTCGGTTTGCAGACGCTTCAGGCTGCGCTCGCAGGCGGCGCGGATGTCGTCGGGAGCCAGGTTTTTCTGGGCGACCTTGCTGGCGATGATCGCTTCGTCCCGCCGTCCCTTGAGGGCGCGGCCGAGCATCTCTTCCGAGTAGCCGTCGCCGTAGCCCTCGGCGGTATCGAAAAAGTTGATGCCGGCGTCGAGCGCGGCGTTTACCGCGCTGACCGTGTCCGTCTCGTCTTGCGCGCCCCAATAATCGCCGCCGACGATGCCCCAAAAGCCGACGCCAATCGGCGAGACCGTCAGCGCTGAGTTCCCCAGTTTTCTGCTTTGCATCTGCTGCGTCCTTTCACATGATTCATCGTTCCAGCTGCCAGCCTGCCGCTTCAGGCGCCGCGGCGCCAATTTTGCCGTATTGTATTCTCGCCTGTCCAATGATAGGCTTGGCGGCGAACTCGGCGCCCCGCTACATCCGGGCTCTCGTATGAGTTCCCTTTGTATATCCATAATCTGGGAGAAGTACCATGTTCAATTCCACAAGTCGCAGATTCATTCTGCTGCTTACAATCGTCAGCCTCATGCTGGGGATGGCTGCGTCCGTCAGCACGGCGCAGATGGCGGAAGTGCCGCGCGACAAGACGCTGGTCATCGAGAACATCAGCGTCCGCAACCCCGCGCCGGAGAACTACAATCCGCTTGCGAACGGCTCGCTCGGGCACGCCGGCATGAACCAGGTCGGCTTCGAATCGCTGTTTTATTACAACTATGAAACCGGAGAACTCGTGCCCTGGCTGGCGGAGAGCGCCGCCTTCAACGATGACTACACCGAGCTGACCATCAATCTGCGCGCTGGCGCCAAGTGGAGCGATGGCGAAGACTTCAATGCCGATGACGTCCTCTATACGCTCAACTTCCTGCTGGAGAACCGTGACGCGCGCTTCAGCGACCGTCATGCCGATTTTGTCAGCAACGTCGCCGCGCCGGACGACCTGACCGTCGTCATCACGCTCAACGCGCCCAGTCCGCGCTACCTCTTCAACGCTTTTGGCGTCGGCATCTACTGGTCCACCTACATCGTGCCGGAGCATATCTACTCGATGCAGGAAGACCCGCTCACCTTCACCAACTTCGATCTGGAAGCGGGTTATCCGGTGGGCACTGGTCCCTACCGCCTGGTCATCTCCAACGAGACCGAATCGGTATGGGACCGCCGCGATGACTGGTGGGGGGCCGAGACCGGCTTCAAAGACCTGCCAGCGCCGGAGCGCGTCATCTTCCTGGCCGCCGGCAACGAAGAGCGCCGCGCCGCCATGGCCATCAACAACGAGCTGGATACGATGTGGCTGATGGGCCGCAGCACCTTCGAGACTGTCGTCGCCCAGAACCCGGCCGTCACCGGCTGGTACAGCGAATTGCCCTACGCCTACCTCGATCCCTGCCCGCGTTATCTGGTCGTCAACAACGCCGTTTCGCCATTCGATAATGCGGACCTGCGCTGGGCGATGAGCTATGCCATCAATCGCGATGCGCTGGTGGATATCGCCTGGGAAGGCATGACCAGCACCATTAACTGGATCATGCCCGGTTATCCGCCCCTGCTGGAATACATGAATGCCAGCGCCGATCTCTTTGAAGCCCATCCCACCCTGGAACAGAACCAGGACAAGGTCGATGAGTTGATGACGGGCGCCGGCTTCAGCATGAACGCCGATGGCCTCTGGGTCGATGGCGATGGCAACACCGTGCAGATGGATCTGGCCATCCGCCAGGGTGAAACCTTCCAGGTCAAGATGGCGCCAGTCATCGCCGAATTGCTGCAGCGCGCCGGCTTTGACGCCACCTTCAAGCTGCAGGACAACGCCGCCTTCAACGAGACCGCCCGCACCGGCGGCGCCAACGCCTGGATTGATGTGGCTTGCGGCGCCGTGCGCGATCCCTACGGTACGCTGGATAACTTCCACAGCCGCCACTCCGCGCCCCTCGGCGAAGATGTCACCGGCTCCCGCACCCGTTTCGAGAATGCCGACTATGACGCCATCGTCGATGAAATGGCGCTGACCGCCAGCGAAGACGCGGCCATGCAGGATCTCTTCCGCTCGGCGATCGAGATCTGGCTGACGGAGCTGCCGGCCATGCCGCTGACCGAAGCCTCGCTGCTGACCCCGTTCAATAATCACTATTGGACGAACTGGCCAACGGCGGACAACAACTACGTCCACCCCGGCTTCTGGTGGCAGACGGCCCTGCTGATGATCACCGAGATCGAACCGGCGGGCATGTAAGCGTATCAAGCTAGTGCGCCTGGGGCATTCGTTTCGGGCGCACTCTCTGGTTGAGGACTTTGTACGGGCGAGCCGCCGGCTCGCCCGTACGCAAACATCACTTTGGGGTCGGCTCGCGCGTACGCAAATTGATACACGCGCTCCTCCGCAAAGTGATTCTCAGGCCCGAAGGCAAAGTGGAATTCATGCCCCTACACAGCTTCAAAACCTCTGCGCTCTCTGCGTCCTCTGTAGTTCATTTTTCTTGTGGCTTACCGAGGCAACCCATGAAATTGCCTGAAGGGTATCCGATGTGAAACAAGCCTACTTCATCCGCCGGCTCGTCATGTTTTTCGTCGTGGTCATCTTGGCGGCGACCTTGAACTTCATCATCCCGCGGCTGGCCCCTGGCGATCCAATCGGCGCCGTGCTGGAAGAGCTGCGCGCCCGCGGCGCCTCGACCGGGGGCGATGCCGAAGATGAAATCGTGGCCGCTTATCGCGCCCGCTTCGGCCTCGACCAGCCGGTCTATGTGCAGTACCTCCGTTTTTTGACGAATACCTTGCGTTTTGATTTGGGATATTCCATATCTTATTATCCGCAGAAAGTGGAGGCGGCCCTGTTGCGCGCCTTGCCATGGACGGTGGGCTTATTGGCTTTGTCAACGTTAATCTCCTTCGCTTGCGGCTCTTTCTTTGGGGCGCTGATGGCTTGGCCGCGGGCGCCGGCCTCCGTGAATCGATTCGTGCCGTTCTTCATGGTATTGTCGGCAGTGCCGTATTATCTTTTGGGTCTTATCCTCTTGTACATCTTCGCCTTTGTTATGAGATTATTGCCGCTGGGCGGCGCCTACTCCTCCGGTACGATTCCGCGGCTGGATCTGGATTTCTTGCTGGATGTGATCCGCCATGGCATGTTGCCCGCCCTGTCCATCGTGCTGACCAGCGTCGGCTTCTGGGCTTTGGGCATGCGCGGCGTGATGGTGACCGTGCTCGGCGAAGATTATCTGACGCTGGCGGAGGCCAAGGGCCTGCCGGACCGGCGGATCTTTTTCGGCTATGCCATGCGCAATGCGCTTCTGCCGCAGGTAACGGCGCTGGCGATTGCCCTGGGCACGGTCGCTTCCGGAGCGGTGCTGGTCGAGGTCGTCTTCAATTATCCCGGCATCGGCTGGCTGCTCTATAACGCCTTGCGCAGTTCGGATTACTACATGGTGCAAGGTGTGACCTTCTGTTTGATATTAACCGTGGCCGTGTCGGTGCTGGTGGTGGATTTGATCTATCCCTTGCTCGACCCGCGCATTGAACGCTAGGAGAGGCGGCTTATGGAGACGAATCGCCTACGCCGCTTGTCCGCAGCCCTGCCACTGCTTTTGCGCAGACTGCGCGCCGGGGCGGCTTACATCGCGCGCACGCCCAAGCTCCTGCTGGGGCTGATTTTGTTGGGGGCGCTGCTGGCGCTGGCCTTGCTGGGTCCGAGCTTTGTGGATGTCAACGACGCCAAGTCAATCAGCGTGGGCACGAACAAGCCGCCCTCGGCCGAGTATCCTTTGGGCACGACTAGCGGCGGACGCGACGTGTTGGCGGTCATCGTGGTGGGCACCCCGCAAACGCTGAAGATGGGCGTTCTGGCCGGCTTCATCGGCGTTGCGCTAGGGGTGAGCCTGGGCTTGATCGCCGGTTACTATGGCGGCCGGATTGATATGGCTATCAGCACGGCGACCGATACAGTGCTGACGATTCCGCCCTTGGCGATATTGCTGGTGGTTGCCGCTTCCGTGCGCACGATGAGCGTCGAGAATATGGCGCTCATCATCGCCTTGCTCTCGTGGATGTTTCCGGCGCGGACAATACGTGCGCAGGTGCTTTCCTTGCGTGAGCAGCCCTACGTGCACATGGCGCGGCTGGCGGGCTTGAGCGATATCCGCATCATCTTTGAAGAAATCATGCCCAATATCTTGCCGCTGGCCGCCGCCAGTTTCGTCGGCGCCACATCAGGCGCGATCCTGGCCGGCATCGGGCTGGAAGTGCTGGGCATGGGCCCGCAGCGCACGCCAACCCTGGGCATGACCATCTACTGGGCGCAGCTTTATTCAGCCCTGATACGCGGCCTATGGTGGTGGTGGCTGCCGCCGATTCTCGTTCTCATCGTGCTTTTCGTCGGGCTCTTTCTCGTTAGCGCCGCCATGGATGAATTCGTCAATCCACGCCTGAGGAGAACGGGATGAGCCAGGAAACCGCCCTGCAGGTCAAGAACCTGCGCGTCTCCTACATGACCGGCGATCAACAGGTCAAGGCGGTTGATGATGTCTCCTTCTCCCTCTACCCCGGCGAACGATTGGGCATCGTCGGCGAATCCGGCTCGGGCAAGACAACGCTGGCCATGGCGCTCATGCGGCTGCACAAACCGCCCGCCTACATCATGGGCGGCGAAGCGATCCTCGATGGCCGCGACATCCTGTCGCTCGGGCGCGACCAAATGCGGCAAACGCGCTGGAGCAAACTGTCGTTGATCCCGCAGGGGTCGATGAACTCGCTCAATCCGGTGATCAAAATCAAGCATCAAATGGCGGACGCGATCGAAGCGCATGAACGCGGCTGGACCCGCGGGCAGATCGCCAAGCATATCGGCGAATTGCTCGGGCGGGTTGGCTTGCCCGATAGCGTGGCCGAGATGTACCCGCACGAATTGAGCGGCGGCATGAAGCAGCGGGTTTGCATCGCCCTGGCGATCATCCTGGAGCCGAGCGTCATCATCGCCGACGAGCCGACGAGCGCGCTGGATGTGGTCGTGCAGCGCGTGGTCATGCAGACGCTCAACGATGTGCAGGAGCAATTGAACGCGGCGATGATCATCATCGGGCACGACATGGGGCTGATGGCGCAGTCGGCCGATCGCCTGGCGGTGATGTACGCCGGCAAGATGGTCGAGGTCTCGCCGATAGCGTCATTCTTCAAGGATCCACAGCACCCTTACAGCAAGTTGCTGATCAGTTCGCTGCCATCGCCGGAGGAAAAACGCGAGCTGGCGGGCATCCCCGGCAGCCAGCCATCGCTGCTTGACTTGCCGTCCGGCTGCGCCTTTCATCCGCGCTGCCCGCTGGTGGTGGAGCGCTGCACAGGGGAAATTCCGCTCCTGCGAGATTTTAGCGGAGACAGGCGCGCCGCCTGCCATTTGGTGGAAGAGCAGAGCTCATGAATTCAAAGTCAAAGCATCTGCTCGAATTTGACAATGTCACCATGGCCTTCGGCGGCAACAAACGCAACCCGGATGGCGTGGTCGCCGTCGAAGACTTCAAGCTGACGATCCGCGCGGACGAGCCCAAAATCATCGCCATCGCCGGCGAAAGCGGCAGCGGCAAGACGACGCTGGCCCGGCTCGGCCTGGCCATGGTCAAGCCGACCGCCGGACGCGTCGTCTACAAGGGGCAAGATCTCTGGGCGATGTCCAATCATGAACGGCGCGATTATCGGCGCGAGGTGCAGGCGATCTTCCAAGATCCCTTCGCCGTCTACAACCCCTTCTATACCATTGACCGGCTTCTGCATACGCCGATCCGCAGCTTCAAGCTGGCGAAGAGCCGCTCGCAGGCCCTGGGCCTGATCGAGGACGCGCTGACCAAGGTCGGCTTGCGGCCCGCGGAAGTGCTGGGGCGCTATCCCCACCAGCTCAGCGGCGGACAGCGCCAGCGCATCGTGGTCGCCCGCAGCCTGCTGCTGCAACCCAGAATCATCGTCGCCGATGAACCGGTGTCGATGATCGACGCCTCGCTGCGCGCCAATATCTTGACCAAGCTCAAAGAGCTGCGCGACGACTTCGGCATTTCGCTGCTCTACATCACGCATGATCTGGCGACCGCGCACCAGATCAGCGATCAGATATTCATCCTCTATCGCGGGCGCGTGGTCGAAGTGGGCGATGCGACAACCGTGATTCAGAACCCGCAGCACCCCTACACGCAGCTGCTGGTGAGTTCAATTCCGCGGCCCGACCCGGAGTGGCGCTGGGAAGGCACGGTGGAGATCCCGCTGGAGGAATTGTCGCCCAGCGGCGACCGGGCCGGCTGCCTCTTCCGCCATCGCTGCCCCCAGGCCATGCCCGAATGCCTGAATACGCCGGTGCACTATGCCGGCGGCTACGGTCAAGCGGTCGCCTGTTACCTCTACGAAGAGAATGGCGCGCTGTCTCATAGTTAATGAATACCACGCTTTAAGGCGTCTGTAGAAGCGTCCCGCCGAGACGCCCGCTTTTCCCGTCCCATCCTATGGGCGTCTTGCTGAAACGCCCGCAAAATAGATAGATCTGTTTGGGCTTTCTCTGTGTTCTCTGCGTTCTCTGTAGTTTTTTTGGCGTGACTAACTTTGGAATGACTAACTTGGTGGTACAATTGCGCCGCCTGTCCCGCCAGTATGACCGGATACACCAATGCGAAATCGCTACTTTTCATCAGAGCCGGCTCAAAACAGCGCCGCGCTGGCGCTTTACGAATCGGTCAAAGATCTGCCGCTGATTTGCCCGCACGGCCATGTCGATCCGCGACTCTTTGCCGATCCGGATTATCAATTTGGCAGCCCGGTCGATCTGCTGATCATCCCCGACCATTACATTTTCCGCATGTTGTACTCGCAGGGCATCTCCCTGGACGATCTTGGGATTCCGCCCCTGGGAGAAGGGCCGACAACGCGCGATCACAGGCAGATTTGGCAGACGGTATGCGACAATTGGCGTCTCTTTCGCGCGACGCCGACCGGCATTTGGCTTCGCGATGAGCTGGCTGATGTCTTCGGCATCGACCTCAAGATCAACAGCCGCAACGCCGCGGAAATTTACGACGCCATTGAGGCGCGTTTGACGCGCCCTGAATTCCGCCCGCGGGCGCTGTTTGAGCGCTTCAATATCGAGATCCTGGCGACCACCGACGCGGCGACCGACAAACTGGAACATCATCAAGCGATTCGTGATTCTGGCTGGAGCGGGCGCGTCATCCCCACTTTCCGGCCCGACGCGCTGGTGAATGTCGAGGCGGAAGGCTGGCGCGAGAGCATCGACCTTCTGAGCGAGGCCGCCGGCGTCGATGTCCATGACTGCGCGTCTTTCATTCAAGCGTTGGAGCAGCGGCGCGCTTTCTTCAAATCGATGGGCGCAACCGCAACCGACCACGCCGCCCTGACCGCTTACACGGAAGTCTTGAGCCCGGCCGATGCCGAGGCGATATTCGCGCGGGCGCTCAAGGGCGAGGCGTCAGCGAAGGACGCCGCCCGCTTCACCGGCCACATGTTGATCGAGATGGCGCGCATGAGCAGCGAAGACGGCTTGGTGATGCAGCTGCATATTGGCTCCTGGCGCAACCACAATCCGGCGCTGTTCGCCCGCTACGGCCGCGATATGGGCGCCGATATCCCGATTCGGGGAGAATTCACGAAAAACCTCAAACCGCTGCTTGATCGCTTCGGGGTTCAGCCCGATCTGACGCTGGTTCTGTTCAACCTTGATGAGACGACCTACAGCCGCGAGTTGGCGCCGCTGGCCGGCCATTATCCGATTTTGCGGCTGGGAGCGCCCTGGTGGTTCTTCGACAGTTGGCTGGGCATGACCCGCTTCCTGGACGCGGTGGTCGAGACGGCGGGGATTTACAATCTGGCCGGCTTCAATGACGACACGCGCGCCTATCCTTCGATACCAACGCGGCACGATGTCTGGCGGCGCGTCTGCGCGGATTGGCTGGCGGGGCAGCTCGTCCGCGGCTTCATTGATGAGCAAGACGCCTTCGAGATGATCCGCGCCCTGGCCTATGACCTGGCGAAACAGACTTATCGATTGGATTGACCCCATGCTTCCTCATCTGTCCAAGCGCTTTCACACCGGGCGCCGTCATTACCCCGAGCGCATCGTGCAGTTCGGCGGCGGCAATTTTCTGCGCGCATTCGTCGATTGGACCGTGGACGTGCTCAATGCCGAAACCGACTTTGGGGGCGGCATCGTCATCGTGAAGGCGACGCCCGGCCGCTACGAGGCGCTCGACGAACAGGATTGCCTGTTTACGACTTACCTGCACGGTATGCAGGAGGGCAAGCTTGTGGAGCAGACACGGTTGATCGGCGCGGTCAATCGCACGGTTTATCCCTATCAAGATTTCGCCGATTATCTGGCGCTGGCGCGGGGGGAGGCGCTGCGCTTCATCTTCTCCAACACGACCGAATCCGGCATCGTATTCTCCGCCGACGACCGTATGGAGGCTGCGCCGCCGGCGACCTTCCCCGCCAAACTGACGCGCTTCTTGCTCGAACGCTACCGGCATTTTGACGGCGCGCCGGAGCGGGGCTGCATCATCATCCCGACCGAATTGATCGTCGACAACGCGACGCGCCTGCGCGAGATCATTCTGGACTACGCCGCTCTTTGGGAGTTGGAAGCGGATTTCGCTGAATGGATTAAAGCGCATAATGTATTCTGCAATACGCTGGTCGACCGCATCGTATCCGGTTTCCCGCAGGCGCAGGCGGGGCGCATATTCGCCGCTCTGGGTTATGAGGATCGTCTCCTGGCGGCCGGCGAGATTTACCATAGCTGGATCATTGAAGCCGAGCCGCGCTTGCTGGACGAGTTTCCCGTGGATAAAGCGAAGACGCCGCTCAACATCAAAATTGTGGCCGACGCGGCGCCCTATCGTACAGTCAAGGTGCGCCTGCTGAACGGGGCGCATACCTCGCTGGTTCCGCTCGGCATCTTGCTGGGCATCGAATCGGTGCGCGAAGCGATGGAACAGGACGCGCTCGCGTCCTTCCTCCATGATCTGGTTTTTCAGGAGGTCATCCCATCGGTGGCGGACATCCCGCGCGCGGAGCTGGAAGCCTTCGCCACTGATGTCTTCGAGCGCTTCCGCAATCCGCATATTCATCATCGCCTGCTGACGATTGCGCTGAACAGTTCATCAAAAGTGAAAGAGCGCATCCTGCCTTCGCTGCTGGCTTATCACGCGGCGACGGGGGCCTTGCCGGCTCGCCTGGTCATCGCGCTGGCGGCATTCATCCGCCTCTATCGCGGCGAGTGGCGCGGCGAGCAAATCCCGCTGAATGACGATCCACAGGTCTTGGCCTGGTTCGCCGCTGCTTGGGCGGAGGCTGAATCAACCGAGGCCCTCGTTCAGCGCGTCTTGAGCAAGGCCGATCTTTGGGAATGTGACTTGACCGCGCTGCCCGGGTTGGCGCCTCGGATTAGCGACTGTCTGCGGAAGATTGAAGCGGGCGGTCTCCTCGACATGATGAAGCAGGCCTCTCAATGAAATACGATTTGATCACGGCGGGTCGCGTGTCGATGGATCTATTCGCCCGCGATATCGGCGCGGCTTTCCATGATATCAGCGCCTTTGAAAGCGGCGTCGGCGGCAGCCCGGTCAACATCGCCATCGGGGCGAGCCGGCTCGGTTTGAAATCGATTGCCTTTACCGCCGTCGGCGATGATGAGGTGGGGCGCTTTGTGCGACATTATCTGGGCGCCGAGCGCGTGAATACCGATTTCATTTCTGTAAAGAAGGGCAGGCGGACCGGTATGGCAGTGGTCGGCGTGCAGCCGCCCGACAATTTCCCGCTGCTCTTTTACCGCGAGAACCCGGCCGATATCCACCTGTCAATCGACGAGGCCACGAAGTTGCCGCTGGCCGAAGCGCGCGCGCTGTCCCTGTCCGGCACCGCCTTGAGCCGCGGCAGCGCCCGCGATTGCTGCCTCTTCCTGGCGGAGCGGGCGGCCGCCCAGGGCATGACGAGTTTCATCGATCTCGACCTGCGCCCCGATCAGTGGTCGCATCCCCTGGCCTTTGGTTTGCATATCCGCCGCCTTTTGCCGCTCGTTGCTGTCGTCATCGGCACGGAAGAAGAGTTCTGGGCCGCGCTCTCGCCGGCGCCGGAAGCGGTCATGGCGGGCGAAAGCGTGACGGACCGGGAAGGGCTGCATCAAATGCTGCGCGCGCAAGCCAGGGACTCGGATGCCGTGCTGGTGCTGAAGCGCGGCGAACGCGGCGTGCGGGTTTACGCCGGCCGCTCAACCACTGACGCGCCGGGCTTCCCGGTTGAGATCGTCAATACGGTTGGCGCGGGCGACGGCTTCGCCAGTGGCTTGATCTATGGCTGGGCGCAGGGCTGGGACTGGAATAAAGCGGCTCGCTTCGCCAATGCCTGCGGCGCGCTGGTCGTCACCAGGCATGGCTGCGCCCGCGCTTTGCCTTATCGGCATGAAGTCGAAGCATTCATCAATGAAAGAGGAAAACTGCCGCATGAGTAATCATCTGAAATCGAACTACGATGACACGATCGTGCTTGATGTGACGCCGGAATCAGCCGGCTGGCAATATCTGTCATTCCGCATCGTCAAGATCAAAACGGGGCAAATCTACCTGCATCAGACCGAGAACACCGAGCTCGCCTTGGTCCCGCTGGCCGGGGCGGGCGTGGTGCAGACGGGCGCGGGCGATTTCGCGCTCAGCCGCGCCGGCGTCTTTCAAGAGAAGCCGTCGGTGCTCTATGTGCCGCCTGGGCGAGAATTCGGCGTCGTCAGTGACAGCAGCTTCGAGTTCGCGCTGGGGGCGGCGCCGGCCGAAGGCAGGTATCCGCAGCGCTTGTTCAGGCCTGATGAGATCAGGTCAGAAGTGCGCGGCGGGGGCGCGGCGCGGCGTCAGGTGCATCACAGTCTCGCGCATCCATTGCCGGCCGAACGGCTGATTCTTTACGAAGTCTACGTGCCGGGCGGCGCCTGGTCGGGTTATCCGCCCCATTGCCATGACGGCTATGGCGGCTCGGCGCATCTGGACGAGACCTACTACTTCCGCACCGACCCGGCCAACGGCCTTGCCCTCCATCGCAATTATCGGCGCGACACCGATTTTGAGGAGATCTTCGCCGTTCGCGATACCGACCTGGTGCTCGTGACGCAGGGATTCCATTCGACATCGGCGGCGCCCGGCTCCAACCTGTACTTTCTGAATTACCTGGCCGGCGAGCTGCTCGATGACGAGCGCAAAACACCCCCTTATGACGATCCGGATTACGCCTGGCTCAAAGAAGACTACACGAGCAACTTGATGCGCCTGCCCATCATGAGCTGGCAATCGTAACGCAATGGGGGAACTGACCAGGCGGAAGTTGGAATCCATCAATGATATGTCGAGCAGTCGCAAATCCCGACCGCATCAGCACTTCGCCCGGCAAAACAACTCGGTAGTTCCAAGTTAGTCATGCGAACACTGACGAGCAATCTATAGACAAAGTGGGCGAGCCACCGTCTCGCCCCTACAAATGATTGCTTTCGCGGGTTCGTAATTTTGTGTGAGCCGAGTTGTCACTCGCGAGGGACTGTGGTGAAAAAACCTGTGCAGTGCTCGCCAAAGGGAATATATCCGCGATGTTTAACACGCAAAGCTAATACATCGAATTACGTCCAACCCTTGCGCTGTGGTAAACTTGAAATAGACAGGCGGTAATTTCGAGTTCAGTGCGATGCCGATGCGAATTCTCGTTTTGTGCATATTGATGGCTTTGCTCAGCGTGGGCGGGCAGGCGCAGCACGAGCAGCGTGTTACCACGGTTGCGGAAGGTCTGTATCACCCTGCCGGCTTGGCGCTCTTGCCGGACGGCTCGATTCTGATCGCCGAGGCTGGCGGGCATGGCGAGCGCAGCGCCGGCATCAGCCTGCTGAGGCGCGATGGCAAACTGGGCCGCCTAATCTCCGGCATCCCCAGCACATTCTCCAAGGACAATTTGCCCAGCGCGCCGGCGGTGGCGGTTTCGCCCGATGGCGGCAGGATCTTGGTCGCCTTGGCTGGCGGCCAGCTCTACGGGCTACCCAGCGCAGCGGCGGGCGCGCTGCCGGCGATTCCGCTCAGCCCCGCGGATCTCAATCGGCGCGCTGCCGGTTCTGGCGGCGTCTTCCTCTTGCATCCATTCGACATTGCCTTCGCTGAAACCGGCGCGCCAGTGGTGACGGATGCCGCCGGGAACGGGCTGGTCCTCGAGAGCGAGGACGGCTCAATTTCCTACATGCATCGCTTCGCCGCCTTGGATAACCCGAATCATACCGGCGGCAGGCTGGAGCCGCTCCCCACCGGTCTCGCCCGGCGCGGCGCCTCCATGGTTGTGACCTTGTTCGGCGGCTGCCCGCATGTCGCCAACAGCGGAGAATTGGTGGAGGCGAGCCCGGACGGGCGCCAGCGGACCCTCGTTGATGGCTTGAACATGCCGATTGATGTCGCCGTTGACGCCGCCGGCGATGTCTGGATTCTGGAGTTCGCGACGTTGACGCCGCGCACAGACTGCTTCAGCGGCCTGCACAAACAAGAGGCCAGCGGTCGGCTCAGCCGGATCAATGCTCAGGGCCGCCTGGAGACTGTCCTCGATGGCTTGCATTTTCCCGTCTCCCTGCTGCCGCATCCCGACGGCGGGATCTATATCAGCGAAACCTACGCCGGGCGCATACTGCATGTGAGCGACGACGCGCGGGCGAAAGCGCCGCAGCGATTCCCGCGTCATGACAAGCCGGCGGCCAGCTATATTGAGCTGCGCGACCTGGACCAGGCATTGCGCTCCGTCATTGCTGAACAAGGCTTGGCGCCGTATCCGGGGCGGGAGCTCATCGAGCCGGAAAGCGAGCTGGCGCAATTGGGGCGGGATCTGTTCTTTGACCCCATCCTCTCGGGCGATCAGAATATCGCCTGCGCCACCTGTCACCATCCTGAATTCGCCATGACGGACGGCCGTGTCCTGCCGATCGGCGCCGGCGGGCAAGGGCTTGGAGAGAGCCGCTCATTTCGAAAGCTGATCCATGCAGTTTCTGCGGGCGGCTCAACAAACGGCGATGCCATCGCCAATCCCTTCATTGAGGTCTTCATCCCGCGCAACAGCCCGACCATCATCAATAGCGCCCTGCTGACCAGCCAGTTCTGGGATGGGCGCGTCGAGCGAAGACCGGACGGCGAGCGCGTCCACACGCTGGAAGACGCTATCAACGAGCTCGACCTGGAAGATCCGCTGCTGGCGCAGGCCCTCTTCCCGATCACATCCCAACACGAGATGGCCGGCCTGACCTTTGGCGACCACCCGCCGATGGTCATTCGCTTGCTCCTGTTGGAACGCCTGCGCGCCAACGACAATTATGCCCAGCGCTTTGCCCAGGTCTTCGACAGTCCGCATCTGACGCTGCGACAGTTTGGCGAGGCGATCGCCGCCTTCGAGCGCCAACTGATCTTCACGGCAGCGCCCTGGGACGACTACCTGGCGGGCGATAACAAGGCGCTGGCGGAATCGCAAAAGCGCGGCGCGCTGCTGTTTTTCGGCGCGTTGAATCGCGAGGTCAATTGCGCAGCCTGCCACAGCGGCGATCTTTTTACCGACATGCGCTTTCATAATCTGCTCGCGCCGCAGCTGGGCCCGGGCAAGGATAATGGCCCGGAGGGCGTCGACGATTTCGGGCGGGCCAATGTGAGCTTCGATTATCGCGACCAGTACCGCTTCCGCACGCCGAGCCTGCGCAATGTTGAGTTGACCGCGCCTTACTTCCACAGCGGCGCTTATCCTGAATTGGCCGCTGTCATCTGGCATCACGCCGATCCCTGGCGCGCGAATATCGTCTATGACGCGCGGCAGCATCTGCCGCCCGCTTTTCACGATCAACTGCTGGCTTACGATTTTGAGCGTCAGGCGCATTCGGTCGCCTGGCCCATTGAAGCGGGTCTGCCGATGAGCGAAGACGATGTCGCCGACCTGGTGGATTTCCTGCTCGCCTTGACCGACCCGGCGGCGCGCGATCTATCCCATATCACGCCGAATGAAGTGCCCAGCGGCCTGCCGCTCGATCCCCTGCCGCGCTAACTTACTGGCCAGCGCCAAGTGCATTATTTACTAAGTATAGAGGGCGCGGATCAACCAAACTTCACTGTCACCACGCTTGAGAATCTGGCTTGGCCCAGAAAAGCGCTGTGGCAGTGTTCGCATTTTTTGGATCGCAATCGTCCAGAATTATTTCACACTGCCTCGCTCAAGCCTGTCTATCCTGTTTTCGTGATCCCGAAGCTGGACCTGCTGCTCTCTGTATGCATCGCTTAGTTCGTTGAGCGTACCGATCATCGTCTCTTGGTTTTTCTCCAACCGAGCCTGGTTTGCCTCCATCCGAGCCTGGTTTGTCTCCATCCGAGCCTGGTTTGCCTCCATTCGTGCAAGGCGTTCATCAATTCTTTGCAACACTTCCGCAAACTCTTGTCTGGTTACATATTCCTGCTGCATCGTCACCTCACGCAAATTGCTACATAAACTCAATGAATGATACCTGTATGATACTTGTTTAGCCGAGTCAATGCAAACCTAAGGAGCCGACGCAATCCGGCTCTTCTTGCCATTTGGGTTCCTCATCCTCAACTGACATTCTCGGTCGTATCGCCTCCGCCGTCTTCACAAGCGCATGCACTTCCAACCGTAGCGCTCTTGGCGGTCTCTCTGTTATTTACAGAAATGACAAACCTCTTGCTTAGCTGCTTGACCCGTCCGCGCCTGTCCAAATCATTCACCTCTCAAAGCGACGCCTGTGGCGGGAAGTTCACGCATTATTTGCTACACTAGCGCTAATCGAACCAGCACATGAGGAGTGGATATGAGCTTGTCTGCTTATGGAAAACTGCCCGTCCCGCGTCTGACGCCCGACCTGCTGCGCCTGGTGAATACCGGCCGGATTTTCAGTTTGGGCGTCGATTTTCAGGAGGGCATGTTGACGCCGGGCGCGGCGATGAAATCGTATTCGATCGCGCCGCATTTGCGCCATGGCGACGAATCAACCATTGACCCGGGCTCGGCGGCGGCGGAGACAATCCGCATGTCGATACACGTCGGCACGCATATCGACGCCCTCTGCCATATCGCGGAGAAGCAGGATGCCGACGGGCGGCCCGCCAACGATGGCGAACCGCGTTTGTATGACGGCGACGACGCGACGGTCCCGGCCAGCGAATGCGTCACCTCCGCTGGGCAAAGTCACATGAGCATCGAAAAAATGCCGCCCATCGTCAGCCGGGGCTTATTGTTGGATGTGGCCGGCTACAAAGGCGTCGAGATGCTGCCGCCCGCTTATGCCATCGGCGCGGACGACATCCGCGGCGCCTTGGCGCGGCAGGGAAGCGTCATCACTGAGAACACGGCGGTGCTGGTGCGCACGGGAACCTATAAACTGCTGCGGGCGGGCGATCCTGTTTATCGCGATGCGCAGACCGGCTTGAACCTGGAAGCGGCCCAAACCCTTTTCGAGCAAGGCATGACCCTGGTGGGCGCGGACAATATGGCGGTGGAGGCGATGCCGCCGATGGATCATTCGGTGCACCGTTTCCTGCTGGTGCGCAAGGGCGTGACCCATGTGGAGAATCTCAATCTCGACGAGTTGGCGGCGGCGCGCTGTTATGAGTTTCTCTTGATTATCGCGCCACTCAAATTGACCGGGGCGACCGGCTCCTGGGTGAATCCGCTGGCGATCGCCTGATTTGCAGAACCCGCTTGGCGCGATGCCGCCGGCCTTTTTCAACGCGGGAACATCTGCTCGATGGCGCCGGCCCAGGCAAGCAGCCTTTCGTCTTCACCGTAGCGGCTCACCAGTTGCAGGCCCAGTGGAAGGCCAGCGGCGCCTTGCCCAGCCGGCAAAGACAGGGCGGGGAGGCCGGCATGCGTCCAGGGCATATTCATCGCCGGGCTGCCGGTTGCCTCCAAGCCGCGTGGCGCGACATCCGGCGCCGATGGGCAGATCCACAGGTCAATCCCCTCTGCGTCCATAACCCGGCGCAGGCGCCCGCGGAAAGCCAGGCGATGCGCGCGCGTCGCCTGCAGACGCCCCGGCGATACGGTTTGCCCCCGCCTGATGAGCGCTGCCGTGCGCGGGCGGTATAGATCGCTGGTTTGGGCGAAGCGCTCGCGATGCTGCAGCGCCAATTCGGCCGCGATCATATCTTGATGGAAGCCGTCAATCGTCGCGATGTCGTCAAGCAGCGGGACGCGCTTGATTGTGCAACCCGCTTGTTCAAGCGCAGACAGCTGCCGGTCAAAGGCATCCAACGCTGTCGCTTGCTCCAGGTACGCGCCAACCGGCACCCCCAGGGCGGGGCGCGCTTCATACTCGCGGTCGCCCTTCCAATCGCTGATCAAGCCTGAGCAGACGGCTTGCATAGAGGCGATATCAACTGTGAAGAAACCGACATGATCGGCCGATGGCGAGAAGCTGACCAAGCCGGCGGTGGTTACGCGCTCGTAGGACGGTTTGAAACCGACGATTCCGCAGTAAGAAGCCGGGCGCATGACCGAACCGACAGTCTGTGTGCCGAGGCTGATATGGGCCAGCCCGGCAGCGATGGCCGCCGCTGACCCGCTGCTGCTGCCGCCCGGGCTGTGGGCGGGGTTGTGCGGGTTGCGCGTCGGCCCCGGCTCGAAATAGGCGAACTCGGTGGTGACGGTTTTGCCGATGATGAGGGCGCCGGCGCGTTTCAGCTGCGTCACGACAGCCGCTTCTTCGCCGGCAAAATGCTCCGGCGGCACGCGCGTGCCGGCCCGAGTTGTGAAGCCATCGACATGAAATATATCTTTGACGCCCAGCAAGGCGCCGTACAGCGGCGGGCGGTCTTCGGGAGCGGGAAAGCGCTCTTCCAATGATGCGGCGTCGCGGCGCAAACGCTCGAAGCGATCCGCTTCCGGCAGGAAGGCGTCGATCGCGCTGTTGATTCGCTCAAAGCGCTTTTGCAGCCGGTCAATCAAATCAGAGGGCGACGCTTCCCCCCGGCGCAGGGCATTCGCGTCCGCCGCCAGTGAAATATGCTGTACAAGTGCTGTTTCCATTAGCGAATCCGCAGTCATCCGATATATGGCGCCCATGCCTAAATCTTAGTGCATTCTGCGACGGCTGACAGCTGGTATCGGCGCGAAAACCGGCAAATGAGCGGAAACCCGCCGAATGAACAGAGCAAGCCAGAAGGAAGTAGCGCTAATAGTGGCCGTGTGCTAATGTGTCGCCAAGTTGAACGATCTTGCCCGCAGGCGGACGCTTCTATGATAGACTTTAAGTATGGTGACCTTCCTCCACATAAGCGATACCCACATCAGCGCGGATCCCGCCTATCACCCGCCTGAGATTCCCGCTTCCCTGCCGCATCCGAATCGCGGCGTCGAGCGCCTGCTTGAGATGATTGATCGGCTTCCCTTTGAGATTGATTTCATCTTGCATACGGGCGATGTCTGCGCCGACCCTCAAGCGCAAGATTACCATTGCGCGCGCGAACTTTTTTCGCGGCTTTCGCAGCCTCTGTATCTCTTGCCGGGCAATCATGACTCGGTCCGGCTGATGCGCGACATTTTGCACGATGGAGAGCGCATGCAGGTCTTGGGCGATGCTCATCTGCAACTGGGCGGCTGCCATCTCTTGACGCTGGACAGCAACGAAGAAGGCGATGTACACGCGCCGATCCTGAGCGACGAACAGATCGACTGGTTCGCTGAACGCCTTGAGTCGATTCACGATCGACCGATCATCGCGGCGGCGCATCATGCCCTGATAGAAACAGGCGTGCCCTGGATTGACGAGCAGATGCGCGTTCAGAATGGCCAGCGCGTGCAGCGGCTCTTGCAGCAGCATCGGGACAAAATCTCGGGCGTCTTCCACGGTCACATACATCAGGCGACGACGACCTTCAGCGGTGGCGTCGCCTACATCTGCTGCCCGTCGACCTGGTCAAACCTGGCGGGTTATCCCGGCTTGGGCGCGGCGGAACCGGATTTGAACGTCCAAGGCGGATTTAACCTTGTGATGCTGCGAGAGGACGGCGCCTTCGTCCGGCGCTACAGCCTGCCTGCGCTCAGTCCATAACGCTGGCGCGAGACGCAAATGGACCTGCGAGCGGGCGATTTCACGATTCGCGATTTTGCCTTCAATAGCGGCGAAGTCATGCCCGCGCTGCGCCTGCATTATCGGACCGTGGGCGCGCCTCGCCGCGACGAAGCCGGGCTGGTGCGAAACGCGGCCCTAATCCTGCATGGCACGACCGGCAGCGGCGCCCAGTTTCTGCGCGAGAGCTTCGCCGGCGAATTATTCCAGCCCGGCCAGATCCTTGATGCCGAGAAGCACTACATCATCCTGCCCGATGGCATCGGCCATGGCCGGTCAAGCAAGCCGAGCGACGGGCCGCGCATGCGATTCCCCCGTTACGGTTACCTCGATATGATCCGCGCCCAGCACCGCCTGCTCACAGAAGGCTTGGGCGTCAATCATCTGCGCCTGGTGCTGGGTACGTCGATGGGCGGCATGCAGACCTGGCTTTGGGGCATCGCCTATCCCGATTTCATGGATTGTCTCGTGCCGCTCGCCGCGCTGCCGGCCGAGATCGCCGGGCGCAATCGCATGATGCGGAAGATGATCATGGACTCGATTCAAAATGACCCCGCCTGGAACGGCGGCGACTATGAAGCGCAGCCAGCCGGCTTGATTAACGCGATCCACTTGCTGATCATGATGACGAGCTGCCCGCTGCAATGGCGCAAAGAAGCGGGGACGCGCGCGGCCGCCGACGCTTTTCTGGCGGAACGAATCCACAATTCTGCCTCGGCGCTGGACGCCAACGATATGCTCTACGCCTTCGCCGCTTCCGAGGATTACAACCCGGCGCCGCATCTCGCGCGCATCAAGGCGCCGCTGCTGGCGATCAATTCAGCCGATGATCTAGTGAATCCGCCCGAGCTGGGCATCATGGAAGCGGCGCTGCGGGATGTGGAGCGCGGGCATTATGTGCTGCTGCCCATCTCCGAGCATACTCGCGGCCACGGCACGCATACGCTGGCGGGCTTGTGGAAGCATCATCTGGCGGCCTTTCTCGCTGACGCAGACGCTTGATCCATCATTCTTTTGTCGAAAACCCCACATATTTTCACCACAAAGGAAACGAGGCAACACAGAGGGCACAGAGGGATGCATCGTTGTACCATCAACAACTCTCTCTAAGTGAACTTTCTGATTTCGATACGCAATCATACCGAAATCTGTAGGGGCGACTTATCAGTGTCTGTTGAAAAACAGCCTTAAATGAAG
>JAPPEU010000039.1 GCA_028875245.1 Chloroflexota bacterium
GATGATTGAGCCTTTCTGACGTTTCCTTTCCACTAATTTTGAAGCGATTGCCCTGTCACCGGCCCGCATTCAATTGTCATGATATGCGAGCGGGCGTATAATGCGAAATTGGACGCCGAAGAGACCGAACGATAGGGCGTCAAGTCGAGGGTCAGCGGAGTCAACTGTCATGCGCGGTGTCGTCCTCAATCTGCTTTTCGCCATGGGCGTTCTTGTCGCTGTTTTCGGCCTGGCGGTGGACTTCATCATGCCCGGCGCCAGCCCGGGTTTCAATCTTCCCCAGGTTCTCATCATCTTCGCTGGTGTGCTGCTGGCCTACGGCTCGCGTCGATTGCGCCGGGATGGCCTGCCCCGCTGGTTGGGCGAAGCGCGCAAGAACCTCGCCCGGGGCTTCGCAATCACCCTGGTTACGCTGCTTGCGCTCGAAATCGCCCTGACCATTTTTGGCGCCCCTACTTTTTATCCAACCGAGTTCTCTGACGAGCCTTTGGAGCAGGCGCCCTGGTGGGCCTGTGATGAGAAGGGTTGCCGCTTTGTTTACGATGCCATCGTCTCCGCCTGCGATGATGGCCCGTTAGCCAAACGCGAGTGCATCGTAAATCGGCAGGGATATGCTGACAGCGACGAATTTACAATCGACGAGCGAGCAGACGAGCGCCGGCGGATTCTGATGCTCGGCGATTCATTCACGCAGGGCTATATGGCGGGTGTTGGCGATTCCTTTGTGGAGACGCTTGAGGCCGACATTCCGAACGCGCTCGTATGGAATGCGGGCATCGGCGGGACCGGCACCAATCAGGCGGTGCTGACGTTCTCCGCTCTTGGGCCGCTCTTCAAGCCCCATTTGACCGTGCTGGGCTTTTTCACCGGCAATGACTTTTGGGACAATCTTTTCCCGCTGGATTCCAGAATTCGTTTCATCAATGCCGACGGTTCTATTGAGGCTGTCCGGTATTATGTGCTTGATCAAGCCAGCAATCCGGTGCGGCTTGAGCTGACCGCCGGGCTGGTCGAGTTTGCCCGCGCCGGCAAGCTGCCCATCCCCAATGAATTCGAGCGCTTGCTCGGCAATACCAGGCTTGGGAGCCTCCTGCTGCAATTGAAGCAGCGCATCGACGGCATCACCGTGCCCGGCGATCCGCATTTCGCGCGCGCAACTGAACTCACGCGCGGATACTTGAGCGCGCTCAAAAATGATGTGAATTCAACAGGTTCCGAATTTCTGGTTTTGGTGATTCCCTCCCGGGTTGACGTACCGCCGCCCAAGATGCGTTACGAGACCTTGATAGAGATTTTGCATGAGCTTGAGATAGCCTATTTGGACCCGGGGGGCATCATTCAAGCGCCGGGCGATTTCGCCGCTTTTCCGGATGTTCATTGGAACAGCGCGGGCCATCAAAAGGTCGGCGCGCTCTTGAGCGAATGTGTTAAGGCGTTTCACGATAGCGGCAGCTTCGCCGACTGTCGACATGTGACAATTCCAAATGGCCGCTGAGAAAATGACCCGCTGGGCGCTGAATGCGGCTGTTGCATTTGGCGCGCTGCTAGCGCTCTTCGGCCTCGGCATCGATTATCTCTTGCCGGGCGCCAGCCCCGGATTGAACCTGCCGCAACTGCTCATCATCGCCGCCGGCTTGGCGCTGGCGCTCGGCGCGCTGCTCCTGAGCCGCCCCGGGCTCAGGCGCCGGGCGTCGGGCAGGCCCGTCTTCTCCGCCACCATTGTGATTGGGATAACGCTGCTGCTGCTGGAGTTGCTGTTGACGGCTGCCGGAATCGCCACCTATTTCTTCAGTTCGCCGCCTGGGATAGTCGTCCGGCCGGTAGACTGGTGGGTATGCGCCGCGCCGGGTTGTCACTATGAGTATGAGAAGGCCATGGCGGCCTGCCAGGATGGGAGCCTCTCCGGCCGCCATTGCCGCTTGAACCGCCAAGGATTCGCCGATTCACAAGACTTCATAGCGCCGCCGGAAACTGAAGCGCGGCATCGCATTCTCGCCCTGGGCGACTCATTCACATTTGGCATGTCAGCCGACGCCGGGCTGTCTTTTGTGGAGATTCTCGAGTCGAGAAACCCGCAGGCCCTCGTTTGGAATGCCGGGATGCCCGGAACGGGGACCCATCAGGCGGTCGCATCTTTTAAGCATTTTGCGCCGCAGCTGCGTCCAGAGCTGACCATCCTGGGCTTTTACATGAACGATTTCGCCGATAACCTGCTGCCGATTGACCGGGCGCTGCGGGCCCTGGACCCGGAAAATAGAATAGCAAGCGTCAACTATCATTTTTATGATACTTGGGGCAATGTTTTCGCGACGGACAAAGAGACGGCATTGCGCTACTACGGGCACGCCGTGGGGCCGCCGCGCAGCCGCGTCGAACATGCCATCGGGACCACCCGCCTCGGGACGCTGCTGTTGCGTCTGCGTGATGCCCTGGGCCGGCTGTCCGGCGCGCTCCCGGCCAGGCAATCCGAAGCCACGCGCGGCTACCTGGCTGATCTGCGTGACCTGGCGCAAGCTCATGGCAGCGATTTGCTCGTGCTCGTTATTCCTCACCGGGCTGACATAGCGGCGCCGGGCGATGAGTTTCGAGCGGCGATCCGGCTCTTGGAAGAAGAGGGCATTCCCTATTTGAATCCTGTTCAATCGCTGAATGCGCCCGCCGACTACATGGAAGCGCCGAATAACCACTGGAATAGCGCGGGGCACCAGAAAGCCGGCGCGCTTTTGAGCGGCTGTGTAGAAAAATACCTGGTCACTAAATCCCTTGCGGATTGCGAAAACGTGGTTATGCCAACCCGTCCGATTCAGTAGAATATGATGTTGTAGCGCCATTGGGCGCGGCCGCGCGCTCATGGGCAAAAGGCAGGGCATGGCACAGCGGGCACTGAAAATCGTCGCCTTATTTGGCTTGGCAATCGCCGCCGCCGGGTTCGGTTTTGACTTGCTGCCCGATACGCGCCCCGGCCTGCATTCGCTACAGATATTGGTCATCATCAGCGGCTTGCTCATCAGCCTGCTTGCTTTCGCGGCGCTGCGTCTTTCGCGGCGCAAGGTCTTGCCCAAGTTCAAGAGCGCGCTTCTGAAGGCTATGGCCGTCGCAGTCTTGACCCTGGCCGCCCTGGAACTTGTCCTCAGCGCAATCGGATACGAGACCTATTTTCCCCAGGACGCGCCCGACGAATTTGTGCAGCCGGCGCCCTGGTGGAGCTGTGAGGACCCGGCCTGCCACTACGTTCAAGCTGAAATGACAAAAGCCTGCGCCAGCGGTCAGATGTCCGGGCGTTATTGCATCGTGAACAGGCAGGGCTTCCACGACAGTCAAGATTTCGTCTTCAGCCCCGCGCTCGAAGGGCGCACGAGGGTGCTGGCGCTGGGCGACTCCTTCACATTTGGCGAGGAAGCCGATATTGGCAAATCCTATGTGGAGACGATTGAAGCGCGATTGCCGGGGACGGAGCTCTGGAATACGGGCATCTTCGGCGTCGGCACAAATCAAGCGCTGGCGGCCTTCCAAATGTTCGCGCCGATTATGAAGCCGCATTTGACCATTTACGGTTTCTACACCAACGATTTCTTCGATAACCTGTTCCCGGTTGACGGCTACTTCGTCGGCATCACGGAGGCTGGCGAAGTGGTCAAATTGCAGCAGTATCACCTGGATCCCTGGGGCAATGTGACCAAGCTGGAAAACCAGCGAATGCTGTATTATCGCTGGAGCGGGGTGGAAGCGCCGGCGAATGAATTCGAGCGCTTGCTCGGCGCGACACGCCTCGGTTCGCTTTTCCTCAGCGCCGTCGACACCCTGGGCAAGCAATTGCAATTCGCGCAGCAGGCGCAATTCAACCGCAAGCTGGAATTAACGCGCGCATACTTGCGTGATCTGCGCGACGCCAGCGAGGCGCATGGCAGCCAGCTCCTGATCATGCTGATCCCGCGTTATACCGATTTGCAGCGCCCGGGCGACGAGTTTCGCCTGGCGATTGCGCTGTTTGAAGAGCTCGGCATCAGCTATTTCAGTCCGCGTGAAGCGCTTGACGCAACGACGGATTATGCGCCAGACTGGCACTGGAACAACGCCGGTCACCAAAAAGTCGGCGCGCTGCTCAGCGACTGCATTGAAGCGCTCAGCGCCGGCGGCGCCCTTGCCGACTGCGACTATGTGGTCGCGCCCTAAGGAGTGGTGAATATTGAGTATCGTCCTTGTCCCGCACGCGATTCTGCAGGGGCGTTTCACCGAAACGCCCGCTTGCATGGTCGAACGCCAGCAAGCTACGTTGTAGATTTGCTGCGTGTAGAGGCGTGCCGGTGGCTCGCCCACGCTTGCTAAAGATTTGAAGCTGCTTTTTCGCATGATTAAGTTTTAGCCCATGACCAAGCGACGCAGTTCATTCATCTGCTCAAATTGCGGCAAACGCAGCCCCGCTTTCTTCGGGCGTTGTCCTCAATGCCGCCAGTTTGACACAATGGTCGAACAGCTGGAAGAAGCGCGCCCGAGCTCCCGGCAGCAAGCCCGCTCCGGCGGAAAAACCCCGGCGCGCGCGACGCTGCTGTCAGAAGTCGTCCTGGGCGACGACGCTCGCATTCCCGTGCCGATTGCGGAGTTCAGCCGTGTGCTTGGCGGCGGTCTGGTGCCAGGCAGTCTGGTTCTGCTCGGGGGTGAACCCGGCATCGGCAAGTCGACGCTTGTTCTGGAGATGTCTGCCTTGTTGGCGCGCGCGCAGGGCGATGTGCTCTACGTCAGCGGCGAGGAGAGCGCGCAGCAGATCAAGCTGCGGGCGGACCGCCTGGGATTGGGGGCGCCCGGCCTGCACCTGCTGACGGAGACCGATCTTGACCAGGTCATTCAGCAGGTCACGGCGCTTGAGCCGGCGCTGGCGGTGATTGATTCGATTCAGACCATGCGCGTCGCCGAGCTGACGTCTTCGCCCGGCCTGGTCAGCCAGGTGCGCGAATGCGCGATACGCTTGCAGGACCTGGCGAAGCGCGCTGGCGTAACCGTCTTGCTGATCGGCCATGTGACCAAAGACGGCCACATTGCCGGGCCGCGCGCGCTGGAACATATCGTTGATGTGGTGCTCATGCTCGAGGGCGATCCTTTCGGGCAATACCGGCTCCTGCGCGGGGTCAAGAATCGCTTCGGCGCCACCAGCGAGGTCGGCGTGTTTGAGATGCGCGGGGGCGGTTTGGCGCCGGTCGAGAATCCGTCGGCGGTATTTCTCGAAGAGCGGGTGATCAACGCGCCCGGCTCCGCCATCGCGATTACGATGGAAGGCAGCCGTCCCCTGCTTGTTGAGCTGCAGGCCTTGACCAGCCCGTCGGCTTTTGGCAATCCGCGGCGGACGCCCAATGGCATCGACATCAACCGCCTGCTGCTGATCAGCGCTGTATTGAGCAAGCGGATCGGGCTGAAACTCTGGGAGCAGGATGTCTTCGTCAATGTCATCGGCGGCTTGCGAATATCGGAGCCGGCGTCGGACCTGGCGTTGGCGCTGGCGATCGCGTCCAGCTATTTCGATCGCGCGCTGCCGGCTGATATCGCCATCGTCGGCGAGGTCGGTTTGAGCGGCGAGCTCAGGCGAGTCGGGCAGTTGGCGGCGCGTTTGAACGAGGCGCGGAAGATCGGCTTCAAGCGCGCGCTGGTTCCAAGGCTGCCGCGCCGGGGCGGGGACATGATACCGGCCGGCATCGAACTGATTGAAGCGCCGAGCCTGGCGGAGGCCCTCCGCGCGGTCTTGCCCCCTGATTGAGCGGCGGGGGCCACTCGGTGTTCTCATTCTTTATGAAGCTTCTGGATTCCATCTTCAAGGGTTTCAGAAGCCGTAGGGGCGAGACGGTGGCTCGCCCGAAAACGTATCCTATCGCCACGACTGGCGAGACAAGGGGCCCGCAGACACTGATCGTCTCTCGTCCCTGTTTTATTCGCCAATTTGGATTCTCTTGTAGGGGCGTCTCGCTGAGACGCCCTCGTTGCAGACGTCCGAATCATTCCTGTGGGCGTTTCAGCGAAACGCCCCTACAGAATTCGACGTAAGAGCGGGCGGCCAGATAGGGCGCCACTACAGTTCTGTTGTTAAGCGGACAAGCCCTTTACGGATATTTCCGGTTGAGCAGGCGGGCGTAGGGGATCGTCTCGCGCACGTGGCTCAGCCCGCAGATCCAGGCGACCGTGCGTTCAACGCCGATGCCGAAGCCGGCATGAGGCACGCTGCCGAACTTGCGCAGATCGAGATACCACTGGTAGGCTTCTCGCCCTAGCCCCATCTTGTCGATGTTGGCCGCCAACAGTTCTTCGTCGTGGATGCGCTCGCTCCCGCCAATGATTTCGCCGTAGCCTTCGGGCGCCAGCAGATCGACGCTGCGGCAGACCTCGGGCCGCCCCGCCACCGGCGTCATGTAAAAGGCTTTAACTGCGGTTGGATAATGGTAGACGAAGACCGGCTTGTCGAAGCTCTCCGCGAGCGCCGTCTCGTGCGGACTGCCAAAGTCCTCACCCCATTCGATCGCCAGCTCCGCCTTCGCCGCGGGATCGTCCAGCTGCCGCTGCCGTTCTTGCAGGCGCGCGACGGCGTCATCGTAACTGATGCGCGCGAATGGCGGCGTAATCGCCTTCAGTTTGTCGATGTCGCGTTCAATGATGGCGAGCTCGCCCGCGCGCTCCGCCAGCACTTGCGCCACAACGTATGCCACCATGCCTTCTTCAATGTCCATCAACTCTTCCAGGCTGCAGAAGGCGATCTCCGGCTCCAGCATCCAGAATTCGATCAGATGGCGGCGCGTTTTTGATTTCTCGGCGCGAAAGGTAGGCCCGAAGCAATACACTTTGCCAAAGGCCATGATGTTGGCTTCGTTATAAAGTTGACCCGTCTGCGCCAGGAAAGCGTTCTCGCCAAAATAATCCACGTCGAAGAGCGTGGTCGTCTCTTCGCCGGCGGCCGGCGTGATGATCGGCGTATCAACCAGCAGAAAGCCTTGCTCGTCCAGCCAATCGCGCATGGCTTTGATGATGGTCGCGCGTATCCGCAAGATCGCCCATTGCCGATTGCTGCGCAGCCACAGGTGCCGGTGGTTCATCAGGAATTCGGTGCCGTGTTCTTTGGGGCTGATGGGATATTCCTGCGCCAGCTGCAAGATTTCCAGCTCCTGGATGCCGATTTCAAAACCGGGGGGAAAGCCGGGCGCGCGGTCATCGGCGCGCACGGTCCCGCGGATGATGACGGATGATTCTTGCGTCAGCGCGCGGACGGCTTCAAACTGGGCCGGCGCCATCTCTTTCTTGAAGGCGACGCATTGCGCTTGCCCGCTGCCGTCGCGCAGCAGGATGAATTGCAGACGGCCTTTGCCGGTCTTGTTGTAGACCCAGCCGCGCACCCTGACAGCTTGTCCCTCGTATGCCGCGATATCCTTGATCTGAATGAGTTTCGCCACACTCAATTCCTTCTGTGACATGTTCAAGCACGTCCGTGATTATAGCATAAGCGAAGCGGTCTTTTACTTTGGTACATAGTTCTCAATGTTATCCGCCGATACCTCAATCAGGGAGCCGGCGGCGGCGCGCAGCAAGCGATCCCAGAGCGCCAGCCCCAAGCCCTGTTTCTCCGGCGCTCGCGCCACAATTGTATCCAGCCCGCGCCGGTCCAGCGCCCGCATGGCGGCGAACAATCGCAGCGCGGCTTCCTCGGCATTGGCGCCGAGCCTCTCAATCGGTATGTTGAGGTCGGCAAATTGAAGGGCGTCGGCGTCGCTCGCCAGCAGGCCGACATTGTCGCAGCGGGCGATTTCCGCGCGCATCGCGGCGCTGACCGCGGCCTCATCGGCGCCGGAAAAGAGCAGAAGACGGGCGCGCGGCGAATAGTGCCGCAGCATGGCGCCTGGCGCCGGCGCAACCTGATCATCGCCCAGATAATGCGGCGCATAATCCAGCGCCGGGCAGAGCGCGCGCAGGGCTTCCAATGAAAGGCCGCCCGGGCGCAAGAGGCGAGGCGGGTCATCAACCAGGCTGAGGATGGTCGATTCAACGCCGATGGATGTCGGGCCGGCGTCAAGCAGGACATCGACAAGACCGGCGAGATCATCCAGGACATGCTGAGCGCGGGTGGGGCTGGGGCGGGAGAACTTGTTCGCGCTCGGCGCTGCGATGGGCCGGGCCGCCGCCCGCAGAAGCGCCTGCGCCACCGGATGATTGGGCATACGCAGGGCGACCGTGTCGAGGCCGGCCGTCAGATTGTCGGGTATGCCACCCGATTTTTTCAGCACCAGCGTCAAAGGGCCCGGCCAAAACTGTTGAGCGAGTTCGAGCGCCAGGTCCGGTATGTCCCGCGCGACCAGCGGCAATTGCTCGAAGTTGGCGATATGCGCGATCAGCGGGTCGTTGGCGGGGCGCCCCTTGGCGGCGAAAATCTTCGCGACCGCCGCCGCGTCCATAGCATTGGCGCCCAGCCCGTAAACAGTCTCGGTGGGAAAAGCGACCAAAGCGCCCGCCAGGATCGTCCGGCCGGCGACGCCTATCGCCGCTCCGTCGGGTAACTTGGCATCAAGGCGGAAGACTCGTGTTTGTTTCGGCATTTACGTCTTTTGGAAGTTTTCCTGTGTTGACGTAGCCGGCATATTCTACCACAGCCTTTCGCAAGTCACGCTTCAGCTCACACAACTAAGTAGGGCAATCGCTTCAAAATGATGAAACTCAATGATATAAACTCAAACTAAAAATTAACTACAGAGAACGCAGAGATCGCAGAGAAAAACAAAATATATGCTCATGTTTTAGTTCAACTTTATTTGTTGAGCGGCAAATGAAATTTCTCTGGCAACTTTGCCATATTCAAATGGTGGATCTGTAGGAATTGTCGTCAGAAACTACCTGAACTCTGCGTCCTCTGTGTTGAAAGACAATTTGAAGCGATTGCCCTGACACATACTAAGGACCGGACGAAAACACGATTCTGTAGGGGCGTTTCGCCGAAACGGCCATCATATCGATAGGATGCGTATTCGGGCCTCTCAGCGAGACGCCCCTGCAATGTTACTAATTTTTTGCCGTTATAATTGAATTAGGGTGGGCAAGGGCGAAAGGAGTCTGCGATGACGATTCTGGTGACGGGCGCAGCCGGCTACTTGGGCAATCAGACGATGAAGCGATTGGTCGCTGAGGGGCGACCGGCCCGCGCGCTCGTGCGGCGCAAGGCAAAAGCGGCCATCCGCTTGGGGGCAATCGCCGATCGCATCGAGATCGTCGAAGGCGATGTCACGCGGCCGGGCAGCCTGAAACCGGCGATGGCGGGCGTCGACGCCGTCATACACACGGTCGCCATCGCTATGGAAAAGGGCGGGCAGACTTACGAGGCGGTCAACTATCAGGGCACGGTCAACGTCTTGAAAGCGGCGGAAGCGGCCGGCGTCGAGCGCTTCATCAACATCAGCCAGAACGGCGCCAGAAGCGATCTGCCTTATCGTTTTCTCGCCAGCAAGGGACGCGCCCAGGAGGCCGTCGCCGCCTCCAACTTGAAATGGACGGCGCTGCGCCCGTCAGCGATATTCGGGCCGCAAGACGAATTCTTCAATACATTCGCCCGCCTGCTCAAGGTGACGCCGCTGGTATTTCCCTTGATCGGCGGAGGGGTAGCCGAATTCCAGCCGGTGGCGGTCGATGATGTGGTCGAGGCGGTCATGCGCTGCCTCGATGACGAGAGCACGATCGGCGCTGAACTCGCGCTTGGCGGTCCCGAAGTGTTAACGCTCGGCGAGATAGAAAGGCGAATTATTGCGACGCTGGGCGCCTGGCGGCTGCTGCTGCCCGTGCCGGTTTGGCTGCTGCGCCCGGTTGTGCTCGTCATGCAGGCGCTGTTGCCCGGCTCGCCCGTGAGCAGCAGTCTGCTGGACTTGCTGGCGGTGCCGAATACGGTGCCGAATAACGCCCTGGTCAATCGCTTCGGCATGCAGCCCATTCCCTTCTCGGGCGAGAATATCGCTTATCTGAAGGACAATACGCTGGGGGATACGCTGGCCAAATTTCTGCGCAACGCCACGGTCAATTGAGCGCCAGCAGGTCTTCATAAATCTTGCTGTATGCGGCGGCGGCGGCCTCGATGGAAAAGTCGCTCTCAACGCGCTCCTGACCGGCCGCGCCCATGCGCCTGCGCAGCGCCCCGTCATTCAGCAGGCGCAGCACATGCCCGGCCAGCGCTTCAGCAGCGCCGGGCTCGACGAGGAAACCGGTGACGCCATCCACGATCGTCTCCGACGGGCCGCCGCGGCGGGTGCTGACGACCGGGGTGGCGCATGCCATCGCTTCCAGATTGGCGATGCCGTAGCTCTCAAAATCCGACGGGCAGACAAAAACATCAGCGGCGGCGTAGACATTTTCGACATCGCCGCGAAAGCCGAGGTATTGCAAGCGATCGCTCAATACGGGCGTCGATTGCGCCTTGGCCAGAATATCGGCGCGATAACGTCCATCGGCGGCGGCGCCAAAGACATCCCCGCCGGCCACAATAAAATGTGTATCGGGTCGCTGCGCCAAGACCATTTCCGCCATCGCCTGAAAATTATGATGCCCTTTGACGGGCTGAAAACGCGCGACCATCGCCACCACCTCAGCGTCGTCCCGGAGGCCGATTTCACGGCGCAGCGCGCCCCGGTCCAAGCCGGGATGGAAGCGCCGGGTATCCACACCTGTGTAAATCACCGGCAAATTCTCTTTCGGCATGAAGGGGGGCGAACCGAGGAAGCCGTCGCGTATCGCTCTGCTGCGCGCCACCGCTGGAATCCGCCGGAAGAATGCCCGCTGCCAGGGCTTCGGTTTGAACCACCAGCCATGCACGGTCCAGGTCAACGCTAAGCCGGCCCGTTCAGCGGCCGGGGCAATCAGCGGCAGCGTATGATAATCGCTCTGTACGATGTCGATCCGCGCTTCTTTGAGCAATTCCCGCAGGCGGCGCACAACGGGGAAGCGCGCCCAAATCGCGGGGATGAAATAGGTCGACGCGCCGCGAAAGGGGATGATGTGCGCAGGCCAGCCTTTGCCGCGCCAGCGATCCGCCAATTGACCGGCGGCCGGCAGCAGGAGATGGGGCTCGTAACGGCTTTTGTCGAGCGCGTCAACCAGCGTGAGCAGGTCCGTTTCGCCGCCGCCAAGCCCGCTGTACCAAGAGGCGAATAAGATGCGAACCATGCCGGCTACTCGCAGAGCGGCGCGACCGAATACTGTTCGCGTTCGGCGCAGGTCAGGCCGCGCGGCGCATGATTCTCGGCGATTCGCGCCAGCAGCTCCTCCGCGCTTTCGATTTGCCAGAGCCGATAAGTCCCGCCGCCGTCGAGGGTCAGAATGCGCCGCCCGTCTCGGCTCAAGTGAAAGTCAAGCACCGGAGCGGGATGGGCAAAACGTTGATCGATTGCGCCAGCGGCCAGGTCCCACAGGATCAGCTCGGCGCCTGAGGCGGTGATGAGCGCATTCTCCGCGGGCAGATATCGCAGCTTCCGCACTTCGCCGGCGCCGGCGGGCAGCTGCGCCAGGATATCGCCCGACTCTGTGCTCAGGACATGAACGCGGCCGTCTTGAAAAGCGAGGGCGAGGGTCTCGCCGTCGGCTGAAAGCGCGCCGCTCTCCACCTCGATGAAGGTCTGGCGCCGCGGGATGTTGTCGGCGAGTTCAAGCGCCGTCAGCCCGGCAAGGCCGCCTTCCAATTGCAGGAAGAAAACGATGCCGTCTCCATCTTGGCGGAACGCCGCTTGCAGGTCCGCGTCGGCCGGCGCGTCCAGCGGGTAGGCGCCCAGAGCGGCGGGCGTCTCGGTATCCCATAACAGGGCGAGGTCCTCCAGCAGCGTCAAGGCGGTTTCGCCGCCGGGCGAGAATCTGATGAGCGAAGGCGGCGGGACCTGCCGAGCAAGCCGCTGGGGCTGTTCGGCGTCATGCCGGGCGAGCCAGAGCTCATTCGTCTCGGTCAAGGCCAAAAGAAGATCGCCAGCCGGCGCTAGACGCAAGGCGGTCAGCGCGCCCCCGTCCCAATTCCAGCTGTGGATTTCGGCGCCGCTTTCCCCGTCGTACAGTCGCAATTCGCCGTCCTCGTAAGCAGCGAATCTCGCGCCCGCGCTGCTTACCGCGCTCGCCTGAATTTGCGCGAGCGTCTCGTTTGAATCAAGATCCTTCAAGCGAATGCCATCGTCCTCCACATGGAGCAGGGCGGCGCCGCTCGGGCTGATGGTTGTTCCCGGCATCGCATCAGTCAGCATGAGCAGCGGTTCCGCCACCGCATCCCTAAATGGCCATAGATGGGCGGCGCCGTCGTTTGTGCGGGCGAAGATGACATCTCCCGCCGGGCTGAGGCGCAGCTGCTCAATGCCCTCAGGCGCGTTTGCAATCTCGCGGATCAAGCTGCCGTCCGCGCTCGACCATAAAATCACGCGATCGTCTTCTGTGGCGGAGAGCGCCGAGCCGTCACTGAGCAGCTCGGCAGTTTTCAGGCTGGCCGCGATTTCATTCTCGATACGGCGCAGAAGCCGGCCGCTGCCGATATCGACCAAGGCAGCCCACTGACCAATCGCGTCAGTGCGGATGACCAGCAGCGCGCTCTCCTCTTGGAAGCTGATGAATAACAGCTCGTCGATGGCGGCGGTCAGGTCCCCTCCGCTGAGCAGAGACCAATTGAATCCGTCATTCAGGCGCGCTATCAGCTCGCCAGTGCCCAGGTCCCAAAACTGGACATCGTCCGCGTTGGGGTCGCCCGGGTAGGCGGGGAAGCTGCGCCCGCCCGTATAGCCGATTCGCCCTTGCCGATCGTATCCGCGGTAATCGCGCTCGTCCGATTCCGCCGGCAGCAATTCAAGCGCGTCGGCAGACCACTGTACCGTGATCCAATTCCCGCCGTCGGATGACAGGCCGATGACGCGGGCCTCGTCAGCGCTAACGAGCAAGCCGCCGAATTGGCGCTGCGGCGCATCCTCCAGCGCGAATTCAGCCAATTTCTCGCCATCGTTGAGGTCCCAGAGCGCGAGATGCGGCAGCCGCCCGGCGCTCACCAATCTGTCGCTGTGGGGAAAAGCCGCGATTGATGTGACGGCGTCCTGGTGGGCGCTGAGCCGATGCTGAATTGCGCCCGTATTGCTGTCGCGAATGATGATTTCGCCATCGCTGGCAGCCGTGACCAGATAGCGGCCGTCGCGGCTGTATTCCATCGCTGTGATGGGATGTTCGTGATCGGTCAATTCCTGGAGCAGCGTCCCGGTCCGCGCATCGTAGATTTTCAGTCCGTCATAAGTTTGCGGGACGAGGGCGAAGCGAGCGCCCCCCGGCTGAAAGCGCAGTGTGTAGGTGGCGTCCAAACGCTGCGCGGGCTTCGCCGCGGCCGCCCGCCGCAGCAGGCGATAAGCGGCGCCGGGATCGTCGAGCCCGTCTTTCGCTTCCCAAGCCAGCGCCAGCGCCTTTTCGACATCGCCTTGCGCCAGCGCTTCTTCGCCCGCCAGCACCAGGCGTCTTGCGACTTCATCGCGTTCCAATTGGGCGACCTGGGTGGCGCGCATGTCTGTGGCGCGCATGTCCACCTGTGCCTGAGCAGTCGCCGTGACCTGGGCGGCGGCGGTCGCACTGATCGATTCGGCAGTTGCCGTGCGGGCGGCGGCCGCGCGCAAGCTGACGCTGGTCGCGGCGACATTGTCAATCAGACCGAGCGCGCCCTCGCTGGCCACGGTGGCGGCTTGGGTCTGCGCCTCGCTCGTCAGCGCGCCTGTGAATTGCGCCGTCCCCACAACCCGCGCCAGCAGCAGCAAGCCCGCGCCCAAAGCAACCAGCAGGGCAAGCGCAAGCGCAACGCGCCTGGCAGCGGGTGGTCGGCGTTTGGGCGGTCCACGGCGGCTGGTGTGTATGAATTCCACCTGCAGCGGCGACGGTTTCGGATGGCGCGCTGAGGCGGTCGCCAGCCAGCCGCGCGCTTCTTCCAGCCGGTCGGGCGGCAAAAGCAGGTCAGGCGGGCGGCCCCGGTCCCGCCAGATATTGGCGAGGACGAGCAGCTCGGTGTGCAGTTTGAGATTGTCATCGGCCGGCAGATAAGCGCGCAGTTCTTCCACGCGCGCCCCCAGATCATCGCCGGCGCGCAAGAATACATAGGGGTTCTGCGCGATGGAGGGGTGGACCTCGACATCAATGTCATCATCGAGGATGAGCGTCAGCACGCGCTTGCCGTTGCCGACGGCGTACTGCAGCAGCGCGTTGCAAAGCTGGCTCTCGGCTGATGCCGGCGACAGAGCGAAGGCAACCGTATAGGAGCGCAGAATACCGCCCTGCAGCGTTTTGACGCCGGCGTCAGTCTTCCCGAACTCGTCTTCGTCAAAACGGCAATTGACGCCGGTCGCGCTGGCCTGCGCCGCCACGCGCCGAACCACCTCAATGTCGACCGGGTGGAAGATGAAGAAGATGTCGTAGAAGCTGTCGTTTTCGCCCATGGTTGCCGCCGCTGCGAATCTATTCGACTATAGCATAAATGCGGCCCTGGCATGGCGCGAGCGGCGCTTGGGCGGTGGCAAAGCTAAGGCTTTGGCGAACACTGCACAGTTTTTTTCACCACAGAGGGCGCAGAGGAATGCGCTGTTTGAACTAAAACGACGCTGTAGGGGCGTTTCGGCGAAACGCTGTTTCATTCGATAGAGCAAGCTCGTAGGGCGAGACAAGTCTCGCCCCTACAGATTTTGAGGTGACGCGTGCCGCTGGCGGAATCTATCCGCCGGCCTGATGCGTGATGCGCCCTTCCAGCGCGGCGTTGAGCGGGCTGTTGGCGGCGATATAATCGGCAACGACCTGATCCAGCGGGCTGCCCTGGTCGTAGGGATTGATGGCGTTGGTCTCCAGGATAGCGTAGCCATCGCCGCCGCTGCGCATGTAATCGTTGGTGGCCACGCGGTAGATGGCTTCCATATCCAGTGCGCTGTAGTCGCCGTCCATAAGGACTTCGGCACTGACGATGCGGCTGCCGGCTTCCTGCGTGGCGTCAAAGGTATAGCGCATGCCAGCCACTTGCGGGAAGCGCCCGGCCGCGCCATCGACCATGGGATTGCCATTCTCGTCGACTTCGACTTGGCTGACGCCATTTTCCAGCGCGGCCAGCACATCAGCGCCGGTCAGCTCCAGGGTGCTGATGAGGTTGCCGAAGGGCAGGACATTAAGCACCTCGCCCAGGGTGACTTCGCCTTCGTCGATGTCGGCGCGGATGCCGCCGCCATTTTGGATCACGATATCAGCGCCGGTGTTTTCCAACACGGCATCGGTGATGACGACGCCCAGCAGGCACTCTTCAATGCGGCAGAGACGCGGGCTGGTGCCGGTCAGCGCCACGCTGGTTTCGCCCACGCGCTGCGAGGTCAGCTCGGCAATCGGCTCCGCCAAGCCAGCGATGAGGCCGCCGACTTCGGGGTCGGGGCTGATGTAACGGCTCAGCAAGATGGCGTCGCCGTCCCAGTCGGTCAAAATGCCCGCGCCATCAAATTCGACATCCAGCCGACCCAGATAGATGGTCTTCGTGTCCGCCTGGACGACCAGCGTTGGCTCGCCACTGGCGCTTTCGAGCACGGTGGGATAGCCGCCTAGCGCGCCACTGTAGGTGTTGCTGAGGAAGGTGTTGGTGTGCCCGCCGACTACAATATCGACGCCACTGACAGCCTGCGCCACCTCAAGGTCCGGTCCATAGCCTAGATGCGAAAGCAGGATGATTTTGTCGATGCCCTGGGCGCTCAAGCTGTCGACCTGCTCTTGAGTGATTTCAGCCAGGTTGTCGTGGAAGACGAGATCTTTGCTGGGCAGATTCAGGATCACGGTTTCCGGCGCGGTCAGCCCGATAATGCCGATCGACTCGCCGCCCACATCCAGGACGACTGACGGCGCGACCAGGCCCGCCAGATAGGGGTCTTCGTTGAAGTCGATATTGGCGCTCACAGTCGGGAAGTTCAGCCCCTGGACGAATTCCGCCAGCTTTTCGCTGCCTTCGTTAAACTCGTGGTTGCCCAGCACGATGGCATCATAGCCAATGGCGTTCATGATCTGCACGCTGTCTTGCCCGCGATATTGGACATGGAAGAGCGTGCCGGTGAAGCGGTCGCCGGCATCCAGCAGCAGGCTGTTGCCGCCTTCAGCGCGTATCTGCTGCACGACGGTCGCCTGGCGGGCGGCGCCGCCATCGCCGCTGCGCTGCGGTTCGTGATGGCCGTGCACATCATTAGTGTGCATGATCGTGAGCTCGTAGCTGTCTTGCGCCCCGACGATGCCCGCCACAAGCGCTAGCAATACAAGAACTGAAAGTGATATGCGGTTCATGGTCTACTCCTTATTGATAGTCATTTGATTTCTCGGCGTCCTGCCGTCTCGTTTCCAGCATGGCAGCGATTGCGGCGGATCGAGGCAGTGAAGGCGCTGATGATTCAGATTATAGCGCATTGAATGCGGTCATTCACCTTTAGATTGAGAATCGGCCGCTCAGCGCGCGCTCGGATGCTCAATCAAGCCGACGACTTGACACCAATGCGGTTCCGGATTCGGATTGCGCAGCAGCGTCATGCCCAGCTTTTTCATCACGCGCTGAGAAGCGATATTGTCGCGCTCGGTCGTCGCCACTGCGCGCCGCGCCCCCAAATCATCTAAGAGATAGCCGAGCAGCGCGCCAGCCGCTTCGCCCGCGAAACCGCGCCGGCGATGCGCGGGCAGGATGCCCCAGAACAAGCCGATCTCCGGGCTGAGCAAGCGGTCCTCTGATGTGCCCTTGAGCGCGCCCCAGGGCAGGACAGTTGGCACGATCCCGACCGAGCCGAGAAAAGCGCCCCCATCCTTCAGTTCGACCGCGTAGTCGGCATAAGGCGGCTGACCGAGCTGCGCCAGTTCGCGGTAACTGTCGATGGTCCAGCGGAGCCACCCTTGAGCGGCCGCGCGCTCTTCATCGAGCGCGAAGACCTGGCGGCGAAATCGCAAGCAATTATCCAAGTCAGTTTCGGCGAATGGGCGGATGCGCAGGCGCGCTGTTTCAAGGATTTCGACGCGCATTTTGGCATGCCTCAACTGCGCAAATAAGAAGCGCCGTTGACGTCAATGATCGCCCCGGTGGTGAATTCCGCGCCTTCCGAGGCGAGGAACATGGCAACATAGGCGACTTCTTCCGGCCGGGCGATGCGGCCAACCGGCGACTGCCGCCGAATCTCGTCGCCATCGGGCAGGGCGAGTCGCTCCGCGGCCATATCCGTCTCGACAAAACCGGGCGCCACCGTGCCGACGAAAATCTTCTGCGGCGCCAGCAGCTTCGCCATCGATTGCCCCAGGCTGTTCAGGCCGGCTTTGCTGGCGCCATAAGCGAGCGCGGTCGGCTCGCCACGGAAAGCGCCGCGCGAGGAAATGTTGACGATGCGCCCGCCGCCATTCTTGATCATGTGCTGAGCGGCGCAGAAGCTGGCGTTGGCCGCGCCGAGCAGATTCGCCCCCAGCACGCGGGAGAAATGCGCAAGCCACTCTTCATAACTGGCGTCGGCGAGCAAAAGCTCTTCATAGATGCCTGCGTTGTTTACCAGGATGTCGAGGCGGCCCATGCCTTCGACAGCTTGATCCACCATTTGGGCAACCGCCGCGGCGTCAGCGATATCCGCCGGCAGCAGCGTATGACCGTCGCCATCCATGCGCGCCAGCGTTGCAGCGGCTGCCTCATGATTTCCCTTGTAGTGCAGCGCGACCCGGGCGCCGCGCGCCGCGAAACCGAGGGCGATCTCGCGCCCGATGCCTCTCGAGCCGCCCGTGACCAGGGCGGCCTTGCCATCAAAGCGCATACGCTAATCGCAATCGCCGGCGGTATTGAGGTAGTCCGCGCTCAGCCAACCGATGATATCGAAGTAATTCACGCGGTAGAAACTGAGGGTCTTCCGGTCTGCTTGCAATCTTCTGTCATTGAGCACATTGGCGAGGATCTCGCTCGTGGTGTTCGGCTCGCTGCGCAAATTGAGGATATTAGTGGTCGTCACCGTGCAGCCGGCCAGCTCCCAAACCGGCTCGGGAACATGGCCGGATAAGAGAAACGCCCAGGGCATCAGGACAGCGGTGCCGGCGCGGTCGACATCAGCGCAGATCCAGCCGCCGTCCTCTTTGCGCGATTGCAGCAGCACAATGTTTCGCGGCGAGTTGGCGGCGTCAAGCAGGACAATAGCGCCGTCGTCGTGTTGAAAACAAGCCGCTATTATTTCGTTCACGCTGCCGAAAATATCGACGGCGTAAATGAAACCGTTGTCGATCAAGATCTGATTGCCGACGCCGGCAGCGTCCGCTGTCTTGCATTCTGCCCCGATGGAGGCGGAGACGGTGATGTGGGCGGGCAATCGTTCGCAGGTCGGGGGCAGCGGAGTTGGCTCGGGCGTCGGCTCTGCGGGCGTCGGTTCCGGGGTTTCTTCGGCTGGAGCGTCAGAACCGCCTGAATCCGGCTGGGAGAGCAAACCCAGGGCGCTCTGGATCTGAAATTGGAAAACGCCCTCCTGATGTTCGGCTGCGCCAATATCACAGGCATCCGGCGTTCGGTCGATGCCGCGCTGATCGGTCAAGAGACAATAATCCGGCGAGGCGGCGTCCAGAGCCGGGCTGCCGGCTTGCGGCAGGTAATAAGCGGGCGAACCGCCCAGGAGCAGCAAGTTGGGATCATCGCTGAGGCCATCGTGGCCGCAGGATAGATCACGGATTAGATTGCCAATGGTCCCGTTCAAGGTGCCGGAACAGTCGCCGCCTTCGTTATCCGCCAGGATGCTGTTATAAAGGAGGAGCGTCGTGGAATCGAGCAGGCCGCCGCTGTTCTCGGCTACGTTGCGCACGACGGTCACATGGGTGAGCGTGCTTTCCCCGGCGTTGTAGATGCCCCCGCCATCCCCGCCGGCGATGTTGAGGCTGAAGGTCGAGTTTGTGATGCTCGCGCTTCCGCTGGCGATGTACAATCCGGCGCCGTCGGATGGCGACACATTTCTATCCAGGCCGCTCTTGTCGATGACCAGTTCATTGTCCGCGCCTTCAAAATAAATGCCGGCGCCAAAAGTATCCCGGGTTATTGGCTCCGGCTCTTCGCTGGGTTCCGTTTGCGCGATCAGGTCGGCATCCTCCGATTCGGCCGCCTGCGCCGCGCCCTCTTCACTTGCATCAGCGTTGTCATCTTCAGCCGCTTGCTCCGGACGATTGACGATGCCGGTGGCGTTGGCGCTGACCACGCTGTCGATGAGCGTCAGATCGCTGTCGAGCGCGTAGATGCCGCCGCCCAATTCCTTGGCGCCGCTCCGGTTGACGACGCTGTTCACGAGCGTGAGGACTGCATTGGAAACGGCGATCGCGCCGCCGCTGCCGTCGGTCCAGCCCCCGTTCATCGTGAGGTCAGTTGTGCTTAGCGCCCCGGCGCTGATGTTGAAGATCTGGTTGCCGGCGCCCTCAATCGTGAAGCCGCTGCCTTCAATCGCGACATTGGATGTGATGGCCAGCGCCCCATCGAGTGTGATGACGCCATCGACCGTGCCGGAGACATCAATGGTGATCCTGTCCAGGCCCGCGGGGATCTCGACGCCGTTGTCATCGACTTGCGAGTTGCCATCATCAGCGTCGCCGTCTTCGCAGTCGGCCCGCGGCTCGACCAGCGCTTCCTCGTTTGCCGAACGGATGGCGTTTGGCAAGCTGCAATCGGCATCCACCGTAATGTCCGCCGCCAGCGCCTGCCCGAGGGGGAAAACCAGCAACAGCAGGGAAGCGATAAGCAGGTTGATTGTGGCGCTCAAGTTTTTCACAGTTAGTCCCTATCCTCGAATTCCGGTGACTTGGTCAGGACTGGCGCAACTCGCCCGCGCAAGCCCCTCAATTCGCGCCTCATTCTGGCGCGAACGCTGCCGACATGAAGCCATATTCATTAAAGTATGATTCGCAGGATCGCACAAACCCATTAGCCACCTGTTCGCGATGCGCTGGCCTGGGCGAGGCGGCGCGGCTGGCGGGAAGTTCGCGATCGAGCTGTTGCGGGTGTTCAGGCGTAAGAAGCCATCTTGCGGATGAGAGAGAGGGTCATGCGGGCATCGCCGAGGGCGTCATGCGCGCGCGCCGCCGGCAGCCCCTCTTGCGCGATGGCGACGCCCAGCTTGTGCCAGACATAATTGCGGCCGTTTGGCTGGCGAATGCCTTTGAATCTGGCGTATTGTTTCATGGCGCAATCGCGTTTGCCGATGCGTATAGGGGGAAGGCGGTAGCGCGCCGCCGTCTGCCCCAGCAGCCGCCAATCGAAGTCCATGTTGTAGGCGATGACAACCTGCCCGGCCAGAAGCGCCGACAGCCGGATATAGATTTCCTTGAAGCTGGGCGCGTCGAGCACATCGCTGTCGTGGATGCCGTGGATGGCCGAGGCGACAGGCGGGATCGAGACAGTCGGTCTGACAAGCTGATTCAGCGCCGCCTCGCCGTCCCCGTCGAGGATAGCGATCTGCACCACTTCATCGGTCGGGCCCAAGCCGGTGGTCTCGGTATCCAGGACGTAAAACTTGCGCGCGATCAAGTTCCGCGCCCATTGAATGGCTTGCCGGCGGTGGGCCGGGTGGAAATGGCGTGTCACAGCGAGGTTCGCTCCGGGATCGATAAGATAGACAGCGATTATAACGCAAGGCAGCCAGCAGCGCGGTAGCGTTCACGCGGACGCTTCAGCGAAACGCCCCTGCAGCGCCGTTTGTTACAACAATGCATCCCTCTATGCCCTTTATGCGTGCCTCTTTTCCTCTTTTCCAAATAACCTGCCAGATTCCATCTGCAATCATAGCGAAATCTGTAGGGGCGAGACTTGTCTCGTCCTACAGCTCGCGCTATCGCATGGACGGGCGTTTGACCCGCTGCGCCGCCCGGCTCGCTTGAAAGCAGGGCGGGGCAATGATACAATGACGGCGCGAATCGACCGGGGCAAGTGCGATGTCCAGCGAGACGGGCGACAAAAGCGCAAATAACAGACAGCTGGCCAATGATCTTCAGATCGTCCATGACAGCATGTTGGATGGTTTGGGCCAATTGGCGGATTATTTTGGCTTCAACAAGGTCATGGGACAGCTCTACGGCAGCCTGCTGCTCAGCGCGGAGCCGCTCTCTCTCGACGATATGATGGGGCGCCTGGGCATTTCAAAAGCGAGCGTCAGCACCAATATGCGGTCGCTTGAGCATATGGGCATGGTGCGGCAGGTCTGGGTGCGCGGCGGCAGCGGGCGGCGCAAATACTATCAAGCCGAGACCGATTTTTGGCAGATCTTCTCCAATTTTTTGAGCGGGCGCGAATTGCGCGATGTCGAGCGGGCCCTGGCGGTCATGGAAGAAAACCGCCTGACCATTTCCAACGCCATCGCCGAGCTCCCGCCGGATCAGCAGATACTTGCCCGGCTCTACCTCGACCGCATCGCGCAAATGCAGGCCCTGTTCCGATTTGCGCAATTGATCATTAACAGTGTGCTCGGTCAGGTAAGCGGCATAGATGTCTCCGATGTCTCGGGCGTTGAGCTGCAATAGGTTTCGCCCCTTGTAGCGCAAAGCCCGCCGGACTATAATGCCGCTACATGCTTCTGCTTGAGGAAGTGGCGGAATTGGCAGACGCGCATGACTTAGGATCATGTCTCTTTGAGGTGAGGGTTCGAGTCCCTCCTTCCTCATCAGTTTTCAGCTTGAAGGGCGCGCCTCGCGCCTTTACGCTTTTTGATTGAAGCCATACGCCGGGCGCCCCGGGCACTCGCCCGATCAGGCCCGCCCCTAGCTCAAGGAATGCATCTTGAACTTGCAGACAGAACGTATCGAAAATCACAGAGCCCAGTTCACCATTGAGATCGAGCCGGATCAGCTGGAAGACGCCAAGCGCCAGGCGGCCCGCAGGATTTCGCGACAAGTGCGCATCAAGGGCTTCCGCAAGGGCAAGGCGCCCTATCGGCTCGTCCTGCAATATGTCGGCGAAAGCGCTGTGCTGGAAGAAGCGCTGGAAGCGCTGGGTGACAGCCTTTACAAACAGGCGCTGGAAGAAAGCGATGTCCTGCCCTACGGTCCCGGCGCTTTTGAGGATTTCAAGCTGGAGCCCGCGCCGACCTTTGTTTTCTCAGTGCCCTTGCAGCCTGAAGTTGATCTAAAAGATTATCTGGATGTCCGTCTCGATTTCACGGAACCCGAAGTCACCGAGGGCGAACTCGATGACGTCTTGAAGCAGATGCAAATGCGTCGAGTCGAAGTCGTCGATCAAGATGTCGAGGTGGCCGGGCTCGGTCATCGCGTCACGATTGCGGTGGACAGCGAGTTTGCCGATGGCGATCCGCCGGATGAAGCGGAAGCGATCGTGACAGAAGACGCCCTTACTGCGGATGTCGATGAGTCGGACGAGACGACGGCCGATGAAGCGTCGGCGCCCTACGTGCCCAAGAAGGGTGATGCCTTCGTTACGGAAGACGGTACGAAAATCATCTTGGATCCAAATGAGGATCCTTTTATCCACGGCTTCGTCGGCAATCTGATCGGGGCCGAGCGGGGCAGCGATGTCGAATTCGAATTGACAATCCCTGATGATGACGCCGAAGAAACCATCATCGGACGCCGAGTGAGTTTTATCGTCACGATCCAAGATATTGAGGCGATCGCCATCCCGGAATTGGATGACGATTTCGCGCGAGCCGCCAGCCGGGAACGGGGTGATGAAGAACTGGACCTCGCCGGGCTGCGCCAATCCCTCCGCGACGAGTTGACCAGAACGGAGCTGGAAAACGCCAGGGAGGAATATAGCGAGGCCGTCTTGGAAGAGATCGTTGAGGGCGCCCGGATCGAGTATCCCGACATCATGCTCAGCGAACAGATCGACGGCATGATCGACGAGTTTGAAGCGCAACTCAAGCAACTGGGGCTCGGTTTGGATGAGTATCTGCGTATGACCAACAGCAGCCGCGAAGAACTTCGCGAGCAGAATCGCGAGGACGCGGAGCAATCATTGCGTCAGTTCTTGGTCTTGCGGGAATTGGTCAGCGCGCGGGAAATCGAGATCGGCGACGACCAGATCGAAGCGAGGATCGACAGCGTCATCACCGGCTATGACAGCAGCTCTGAAATACGCGAGTTCTTTAATACGCCGGAGATGCGGGGCAACGTCGGCAATGATCTGCTCATGAGTCATCTCAACGCCCATCTTCTCGCCATTGGACGGGGGCACGATCCGGCGGCCGCGATAGAAGAACTGCAATCAAGGGTGGCGGCCGACGCCCGGCGCGCGCGTGAACGCAGCGAACGATTGCGGCGGTATCAAGCGGAAGACGCCGAAGCGGACGCCACCGATCCCGAGGAAAGCAACGAGGACGGTGCAGGCGCTGCACGCAGCGAAGGCGACTCGCCTCCAGAAGCCGAGACCGAGCCGGTGGAAACGCGCACTGGCAATTCGTAAATCAAAAGCTACGATTTGCCACATGGCCAAATCGAAAGTGAGGCGCCGGAGGGCGAATGAATAACTTCCACAATGTAATTCCCATGGTGATAGAGCAGGGAAGTCGTGGCGAGCGGGCTTATGACATTTACTCGCTGCTGCTGAAGGAACGGATCCTATTCGTCGGTTCTGGCATTAACGACCAGATCGCCAATTTGATTGTCGCTCAGCTGCTCTTCCTCGAGCGTGAGGGACCCGACCGCAGAATCCAGATGTATATCAACTCGCCGGGCGGCATCGTATACTCAGGCTTGGCCATCTACGATTGCATGCAGCAGATTACGTCGCCCGTGAGCACGGTGGCGGTCGGCATCACCGCGAGCTTCGGCACCGTGCTGCTGGCTGCCGGCGAACCCGATATGCGCCTTGCCCTGCCGAATGCGACCATCCACATGCATCAGCCTCTGGGCGGCGCGCAGGGTCAAGCGTCCGACATCGTCATCCAAGCCGAAGAAATTGTGCGGCTCAAAAAGCGCATCATCGACATATTTGTGAAGCACACCGGCAAGACGGAAGAAGAAGTGGAACGTGTGACCGACCGTGATGTCTACCTGACAGCGCAGGAAGCGGCCGATTTCGGTCTGGTCGATTCGGTCCTGCTATCCGAAGAGCGCGAAGTGGAAGGGGCCTGAAGTGAGTTTTTCGCCGATCAAGCATCGCTGCAACTTCTGCAATCGGTCGCACGACGAGGTTGAGCGTTTGATCGCGGGCCCCGAAAACATTTATATTTGCAACTTCTGCGTCGAACTCTGCCACAACCTCCTGAAGGAAGAAGACGGCGACTCGCTCGAGCCGGAAGACAACTTTGAATTCGAGTTGACGCTTTCACCTCGCGAGATAGCGCTGCGCCTGGATGATTATGTAATCGGCCAGCAAGAGGCCAAACGCGTCCTCAGTGTTGCGGTTTACAATCACTACAAGCGCATTCAAGCGGCTGACGAGCCTCAAGACATTGAGCTCGACAAGAGCAATATCCTCTTGGCGGGTCCAACCGGATGCGGCAAGACGCTGCTGGCGCAGACCTTGGCGCGCATCCTCGATGTGCCGATTGTCATCACCGACGCGACCGCCTTGACGGAAGCCGGTTACGTTGGCGAAGATGTTGAGAATATCCTGCTGAGATTGATCCAGGCGGCCGACGGCAATATCGCGCGGGCCGAACGCGGCATCATCTACATCGACGAGATTGACAAGATCTCCCGCAAGTCAAACTCCAATCCATCGATCACACGCGATGTTTCCGGCGAGGGCGTGCAGCAGGCGCTGCTCAAAATCCTCGAAGGGACATTGGCCAACGTGCCGCCGCAGGGCGGGCGCAAACATCCTCATCAAGAGTTTCTGCAGATCGATACGCGAAATATTCTCTTCATCGTCGGCGGAACTTTCGCCGGCCTGGATGAGGTAATCCGCCGCCGCATCGGCATGAAAAGCAAGATCGGTTTCGGCGCTCAACAAGAGACTGCCAAGCGCGAAGGCGCCGATCTCTTGAGCGAGGTCGCGCCCGAGGATCTGATCCAGCATGGCATGATTCCGGAAATGGTCGGCCGTCTGCCCGTCATCGTCGCCTTGCAGCCGCTTGAACTTGAAGACCTGGTCCGCATCATGGTCGAACCAAAGAACGCGCTCATCAAGCAGTATGAGCATCTGCTTTCGCTTGATGATGTGGAATTGGTATTCGAATCCGAAGCCCTACAGGCGGCCGCCGGCATGGCAATCGAACGCGAGACCGGCGCGCGCGGCTTGCGATCGATCATCGAATCCTGCTTGCTCGATGTCATGTTCGAGGCGCCCAGCCACGAGGAAATCACCAAGGTGGTAATCAGCGAGACGGTCATTCGCGGCGAGGAAAAGCCGCGGATTATCACCCGCGATGGCCGCGTGATTACCTTATCGGAAAAGATAGACTCCGCCGCCTGAACGCTTTAGCTTGAATTCTCACGGCGATATCGGCAGCAGAAGCGCCTCAGTTGGGCCCGTGACTCTTCTTTGGAAGCTCTGCGCGTCAAGCTGCGTCGCTTCCTCGCCGGCGCCGCCCCAATTGTAGGGAATCGCCCAGCGCGGCTGCAGCATATCCACCAGCTTCAAGGCTTGATCGACAGACAGGCGGCCATAGCCGTCTATCGGCAGCAGCACGATATCCGGCCGCAGATGCGCCATCGCCGGGATGAGTTCCGAATCCCCCACGTAATAGATGTCGAAGTAGTCCAGCGATATCAGGAATCCAAGACCGCCGGCCTCGGGCGGATGACGCGGGTCGCTCGGGGAATAGGCGGGGATGGCTTTAATGTTCGCGCGGTCAACGCTGATGCTCTGCCACTCTCGCAGCACGACTGCGCCATCTATAACGCGGGCGACGCTGTCATTGCCGATGATCACGGTGCGCTCAGCGCGGATCTTTTCAACATCAGCCGGCGAGCAGTGGTCATAATGCTCGTGGCCAATCAGGATGACATCGGGTGGCGACTCATGCTTGACGACGCGCCAGGGCGCGATCTGAATGAACGGGTCGCCATCTATGGCGAAGCTGCCACGGCCCTGCCAGCGTATCCTGTCAATCAACGATGCCGTCCTTCGCTGTCTCTAAAGCTCTGATATGCCCAAATGTGATTTGTATCAAATTGGACTACAGGCGCTATTAGATTACAATCCTTATGTCCAGTTTCCTCATAAGATCTTATCAACAGCGGGCCGCGTCCATTTTGCCTACACGCGTCGGTCAAACTCATGTATTCTTGCTTGCCGTTATGGGCTTGCAAATGAGTGGTGCGCCAAGACATGCTTGTTGATGAAGCCAGGATCTTCGTGGCGAGCGGCAAGGGCGGCGACGGCATGGTGTCATTTCGCCGCGAAAAGTATGTGCCGCGCGGCGGTCCTTCAGGCGGCGCCGGCGGGCGCGGCGGCGATGTCTTGCTCAAGGCGGACGCCAACCTCAATACGCTCTTCTTCTTCCGCAAGCGCGGTCACTTCAAAGCCAAAGCCGGTGGCAAGGGTGGATCGAGCAATAAGACTGGCGCCGACGCCGACGGGCTGGTCGTATTCGTACCGCCCGGAACAGTCGTGCGCGACGCTGAAACCGGCGGGCTTATCGCCGACCTGGTAAAAGCTGATGACGAGGTGATTGTGGTGCGGGGCGGGCGCGGCGGCCGGGGCAACGTTCACTTCAAGACTGCCGCCAATCAAGCGCCGCGCATGGCGGAAAAGGGCGAGCCGGGCGTTGAACGCTGGCTTACGCTGGAGTTGAAAATGATCGCCGATGTGGCGCTCGTGGGCCTGCCCAACGCGGGGAAATCCACGCTGCTCTCGGTAGTAAGCAATGCAAAACCCAAAATCGCCGATTATCCCTTCACGACCCTCGAGCCCAATCTGGGCACTGTCGTATACGACAATAAAGACCTGGTCTTCGCCGATGTGCCCGGTTTGATTGAAGGCGCGCATCTCGGCGTTGGTCTCGGCCATGCCTTCCTGCGCCATGTGCAGCGCACCGACATCATCGTGCATATTCTGGATGGCTCGGCGGCGGACCCGCTGGCCGATTACAATCAGATCCGGACTGAATTGGCGCTTTACGACGCCAACCTGGCTGAGCGGCCGGAGATTGTGGCCGTAAACAAAATTGATCTGCCAGAAGCCCGCGAGTATTGGGCGCTGTTAAAAGAGAGCTTGCTCGAGCGGGACATCGCGGATCCGCTCGCAATATCGGCCTTGACGCGCGAAAATGTGGAGCGATTGATCCAGCGCGTGTTTGAACAAGCTGACAATCTTCCGCAGCGCGAAGCCTCGACCGATGATGCGGCGCCTGTCTATGAGCTGGACGACGACGGGCTGCCCTTTGAGCTCGTGGTGGAAGACGGCGTCTATTTCGTGAGTGGCGACCGCATCGAGCGCGCCGCTGCGATGACTTATTGGGACTATGACGAAGCGGTGCTGCGCTTTCACAAGACCTTGGAAACGCTTGGCGTCGTTGCCGCGCTGGCCAAAGCTGGTGTAAAGCCGGGCGATACAGTTTACGTTGGCGACTTTGAGTTGGAGTGGTCCGATTGAGCAAGCAGCGAATCGGAATCTTGGGCGGCGGCTTCGACCCGCCCCAGATGGGACATTTGATCCTGGCGGAATACAGCCGCGAGAGCTTATGTATGGACCACATTCTGTTCGTTCCAGTAGCCGACCATCCGGTGAAGAAAGGCGAAGTAAGGCTGCCTTTTCATCATCGGCTGGCGATGCTGGAGCTCGCCATCGCAGACAATCCGCGCTTCAGCATCTCGCGCGTCGACGTCGATCGCCGCGGTCCGCACTACTCCGCCGATACGGTAAAAATCATTCGCGCGCAATATCCGCAGGCCGAGCTGTATTTCGTAATGGGCGGCGACAATCTGCGGTCGCTGCCAACCTGGGAGCGCGCGCAGCAACTCTACGATTGCTGTCGGCTTGCGGTCATGAAGCGGGCTGATGAAGACATCAGCGCCGATATGCACGATGATATATTGCCCAACCTGTCGAAACATGTCGATATCGTCGATGTGCCCATGCTCAGCGTTTGGCTGTCCTCCACTTTTGTGGTTAGTCGCCTGCGGAAAAACCTCAGTGTACGCTATTTGGTGCCAGACAAGGTGCTGGAATACATTGCAGCCCACAAGCTGTATCGCTAAAGCGCCATGAAGACATCGATTTGCCATGCCTGCTTGCTCGTTCTTTTTTTCGCCGTCTTGGCTTGGGCGGGCGCCCAGGCGCCTACGCCGATCCCCACGCTCGCGGCGCCAACTCTCGTCCCCGTTATCAGTGATGACGACGGCCCGTCCAATACCCTGCCAAGCGAATCCGCTGTGGACGAAATCATCGCCACAGGCCTGTTCAAAGTGGGTGTGCTTTACAACGAAGCGCCCTACAGCGAGTACACGCTGCAGGGAGAATTGCGCGGCTTCGACATTGACCTGATGCGCTTGATCGCCGAGAAATGGGGCGAAGAAATCGAGTTCCTGCAAGTCACCCGCGAGAACGCGCATGACCAGTTGAATCGCGGTCTCATCCATGCTGTCGTAGCTGCCTTCCCGCGTTATCGCGACCTTGATGCGCAGCTCGAATTCAGCCAGACCTATTATGAAGGTCGACAGGCGATGATGGTGCGGGCTGACAGCGTTTATGGAACCTTAAGCGAATTGAGCAGCCAGCCAATCGGCTATGTTATCGGGACGCGAACGGAAAAGGCGCTGAGCTTGTGGGGCGCGCGGCTCGACGCGAGCTTGAATCTGAAATACTATCTGACCTTGGATCGCGCCTTCTCCGCTTTGACTCGCGGCGAGATTGAAGGCCTCGTCGCCGAAGAGCAGAAGCTGCTGAATGTTTCGGGAGATTACGCCGACCGCGTCAGGATCCTCGCCGAAGCAGTAGCGCGGGAGCCGCGCGCAGTCGCTGTCCGGCGGGGTGATATCGCCATGCGCCAGCTTCTAAGCCAGAGCATTCAATCCCTTGCAAAGGATAACGCCCTGCAGACGCTGCGCCGCGAGTATTTCCCGGAAGCCGAGTATCCGGAAGGTGCCGTCCCGCTCTGGGATGGCATAGGCGAGTCGCTAAGCCCGGCGCAGTATGCCGGCGCGCTAAGGCATCCCGCTCGATACATTGTGCCGCAAATGCAGCGCAGCGGCGTTCTGCGCGTCGGTGGCGTCGCCGACGACCAAAGCGGTCTGTCGTCGAGCCGGGCGCAGCTGACGGCGCTCAATCGCGCTGTCGTCAACGAATTGGGGCGGCGTTGGGCTGTATCGGTCGAAATTGTCAGCAGCGGCGTCGATGAAGCAAGGCAATTGCTTGCGAATGGCGGCGTGGATATCGTTGCCGGCCTAACGCCTGATTGGCGCTTGGCGACCGCGTTGGATTTCTCCGTCCCCTATCTTCTGCATGGCGATAGGTTGATGGTCCCGGCACGCTCTCAAATTGGCGGCTTCAATGACTTGCGCGGGCGGATCATCGGCGTGATCACGGGCGACGCCGGGGCGCGGGATCGTGCGCAGGCCTGGGCCGACAGCATCAACGCTAGCGTTCGCTTCTTTCAAACGCGCGCAGACGGGGCGGCCCTAAACCTGCTCGAATTCAATAATGCGAATGCCATCTACGCGGACAGTTTGCAGCTTATCCCGCATTTGCAAGCCAGCCCCAGCGCCTTGCGTCTGACGGAGCGCTGGTATAGCCGGTCTTACTTCAGTCTTGGCTTGCCTTACAATGACCTGGATTTTCGCCTCCTGGTGGATTACACATTACAAGAGCTGGCGCGCGATGGTACGCTCTGGGATTTGTCCGCGCCTTTCATCCTCTCGGACGAGCCGCCGAAATTTGAGATCATTCCCGGGGCCGCGGCCTTTGCCGGCATCAATCTGGCTGGTCCTTAGGCGGCTGCTGGCTGCGCAGCACGATCGTGACCCCCAGCACAAGAATGACGCTGCCAATCACCTGGGCGACTGTCGGAATCTCGGTGAATATCAGGAAAGCCCATATCGCGCTCAGGACGGGCACCGACTGCACGGTCATCGTCAACGTGGTGGGAGACATAAATCGCAGCACAAAATTCAGCGCGCCGTGGCCGATGATTTGCGCCAGGATCGCCAGCAGCAACACCCAAAGATAGCCGCGTAAATCGTATCCGATCAGCGATATGCCATTGAGCGCGATGATGAGCAGGGTCACAGCCGCGGCGGCGGAATTGACCAGCCAAATATAGGGGACGAAGGCAACATCGCCGCGTACTTTTCGACCGATGATGATGTAAAGGGCGGCCGAACAGGCGCTGATCACCGCCATCAAAATGCCCAGCCCTGGATTGCTGCCGGGGACCGCCGCTGGTGAACCCATAGTCGAGAAGGCGATCAAGACGCCGCCCAGCAGCGCCGTGAAAATCCCGAGCCATATTGCCTTGCCGAGGGACTGCTTGAGCAGCGTGACTTCAAAGAATGCGACCCAGATTGGGATGGTCGCGATAAAGGCCTGGTTGATGAGCACGCTGATATGCTCCAGCGACGCCACCATCAGCACAATATTGACGCCGGACATGGCCCCCGCCACCAGAGCCAGCCAGCGGCTTCGGACGGGCATGACGGCAATTTCACGCGCGCCTTTGACCCAAATATAGGGCGCGAACATGACTGCGCCGGTGATCATGCGCCCGAAGGACACGAGCGCTGGCGGCATGTCGTATTCAAAGGCGTAACGAATGCAGATGGGACCGAAGGACCAGGCAAAGGCCGAGACCGCCACCAGAAGCCACAAGTGGGTTGTGCTGGGCGTTGACAGGTTAATCCGCATCGCTGGACCCCGTGTTTGCGGCGCGGATTTCTCCGCGGCTGGCCAAGAGGACGCCCATGAAAATGACGATGCTGCCAGCGATCTGCTTGGCCGGCGGCAATTCCTGAAAGACAAACGCGGCCAGAATGGCGCTGCCGATCGGCTCCAGCTGCGAGAACATGCTGACCATCGCGGCGTGGAAATACTCCAGCAGATAATTCAGCGAAGAATGACCCAGAAGCTGAGGCACCAAGCCCATCGCCAGCAAGACCAGATAACCCTGCGGGCGGAAGCCGGCAAGCGGGGTCGAGGTGAAAACGATGACGATTAGGGCACAGATGGATGCGATCCCGTATACCAGCCAAACATAAGGTATCACGGCCAGCGTCGTCCGCAGTCTGCGCCCGATAAGCATGTAGACTGAGACGGTGAGCGCGCCGATCAAAGCCAGCAATCCACCGGTGAGCGTGTCGCTGACGCTTTCAATAGCCGGCGACGCGCCAAGCGGTCCGTTGAGCGGGATGCCGATGATGACGCCGCCTGACAAGGCGACCAGCAGGCCCAGCACCACCAGGCGAGACAGGCGAATGCGCAAGAATATGACTTCCAGAATGGCGACCCAGATGGGCCCGGTGGACACGATAACAACGCTGACCAGCACCGTCGTATATTGCAAGGATGTCACCCAGGCCGTGAAATGAATCGCCAGGCACAGGCCGGCGAGGGCGACCAGCTTCAGCTCCACCCGCGTAAGTCTGCGGATTCGCGTTTGGTAACGGCGGAAGATAATCGGCGTCAAGGCTGCGGTGGCAATCAGAAGCCGCGCGCCGGCGATCAGCAGCGGCGGCATGTTTTCATCCAGCGCCAGCCGAATGAGGATGGCGGCCGACGAGGTGGCCACGATCGCAACGACGATGACCGCGTATGCCCTGATCGGTGTGGATTCGGCCCGGTGGGCGGTGTCTGATGGCAAAAAACGATCTCCGGTTGACGAATGCCACTATTCATGGGAATCGCGTAAATTGCAAGCCAGAACTAACAGAGCGGCGAATGGCGGCCGCGCGCAACCTGCCGCAAATGGTCTATGAAATTCTGCTTCGCCTGAGTACAATTTGATGTGAACTCCCGTTTCGCGGATCCTTCGAGGTTGCGTCGTCGCGCTTCGCGGCGTGTTAGATAGCGGGAGTAAGTCCGAAGTGTCCAAGTTTTTAAGGAGTGAGTTGAATCATGGCTTTTGAATTACCGTCTCTTCCCTATGCAGAGGATGCGCTCGAACCGCACATTGACGCGCGCACGATGGGCATCCACCACGGCAAGCATCATGCCGCCTATACGAGCAATCTCAATGCGGCAATCGAAGGCACATCGCTGGATGGCATGAGCATCGAGGCCATCTTGGCTGACCTCAGTGCCGTGCCCGAGAACATCCGCACGGCTGTGCGCAACAATGGCGGCGGCTACGCCAATCACAACCTGTTCTGGCAAATCATGGGCCCGAATGGCGGCGGCGAACCGAGCGGCGCCCTGGCTGACGCGATCAACAGCGCCTTCGGGAGCTTTGGCGAATTCCAGTCGGCTTTTTCCGCGGCGGCCGCTACCCGTTTCGGCTCCGGCTGGGCATGGCTGGTGACCGATGGCGGCGCGGTCAGCGTGACATCGACGCCGAATCAGGATACGCCGGTGATGGATGGCGGCAACCCGATCCTCGGCATTGATGTTTGGGAACACGCCTATTATCTGAATTACCAGAATCGGCGCCCGGACTACATCGCCGCATTCTTCAACGTGATCAATTGGGACAAGGTCGCTGAACTTTACGCTGCCGCTGGTTAGCCCGCTCACTATTGCTGACCCGGCGGGCTCCGAGCGCGCTGGGTTCCCAATCATAAGCTGTCCATAAGTTGGAGAGAGATCGAGCCCATGAACGACCAAACCGGAGTGAGTCGGCGCGATGTCTTGAAGTTGGCCGGGGGCGCAGTGCTCGGCGCGGCCGTTTCTGGCGTATCGCTGGCCGATGATTGGCAGTTCAAGCTGCCTGAGTTGCCTTACGCCGAGGATGCGCTCGAACCCTATATTGACGCGCGCACAATGGGTATCCATCACGGGGCCCATCACGCTGGTTATACCAACAAGCTGAACGCGGCTATCGAAGGGACTGACTTGGCCGGCAAGTCGATTGAAGACATTCTGGGCAATCTGGATGCGGCGCCGGAAGACATCCGCAGGGCTGTCCGAAACAACGGCGGCGGCTTCGCAAACCACAGCCTGTTCTGGCAGATCATGAGCCCCGACGGCGGCGGCGAACCCGAAGGCGATCTGGCGGCCGCCATAAGCCGCGATTTCGGCGGTTTCGCTGATTTCAAGGCGATGTTTTCCGCGGCGGCGGGGAGCGTCTTCGGGTCCGGCTGGGCCTGGCTGGTGGCGGACGGTGGCGCGCTGAGCGTCAGCAAGACGCCGAATCAGGATACCCCGCTGATGGAAGGGGGGACGCCGATCCTGGGTATTGATGTCTGGGAGCATGCCTACTACCTCCATTATCAGAACCGGCGCGCTGATTACATCGACGCGTTTTTCAATGTGATCAACTGGCAGCGAGTCGGCGAGTTGTACGTGGCCTCTCGCTAACCCCATCCCCCGGCCCCTTGCCCCAGCAAGCTAAGGAAGGGGAGCGCAGGGGCGGGCTTGCGGAAAATCGTTCTCAAGCATTTCAAAGGGCGCTACAATGTTAGCGCTCTTTTTGAATCTGTTGGCGCTGCCTATTGCTGCGCCGCCTGACAGGAGATGACCACATGACGGAATATCGCGTCGAAATCGATTCGCTGGGCGAGGTGCGGGTGCCGAAAGAGGCGCTCTACGCGGCGCAGACGCAGCGCGCCCGCGAGAACTTCCCGATCACGGGCATGAAACCGCTGCCCGCTTTCATCTGGAGCATCACGCTGATCAAGCGGGCGGCGGCGGAAGTCAACATGGAGCTTGGCTTGCTGGACGAGCGACTGGCGCGGGCGATCATGCAGGCGGGCGATGAGATCCTCGCTGGGGAGCATCACGCGCATTTTGTGGTTGATCCCTTTCAGGCGGGCGCGGGCACCAGCCATAACATGAACGCGAACGAAGTGATGGCGAATCGGGCGAATCAGCTACTCGGCTACGATATCGAGGCAAGCGACAAACCAGTCCATCCCAACGATCACGTCAATATGGCGCAATCGACCAATGACACGATTCCTACGGCGATTCGGCTGGGCATCTTGTGGCGGCTGGATGAGCTGCTGGCGACGCTGGCGCGCTTCGTCGAAGTCACTCGCGGCAAGGCGGAGGAATGGGACGATGTGGTCAAGACGGGGCGGACGCACTTGCAAGACGCGGTACCGATTCGTCTGGGGCAGGAAGTGGGGGCTTGGGCGACAGCAATAGAACGCGGCAGGGACAAGGTCAAGTTCGCGGCTGAAGGTTTGCGGCGGCTGGGCATCGGCGGCACGGCGGCCGGCACCGGTCTCAACGCGCATCCCGAATATCACGGGCGCATGGCGGCCAAGCTGACGGCGCTGACCGGCATCCAACTGTACGAGAGCGATGACCTATTCGAGTCCATGCAATCGATGGGGGACGCGGTCTTTTTCAGCGCGGCGCTGCGCAACCTGGCGATGGATTTCACGCGGATCGCCAACGATGTACGCTTGCTCTCGGCGGGACCGACCACCGGCATCGCCGAATTGACCCCGCCGACGGTGCAGCCGGGCTCGTCGATCATGCCGGGCAAGGTGAATCCGGTGCTGGCGGAGATGCTGAACATGGCGATGTACCATGTGATCGGCAATGACACGACGGTGAACCTCTGCGGCGCGGCCGGGCAATTCGAGCTGAATGTGATGATGCCGGTCATCGCGCATAATCTAAACGAGATGATGACGGTGATGATCGGCTCGGTGGGCGCGTTCACGGAGAAGCTGATGGTCGGGCTGGCGGTCAATCGCGAGCGGGCTGCGAGTTGGCTGGCGCGGAATCCGATTTTGGTGACGGCGCTGAATCCCATCATCGGTTACAACAACGGGGCGCGGGTGGCGAAGCGGGCGCTGGCGGAGGGCAAAAGCGTGCGCGAGGTGGTGCTGGAAATGGGCTTGATGAAGGCGGCCGAGTTGGACGCGGCGCTGGATGCTCACGCGATGACGGAGGGTGGGATCGCGGAGTAGGGGGTGGCGCGTGCAATTTGTCGCGTACGCTAAGCCTGATAAAATAGAAGCTATAAACAGGACAACGCTAAAATGTCTCTCCGATGATTACCAAGGCTCAACTGCGCGACTACAAGGAAAATGATATTGATGCTCTGTATGCGAGCTTGCGGTCCTGTTCGTCGTCGCTCGAAGCAAGAGTCATTCTGGAGAATCTGGGCAGGCTGCCCAAGGATTTCGACGGCGAAGTCCTTGTTCCGTTCTTGAGCGATGCTGTACGCGATACTCGATTTTGGGCGGTCAAAAATCTAGGGAAACTTGAAGACATACAGTATCTTCAACAAATGAGCAAAATCGCCATTGAAGACCCGAGCTCGGTTGTACGGCGCGAAGCCATATCAGCAATTGGGCGGATGCGAAATCCGCGTACGATAACGACACTTGTGCGATTCCTGCAAGACGAGGATCCCACCGTCGTACTTCAAGCCATGCGTGGTTTGCTGGTCTTTAAGTCCAAAGAACGCGTTCGCGAGTGTTTGAAGAATCTGCGCGACCATCCAAATGAGCAGATTCAGTACGTGTTTCAATCTGAATTCGAGTCAAAGCCGACAATCACTGACTATGGTATGCACCACGAGTCGCCAGACTATATGAAGAATGTAGTTGTCGAAGGCGATACACGTGAAGTTATGAAGCTACTTCCCGACGGGTGTATTCATCTGACATTCACGTCACCCCCCTATTACAATGCCCGCGACTATTCGATATACAAGAGCTACCAGCAGTATTTGGATTTTCTCGGAGAAGTGTTTGCGGCTGTTCACCGGATTACAAAAGAAGGCAGGTTTCTGCTTATCAACACATCGCCAGTCATCGTATCCCGGTTCAGCCGAAAACATTCTAGCCGGCGTTATCCGATTCCCTTTGACTTGCACAACATCGTTTCTGATTTGGGCTGGGAATTCATCGACGACATCGTTTGGGCGAAGCCAGAAGCGTCGGTGAAGAATCGCAATGGCGGTTTCCAGCAGCACCGGAAGCCGCTTGGCTACAAGCCCAACATGGTAACTGAATATGTGATGGTTTATCGAAAGAAGTCGTCAAGATTGATTGATTGGAATATGAGGCAATATCCGAAGTCAACTATTGAGGACAGCAAGGTTATGGAAGACTTTGAGACAACGAATCTCTGGGCAATTGACCCTATGAGCGACGCAGTGCATAGTGCTGTGTTTCCACATGAATTGTGTGACAGAGTGATAAAGTTTTATTCCTACAACGGAGATTTGGTTTTCGACCCATTCGCGGGAAGCGGGACATTTGGACTTTCGGCGAAGAGAAATAATCGCAATTTCTTTCTAACCGAGCAAGAACCCGAATATGTTTCCAGAATGAAACAAACGATGGCGCAGAACCAGGCGTCCGATCCGCCAGCTAGGTTTGCTACTACCGCGGAATTCAAGCTGTTGGCAGAGGAGGCTCTTGTATAATGCCGCTTACTGATTCTGCGTTGCAAAACGTCCTACGGATGATTCTCAAAGGCGAGCATTATCGTAAGGCAGTACTTCTACAGATCAGCGAAGACTTTCTCAAATTCTCAGTGCAATTCTTCAAAGATGTCGTCTACGCTAAAATTGAAGGCATAGGTATTGATAAGGATTGGTACAAAGAGAATTTCCTGGATGGGAAGTATTCGGCTAAGGATACAGCGATTTACGCGGGGTTGAACGCAAAATCGATATTCAACATCTACGGCAGTTCCACTCGCGAAGTCATTATGGAAGTAGCTCCAGCGTTTTATGATGAATTGTTACAGAGTGTTGAATCGCTCATCAGCAATGAATACGCCGGTCTCAATTTACGCCTCACAATAAACTATCGAGACGTCAGCGTTAATCTTACGTTGGAAGAAACCCTCATCGTCGTCAATACACTAGCCGCAAAGCACGCTGAAATCCGCGGCGGCGCCTGGAGCGGACTGGGCAAGCGACTCGAACTGCCGCTGATGCTCACGCTGGCGAAACTATACCAAGTCCCGTCAAGCCATTATGCTGGCAAAGGCTTGACCGGCGAATCGCGCGAGGTTGATTTCCATTTCCTAAGCGATTCTGGCGATCAATTCTTCTGCGAAGTGAAGCTGATGGGCAAGGGCAATCCCGAAAGCGCTGACAGCACAATCGCGCGCCGATCAAACATTTTCATCGCGCAGACTTTGTCCGATAAGAACAAGAGCCAACTGACAAATCGAGGGCATCATTGGGTGGAGTTGGGCGCGCCCGACGGCTACAAGCGTATGTTTACCGTCTTCACCTATCTCGACATTCCCTGCGTCGAGTTCGACGGAGATCTAGACTCAGCGCTGGACGATATTATTCCACAAGTGTTTGAAGAAATTGCCTAGCCCCCACAATTCGCCATCCTCGCCCAATCTCGTTATAATCCCATCATCATCAACACAGCGTCGCCGCACCCAGCCCGCTCAGCCCAGGGAGGTGATTATCGCCATACGCATTTTGCACAATTCAGTCAGGATTTTGTTCGGACACACAGAAAACGAGGTACAGAAAATGAAGAAAGCAATGCTATTCCTGTTCATCTTGGCGCTGCTGCCTGCGGGCGTGCTGGCGCAGGATATGCCCCATGCCGGCGCGGAGATCGTCGCCACTTACATGCAGTCAGGCACATACGACGTTGGCGCCGAGAATATTGAAGAAGCCTTTGAAGACGCTACCGGCATTGAAGTAGAACTGGTGGCTTTGCCTTGGGCGGTGTTGAATCAGAATCACATCACCGATTTGACCACGGGCACGGGCGAATTTGACGTGATGTCGGGCGAATTCTGGATTGCGAGCGTCTGGGACAAGATGCTGCCGCTGGATGAATTTGTCGAGCGCGATGAATACGGCGGCGATTTCATCCCGACGATTTGGCAGCCAGGTCCCTCCGGCCACTTTGATGGCAAGCGGATCGGCATCCCGTACAGCGCCGATGCCTATGGCATCATTTACCGCACCGATATCTTTGAGGAAGCCGGCATCGCAGCTGACTGGGAGACCTGGGATGATTACATCGCCGCGCTGGACGAGTTGGCGATGCATCTGGAAGGCACTGATATCGCGCCGAGTGTCTTCGCCTGGGGCGCCTCCGAGCAGACGCCCGCCATCTTCCTGGGCATGTACGATGGTTATCTGGTGAATGCCGATGGCAACTACGCGCTGGACGAAGATAGTGCGATCGCGGCGCTGAATCAGATGGCGAGCTTGCTGGCTTACAATCCGGAAGGCGCGACTGGCTTGAGCATTGACGAAGCTAATTCGGTGTTCTTGACCGGCAAGGCGGCGACGATGATTTGCTGGGTCAGCTTTGTGCGCGCCTCGGCGCAGAATCCGGACGCGTCCCTGGTGGTGGACAACTGGGCGACAGCGCCCTTCCCAGGCCCTGGATTCCCCTTCCTTTCGGCCTGGAATCTCTTCATTTCCGAATACAGCGAGAATCCAGACGCGGCTTGGGAATGGGTCAAGTCTTACATCAACAGCGAGCAGGCGACGCAGCGCTTCGTTGAGCTGGGCGTGGGCTCGCCCTACTTGAGCACCTATGAAGATCCGGACTTGATGGATGCATACAGCCACGACTTTCCGAACATGGTGCACAACCTGGGCCGGGCGCAGTCTGTGCCCTGGGTATTCGAAGCCTTTGAGATCTTCTTCCGTAATACCAGCGAGTTGGTCATCGGCTCGATCAGCGCGGAAGAGGCGCTCGCCAACACGCTCGCGGGCTGGGCTGAGGTGACGGTGCCGCCGGCCCTGGTGCAATCGGCCGCGGCGCAGGGCCAGCAGCAGGATATGTAACCGACAGCACTGCCGACCGAGACTAAGCGCCTAGAGCGGGGCAATGTTAAAGAAGCCGGCAACGTGGCACGGCAGGCACGATGTGCCTTGGCTGGTCGCCTTTGCGCTGCCGGCTTTTCTCATTGTCGTCGCGGTGCAGTTTTATCCGCTGGCCTACTCAGCGCTGCTGTCCGTGCAGGAGTGGTCGCTGACGGAATCGCAGACGCCGCAAGGTTTTGTCGGTCTGGATAATTTCAGGCATGAACTGGGCGACTCAACCTTTCAACGCTCGGTGCGCAACAGCGTCTTGATCACGGGCGGGGCGGTCATCCTGGAAATGCTCCTGGGCGTCTGCCTCGCTTATATGACGATGGGCTCAAGTTGGCGCATGAGGGCGGTGCGCACGATCCTCATCGTGCCCATGGTCATCGCGCCGGTGGCCGCCGGCACGCTCTGGCGCATCCTGCTCAATTCCCGCGCCGGGCTGGTCAATCACCTGCTGAGTTTGATCGGCGTCAAGGGGCCGGAATGGCTGGCGTCGCCCGATTGGGCGATTGTGTCCGTGATTATGCTGGATACCTGGCAGTGGACGCCATTTGTCTTGTTGGTCGCGGGCGCTGCGATCGCGAGCATTCCAACCGATCTGCTGGAGGTTGCGGCGATTGACGGCGCCTCTCGCTGGCGGACATTCTTGCATATCGAGCTGCCGCTGCTGATGCCGCTCTTACTGCTGACGCTGGTCTTTCGGATGCTGGAGTCGCTGCTGTCGCTGGATTCAATTTATTCGCTGACATTTGGCGGCCCCGGATTCAGCACCTATACAATGACGTTTTACATTTATACGCAGGGCTTGCGCAATTTCAATTTTGGAGCGGCGGCGGCCTCTTCCTGGATGTTCATGCTCTTCGCCAGCTTGAGCATCTGGCTGGTTTTCTGGTTTCAGCGGCGGGACTGGTGATGAAAATCCACGCTCTTGGCATTGATGTTCCGGACAAGAAAGTTGATGGGCGCCGCCAGATTTTAATTGACACGCTGTCGCAAGTGTGCTCGGCCGGCTTTTCGCTGGCGGAGCTGTCGATTCCCAGTCTGAACGTCATCATGAACGGTGAACTCGCGCCTCAGCGCCTGGAGGCGATCAAGAATGTCACGACGCAATTTGACCTGCGTTATTCGGTTCACGCGCCGGGGCGGGCTAATCTGGCCTTCGGCCGCGATCCTGAGCTGGAATTTCGCGTACTGGAATCCTGCCTGCGACTGACGCAGGCGGTTGGCGCGCGGATATTGGTATATCACAGTGGTTTGCAAGCAATGGACGCCGCTCGCACGGGGACGGAGGCCTTGCCGGGCGCTGATGAACTGGCGCGCGGGGCCGAGCGGGAAGTGGCCGCGCTGCGCAGGCTGGCGCCCCGGGCGGCCGATCTGGGCGTGACTATCGGCATGGAAAACGGCGATCCGCATCTTTGGGAGTACGCGGTTTTGCTGCGGGCGGGCAAGCGCCGGGAAGAACTCGCCAAATACCATGCGCGGATGCGGACGGCGGCCATTGTGGCGCAGGCCGAAGCGGTCAATCACCCGAATGTCGGCATCACGCTGGATTTGGGTCATTTGCATCTGGCGACCCATGCCTTGGGCGAAGATTATTTGGAAGCAGTCTCGGCTGCGGCGCCCTGGGTCCGGCATCTGCATATCAACGACAATTTCGGGCTGCTCGATACCGGTTACGATTCTGAATCTGACCGCTTGATTTACGGCGAAGCGGACCTGCATCTTCCGCCGGGCTGGGCTTCAATCCCTTTCGCGGACGCCTTTGAGCGCCTGAGCGATTATGAGGGCGATATCGTTTTGGAGATCAAAGAGCGCTATCGCGATCATCTGGGCGAGGCGCTGGCAAACACGCGGCGGATTCTTCTCGATAATGGGCATGAACTCCATGAAGCGGCGTAAGTCTTTGAGGCAGCAGTTGCTCGCCCTTGGGCATGGTTGCGTGCTGTTGCTCGCCTGCCTCGTGGTGATTGTGCCTTTGGCTTATTTGGTCATCAACAGCGTGAAATTGCCGCGCGAATTCTTGACAGTGCCGCCGACGATCTTGCCGACGGAGGTCACGCTTGAGCATTATCGGGACCTGATCGAAGACAACAAGACATTTCGTTACTTCAGAAACAGCTTGACGGTCACCCTGTGGACGACGGGGATCACGATCGTCAGCGGCGCCCTTGCCGCTTACGGGCTGGCGCGCATGCGGCTCGCCGCCCAAGTATTGGCCGCTGTGACCTTTATATTTCTTTTTATCCGCTTTTATCCGCGGGTCACGACGGTCATCCCCTTCTTTTTGGTGATGCGCGAGCTTGACCTGTTGGACACAGTCTGGGCGATTATCATCGGACAGTTGGGCATCACCATTCCATTTGTCACTTGGCTGATGCTGGTGGTCTACCAGGATATCCCGCCCGAGATTGAAGAAGCGGCGATAGTGGACGGCGCCAGCGTATGGCAGCGATTTTGGCGCGTGGTCTTGCCGATTGTGATGCCGAGCCTATCGGCCGCCGCCATATTGACAGCATTCTTGTCCTGGAATGAATTCCTGATTGCCTCGAGCGTGGCGCGGCGCAAGGCGAGTGTGCTGTCGATCGCGGTCGCGGGTTTCGTCAGCGACAAGGGCATTCAATGGGGACCGATGGCGGCGATGAGCGTGGTGATGATTTTGCCGATGATCATCTTCGCTTTGTTCGCGCAGAAGTATCTGATTCGCGGCATCACATTCGGCGCGGTGAAGGGCTGATGTCACCCGGCGCGCCGGGCGACGCGATCCATTTGACCGCAAGCACACCGAGTACAATGAACATTGTAGGGGCGTTTCGCTGAAACGCCCTTCTCTTGTATCGCCTTCAGGCGTCGCGAATTTGGCATTGCAAAGCGCCGATAATTGAGAACACTAAGGCGAACTGCACACCAGTGGTCAGGAGGCCAGGGAAATTGGACAGAGAAACAGCTTACGACATCGTCTGCGAATTCGTGCAATCCATTTCGCTGCGCAAGCACATGCTGGCGGTGGAATTCGCCATGCGCGCTTACGCCGAGCATTACGGCGAAGACCCTGACTCCTGGGGGCTGGTCGGCTTGCTGCATGACTTTGATTGGGAGGTCCACCCGTCGCTGGAGCAGCACCCGATGGACGGGGCGCCGATCTTGCGCGGGCGCGGCCTGGGCGAAGAGGACATCCGCACGATCCTGAGCCACGGTCCGCTGGCGGCGGATGACCGCGTGACACTGCGGGACAAGGCGCTGTACGCGGTGGATGAACTGACCGGGCTGATCACGGCGGTGGCGCTGGTGCGGCCGAGCAAGGACATTCGCGATGTCAAAGTACGCAGCATCCGCAAGAAATGGAAAGATAAAGCCTTTGCCGCCGGGGTCAACAGACAGGATGTGCTAGATGGCTGTGAAACGCTGGGCGTGGAAGTCTGGGAGTTTCATGTGCCGCTGGTCTTGAAAGCGATGCAGGATCACGCCGCCGAATTGGGACTCGACGGCGTGAAAGGGACGGGCTAGCTTCGGACGTAAACGGGCGTTCCGATTGAGGCGAAGTTAAAGAACCACTGGGCGTCGGCATTCGTCAAATTGACGCAGCCATGGCTCATTGGCGTGCCGAAATTCATGTGCCACCAAGCGCCGTGAATGGCGTAATCTTTGTAGAAGTACATCACCCATTCCACGTTGTCCAGCGAATAGCCAGGCCCGGACATGGTTTGGCTGCGCCGCTTCAGCCAGATCTTGTGATCGCCCTGTATCGTAGGAGTTGCTTTTTTCCCGGCGGAGACCCGCGCCGCTTTCTGCAATACGCCGTTTTCGTATGCGTATGCTGACTGTGTGCCGAGGACGATGACGATTTCCCGCCCATGGCCTATGCGGGGCCCAGGCTGATTCCCGATCATATCGAACCATTTCCAGGCGGCATATTCCGGGTCGTACCGCTCGACATCTTCGCGCTTGGGGATCAGCAACGTCGAGCCCACATGCAGATTGTTAGGATCAGCGAGGGCATTCAGCTTCGCAAGCGCGATCCAACTGGTATTCAAATCGATGCCGAGCTGGGTGAGGAAATCGCCTCGCCTCACGATATAACGGCCGTGGTCGCTATGGTGCGGGGGCGCTGGAACGGGCGCCGGCGAGGATGCGGGCGCTGGAGCGGGGCTGGCGGCAGTATTCGAGGCTGCCGGCTGCGCGCTTGCCGGCGATGGCTTGAGGCGCAGTTGATTCCCTGCGTGGATGCGCGTTGGATCCTTAATGCCGTTGATGCTCATCAGGCTGTCAACGGAAAGGCCGTAGCGCAGGGCAATCCGGAACAGCGTTTCCCCGCGTTGAACGGTATGGGAACCGGGATTCCGGGCTGGCGCCGGGTTCGGAAGGGGCGATGATGGCTCAGCCGAGGTCTGAATCTGTGGCGCTGGCTGGCTCTGCGTGGAATCCTGAGGCAGTCCGCCGGCTGGAATCTCCAACTCCTCGTCGGTGTAAATGACCGAGCGGGAGAGATTGTTAAGCGCTTTCAGATTCGCAAGCGACACGCCGTAGGCTTCAGCGATGGCGCTCAGGGATTCCCCAATTTGTACTTTGTGGATTATGCCGCTGGCCTCGACTGGCGCGCTGACATTTTCTGCTGCTGGCGCCGGGGCCGATGTCGTTGGTTCCGAAGCTGACTCGCGCTCGACAGCGGGCGTCCCATTGCCGGGGATCTCCAAAGCCTGACCGACGTAGATGTGCCCGCTCCATATATTGTTGGCCGCTCGCAGATCGCGCAATGACAGACCGTAGGCTTCGGCGATGGAGCTCAGGGTTTCGCCATGCCACACGATGTGAGCGTTTTCGCTCGGTGTGTCATCCACACTGCTTGCGACAGGCGCGGGCTCGCTTGCGGTAGCGGGAAGCGCCAATTCATCGCCAGGATAGACCCAGCCGTAAACATTATTGAGCGTCATCAAGTCGAATACGGCGACGCCGTAAGTTTCGGCGATGCTGCCCAAGGACTCGCCCCGGCGCACAACATGGGTCTTCCCCGATGCCGCAACTGGCGGATTCTCGCCGGTTGGAATCATCAGTTCCTGCCAACTGTGAATGATGTGCGCGTCGCTGATCCCGTTGGCCGCCGCCAGATCCTGTATGGCTAACCCGTATTGCCGCGCTATCAGTCCGAGCGTCTCGCCGGGCTGGATGATATGGAAGGCGGCCGTCTGCCTCTGCGCTTGAGCCGATAGTGTCAGTAGCAGTATCATGGCCATGACCAGCAGGCGCGCAGCCGTCGATCCAGCTTGGCCGAGCGAAAATGAAGGCTGAGTAAAATTCACAGAAAGCCGGTCGCGGTACCGCGCGATATTGAGGCTGCTAAGAATTGAAGCGGGTGAACGCACATTGTGATATGCTAGATTTGTGTTTGACATCATATCCTCCATCTGTTGCCCGCGGCGCTTGTTGCTATAGTCACCAAAGCGCGGCGCGAAGGCAATGGCATCGGCCAAGCCGCTGGGCTGGCGAAGGGCGTTAGTCTGGCAAGCGTATGGAGAATCCGTTAAACTTTGATTCGCAGCGTCATTTCGCGCCAAGAGCACGGGGGACCGGTGGTATGTCCAATTTCAATGTTGATGGGCTGAAACGGTTAGGAAAGCCCGTTATTCTAGCGATCGCGATTCTGGTTTTGGCTGTATCCCCAGCCTTGTCGCAAGACGCGAACAGCTTATTGACGTCGGGCTCGACGCTTGCCGGGGTGCTTGGCCCGGCCAGCACTGCCACGACTTACGTATTTGACGCGGGCGCGAATACGACGGCCAGCGTCTCGCTGGACAACGTCGTTGGCGGGTCGCTCGCTTTGCTGCTTAGCGACATCAACGGCAACACGATAGCGCAGGCGGCGGATACCACGGGCGCCGGTTCAGTCGCGGTGAGCGATGTATTGTTGAGCACTGGCGGCCGTTACAGCGTTTTTGTTTATTTCGCGCCAGGCAGCGACGCGCCGGACACAACCTTCGCCCTGAACTTCAGCCTGGGCGCGGCCGCCACAGGCGATGCCGCCGGTCAAGACGCGGTTCAGACGGCTGCGCCGGAACTAATCTTGCTGGGCGCGGGCATCGAGGTGCGGCTGAATTGGAATGGCGCGGCGGATTTGAACCTGGAAGTGCGGGACCCGACCGGGCAGGCTTTGCACTGGAACTCGCGCACGACGGATAATGGCGGCGTCTTTGGTTTCGACGCCAACGGGCTTTGCCAGGTGCTCAGCGGCGCGCCCGAAGAAAGCGCTATCTGGCAGCCCGGCTTCCTCTCGGCCGGCAGTTATGAAGTTATCGTCTATTACGAGCAAGCCTGCGATGCCTTGACGGGGACGGTGCCCTTCCAGCTTGAAGCGACCGTCGATGGCAGGTCGGCCGGGCGTCTGGAAGCATTGCTGTCGCCGAGCGTCGCCGGGCAGACGAGTGTGTATGTGACACGTTTTGAAATAGGGGCGGATGGCAGCGCGGCGCTCAGCCAGGGCGGCGCCTACCCCGCTTCAAGCCTGACGCTGTTGCCGGGCGGCTTCGATTTGGCGGCGGCCTCGCCATCCGCGATCGTGCGTGATGTCCCGGTCCTGGGTGAAATCAGCAATGAGCGGCCATACCTGACCTACACTTTCGTCGGCGCAGCCGATGAGTTGATTTCGGTGGATATGCAGGCGATCGGGCCCAACCTGGACAGCTTGCTGCAGATACTCGATCCTTCCGGCCAGGTGGTGAATGTCAACGATGACGCCTTCGCTGGCACGACTGATTCGCAGATCAGCAATGCGCGCCTGCTGAGCAGCGGCACGTATACGATCATCGCGACCCGCTATGCCAAAGAGTTCGGCGGCACGGAGGGCCAGTTCCAAATCACGCTGACGGGCCCCAGCAGTGATGTCACGGCGCAATTGACCAGTTTGGATTTGCCGCAGGGCGATATTGAAGTCAGCCTGTATTGGAGCACGAGCGCCGACTTGCAGCTGCTGGTGCGCGACCCCGCCGGCGAATCGGTGTTCGATGATATTCCGCGGGTGGCGAGCGGCGGCATCCTCCAGGAAGCGGGCAATGTCAATTGCATACCGGCGGCGACGGGTTCGCCCGTGTCTTATATTTATTGGCCGGCGGGCACGATGCGCCCCGGCACTTACGAAGTTGAAGTCTGGTATCAGAATGCCTGCAGCGAGTTGCCGCCTGCGGTCGATTTTACGCTGCTCATCGAGGTCAACGGCCAGGTGGTCGCGGATGCCCGCCAATTCCCGTTGCTCGGGCAGCGTTATGTAAGCAATTTCACGGTGCAGCCCACGGGCGAGGCGAGCGCGGGCGAGGCTGGCTTCATTGATGGCGGCAGCAGCACGCTGGCTTATCAAGCCGAGGCTTTCGACGCGCCGACGATTGAAAGCGGCGGGAGGGTCACCGGTATCATCAGCGCCGAGAACGATTTTGATGTGTATCGATTTGATGGCGTTGCCGGGGAGACGGTGACGATCAGCATGGCGGCCGCGACGCAAACGCTGGATACGAACCTCTATTTGATTAGCCCGGGCGATCGGCAGATTGCGGCGAACGATGACGCCGCCCCGGATTCGCTGGGCGCGGCCGGGCGCACAACGGATTCGCTGATCAGCGATTTTACATTGACGGAAAACGGACCGTACACAATCATCGCGACGCGATACGCCAACCAGTATGGCGGGACGATTGGCGTCTATTCCCTGACCTTGAGCAAAAATTGAGCGTAGGCAAGACGCTTGTCAACGGTACTGTACAAAGCCGGCCGTCTTTGATATGATGCGCCACGATTATCGCCCTGGTCTTTGCGAAAGAGAAAGCGAATGAGACGCAGCCTGCCAATTGCGCTAGTTCTGTTTGCAGCCTTGGCGCTCGCCGCTTGCGCCCAGAATATCAATTTGCTTGACGAAACCAAGCTGCAGGATACCAGCCTGCTGACTGGCGAGCCCTGCGAGGCGCCCTGCTGGAATGGCATCACGCCGGGGGAAACCAGTTATCGCGATGCCAAGCTGATACTCGAGAGTGATGGACGTTTCAAGATCACAGAAGAATCGGAGGCGGAGGACGATGAACCGGGACGCACGTTCACCTTCGCCGAGGGCGAGAACAATCCATGCTGCCAGGTGATCAGCATGGATGGGGAAACAATTGGCTCATTCATGCTGCAGTTGGCGCCGTCGATGAGTTTTGGTCCGCTGTTTGACAAATATGGCGAGCCGGATTATGTCACCGGGCAGATGGTCAGCGAAGAGCAGGGTTATGTCGTCCTGGTCTACACGGATGTGCCGCTGGTCCTTTATTCTTATGTCGAGGGCGGCAGCCAGGGAGCGGTATCCGTCGGCAACAAGATTATCGGCGCGCTCTATTTATCTGAGAGCGGCATCGAACAGGCGCTGACCTGCACGCAGATGAATACCTGGAAGGGATTCCAATCGATCTCGACGTACACGGATACGGAAGAATTCGATTTTGTTGGCAGCGGCGTCGGCGATGAGACAATCTGTCCGACGAATTAGGCAGAGCGCGGAAGCAGCGCGTTTTCATTTGAAGGAGCAGGGGCAAGATGGCAGTAGAAGCGCAGGCGCTCACAGTCGGGGCGGAAGTTAAAGGAATCGTTAGGCACATCGGCGTTTATGGCGCCCTGGTTGATATCGGCACAGGGCAGGATGCGCTGCTTCATGTATCTCAGCTTGCTCAACAGGAATCGAGCCGCTTGGAAGAATTCGCGCAGCCGGGCAGCGAGATTCTCGCCTACGTCTACAAGACGCGTCAGGATGGTTATGTCGCCCTGTCGCTGGAGCGGCCGCCGCTGGTTGCTTGGGGGACGATCCGGCAAGGCAAGGTCTATACCGGTCAGGTCATCCGCGTGGAAGACTTCGGCGTTTTTGTGGATTTCGGCGCGGAGCGACCCGGCATGGTGCATGTCTCTGAAATGTCTGACAATTACGTGCGGACGCCGAGCGATGTCGCGGAAGTCGGCCAGCAGGTGGAAGTCCGTGTCATCAAGAAGAACGGCCGCTCGCGTCAGATTGATCTCACGATGAAATTGGCGCCGGAAGAGGTCGTCGTCAGCGCGGACGAGGAAGACGAGGAGGCCGTTCCCACGTCGATGGCGCAGGCTTTCCGCCGGGCGATGCAGGGCGCCGCAGACGAGGATGCCGCAAGCGCGCCGCAAGATATCGCGCAATCGAATCATCGGCAGAAGCAGGAAGAAATCCTGGCGCGGACGCTGCGCAACGCTGGGGCTTGAAGCGCTGAACGATACCGATTATCAGCATGAATTGTCCTCAGGCAATTTAAGCGATTCGTCAACTATATCTAGCAGACGAATTCACTCGTGATATCCAGTCGCCTTGACAGATTTGATGTACGGGCCGACAATTGTGGTGCGTGAGTTCGACAACGATGGGGGTTAATTCATGGCAGATTCGACACTCGACCGCCGACTGACGCAGATGGAAACTCGATCAGAGGAATTTGTCAAGAAAAGCGACATATCGGCGACATTGTCTCGCATTGAGACTGCGCTTGACTATCACAAGTGGATTCTCGGACTGCTTGTGCTTGGTCAGATCTTCACGCTGGGACGCCTGTTCGAGATCTTCTAAGGGTCTAGTGAAATCAGCAGAGAGCCCTTGACCCTCAAGACGCGCCGAAAGTCTCGCGGTAGACGCGATAGCAGACCAAGGCGAAGAGAATGGTGAAGTTCGTCTCGTGCGTCAGGCACCAGGGACAGAGCGCTTCCAGCAGCGCCACCTGCACATAAACCAGCCACATGGAAAACAGCCAGGCGAACAAGCCGATGCCGAAGACGATCAAGCGGCCGTATTGCCGCATGAACTCGTTCCGGGTCTCCAGCCATAGCGCCAGGCCGATGAAAACATAGACGGCGAAACCGAGCCAGGCGATTGGCAGGCCGGCCAACTCCGAGTATTGGCTGTTGAGCACGACGTTGCAATTGAAGGGACCTGTCGTCAGGCAAGCGGCCGGCGCATTGGCGACTTTGAGATAACTCAGGTAGCCGGCGACTATCAGCCCGATAAGGACAAACAGCATTTGAGCGCGGCGCACAAGCGTCTTGCGACTGTCTTGCGGCCTGGATTCTCCTTCAGAATTCAATGTCATTGACTCTCTCTGCGCTCTCTGCGTTCTCTGTAGTTAGTCTTATTGCGCGCCTTCAATGCGGTTACTGGCTTATGGGACGCAGCGGGATGACTTCCAGCTCCGCCCCGGCTGGCACGAAGGTCCTATCCTCCGGCACGATTGCCAAGCCATCAGCCAGGACCATCGACATGAGGGCGCCGGAGCTTTGGATACCGGTGGAGCGGGCGATGAGGCGCTCGCCATCGCGCTTGAGGGTCACGCGGGCGTAGGTGCGGCGGCCGTCCGAGCGAATGTCATCAGCGATGGTCGCCATGATGCTGCGGCGCTGAGCTTCGCGGCCGGCGATTTTGGCGAGGGCGGGGCGGACGAGCACTTCGAACGTGACCATGGTCGAGACCGGGTTGCCCGGCAAACCAAAAAATGGGACGCCCTGAATCGTGCCGTAAGCGAGCGGTTTACCGGGACGCATGTTGATGCGCCAGAAGTCGATCTCGCCGAGTTCTTCCATCACCAGGCGCACCAGATCGGCGGCGCCAACTGAAACGCCGGCGGTGCTAATGAGCAGGTCGGGGTTGATCTCGAGCGCGCGGCGATAGAGGGCGCGGACGGAATCGAGCCTGTCTTTGGCGATGGGCAGGCGAATGGGCACGCCGCCCGCCCCGCGGATGAGACCGGCCAGGGTATAGCCGTTGGTGTCGCGGATTTTGCCCGGGGTCAGCTCGTCGTAGATGTCAACCAATTCATCGCCGCTGCTGAGGATGGCGACCTTGGGCTGGCGGATGACGGCGACGCGAGGATGGCCGATGCCGGCGATCATGCCGATTTCGGCCGGCCCGATGACTGTGCCGGCCGTCATGATGGTTTCGCCCGCCTTGATGTTTTCGCCGGCAAGGCGGATGTTTTCGCCGCAACGAAGACGGCGGAAGAGGCGGACTTCGCCGCGGAGCGGGCTGTCTTCGCCCTTCCCCCAGTCATCGTCGGTGTCTTCGACCGGGATGATGGCGGTCGCGCCTTGGGGGATGGGCGCGCCGGTCATGATGCGGGCGGCGCTGCTCGCTTCGAGCGCTTTGTCTGGCGCGCTGCCGGCCATGATGTCCATCGTTACCGCAAGCGTGGCGGGCTTGGACTGGCTGGCGCCGGCGCTGTCTTCGTGGCGGATGGCGTAACCGTCCATGGCCGAGTTGGCGAATGGCGGCAAGTCGATGGGAGAGATGATGTCTTCGGCGAGTACGCGATTGTAGGAATCGGGCAGGGAAACGGTTTCGGCTTCCAGCGTTTTTATGTCGGCGAGGATGTTTTCGAGGGCGGCGTCGACGTTGAGCAGCGGGTTCACGGCGCTCCTTTCAGGTGTCAGTTTCGAGGGCGCATTATAGCATAACCTGGGCGATTATCGACGGACGCGCGTATAATTTACTGTAGAGACTTTGCCAGCGAGACATGGCAGCCCGCAGCAAAGAACGCAAAACGTCAGCCAGGAGGAAACTGCTTCAGATGAACATCAAGGTCAATAAGCGGCTGTATCGTTCGCGCAAGGACCGGCAAATGGCTGGCGTCTGCGGCGGCGTCGCCGATTATCTCGGGATTGACCCGACGCTTGTGCGCCTGGTTTGGGTGATATTTTCGATCGCAGGCGGGCCGGGCCTGCTGCTCTACATCATTATGGCGGCGGTCGTTCCGGAAGAGCCGGAATTTGTGCAGACGACGGCGGAGAAATCCAAGCGAGAAGATTTCGTTTAGTCGCCCGCTGCCGCCCAATTCGTGTTGCCGGGCGGGGGCGCCTGAGCAATTCCGAGCTTGTCAAGCGTGGGCGAGCCACCGGCCCGCCCCTAGGACTTTTCGGTTGTTTTCACAAATTCTTCCTACAGCAGGTCCTGGATCGCTTCCCGCTCCGCGAGCAGCTCGGCCTCGGACTCCTTGATCTTCCCCCGCGCGTAGTCGCTGAGGTCCAGGCTTTCGACAACAGCGGCCGCGCCATGCCTCGTCGTCCTCAGCGGGAAGGAATAAATCAGGCCATCGGCCAGGCCGTAGGGGTTGCCCTCGCTGGCGATGGCGGCGCTGTACCAGTCACCCGCCGGCGTCGGCGTGATGAGACTGCGGATGGTATCCAGGGCGGCGTTGGCGGCGCTGGCGGCGGAGCTCTTGCCACGGGCTTTGATCACGGCGGCGCCACGATTTTGCACCGTGCTCATGAAATCGCCTTCCAGCCAATTCCGATCAGCGATGACGGATTCGGCCGGCTCGCCCTGAATGAGGGCATGCTCGAAGTTGGGGAACTGCGTATTGCTATGATTGCCCCAGATGGCGATCTTGCTCACTTCGCTGACCGGGACGCTGGCTTTCGCCGCCAGCTGGGCTCTGGCTCGGTTTTCGTCCAGGCGGGTCATGGCGTAAAAGCGTTCCGGCGGTATGTCGGGCGCGTTGGCTTTGGCCACCAGGCAATTTGAGTTGCAGGGGTTGGCGACAACCAGGACGCGAATATCATCGGCCGCCTGCTCGTTTAGCGCGCGCCCTTGTTCGACGAAAATAGGGCCGTTGGCGGCGATCAGGTCGCTGCGTTCCATCCCGGGGCCGCGCGGCATGCCACCGACCAGGATGGCCCAGTTCGCATCTCTGAAAGCGATGTTCGGCTGATCGGAGATGATGACCTCGCGCAGGAGCGGCTGGGCGCTGTCCTCCAATTCCATGAGCACGCCACGCAGCGCGTCCATCGCCGGCGGTATCTCGAGAATCTGCAAAGCCACCGGTTGGTCGGCGCCGAACAGCTCGCCGTTGCCGATGCGAAAGAGCAAGCTGTAGGCGATCTGCCCCGCGCCACCTGTGACCGCTACACGAATGGGTTCTGTCATGCTTTGGCTTCCTTTCCGTTTTCCCGGGTCAGTTCTCCGCCGCGATTTTACTTGATATGTGAGCCATTATCAGCGGCGAGCCCGCTTATTCTCCTTTCGAGAGCGTCTCGGCGAAGGCGCTTATCTCCCAGACATCCTGAAAGCGCTCCAGCGTCGTGACCGAGCAATTCGTCATTGGCTTTGCGGGCAAATGCGCGAACATCGACGCGAGCAGAATCATCATCGCCGAACTGTGCCCGACAATGGCGACCGTATCCAAACCCGCGGCGCCGACGATGTCGTGCCAGGCCGCCTCCATCCGCCGCTGCACATCCAGCCGCGATTCGCCGCCCGGCACGCGGTATGGCCGGTAGCCCGATTCCCACTTGCGATAAGCTTCAGGATAACGCGCTTCAACCTCCGCGAATGTATAGCCCTCAAAATCGCCGAAGGCAATCTCCGCCAGGCGTTCATCCTCACGCGCGGTTTGCCCCAAGGCGGCGGCGATAATCCGCGCCGTCTCAAGCGCGCGCGATCGCGGGCTGGCATAAATGGCGTCAAGCGGGACCGCCTTGAGGGCTTGCGCCAGCGATTGCGCCTGCTGACGGCCGCATCGGTTCAGCGGAACGGGCAGCGCCCCTTGCAGCCGCCGCTCTCGGTTGAAATCGGTCTGGCCGTGACGGATGAACAGCACTTTCTTTACGCTCATCAATGCCTCTCAACCTTGACGGATTGCCTCGCCAAGTGCAAAATCAAACCGGTGAAAGAGTGTATCATACAGAAAGCAAGCGCAAAGTGACAGACGAACAGCGGGGTGGAGCGGTGCAGCCGAGCAAATTGACGCGCTACAGTCTGGCAATGGTGGGCGGCGCCGGGATGACTTTGATGATCCTGGGCGCCAGCGTCGGCGTTATCTACGGCGCCACGCTGGATGCGCAATCGACGCACTCCCTTGGCTTGATGCTCCTCGTTGGCTTGTTGCTGCTGGCGCTCGCCATCGGCTTCTGGCTGGGCTGGGTACGCCCTTTTGAACGCTTCGACGATATTAACGTCCCGGCGGAACCTGAGCAGCACTAAGCCCCGGAAATGAAACGAAAAACCTTGGTACAGCCTCAGCCTATTTCCGAGCAGGTTGTCGGCGTGGTGACCGAGATCGGCGATCAGACGCTGCTTTCCAGCGCTGAATTGGCGGAGGGAAGGGCGATAGCGCGCGGCGACCTTACGCTGCGCTATGGCATTACCTATTTGGGCAAGCCACAGTTTAGCATCGTGCCGCATCTGGTCGTGGCCGATTATGGCGAATTGCTCAATGGCGAGGCGGCTTGGGCCTTTTTGATGACGAAGGCGCATCTGTATCCGCGCGCCGATGTCTGTGGTTTCCGCAATGATGGCATTGAAGATATGCCTGCGCTGAAGCAATTGGATTTCGAACATCCTTATGCCGTATTTGTTTACCGCCAGGTTCAGGATGATTTGCCGCTGGCCAGGCTTGCAGCGCTGATTGACGATGGTTTCGGGGCCGTGCCAGAGCGATTGCGGCGGCATCTCCCTCAATTTGACAACTTGCATGCCTGGCGGCGGAATGAGTGAGCTGGATTCGGTTTTCAGCGATGACTGGGGGGAGGATCATCGCTCGGGCCTGGTTGCGGTGGTGGGGCGGCCCAATGTCGGCAAGTCGACGCTCATAAACGCCATCCTCGGCCAGAAGATCGCCATCGTCAGCGCCAAGCCGCAAACGACACGGCAGCGCCAATTGGGCATCTACACCAGCGCCGCGGCCCAGATACTGTTCATTGACAGTCCCGGTATCCACAAGCCCAAGACGCGAATGGGACGTTACATGGTCGACGCCGCCCATGACGCCTTGAAAGATGCCGACGTCATCCTGTGGATTCTTGACGCCTCCACGCCGCCGGCGGACGAAGATCGACAAATCGCGCGGCTGCTGGCGGAGATCGTGCCCAATACACCGCGAGCGCTGGTCCTGAACAAGATTGACCTGGTCGTCGATCAGTCCGACTTTGGCGACTTTCTCGCGCTTTGCGCGCATGTAGACGTCTTGAAGACCTGTGCCAAAGCGCGCCGGGGCGTCTCGGAATTGATAGATTGTCTGATCCCGCTCATGCCGCAGGGCCCGCGTTATTACCCCGCCGATCAACTGAGCGAAAGCAACCTGCGCTTCATCGCGGCGGAGATCATCCGCGAGCGGATAATCGAAAACACGAGCGACGAAATTCCTCATTCGACCGCAGTGCTGATCAATCGATTCCGCGAAAGAAGCGATATCACCTATATCGAAGCGTCTATCTATGTCGAGCGGGGCTCGCAAAAGGGCATCATCATCGGGAAGCGCGGGGGCATGATCAAGCGGATCGGCGTAGAGGCGCGCGCCGCATTGGAGGAATTGCTTGACGCGCAGGTGCATCTGGAGACGCGTGTCAAGGTGCAGAAAAACTGGCGCGGCAATGAGGATTTCATGCGGCGCGTGGGTTACAGCATCCCGAAGCGCCAGCGCAGTTAACTTGGCGGCGCCGCCCCCAGACTTCGGCGGGTGGCGTCAATATCGGCTTGAATCTGCTTCGTCAGTTCTTCCAATCCGCTGAATTTCCGCTCCGGGCGCAGGCGCTTCTCGAATGCTAATTCCAGTTGATTGCCGTAAATCTCGCGATTGAAGTCCAGCAAGTGCGCTTCGATGGTGATCGCCTCGCCGGCGAAAGTGGGGCGCTGGCCGATGTTGGTCGCTGCCGGAAAGCTCTCGCCGCCGAGGCGCGCCCAGGCAGCGTATACGCCGTTCGCCGGAATGATTTGCTCGGGCCAGACCTCGAGGTTCGCCGTTGGCGCGCCGATTGTTCGTCCACGCTGTTCGCCCAGGACAACCGTGCCGGGCAAGACGTAGGCGCGGCCCAACATTGCTTTCGCCGCTTTCATATTGCCCTTGCGAACCTGGTCGCGAATGCTCGAGCTGCGAATGAATTCGCCGCTGGAATCCCCGCTGATCAGTTTCATCGCGGTCACCTGGAAACTGCGCTTTTCGCCTTGCGCGCGCAGGAAAGTTATATCGCCTTCGCGCTGGAAGCCCAAGGCGAAATCTGCGCCCACCCACAATTCCTTGATCCGCAGGCGATCAACCAGGCGGTCAATGAATGCCGCTGCCGGCTGACGGCGGGTCTCGCTGTCAAAAGGGTGGGTAATGACGATGTCCACACCCAGATTCAGCAGCAGCTCGGCGCGCTGTTCGGGCGTCGTCAGGTAATAGCGCGTATGGACTCGCTCAAGCACTTTGTCGGGATGCGGATAAAATGTAAGGACGACCGCTAGCCGGCCCGAGGCGCGGGCGCGCGCGACAAGGCGCTGGATCAATTGCTGGTGGCCACGATGCACACCGTCAAAAACACCAATGGTCAGGATTGAATCCGCATCGAGGTTGGCATCATTCAAATTGCGCAAATGTCTCATGGTCAGCGCTCGCCGACTTGATGTCATTTTATCAAGACTCGCTTAAGAATACCTTGCGCGGTTTCCATTGTTGACCGCGGGGCTCGAGAATTGCCACCAGCTCGCGCTCCGCATCAAAGGCGAAGACGGCGAGATCGTCAACTCGCGGCTGCCGCTGGATGAATCCGCCGTGGCGCACGCGAACGATGTCTTCGGCATTTAGTTTCACGCGGCTAAAATGCGCCAGCGCGTCATAAGGCGAGATGATGTGTCGAAGCCATTCATCCCCGCCGCAAGTGACCGCATCCAGCGCGAGACTATCCCGCAGTCTGAAGCTGCCGCTGGCAGTGCGCGTCAAACCCGTCAGATGAGCGCCCACGCCCAGGGCCGCGCCCAGGTCATGCGCCAGGCTGCGGATGTAGGTCCCCGCGCTGCATTCTATTTCAAGTTCCAAGACGGGGCGGCGCCAGGACAGCAGGTTGAGCGCATGTATCGTGACAGGGCGCGCTTCTCGCTCGACCGCCTTCCCCTGCCGCGCCAGTTCGTAGAGCTTTTTTCCCCCGACCTTGATCGCGCTGAACATGGGCGGGATTTGCTCAATCTCGCCGATGAAGGCTGACATGGCGCGCCGCACATCGGCCAAATCAAGATGGTCGGCGCTTTTGCGTTCGAGGACATCGCCCGCGGCGTCGTAAGTCGTCGTGGTCGCGCCGAATTCAATCTTTGCGCGATAAACCTTGCGTCCGCGCATGACATACTCGCTGAGCCGCGTCGCCGCGCCCAGGCAGATGACGAGCACGCCGTCGGCGAGCGGATCCAGTGTGCCCGCGTGCCCCACTTTTTTTGAGCCGGTGAGCGCGCGATAGTGGCGCCGCACCCGCGCGACCACGTCATGACTGGTCAGATGCAAGGGTTTATCGACGTTTAGAAAGCCGGCGGTCGGTAAATCAGGCAAGCGAGTTGGATCCTTCCGCGATCGCCTGGCGCGCCAGGGGCAGGACGACATCTTGCGCCTGCTGCAAACTGCCCTCCATCGTGCAGCCCGACGCCAGCGTATGACCGCCGCCGCCAAGCCGAAACGCCAGGCTGGCGACATCGAAACCGGGCTTGGCCCGGAAGCCAATCTCGACCTTGCCCTCGGGCAATTCCTTGAATACAACCGAGATCTTCGCTTGATCCACATTCACCAGGTAACTGACCAGACCGCCGTCGCCCGACTTTTCCAGGCCGACCTGCCGTAGATCCCGTTGCGTGATGGTCGCGTAGATCAGCCCGTTTTTCAGTTGGACCGATGGCAGCGCTCGCTTCCAGAGTTCCACTTCGGCAAAGGGGCGTCGGTTGAGCGTCTGCGCCATGATTTGGGAGAGGGGCGCGCCTGCGCTCATCAACTGCTGGGCGATCTCCAACGTGCGGCGGTTGGTGGCGCTAATGCGGAATCCCTGTGTGTCGGTGATCAAGCCGGTCAGCAAGGCCCAGGCCGCGGCCGGCGAGAGTTGGCCGCCGAGATAAGAAATAAAGTCATAGACGATTTCGACAGCGGCGACCGCCTCGGGGACGATCAGATGAATATCGCCGAAACCCGTATTGGTGGGGTGATGGTCTAAATTGATGACCTTTCCGGCGTTTGCCATGCCATAGGCGCCGGCGCGGCCGATTCGCTCAAGATCGCTGGAATCGAGCGCGATCATAAGATCAAATTTGCCCTGGTCCACTTTGGGCAGAACCGTGTCGCTGTGGGGGATGAAGCGCAAGTCCTGCGTTACGCCGTCGTCGATGGCCGCGCTGATGTCTTTTCCCATGTCTCGCAGGGGGCCGGCCAAGCCCAGAAGGGAGCCAACGGCATCGCCATCGGGCGCGATATGAGAAACGAGGAGAATCGTCTCTGACTCAGCGATGGCAGCGGCCGCCGCCTCCCATTGCGGCTCAGCGCGCCGCGCTATTGTCCGCGCGCTCATCGTCCGCGACTTCGGCCGGGATATCGAGATTGGATATGATGCTGTTAATGCGATCGGCCCGCGCCAGGGTGCTGTCCCAATAGAAGTGCAGTTCCGGCGTGTTCCGCAGGCGTATTCGTTTGCCAACTTCGCGGCGCAAGAAGCCGCCCGCGCGCCCCAGGCCCCGCATCACATCGGGCTCGCGGTCTTCGTCGCCCATCGCGCTCACATAAACTTTCGCAACCATCAACTCTGGATCAAGGCTGACTTCTGTCACGGTAATGTCCTGCAGGCGCGGGTCGGAAACCTCTCGCAGCAGCAGTTGGCTGAGAATCTGATGAATGCGTTCGCTCATGCGTCGCCGCTTGATGGTCATGCCGCCGGCTCAAGTCACGCGCTCGCGCACGAAAAATTCGATGACATCGCCTTCTTCAAAATCGCTGACGCCGTCCAATCCGATGCCACATTCAAATCCGGTGCGGACTTCTCGCACATCATCCTGAAAGCGTTTGAGCGAGGAGACGCTAACATTGTTGTGGATGGTTTTGTCGCCGCGTTTCACGCGCGCCCTGGCGTTGCGGCGCGCCTCGCCCTTGCGGATGATGCTGCCGGCGATGACGCCGCTGCGGGGTATTCTGAAGGTTTGAAGCACTTCGGATTCGCCAATGACCCGATTGACGAATTTGGGCTCAAGCATGCCATGCAAGGCCAGCTCAATATCTTCGAAGAGTTTGTAAATGATGTTGTAGCGCCGTATCTCGACGCCCTGCACATCCGCCGACGCCTGGGCCGCGATGTCCACGCTGACATTGAATCCGAAAATGATGGCCTTGGACGCGCTGGCCAGCATGACGTCGGATTCGGTGATTCGCCCGACCTCCTGGCGCAGCACGCGCACGGCGATGCCCTCTTCGTTGCGCTCCGAGATATTGACCAGTTCGTCGGTGATGGGCTGGATGGAGCCCTGTACATCCGTTTTCAAGATAATTGAAAGTTCTTTTGCGGCGCCCGTTTGGAATTGCTGCAAAAAGTCTTCCAGGGTCATCGATGGCTGGACTTGCCCATCGACATCGCGCGCGCGTTCAGCTTCACGGCGGTCTTCCGCGACGCGCCGGGCGGTCTTTTCATTCACCGTGATTTCGAACATGACGCCGGGCGCCGGCGGGGAATCGAGACCGAGCACAGCCACCGGTGTTGACGGGTCGGCGCGTTTCACTGCTTTGCCGGCCGAATCGAACATTGCTTTGATCCTGCCATAAGCCGTGCCGGCGACGATGGCGTCCCCGCGCTGCATCGTTCCATTCATCACCAGAAGCGTGGCCATCGTGCCCTTGCTCCTGTCAACTTCGGCTTCGATCACCGAACCGCGCAGCCTGCCCTTGGGGTTGGCGACAATCTGATTCTCATCGGCGACCAGAACCAGCGCCTCGAGCAAATCCTCGACGCCTTCGCCAGCCAAGGAATTGACCGGCACCATGATTGTACTGCCGTCCCAGTCATCGGGTATCAAGTCAAGGTCGGCCAATTGCTGCTTGACCAGGTCAGGATTGGCGTTGGCGCGGTCCACCTTCGTGATGGCCACCACCAGCGGGACGTTGGCGGCGCGCGCGTGATCAAGCGCCTCGCGCGTTGTCGGCATGACGCCGTCATCCGCGGCCACGACCAGGATGGCAATATCGGCGCCCTGCGCTCCCCGGGCGCGCATGGCTGTGAACGCTTCGTGACCGGGCGTATCAAGGAAAGTGATGGTGTGGCCCGCGTGTTGGGCTTGATAAGCGCCAATGTGCTGGGTGATGCCGCCGGCCTCGCCTTCGGCGACAGCGGTCTTGCGGATCGTATCCAGCAGCGTGGTTTTGCCGTGATCGACATGACCAAGAATTGTGATGATAGGCGGCCGGGGCGCCAATGCTTCGGGCGCTTCGCCCGCATACATCGCGCTCCATTTTTCTTCGCGCTGCTCGGCGCGCTTCTCTTCTTCGTGTGCGGCGGCGACCGCGCTGGCGGATTGAGCGCTGAAGCCCAGTTCCTCCACGACGATGGCGGCGGTATCAAAGTCAATCTGCTGGTTGATTGATGCCATGATGCCGTTTGAAATCAGCGTCTTCATGACATCGATGGGGCTGCTGTCTATCAGTTCGGCCAATTCGCGAACTGTGAGATAATCCGGTACGAGGACAATCTTGCTTGCTTCTGCCATCCCTACCTCCTTCAGTTTTGACGACCGTTCGAGGCAGGGCAGGCCAGCCCGCCTCCGTCAGCTGTGTCGCATCATGATGGTGTCATCTGCCGCAGGTAATCACGGTCTTCTTCGCTCAATTCGCGGCGAAGGGCTTTGCTCACCACGGGCCTGGCAGCCGCCAACATCCAGCAGTCGGCATTGTCACAGAGATAGGCGCCGCGGCCGCTCAGCTTGCCCGACGGGTCAACCCGCAGTCTTTCCGCCGTGAATACCAAGCGCGTCAAAGCTCTTTTGTCGGTCTTCCTGCGGCACACGGCGCAACTGCGCTGCGGCCTGTGCTTGCTTCGCATAGGCCTTCTTTGCGATCTCGCCTAATAATCGTAGTCTTCCCAAACCTCTTCGTCCCAGCTGCCGCGTTTTCCCTTGCGGCGCCGCTTGGCGATTACTTCGCCACTTTCCTCGTCCAGGACCAACTGACGGCGCTTTTGGCGGTCTGTACGGCGCTGCTGCTTGCCCTTTTGGCGATCGAGTTCAAATTCTCGTTCGCCTTCGTCTTCGACAAATGGCACACCCCCGTCTGGCCCGGCCGGCCTTGTCTCCCTCGCGACCTTGGGCCCGTCCACAACGGCCGCCGCTTCACCGACCAGTTCAGCGATTTCCTCAGGCGCCGCGGCGGGTTCTTCCGCTTGGCTCTCCTCGACCGGCTGGCCAAAAGCATCCAGCATGACCGGTGGCTGATCGACCTCCGCCTCGGCCTCCTCGCTGGAAACCGCTTCCGGCTCGCCGTCCGCGGCGGGCTCTGCCGCCTTCTCGTCTTCGGTCTCCTCGATGGCCGCGTCTTCGTCATCGTCTTCTTCTATAGAAAACGCTTCCGCGAGCAGCTGGTCGAGATCCGCCGACTCAATGAGATCCAAGGCCGCGCGCAGCTCGGCCATTGGCTCGCCTTCAAGGTCAAGAAACTTTTGGCTGACCAACTCTTCGTCAACCGCGCAGAGCAGCATGACCTCGCCGATGTTTTCATAGGGCTCCAGGATATCGAGCACTTCCTGCGAGACCGCCAAGACATCCAGCGGCAATTCGAACAATTGTGGCGCGAGCGTGGCGCGGGCAGCCTCGCGCTGCTCCAGAAAGATCTCGTGCGCCTGATCGCGCTGTTCCTGCAAGAGCTGCTCGACGATGTTGGCAAAGCGAGCGAGGGACTTGTATTCTTCGGGCATGACTGCGAGTTCAAGCCGCTTCTTTTCCATGATGCGCAGGGATTCGGCAATCAGGTCAGCATGGCGCTCAGTCAAGGAATCCAAGGGCGGGAATTCAAGATTCTCCAGCGCGCCTTGCACGGTTTCGGTCACGCTCTTGATGTCGATGCGCCAGCCGGTCAGCTTGGCCGCCAAACGCGCGTTTTGCCCCTCTCGGCCGATCGCCAGCGAGAGTTGATCGTCAGGGACGAGCACGACCGCCGTCCGCCCTTCAATCGGGTCGTCATCAAGATAGACGCCGGTGACGCGCGCCGGGCTCAAGGCTTTGGAGATGAAGGCCACGGCGTCGTTGTTCCATTCGATGACATCTATTTTTTCGTTGTGCAGTTCCTTAACGATATTTTGGATGCGAATGCCGCGCATGCCGACGCAGGCGCCGACCGGGTCAATCCCGTCCTGCAGGGCCGCGACCGCGACTTTCGAACGGTGCCCCGCCTCGCGCGCGATATTCTTGATTTCAACCTGACCGTTGTAAATCTCGGGGACTTCGTATTCCAGCAGCCGCCGGAGCATGCTGCGATGCGCTCGGCTGACGAGAATCTGCGGACCTCGGTTGCTCTTGGTCACTTCGACGACAAAAACGCGGATCTTCTCATGCGTGCGATAACGCTCCCCCGGGATTTGCTGCTGCCGCAGCAGGTCCGCTTCCGCCCGGCCCAAGCTGAGCGTCACCTTGCGCGCGTTGACGCTTTGCACGGTGCCGGTGATCAAGTCGCCTTCACGGTTGATGAATTCGTCATAAAGCGAGTTGCGCTCGGCTTCGCGGATTTTCTGCAGGATCACCTGTTTCGCTGTCTGGGCGGCTATGCGCCCGACATTCTTGGAGGTGTGATCAACCTGTACCATCACAACATCATGGATTTGCGCAAGCGGCTCAAAGAAGCGCGCCCGTTCCAGGGTGACTTCTGTGGCGTCGTTCATCACGTCATCGACGACTTCTTTTTCAACGTAGACTCGTTGCCGCCCGGTTTCGGGATCAATCTCCGCTTCGATGGCCTGCGCGGTGCTGGCGCCGGTATCTTTGCGATAAGCCGAGACAAGCGCGCTCTGAAGCGCATCCAGAATGATCTCTTCCGGCAAGGCCCGGAAATCCGTAATTTCTTTGAAAGCGCTTTGCAATTCGTTCGACATGTCGCCTCACTCCAGATGCCGAGCTTCGCGAGATTGCGGCATTCGCTATAACCCCATATAAAACGAAAAGTGGGGGGCTCCCACTTCTTGCGAAAACTTACCTATAACCGGACTATACCATGCAGTGCGGCGGTCGTCAAGGTACGTCGCCCGATGACGGTCTAAAGCCAGGCGCGCCCTTGACTTGTTCGGGCAGCGTCGAAGCCGCGCGCAAGCGTCATCCCCGCGGGAAGGGAGGGAACTTGACTATCCTGGCGGCGGCTGAATCGCTGACATAAACGAAGCCGTCTTCATCAACCGCGATGCCGCCGATGTCCGCGAATTGCCCCCGCGCGCTTGCATCGCCCGATTCGGCGAATGCGCCAATGCAATCGCCGGCTGTTGTATAGACGAGAATCCGTTTGCCGTCGGGGTCGGTGACATAGAGAAAATCTCTCGCCTCATCCAGCGCGAGATAGGGTCGGTTGGAGGTCGCGTCATACCAGCCGCGCGCGCGGAAATTCATCAAATGCGCGCCGCTCACATCGAAGACGGCGATACGGCGATTCCAGGTGTCGGCGATGAACAGCCGCCCATCGCTGTGGATGGCGATGCCACTCGGTTCGTCCAGTTCGCCCGGGCCGCTGCCGCCGCCGCCAATATCATGCAGATGCCGCGCCCCATCCTCCTCCAGCATGTATACGCGGATGCGCTTGTTGCCGGTATCGGCGATGAAAACGCGATCTAAATCGTCCAGAGCCACATCTCTCGGACCCCAGAAACCGTCCGTCGGCTCGACGGGCGCGTCGAAGCCATATTCGCCGGCGGCGCCCCAGGACGAGCGCAGTTTTTCTTCCGGGTCAATTCGCAAGATGCGGTAATTCCAGGTATCGACCACCAACAGATCGCCATTCGCAAGCGCGATGACGCTGTTGGGCCGGTTGAAGGCGAATGACCCCGCATCGCCGATGATTCTGTCGAGCTGCCCGTCTTCGCTGTATTTGTAAACGCGATTGGCCTGTGCGTCCGCCACATAAACGAAATCGCCAGCGGCCGACAGACCCAGTGGATTCCCCATGTTCTGGCCGGCCGTGTCAAATATGAGGGTGGGAGTGATCGGCTGCCAATTGGCGACGCATTGATTGACCTCGGCCGGGATATTGCTCGGCACATCGCCGTCGCCCAGGCCATACTCCCAGATCTTGGAGGCGAAGTCTTTTCGAATATAGACGTGCATACGATCGGAGACCGGCCAGTTGGTCAATGTAAAGTCCTTGCCGGTCGCCTCGGCATATTCGTCGTAATCGCGCGACCACCAGATATCAAAGATGCCCCGACGCAGCGCCGCCGCGTCCTCGTTTTCAGGCGAGAAATCCAACGCGTTCAAGATGCGCTGCGGGGTCAAGTTGAAGTATTCCTGCATCGGCCACCACATGCGCATGTGATCGCGCCGCAGATAATGATCTTCCAGAATCGGTTCCACATCGCCGCGATGGCCGGCGCCGACGACCACGAATACAGCATCCTGCGTGTTCTGCACGGTTGGATTGCCGCCCACAAAAACGGCATCGGTAAAGTCACGGAAATACCAGCTGTAGGGCCAGGACACTTCATCGTCGTAAGCGAATTTCAAATCCATGCCATCGGTCATGCGCAGGCTCATCTCTTTGATGTCGTCCAGGACCCACTTGACGGCGGGCGACGCATGCGCGTAGACCAGCAGTTCGGTCGGCAGATCGTAATTGATGAACGACGCCATCCAGGCCGCCCGAAAGGTGACGATGCTGAGCAGAGCGAAAATCGACGCGGCGCAAATGCGGCGAATGTGCATCCAGCTCGTCAGGCGCGCCACGCGCATCAGCAGATAACCCAGGCCGGCGGCGGCGAATAAAGACCCCAGCCAGGAATAGCTTCGCTCGAGCTGCGCTTTTTCCAGGCCGGCGAAGGGTGGGTCGCCGGCGACGAACGCGCCGACAACTTGCGCGACGCAGATTAGAAAGGCGGGCATCAGCAGCAGCGCCAACCAACCGCGGGATAAAAAGCGGGATCTGTCGATGCGCGACAGTACGCCACCGAAATACCAGGCGGTGATGAGAATCATGGGCGTAGTCAAGTGTGTGCCGAGCCAGGGCATCTTTTCGCCTGCCAGCGAATAACCGACCAGGTTCAAAACCGCCCACCAGGCCAGCAAAAGCAGGAACGGCAACCGATTGAGCTTATCGTCGCTTTCGCTTGCATCAGCCATCTGCGCGGCGGGCGCGCTGTCGATCGCCTCCTCCGGATCCGCCTTCGCCTCGCCAAGGTTTGCTCGCGCCGGTTCCGCGTCGTCGCTTATGTCGCCCACCGTCGACAAAGTATCAGCATTCACGGGTTCGGATACGGCGTCGGCTTCAGCGAGCTCATGATCGCGGCGGCAATTTTCGCTGGCGATAATTCGCCCCCGGCGAGCCTTCCAGAAACAGGTCAAGCCGGCGAACATCGCGCTGACGCTGCCCACTATGGGCAGGAATTCATAGGTCGGGAGAATTATGAGCAGATAATAATATTGCGGTTGACTGCCGCGCCGGACGCCTTGCTGTTCCAGCCAATAGCCGAGGCTGTAGATCATGCCCGTGCCCAGGCCGGCGATGTTGGTGAAAACGGTGGTGAAGAATAAGGCGAAGAGTATGTGGAAAACTGCCGCCGCGATCAGCCAGCGCTTCCAGTTCCAGGTGAGGCCAATAACCAGCGATAGCGTCATAAGCGGGGCGAACGCGAATGCCCCGACCATAAATTGCCCGACCTGTGATGCCGTTCCCATATTAGGCAGGCCGGCGAACAAATTGTACAAGCCTGCCGGCAGGGACTGCGCCAGGGCGGCGTATTCCAGGCTGGCGCCGCCCATCAGACGGACGAAGAGCGCGGTCGTCCAGGGCAGAATCAGCGTGACAATCAGGACCAGGATATCAACTTCGGGAAACTGATGCAGAAAAGCCCAAAGGCCGCGTTTTTCCGTCTTGTCTTCGGCTCGCTTGTCTTCGAGCGCGGCGCCGCGGCGCGCATCGCGCAAGAGATATCCGGCGGCCGCGAGCGCGACCAACCACAACGCCAGACCGGGCGTCCAACGTATCGCCGGGCCGGTCTCGGCGCCCGCCGCCTCACCGGCCTCAGCATCCGGCAGGGCGGGCTCTGCCGTTTCCGTCGCCGTCGGGAAATGTGACAGCTCCTCAATGAACAAGAGGCAGCCCGCCGTCGCCAGCGCAATCAGCAGGATCAGCGCAACTTCGCGCCAGGGCAGGCGGCGCCAGCGATCGCGGAAGGCGAATAGCGCCGTAAACACCAGCGCGAAGACAACGCTCAAAATCGAAAGCGCCATCCAGTTAATCCAGCTGGAGCGCTCGAGCGCCGACAGGTTAGCCCAACTGGTTCCGCGTCCCGGCACAATCTCGGCTGGAATGACATCGACGACGATATACATGCCGAGGGTCATGACCCCGCCCAGCAAGATGCCGAGCATGAGCGAATAGAAGATCAGCTTGCCGGGCAGCTTGTAGCGCTGCTGCGCCAGGCGCGTGAGAAAGTAGATCAGGAGGAAGCTGCCAAAGATGGCGATGTAGATGAAAGCCGTCTCTTTCGAGCCCAGATTGAGAATCATGGCGGCGGCGAAGAGATACAGCCAGAACGCGCGCCGGCGGAAACGCGGCGAGCCGTCAAGATACATCAGGATGCAGTAAGCCATGAGCAGGCCGAAGAGGATGGATGGCGTATCATGGCGAATATAGCGATTGTAGTAGAGCAGGAGCGGTGATATCAGCAGCAAGAGCGAGGCGAGCAAGGCGCCCTGGCGGCCCAGCCACTTGCGCAGCAGCAGAGGAAAGAGCACGATGATGACGCCGAGCAGGGCGGTGTAAACGCGGCCGGAGAAATCGCTGTCGCCGAAGAGGTAGAAGGACAGGGCGGTGGCATGGAAGAGCACGGGGCCATGCATCAGTGGCGTATGCTGAAAGTTGCCCTCGTTATACAGGTTGTAGGAAAAGCGGGTATGCAGGCTTTCATCGTGGCTCATCACGCGTTCGCCCAAAAGGTGAAAGCGCGTGAATAGCGCCAGCGCAAATATGACGATAAAAGCGGCGAGCTCCCAATTGAGCGGGAGCCGCAAGGACAGCGCGCGGCCTAATGCGTTGTCTTCCTGCAGATTAGGAGACGTTATCATGCCCAATTGACCTGTCTTCGGCGGCTCTCTCTCCGGTTAGGCGAGGACCTCAAAGATCCGGCGCCGGCGTGTTTTGCAGGTTGGGCTGGCTGCCGCGCGCATTCGGCTGCGCAGTCGCAAGAATATGCAGCCTGGGCGCAAGTTCTGTATCCGGCGTTTGATGAATGCTGACAGAATGTGGCAGGCGCGGCAAATCAACGGGCGAAAATGAAGAACGAAATCCGATTATCATCGGCAGCAGCAAGGCAAGCGTGATCGCCAACATTGCCAAGCCATAACTGAACTGCATGGTCGATTGCGAGGCGAAGTCGCTCAGCGGCAGCGCGCGCGCCGTCGGCGTTTGAAGCTCCATTTGCAGCGATGACCAGACCTGGTCCAGCCGCTGGGCATTCGGCCGGCCCAGCGTAGGCAGGTTGCGTTCAAGCTTCAGGGCGAAGTCGCGATGACGCTTGTATTCCGCATGACAGTCCTCGCATTCGTTGATGTAGCGCCCGACGCGCCGGCGGGCGGCCTCCGAAAGATCGCCGCTGACGAAGCGCGCCATCTGTACTTTGCAGTAACGATATTTGAACCTGATCATGGTCTCGCGTACACCTTTGGCCGAGGCCTAAAGCGCTTTCTGCAATTCTTCCAGCAGGCCCATGCCCACCGGCTGCAAGGACTGTCTCAGACGCTGATGCCCCAAACGGACGCGGCTCTCCGCGGTTTTTTGCGGGCAGCCCATCACCTCGGAGATTTCACGATAGGTCATGCCTTGGCCATACCGAAGCACGATCGCTTCGCGCAGCCGCGGCGACAGGTCCAGCAGGGCTTTCGCGATGGATTCATTGGCGTCTCGGCGTATGACGGCCGCTTCGGGCGCTTCGGAGGCGGGCGCCTTCAATTCCAAGCCCAGCCACTGCGTGATATCGACCATGATGAAACGCTTGCGGCGGTAGGTGTTGCGGCAGCGGCTCACGGCGATCGTATACAGCCATGTCTTCAGCGATGCCTTGCCTGAGTCAAAGCGATGCAGGTTTTTGAAAGCGTAAAGGAAGGATTCTTGCAAGATATCTTCGGCGTCCTGCTCGTTCATCAGCAGGCTGTAGCAGAGCCGGTACAGGCTGGCGGCGAAACGGTCATACAATTCAGCGTAACCGAGCTGGTCTCCATTAAGGGCGCGCTCTATGATGGCGTCTATTTCCCCGTGGCTTCGTTTTCGGCTTAAGGTCATATTCCGATACCTGTCGCGAGCATTTGCGGACACTTTCTCATTTACACATTGTAACGCGAACATCCTCAGAAATGAGGGCGCCGCGGGGCCGAAACGCCATCGTAGACATCTTGGCGCAGCCAAAGCAGGACAGCTTCTTCCCCCAGGATTCCGCTGCGCAAACGACCTTGCGACCACCAGGCGGGCCAGTCCCAGATGCCCAGCTGCGCCAACGACCAGCTCCGGCGCAGGCGGAAACGCTGACCGACATAATCGCCAACGAGCGGGTCCGCCGCGCCTTCACTGTAGGCCGTTAAGAGTAATTGCGCGCCCGCCGCCTCTTCAACAGTGTTTACGAAGCGGGCGCCGGAAAAGTCGCGCAGGAGCCAGGCGACCGCGCCGTCAGCGCGAATGATGCCGTTTTTGTCCGGCACGATCTTGATATCCAGCGCAGGCATGCCGGCGGAATCACGGTTGACTAATTCAAATAATGTCTCGCGCAAGAGATAGGCGTCTTCAGATAGAGCGCGCTGAGCCCACAAGTCGAATTCGCCCACTACCGCCCCCCGCCATGCGCCGCCCGCGCCGGAGAGCAAGGCCAGCCAGAAGAACCCAAGACCGATGCCTTGCAGGCAGGTGCCCATGCCCCAAAAGTTGGCGGTGAGGAGGAATACTATCAGCGCTATGATTGCTGTCAGCGCCAACAGGCCCAAGCCATGCAGCAATCGCGTGTGGGCCGGTTCGCGCAGGGCAGGGAAGAACTCGATGAAATTCATGCCGGCCGGCAGCTCGAGCATCAAGCGCGCCACCTGCATGAACTGCGTCGAGAGGATAACCAGGAACATGAACACAAGCGCGGAGATCGCCCATTTGACCCAGCGGTAGCGCGTGGTATAGAGCGCGCTTGCCTCCCCCTCGTCATCGCTCTGGCCCCAGAGAATGACCACGCGCCGATCGACCATCAGCTGCGTGATGCCATAACTCGCCAACATCGTCAGCGGGAGCGCCACCCACATGGCATCGGTCGCTTTGGCGCCGGGATATAAAAGCAGGCCGAGCGCGCCAAGCGCCGCCCAGGCGGCCGCGAAACGATCGAGATAGGTGACATCGCCTTTTTTCCACAGCAGCCAGGCACCGCCAAGAGCGTAGATGATCAGCAGTGGCTCGTAGGTCAGCAGGGCGACGAAACCCAGCTGCGCCCCATCCGCGGCCTTGCTGAACGTCAGACCGCGTAGCGCCTCCGCTATCAGCTGGCTCACTGTGCGCAGGCCGGCCGGATTTGACATGAACAGGGTGGATGCGAGGACGACCAGAAGCAGCGGCGCGAACACCGCGCCGGCAAAAGGAAATTCGCGCAGCCGTTTCACCGCCAGCTGCAAGATGTCATCGCCCGGCAATTCCAGGCGTTGGGGAGCGCTGAGGGCGGTGCGCCAGACAGCCAGCCAGCCCGCCGCCAGCAAGATCAGCAACAGCGGGATGCCCGCCGGGCTTGAAAGCCAGACCATGATGGTGATAAACGCAATCGCCCAACAAGCGTCGCTGAGCCGCCGGGAATACCAATAGCGCCGAATCGACCAGATCGCCAGCACGGTGAACAGCATCATGAAAGCGCCGCCGTCGGCGCTGCGCGATGAGACCATTGGCGCCGTCAGAACCGAGAGGAGGAGCGCCCAAATGAATGTTCTCGTCCTGCCCAGGCTTTCGCGGAACAGCAGGGGCGTAATGGCCAGGGCCAAGCCGGCCAGCGCCGTGCCAATGCGCGCAGTGAACTCGCTCGCGCCCAGCAGTGAAAAACTGGCGACCTGCGAAACATAAGTCAGCGGGCTGCTCGACGCGGTATAAGCGCCGGGCGCGTCGTCTTCGATCGTATGCAAGGCCTGCAGCGCGCCTGCCGCTTCAAAATCGGAAATCGGAACCTTGTCCAGATCGCTGACGCGGAGCAGCAAGGCGATCAGAAAGAGGCCGATGTAGGCCAGGGCTTCGACCGAGACGGACGGCCGCGTCAGGCCGGCTTGAGCGCTGTCAAGAGCCGCTGCCCTGTTCCCGGCGAAACCCCTCAAATGTCCCTCTGCTTCCAATGTCTGTCTTCTTTCCTAACGCAATCGGGCGGACTAATGCCCCGCGCTGCCGCCTTAGTCACCGGCGCTGTAGTAGATTCGCGAGTGCCCGTGTTGGCAGACGACGGGCAAATGATCGGCGAATTTCTCTTCGCCCAGGTCATCATATTTGTGGCGCTCCGATGTGCCGTACAGAATATAGTCGATGTCATAACGCTCGATGATATCGACGACGTCGTCCATTTCGGCGGCGGTGTAAAGGCGCCTCAGATCGACATTGCGCGTTCCGGCGATGTCGGCATAGGTGTTGCCGCGCCACTGCCGCTCGTGGTTCTCCCAGCCTAGCACGATGGGAATCCCCGTGAGTGTTCCAACCCGGCCGTATTCAACGCGATAAGGCTCGCCGACGGCCTCGGCGACCACCACATCGGCGCGCCCGACCAACTCGCTCAGGCAGGTGATGACCTGCTGATCGTCCAGGTTCAGCAACCCCTTTGCGCCATCAAGGGTCAACGGCGCTTCGACAATCACCGCCCCATCCTGGTATACAACGATGCCAGCATGGTCTGCCCGAATCAAATCCCCTTCTGCTGCATCGTCAAGGTCGCCTCTCGAGAAGAGAATCCTGCCCGGCGCCACAACTTCGCCCTCGGCAACCCGGCGAATGGCGCCCTCCCAGTCGGCGGGCGGGGCATAGGCGCGCGCGGCTGCCGTGTGCTGACGACCGGTTTCTATCCAGGATCGGTGGTATACGGCCTCGATGGTGTACAGCAAACCGGGGCCAAGGCTGAGCGCTAGCATAGCGGCGAAGGCGAGACGCAGCAGCGGATGCGGCCGGGCCCCGCTGCCGTCAGCCAAGATGCTGTAGGCCGCGTAGGCGACCGCAAGGCTCCAAAGCCCCCAGGCTTGATAATAGAACTTGAATACCGTGTTGATTCGTACGCCGAAGTTGTCCTTCAGGTACAGGAACTCGGGAAATATCGTCAATACCAGTCCCATGCCAATCAGCAGCAGGACGAAGCCGTTCCGTGGCGGGTATGTGACCCAGTCAATCGCGACTTCGCCATGAAAACAGCTCCGCTGGCGGCCGGGGAAAAGCCGCGCCAGCGCCATGATAATGCCAAGCAAAAGCAAGAGCGACGTGAACCCGAAGTCAATGCGCCGCTGGAGTAGCTGGCCCAGCAGCGCTGCGGATTCTTCGGGAAAGAGGGCCAGGCTCAAGACCGTCATCAATCCGGCCAGGGCAAGCCATAGCGCTCCGCCCGCAGCCAGCGCAAAGCGCCAATCCAGCCGGCGCGCCCTGTGACCGCGCCAGACTTCGGCAGCGAGGTAGGCGCCAATTAACAGCAGCGGGCCGAACATGATGAAGAATTGCTGGAATTGAGTCGGATGGCGCAGATTCGGCAGAATGCCGCCCGCTTGCGAACGGAAGCCGACGAAATAGGGCAAGTAGGCCAACAGGGCGACCAGCGCCAGCGACGCGCCAAATCGGATGAGTGCGAGCAAGTCCCCCGCCATCAGTTTGCCCCGGTCGCTGGTCATCAGCCGGCGTAGAGCCTCCGCGCCCGCCAGACCAATGAAATAGATCGGGCCATCCCAAGCGTTGAGGAAGGTCAAGCCGCCGACCGCCAAGCCATACAAAATAAGCTCAGACGCGGATGGCGCGCGCCGCCGCAACAGCAGATTGAGCATCAAGCCGATGACCAGGACAGTGAAGGGCAGCGCCAGGACGTGCGGGTGGTTGTCGCCCAGAATGAAACTGAAGGCGGGGAACTCGCCGATTGGCTGAGTGCCGATTTGCTTTCCTTGCAAATCGTAATCGGTGATGACGCGGCTGGCGCTGAACCACCACCAATTGCCCCAGGATGCTGAATGCAGCGACAACTCGGCGGACGGGTCCTGCTCGTAGGCGCCGTCGGCGAAATTCGAGCGCGCTTGAGTCCCCCAGAAATCAAGGGTGGATCGGGCTGCGCTGCGCGTCTGGAAGGGCGCTTCAATGAAGACCATTTGGAAATTGCCGACCAGGGTGATCAGCGCCATAGCCAGCAGGCCCGCCGCGATGCCCACTCTGCGCGATGCCGGCCGGGCGCTGAGGCCAAACGAAGGCCCCGACCGCGAGCGGACCAGGTTGTAAGCGACGCCGAAGGCGCTCAATCCAGTGAGGGCGAAGAGTGAAGCGACCGTCAAGTTGAAACCGACGCTGCTTGCGACCCCGCTCAGCGTTGCCAGCGCGGACCACATGACATAGCCCATGTAGTAGTAGCTGATGGCATAGCCCGACATCCAGGGGTCGCCCGGGGGGAAGACGGCGCTTCTCTGGGCAGCGCTGAAGAACGCCAGCTCCATCGGCTTTTCGGTGCCGGTTAACCCGTTCTGATGCGCGCGAAAAATCGCCCAGCCGACAAAGAGGACGAGGAAGAGCAATTCGGCAGCGATGATAAGCGAACGGTTCTCGCGCCACCAGATGGCCAGTTCATTGCTTTCCGCATAGCGCTGGTGAAACACAAGAGCAAGTATCAAAAGCAGAAGCCATGAGAAGACGATGCCGCCGGCCGAATTGTCGAGGGCGCCGTAACTGCCCAACAGCCAAAAGATGAAGGTGACGAGCAGCATGCCCAAGGCGCGCGCCAGGGTGTATCCCTTGTCTGGCAGCCCGCCCAGCAAGCGCAAACAAAGCGGGAAAGCGGCCGCGCCCGCCAGCGTGATCCAAAGCCACCAGGCGAAGACAATCTGCCCTTCGCGCCCGAGCCAGTCCAGCAGCACGGTCATCGGAAACGCTCCACGATTGCGTCGAACAGGGCATCTTCATTGACTTCGTAGATGACGCCGCCCTCATTCGCGTAGGCAAGGTCAAGCAAGCCGGCTTCCACCATCCGATCAAACTTCGCCAGGCCTTCCGCCGTCGAGTGCAGCGCTTCCAGCCCGCTGCGAATTATGTATTTGATATCGTAGTGATTGATGATGTCGATGGCGATATCGATGTCGGCGGTATTATAGAATTGCTGGATGTTTCGCTCGCGCTGGTCCACCCAGGTCGGCAGCGGATGAACGGTGCGCTGCTGCCGCTGATGGAAGTTCCAGCCGAGCACTGATGGCAAGCCTGTTGCGATGGAAATGCGCCCATTCCATTGATATTCACTCGGCCGGCGCCGGCCTTCCATGATCACGGGCGAGCCCTCGACGTTTTCCTGCAGCCATCTTATCAGATTATAGTCGACGGCGAGATCGATCCATCCCCCGCCGCCCGTATCCGGCGCGCTTTCGTAATGTTGCGCTTGCGTCATGTAATCCAGGCCGTTCAACGTCAATGGCAGCTCGGGCGCCATGCGATCGAAGGAGCGCCCCCTCGTGCCCGTGATGGGAAACAAGCCGGCGATGAACAGCAGGACCAGGAAAGGACTGTACCAGATGAGACGCAGGGGCTTGGTGAAATCTTCGGCGGCGCGTATGAGGCAGGCGAAAGCGACGCCGCCGGCGATGCTCAGGAGCAGCCATACCTGCATATAAAACTTGAATACTGTGTTCTGCCGGCCGAGGTCGCCGCCAATGACAATCATCTCCACGCCGAGCGTCAGCGATAGCGCCAGGCCGACCAGCACCAGAATGAAGCGCATGGCGCGCGATTGGCCGCTGCGGAAGAAGAGCAGAGCGATCCAACCGACGAGCGGCAAGACGATCAAGGCGACCTGGTAACCGGCCAGCGCCAGCGCGGCCGCAAGCGGGCCAAGAAAAAGGCTGAAGCCCGCCATCCATTTCGCTTGCCGCTGGTTTTCGAGCAGCGTTTTGACCGATGTCGAGCGCAGCCAAAGCGCTGTATCCCAAAGCAGGAATGACACAATCAGAAACAGGAACAGCCCATGAATATCGAAATAGGCCCATAGTGGCGTCTTGCCGCCGTCCCACAATCGGACGCTGTTGTAAGTGGCGGCGTACCAGGAGGTATAGGGCAAGGAAAAAGCGAGATTCAGCAGGAGGAAGCCGCCCAATTGAGCGGCCAGCTCAAGCGCCGACGTCCGCGTCAGCCAATAGCGAATGGCGACGAAGGCGGAGATGACGGCCGCGCCGGCGACGAGGACCAGGCGAACCGCGCCCCCCACAGAATCCCATGCGCTCCCAAGGCCGCCGCTGCTCATGGGAGTTAGGAAAGTCAAGACGCCCCAACCTGCGAGGAGCGCGGCAATGAGCACGGCGAAAAACTTCGCATCCGGGACAGGGCGGAAGCTATGGCGCCAGCGGAGCCACCAGGCGTATGCCAGCCCAACGGTGACAAGTAGCGTCATGGTTGGCCAGTCCCAGGTATTGGTCGCTTGCAGCGCGCCGACGGTCAGCGCCCCCAGTGCCAGCGCCAGGAATCGTTCGGGATGCCGGCGGCGTTCCTGCCCGGCATGCGCCAACTCATTATACAGAAACAGCACCGCCAGCAGAATCAGCGGCATGCTGATCATATGGGCGTGGAGGTCGCCATAGAGAAAGGTGAAAAACGGCATTTCGGTGATGGCGCCGCCACCCACGCCGGGCGTCTCCGCCAGGACTCGCGAAGGACCCCAATACCAGCGGTCGCTGCGGATCGGCAGCGGCTCTCCCGCCAACACGCGCGCCAGGCCGCGCAGTAAGCCGCCCAAGAGCGACAGCGAATTGTCAATTTCATAGCGCAGGCTGTCCCACGGGCGCCATGAGTTTGCTCTTTCAGCCAGCTCGGCGCGGACATCCGGCGGCGCTTCTTCGCCATTTGCCTCGACATATTCCTTGACAAGGAATTGCTCCAGGCCCTCGGGGCTGCGATAGCCGCCCAGGCTTGCGATGCCGTTGCCCAGTACGCGCGCCGTATCAAGATTGCCGAGCGCGATGCAGAGCAGCAGCGCCATGATCCCCGCGACCCAGGGGTTGCCGAGCTTGCGTCTTCGCCCCGGTTCTGATTTTGGCAGCTTGTCCTGCGTCACGCGCCAACGCGACAGGATGTTGAAGGCGGCGGAAAATGCGCCCAGGCCTGTCAAGCTGAAAAGAGTCGGGATCATGAGGTTGTAGGCGAAGGCCGGCACAATGCCCAGCAGGAGCGCCGGCGCCCCGAGCAAAACATAGCCGAAATAGTAATAGTTGATGAAGCCGCCGGCGAACCAGGGATCAATCGGCGGGAAGGTCGTGCTGCGCAAGACGCCATTCAGATAGGCGAAGTCCATCGGCTTTTCGCCGCCCTTAAAGGGATGCCATAGGTCGGGATTCGTCAGGCGCACGAGAATCATCACCGCGAAAGCGATGATGCCAATCAGCTCTATGCAGAGGAGCCGCTTCCAGCTGCCGCGCAAGAAGGCGGCAATTCCTTCGCGGTTTCGCCGCCCCAGCCAGGCGCTCAACAAAGCCAGCAGCGCCAGACAGAACAGTATCCCGCCCTGTGACCAAAGCGGGAGTTTCAAGCTGGAAAGCGCCCAGGCGAGCCAGGCCACCAGCAGCATCCCGACCAGTTTCGAGAAGGCATAACCGCCATCGGCCATCGCGGGAAATAAAGAGAATACGAGCGGAAAAGCAAGCGCGCCGAAGAGGAACAGGGCTGCGTACCAAACGATAACGCCGGCGACTTGATGCCTGTTGACAATGCTGTCGCTGAAAAAACGGGCGGACCAGGTACCGCCTGCCCGTTGCCTTTCATAATCTTCAGGCGGGAAACTCAGCGCGGTGGGAATGGTATCCGCCTCGACGGAGTTCCAGTAAAAGACGCCGAGGATCTCGGCCTCGTCTTCGTTGTGCCGCAATTCATGCGCTTGTTTGAGCGAGACTTTGGAGAGCGCCGCTTCGACCCTGGCGCGCGAATAGCCCTCCGATTTGCGGAAGATGAAGACGGCGGGATGGTCATAAACGTGGAAGGCTTCGTCCGCCTCCAGTTCGTTCAGCCAGGCCGGCGATTCGTAGATGGGCAGGTGCTGATCGGACACGCGCCAGGGACCAAGCTCGAAACTTTCGTCGAAGACGGCGATCAGGTCATAACCCAATTCGCCGGCGAAGAGCTTTTCGTAATACAGGGTCGTCAAGGGCCAGCGTTTGAGATTGCGCGTTTCAGAATCGTAAAAGCGATTGCTGGCGATCGTCAGATAATCGCCGATATCGAGTGTGCGCACAATGTCATCGTACTTGATCTGATTGTCCACCGGAAATGACATGATCTGATCCTGCGCGTTGACCAGGCGGTAAAAGGCCTGTGTGCCCCGGCAATCGGCAGCGCTGAGCAGGCCGGACGGCGGGTCGTCCGCCAGCGTGAGGCCGTCCGGCAATTCGCAAGTATGAATGCCGGTTGCGCGATTGTCCCAGTTGCCTTCGTTGAGCACGACCGATCCGGAGCCGAAAACATCCCCGCTGCCGGTGGCGGCGAGCACTTCAAACTCGTAGCTGGCGCCCGCATTTACCTGGAGCGGCTCGCGAAATGGGATGGTGTATGAGGAGCCAAGGGGATGATGCTCGCGCTTGAGATTTGCCCGCAAGACCGCTTCCGCCAGCGGCGTATCCGCGCCGGTCTCATAGACGCGAATAATGACTTCTTCCGCTTCCTCGTCATCCCAGGGGTCGGCGAGGTGGGGCGCAAAGACTTGGAGAATGCTGCCATTGGCCGGCGCCTTGAAACTGACGCGCCTTGGCTGCCCTTCGAAATAATGGGTTGCGCGGTCGTAGGGGGAGCCGTCGAATCCGGGAAGCGCAAGGCCGGTGTCGTCGATAGCGATGTTGATCAAGGGCGCGCTGTCATCGGCGCCTTCGAGCTGCAAGGCGAAGTCGCCCGGCACGCGTTCAAATATGTAACGCGAGGATTGTACCAGCGTCGTCTGATGACGATAGATGTTCGAGTGCATTAACCCCCAGAGCAGCGCGAAGCCGACCGCAAAAGCCCCCAATATTACCGGTCTATGGCGATTGGCTTGCGGCAGAACTGCGCTGGCAATGAGTATGCAGCCGATGAACAAAGCGCTAATGGCTGTGGCATCGGATGTGCCGCTGGCAGCCTGGAATCCACCGACCGCGGCAAAGACCGAACCCAGGCCCGCCAAAAGCCAAGATATGATCGGGGGGCTGGCCCCCTGAAGCCTGGCATGACGATACAATTCCATCAGGCACCATCCCGCCAGGACCGCCAAAGCGCCGTACAAAGGCAAGTAGTAGCGCATGGTCATGGTCCACAGCCGGCTCATCCAAAGCATGTAGCCGCCGATCCAGACGAGCAGCGCGAGGTTTTCGGTCGCTCCGGGTCGATTCCGCAGCAGCCGATAAGCCGCCCAGCACCAGCCGAACCAGGCGAGTACGCCAAAAGTCAAGCCCATGCCCCAGAACAGCATGTCCTTGGTCAGATAAACCAGGGGCGAGCGCGCCAGCCATTGCCAGTTTGGCGGATAATCCTGCAGCCCGCCGACGCCGCGCCCGACTTCGGCCAGGTTTGCAATCCAGCGCTGGTTTGGCAAAAGGCCGAAGAAGCCGGGCCCGGTGAAGGCGTAGGGATTGAAAATGCGGAAGACGAGGAAGGCGCCTAAACCCGCCAGGAGCAAGCCGAGAACTTGACGGGCGAGGATGCTTCCGCGTTCACGTTGGCTGAGGCGGGAATCAAAAACCGGCATCGCTTGATAGGCAGCCGACAAGATGATGATGCCCGCCAGCGGCGCCAGGTTGATGCGACTGGCGACCGCCGCCCCGCAGGCCAGCCCGAACAACAGGTATGGCAGGAACTTGCCGCGCTGCTGTACGCATACCGCAAAATACAGCGCCAGGATGACGAAGAAGGACGCAGTCGCGTTTACCGTGCCAAAGTGCGTCTTCTGTATCGCGAGCGGCGCGGCGGCATATAGCGCGGCGGCGAGCAAACCGACCCAGCGATTGTGCATCCGCGCGCCGAGAGCAAAGACCATGAGGATGCTGAGGATGTCGAAGATCATCGAGATCCCGCGCCAGACCAGATGTCCGCCTTGAAAATCGAAGAGGGGCCAGCCCGCCTCGGTCCCAGCGCGAACGAGGCCCTCCCCGTAATGCGCCAGCAGCAGGGGCAAGGTCCCGTAAACGAAGAAACCACTGCCGGCGTTGTGGGGATTCAATGGCGAGCAGCGCGCGTCAAAGAAGCTGCCGCTCCCGCCCGAGACCGGGTAGAGATGAAGGCAGCGCAAGGACTGGAGATCGACGGATGACAACGCGTCCACGCTCGCAATCCGATCATGTCCGGGCGCCTGGAATTTGTCGACGAGCATCGCGTCGGCCCCGCCGGCGATCAACGCGTCTTGAGCCGCCGGGAAGCTGTCGAAGAAGAGAAGCTGTTGGGCGCTGACGAGCCACTGGCCGGCATCGGCGGCAAAAGATCCGCGGACCACAGCCAGCCGACTGCCCGGCTGACTGCGGAGCTCATCGCGGCTGCGCGGCCCTGTTGAATCGCGCAATGCCAGGATCTGCTGTTCGGGAAACTGCGCCTCGTCAGCGGTAAAGGAGTTGGCCCCGCCGATGTTTGGCAGGACGAGCCGCGTGAGAAAGAGTTCATCGGGATGCGTGTGGGAGAAGTCGTCCCAGTTCTGCCCGAGGAAGCGCAACCCGCCGCCATAGATCAGAATGACTGCAAGCAGAAAAAATGAGAGACTTGTCTTTCTCAATTGCCGCCGCCTCATTCTTCTAGTCCACGATTCGTGCACAAGGTCTCATTCAGCAAGCATCAGCTGGCCGGCAGACGCTCGTCCAGAAAGCGCCGCAGGCCCTGGGCGCCCAATGCCGGCGCGCGATAGATGAAGAAGGAATTGTGCGCAGGCTGAACTGCGATTTCCATTGGCCGTCCATTGGGAAACCACGCGCTCAGCAGCGGCAGCGCGTCTTCGTTCCCGCGCGAGTAGAAGAATAGCAGGTCGCGCTCCGGTTGAAGACGAAATTTCCCCTCCCGCCACAAGCCGCGCTCCAACAGTTGCGGGAGCTGTGAAACATCGCCGCCGCTGTCCCAAAACATGAGGCCCGCTTCAATCCCGATGGCGCGGATATCCCACCAATGCGGCGATGTTAGCACGAAGGCGTTGCCGTAGCCGCCATCGCTTTCGGCGAAGCCGCGCAGGATTCTGCCGGCCTGCGCCTGCGGGTGCGATGCGCGCGCATAGTTGTCGGTGAATTCTCCGAAATAGAGGCGCGTATTGTAGTGGTTGGCTGCCAAAAGCAAGCCAACGGCGAATGCGGCGGCTATGATGAAGCCCGCGCGTCCTGAAAATGACGTATACAGCCGCCGGCAAAAGACCGCGACGGGCAGCGCCGCTATCAAATAGCTCGGCGGAATGGCGCCGCTGGCCCGGATGAAGCTCGGCACTTCGATTGGAAAGGAGAGGGCGAGCGCAGTGGGCAAGAGCATGGCGAAAAGATATACGGGCACGAAGAAAAAAACGGGATCGCGCGATCGAAGGACCAGCGCAAGCCAGGCGGCGACGCCGAGGAGCATAAATGCGGCTGTCGCCGGGTCCATGGCCGGCTCCTGCGCCAGGCCGCTGACCCAGGTGTTATCGCCCAAATAGTGAAACATCAGCGCCGTCTGCCTTATATTGCTCAGCAGGACAGGCACACTCTCCAGGAGAAAAGCGGCTCGCTCTTCACCGGTTGTTGGCATGTCGCCAAACAGTCGCGTGTTCGCCCGGCGCATGTAGTTTTCGGGTGACTCCGTCCAGTAATGCAGCAGCGGCAGAAACACCATGAGCGCGACGAAAGCCAATACCGCCAGATTCAGGATATAACTGAGGCGCGCGCGCATTGACTGCCTGCACAAGGCAACGGCGACCGCCACACCCGCGACCGCGGCCACCGGCAGCATGCGAACCGCCTGATAACCCATCAAGCCGAAACCCAATGCCAATCCGGCTTTCACGAAGTCCGACCGCCGGTTGTAACGCAGGGCGCGAATGAGGTAGACGGCCATTAGCGCCGAGAAGAGCGGGGCGAGGCTGATGCGCATGCCCTGCCGTCCGATTGCCGCATGCCAGAAGCTCGCCGCCACCAAACCAGCCGCCAGCAAACCGAAGAGCAGCGCGAATGATCGCCGGCGTCCGCCCATCACTTCGACGCCCAGCCAGAACATGATGGGCAGCGCAACCAGGCTTTCAAGCGCCGACATCAGCTTGAGCGCATAGTGGTCGAATGCCATGCCCGGCTGGCTCGCAAGGATAGAGAGCAGATAAAAGTGCAGAGGCTCTCGACCGCCGATATTATCAAAGAATATTCGATAGTCGTTCAAATGCCGTATCTTGTAGGCATCCTGTATCTTCTCGACCAGGTCGCTGAACATCTGCGGCTGGTAGGCATCGAGCTCATAAAGGCGAAAACCGGCGCCCAGCAGCATAATCAACAGCAGCGCGACAATCGTCAATCGATAATTGCGGAGGCGCATACGTCGGGCTGCATCAATTCCAGCGCTCGCCCAATCAAAAATATTCCAGCGAAGCGGGGCAAAGACAAAAGCCCACAATCCAGCGCTTAGCAGCCACAACGCGATGACCGGCGGCTCGATGCGATTGCCGCTGGTATTCAACCAGACCGTGAGGCTGCAAGCGGTTGCAAGCGCGATCAGCAACTTTCGCCCCCCGCTGATATCCGCCGCGATTGGAAGCCCGATCTCTTGCCGATCGGCGAGCAAGGCCGCAGCGCCGCCCGCGGTTGAAGTTCGCCCTTGGAGCTGCCGAAAAGCGAATTCGATCAGGAACCAGAGAAGGCCGCCGGCGAGGAACAGGCTTAGCGCTGACAGCGCCAAAGACATCGAGTCTTCGGCCGGCGCGGTCATGGCAGCGGTCAACCTGAAAAGCGCGATCAGGCAAATCATGACCGGCAGCGCGCGCGCGGACCAACGCAGGCGAGCGCGTCGATCCATGGCCCGCCAGCGTTCGCGGATACAGGCCCACTCGCCGATCGCTTCGGCAGCGAGCCACAGCAGAAAACCCAGCCAGAGAAAGGGCGCGCCCACGATCAGTGAGATTTCGTCGGCCCGCGGCACATCGTCGCTGCCTCGAAGCAGGACGCTGCCGGCAAAGGCGCAGACGATGGCGATGACGTATAGCAGCAGTTGAATTGCATTGACCTGTTGCAGACCCCTGGCGGCGGACTGAATCGCCGTGACCAGTGAGCTGCCGGCGGCATCCGTCGCTGATGGGCTTGGCGCCATGGCTGAAGGCGCCGCCACGCGCGGAGCATGTCTGGCTTCGGATGCGATCGCAATCCGCAGCGCGCGCCATGTCTGCCCCGGGCTGCGCATCCAGCTTTCTATGAGCTCGCTGAGCGTGAGGTCTTCAATGGGCCGGCCGGCTGCGGCCGCCCCGCCTTCCACATTGCCGGGATTCGACGCCATGCGTGGAGCGTCAGAATCCGAGGCGCGCTGTTCAGCCGAGCGCGACGAATCCGCGGCTGGTCCGGTTTCTCCCGTGCTGCCGGCGTCATCCGCAAGTGGGGCGCGTCGCCGCGGCTTTCCCAAGGTGTCAGGCATCTGGCTTCCGACCTTTTATCGCGAGGTTGACCGTCGAGCGCTGCGCTCCTTCATCCGGGGAATTCCCGGAATCAAACATATTGAAGAGCGCGACGCCCAGCCGGATGGGATTCAAACGCCCCCCGCTAGTCTCAAAGTCATGTCGGTCGGCGATAGATCGCATGGAACCGGGCAAAAATTTCGCTTCCAGCAACGGTTTCCCCAAGCCATAAACCAGGTTATGAATGAACGGGAAACAGTGATGGGTCAAAGATCGCTCTTCTTCGATGCGGAAGCCGGCATTTGACACGGCGCGGCGCAGTTGGCTTGGGGTGTACAGGCGCACATGGTTGGCCCAGATCCCCGCCAAGGGACCCCGCCGTATGTGCCGATTGAAGGCCAGTTCCAATAGCTTGTTTATCGGATCCCACATAAAGGGGTAGTTGGCATGTGGCACAGTAACCGCCAATACGCCCCCCGGTTTCAATACGCGAAAGGCCTCGCGCAGTCCACGGATGTCGTCGTCAATATGTTCAAGCACTTCCGACAATATGACGGCGTCGAAGCAGTCGCCCGGATAGGGCATCGCGTATATGCTGGCGCGCTGAACAGAAATGCCGGCCAGTTGTCTCAGGGCGCGCCCGGCTGTCTTGACCACGGCCCAGTCCAGGTCGGCGCCGACCAATTCGCAGTCGCAGACATGACGAATCATGTTGAGATAAAAGCCGCGCCCACATGGGAGATCGAGGATGCGCATGTCATCGTTTGGTTCGATGAAATCAAATATCGTTTTGACCCGCCGCTTGAATGCCATGTCGGCTTCATTGCGTGTCATGAACGCTATCGTCTCTGAATCGACCACGCTTCCTCCCGCCGTGACGCGGCGCGCCGATGCTTACGCTAGTTCCTGGCGTACTGATAAAGAATCGACTCGTATCGATTTACGCATTCTTCAAATGAAAAGATGCCTCGAATAAAGTCTCTGGGTTTGGTGTACTGGCCGGGATCTTCGAGGACTTCGAGCGTGGTCTCCCCAATGGACCGCGCGTCGCCTGGTGTCGCAAGCTTGCCCATGCCGGTGAGCGTTACCGCCACGCGCCCGCCCGCGATGTCCGTCATGACCACGGGGGTGCCGCAAAGCATCGCTTCTCCTTGGGCCAGCGGAAAGCAGTCGCTGTCGCTGGGCATAACCAGCACGTCGCAAGCGGCGTAAAAATTGGCGAGCTTCTGCTTGTCGCGAATGAGGCCGAGGAAAATTAGCTGGGACTTGTACAGTTCGACCAGGCGCCGATGCCGCTGCCAAGTGCCTTCGTATCCCACATCGTATTCGCCGGCGAAGACGACGCGCGCGTTCGGATGCCTTTCGTTGATTGTTTCCAATGATCGTATCAGCAGATCGGGCCGTTTCTCCTGCACGAAGCGGCCGGCATAAGCGATGAGCGGTCCGCCGTCCTTTTGCCATTGCGCGCGCAGTTCGCGCACGCCTGCCGGATCCGGCTCCGGTATTATCATGGGCGGGTAGATTATTCTCACCTTGTCGCGGAAAGGACCGAGGTAGTAAGAATTATCGGCATAATCATCGCTCAGCCCAATGATGCACGGCACGCGCCGCGCCATATACTTGTAGAAAGCGAACATGATTTTGCTGATCATGTCGTTAATGGGATTCTTCGGCAAGATCAGATCGCCGTGATGCGTTGGTATGACCTGGACCCCGGCGATGCCCGCCAGGAAAGCCACAAGCGCCGTCTCCAACAGCGGGATGTGGATATTGGCGACATCGTGTTCACGCAGGAGTCGATTGATCGCCCAAGGATAGGTCGGCATAATGCGCCCGCGGCTCAAAGCGATGGGCGCCCACAAGCGCACGACGCGCACGCCGTTGAGCGTCGCCTCGCCCAGGGGCAATTCGCGGCTGTGGCAGGACGCGAGCACAGTCACCTCATGACCGCGCCGCACCAGCTCCTCCGCCAGCATGCGGACGTAATGCGTCAGCCCGGTGGAATGCGGATGGTAATACAAGAGAATGATCAGAATCTTGAGCTTGCGCTGCCTCTGGAGGACGGAGTTGCCCATTGCTTGTTGTGCTCTCCTTGAAGTGAGCGACCGCAACCTGTCGGATGCTGCCACTCCCGATCATAAAGAATGAACTCCGCCCTCGCGAAATCGGAACGCGGCGGGCGGCAAACAGTCCAAGATTCTTTTACACCGATTGCCCCCGAATATACGCTGCGCCAGCCACTCGTTCCTCTGGAGAAGCAGGCTCAAATCTAAATCATATCATATCATATCATAATCGCTGGCTCGGCATAGTGGCAGTGACAGCTCAAGGGGCGGCGGCGCTGTGTCCAGGTGAATCAGATCTTGGGCCGGGCGGACCGACCGCGCCGGCGCTCTCGGCTGGCGTCAACGCTTTACTTAATGGCTAGCGCCATTCGGAAGTGTATCCCTTTCGGTGGAAACAAAAAAGCTTTACCACCGAGGACACCGAGAAAATCGAGGACACCGAGAAACGTAGACTATAT
>JAPPEU010000029.1 GCA_028875245.1 Chloroflexota bacterium
TTGATGATTCTTTCTTATTGCAACTACTCTCTCAAATTTGAAGCGATTGCCCTGGCTTGCTGGGGCGCTCTGGCGAACTTACTACATACCGTCGGTGTACTCGGTGGTTCATTTCGAAAACCGCGACCATACACTCACCCCTTCCGCACACATCCCCGCTACCCTAATCCCAGCCGCGCCTTAACAACCGCATAGCTCGCCTGCCCGCCGCCTGATCGCAACCGGCGCTTTATGAGACAAAAAAAAATTCGGATTATCGATGATCATTCTCGTAAAGCCGACAAGTCCCTCTGTGTCCTCCGCGCCGACCAGGCTTCCCCCCATTGCGACGGGAGGACTGCGGGGGGTAGAATCACCCCCATGGCCACCCGCATCATCCAACACAACCCCGTCACCTGGACGGACATCGTCCACCCCAGCGCCGAAGATGTCGCCGCCCTGCGCGAGCGCTTCCCCGGCTTCCACCCCCTCTACCTCGAAGATGTGCTCAGCCGCATTGAACGCCCCAAGCTCGACCAGGACGATGACTATCTCTTTCTCGTCCTGCACTTCCCGCTCTGGGACTCGCGAGACGAGCTCTCTCGCGCCAGCGAGGTCAATATCTTCGTCCTGCGCGGCAACCTCGTCACCGTGCACAACGGCACGCTCAAACCGCTTGTGACCGCCTTCCAGCGCTGCGAAGCCGATGAATCCGAACGCGAGCGCCTGCTGGGCCGCGGCATCAATCACGCCCTGTACAGCCTTATCGACCAACTCGTCGACTACATCTTCCCCATCCTCAACAAGGTCGACCGCCGCGTCCATGCCATCGAAGACGCGCTCTTCCAATCCAACGCCAAACAGGTCATTCAGGAGATCGCCCTCGTCCGGCGCGATATCATCTCCCTCCGCCGCATCATCCGCGGGCAGATTCCCATCGTGCAAGAGCTCGAATCGGTTGAGCATCCCATCCTGCACGAGCACATGGAAGAGTACTTCGGCGATATCGCCGACCACCTCTTCAAGCTGCGCGACATCGCCGACGAGAACTTCGAAATCATCAACAGCTTCGCCGATACCGCCGATACCCTCGCCGGCTACCGCATCAACGAGGTCATGCGCATCCTCACCGTCATCTCGGTTATCATGCTGCCGCTCACGCTCATCTCCAGCATCTACGGCATGAACATCGTTCTCCCCTTCGCCGATGACCCTCACGCCTTTATGATCACAGCCGCTATCATGATCATCATCGTCATCCTCATGCTCGCCTGGTTCCGCAAACGCGGATGGCTCTAAGCCCGCCCATGCTCCCGCCCGCCGTCACCATCGACGACCCCCGCGCCCTCGCGGCTGCGGTGCAGCGCCTGAGGGGTGCCGATCGCATCGCCATCGACACCGAATCCAACAGCCTGCACGCCTATCGCGGCCGCACCTGCCTCATCCAGCTCTCGACGCCCGCCGAAGACCTGCTCATCGATCCCCTCGCCATCGCCGATATCAGCGCGCTCGCCCCCGTCCTCGCCGATCCCGCCATCGAGAAAACCTTCCACGCCGCCGAATACGATTTGATCTGCCTCAAGCGCGACTTCGACTTCGATGTGCGAAACATCTTCGACACGATGGCGGCCGCCCGCGTCTGCGGCATCCAGCGCATCGGCCTGGGCAATATGCTGGAGGATCTGCTCGGCGTCCGCCATAGCAAGAAACACCAGAAATACGACTGGGCGCGCCGCCCCCTGCCCGAGAGCGTCCGCCGCTACGCCCAGGTCGATACGCACTATTTGCTGCCTCTGCGCGCCGCGCTGATTGAGCGCTTGCAATCGCTCGACCGCCTGGAAGAAGCGCGCGAATACATCGCCGATGTCACGCGTTTCGAGCCGCAATCGGAGGAGTTTGATCCCAACGGCTTTTGGCGTTTGGCGCCGCCCAAGGCGCTCAATCGGCCGGAGATCGCCGTTCTCCGCGAGCTTTATATCCTGCGCGATGAACTGGCGAAGTCCGTCGATCACCCCCCGCCACGCTTAATCCCCAACAAGGCGCTGCTGCAGATCGTCAAGATGCAGCCGCGCTCAGCCGAATATCTCTACGACATCCGCGGGCTGCCCGCCTGGCTGGTCCGCCAGAGCGGCGACGAGATCGTTGAAGCGGTGAAGCACGGGCGCGCCAGCCGCCTGCCCGTCAAACGGCCGCGGCCCAAGCCGGTTCCGGCCCCGGTCGCCGAGCGCTACACCGCGCTCCACAACTGGCGCAAAGCAACCGCAAACGCGCGCGGCGTCGAGTCCGATGTCATCATCAGCCGGCGCGCGCTCTGGGATATCGCCCGGCGCAAGCCCGCCAGCGTCGCCGAGCTGAGCGATATCTGTGGCCTGGGTCCCTGGCGTCGTGCGACTTACGGCGCCGAGCTGGTCGCCATCGTCCGCGGAGGCGGCCAACAGCGATGACGCGCCACGCCCGCCTGCCGCTTTGGGCTGACCAATCGCCCGAACAGAAGCTGGAGACCCTGCGCGACCTCATCCTTGATCTTTATCGCTACCAGTTGGATGAAGCGCTAAGGGAAATCGGCGCCATACTCGACGCGCATCGGCCCGCCGACGCCAAAGAAGCGCGCGACATTCAGCGCATCAAAGGCCTGATCACCCAGCATCCCAACATCCTCAACATGAATTGCGAAATCGGTCACATCACCGCTTCCGCCATCATCGTCGATCGGGCTTCGCGGCGGACGCTCCTGCATTTTCACAAGCGCCTGGGGCGCTGGCTGCAAGTGGGCGGGCACACTGACTATGAAACTGACTTGGCGCAGGCAGCCTTGCGAGAGGCGCGCGAGGAGACCGGCTTGCCCGACCTCGTCCACTTTCCGGAGCCTGACAAGCCGACCCCGATCGATGTTGATGTTCACGCCATCCCGCGAACGGAAGACATTCCGGCGCACCTGCACCTCGATTTCCGCTACATTTTGTTGACGGAGCAGCCCGCTGCCCTGGCGCCTCCAGAGGGCGAGTCGACGCGCTTCCGCTGGCTGAGGTTCAGCGAGGCGCGCGATATGGGCGGCGCCATCGACAGCGCGCTGCATCGGCTCTTGCGGAAAGCAGCCGCGCTGATTGACGGCGACGCCGACTAGAGGCGGTCTCGCAAGGCTGGCCCCTTTCCTGACGCATCGCGCCTGCGGGACTCGCCAGGGGCTTTGTGCTACACTACAGGGGGCAAGGCAGCAGAGAGCCAAAGCAAGATGTCAACAGACCGCAGCGACCAACTCCGCGCCATCCGGGACGCCGTCGTCAACCTCAGCGAATCGCCACTTTACGAGTATCGAATCAGCAACGGCTATTATCCCGTGATCGGCCAGGGGGATCATTACGCCGATATCATGTTCATCGGCGAGGCGCCGGGCAAAAACGAAGCGGAAACCGGCAGGCCATTTTGCGGCGCCTCCGGGCGCGTCCTGGATGAGCTCCTCGAGTCGATTGACCTCAGGCGCGAAAATGTCTACGTGACCAATATTCTCAAGGATCGGCCGCCCAACAATCGCGACCCGCTCAAGCATGAGATTGATGTGTATACCCCCTTCCTCGAGCGGCAAATTGAGATCATACAACCCAAGGTGATCGCCACCCTCGGCCGCTTCTCGATGGAGTTCATCTTGCGGCATTTCGGCGCCCCGCAGGCCAAGCAGAAGATCAGCCAACTGCACGGCGCCGTCATCAAGGTACGCACGGGTTATGGCCGGGCATCGGTCGTGCCGCTCTTTCATCCCGCCGCCGCCCTCTATAACGCGGGGCAGCGCGCGACGCTAGAAAAGGACTTTCAGGTTTTGACCCAGTTTGACTCGCCTGCTCAACCGGGTACAATGAGATTGCTTTAGGACAGGAAGGCAGGAAGCGCTTCACCATGGTCTTGGAAAAGCAATTCATCAGCGCGGATATGTTTATGGAGTATGTCGAGCAGATTGACGATCGCATCGTCGAACTTGTGGAAGGGGTGATCGTCGATATATCGCGACCTGGTGGAGAACACGGCGAGATTCTAATGTTGGTAGCAGGCCGGATTCATAACCATGTGCGTGAACACAATCTCGGTCGTGTTGTGGTAGGCAATACTGGTTTTGTGCTTGAGCGCCGTGATGACGGCAAAGATACCGTGCGCGGCCTTGACCTCGCATTTATCAGCAAAGCAAAGTCCTCTGAGCGTTTGTCTTCCGGCTGGATAAGTTTCGCCCCCGACTTGGCGGTTGAGGTCATATCTCCAAGCAACAAGGCGGGCGACATCGAATTGAAAATACGGCAGCTGCTCAGTGCGGGCACTTCCGTGATTTGGATTGTCTATCCGGATTTGCGCAGTATAACCATCCACACGACGGCCGGCGCCAAAACGCTGATGGAAGACGACACCTTGACTGGCGGCGAGGTTTTGCCAGATTTCGAGGTCAGCGTCGCCGATATCTTCCCGTCGTAAACTCGAATGAAGCGCAGTATTGTCACTTTCTCCGACATACGCCCAATCACGGCAGGTCGTTCACCTCAACGGATGCTCGTGACTTGGCGCCGGCACATCATCCGGAATCGGACATTTGTAGGGCGTCCTCTCGACTGCCGCGCGGAACTCCGCTTGTGCTCGCGCCAAGACCGCCGGCGAGGCGACCAATTCGGCCGCCGCCAGCGCCATCACCTTGGCCGCGTAGAGCATGCCTTTGTGTCCGATGGACGTCCGCCCGGTGGCGACAACGCCCCAGGAATGCGCCGCCGCCCGGCTGGCCCAGGTCGCCGTTTGCAGCATGCTGCAGGGCGCGTACCAACTCATATCGCCCATGTCGGATGAACCGGGGGAGACGAAGTCTTTGTCTCTGCTGGGCAAGACATCGCCGATTAAGGCTCGTTCCGCCGTCAGCGGATCGACGCCGTAACGATTGATCAGGGTCTTGACATTGGCATCGCCGAATCGTCCGTTGATTGCGGCCGCGTATGCCTGCTCCTCATCCGTGAAATCGATGCCGCCCAGCTCGCGCATGACCTCATATTGCAGGTCGGCCAAGGTCTCGTTTGACAGGACGCGCGTCGAGCCGGACTTGTAGACGACTTTCACATCGGTGTCGGTCATCATCGCCGCGCCCTGCGCGATTCTGATGACGCGCTGGCTGACATCTTCCAGCGTGTCCGCTTCATAGGCGCGTACGTAGTAGTAGCTTTCGGCGAAATCCGGCACGACATTCGGCGCCAGCCCGCCGCTGAGGATGCTGTAGTGCAGGCGCACATCATCGGGCACATGCTCGCGCAGGTAGTTGACACCGATATTCATCAGTTCCAGCGCATCCAGCGCTGAGCGCCCCGAATGCGGATCGGCGGCGGCGTGGGCGGATTTGCCGTGGAAGCGGAAATAATAGCGGTTGACGCTGAGCAGGCTGCCCTTCATGGCGGAATTGATGTACCAGGGATGCCAGTTGAAGATGGCATCAAGATCATCGAAGGCGCCCGCGCGCCCCATAAAGACCTTGCCGCTGCCGCCTTCTTCGGCCGGGCAGCCATAATAGCGAACCGTCCCGGCGCGGCCCGTGCTTTGCAGCCATTCCTTGACGGCGACGGCCGCCGCCAGGCAGCCTGTGCCCAGCAGATTGTGCCCGCAGCCATGACCGGGCGCGCCCGCCTGGATGGCGTCGCGCTCGTTCTGATCCTTTTGCGACAAGCCGGGCAGGGCGTCGTATTCCCCGGCGAAAGCGATTACCGGCGCGGCCGTTCCCCATTCGGCGGCGAAGGCCGTGCTAAGCCCGCCAAGATCCCAGGTGATGCGGAAGCCATCGGCGGCCAGAAAGTCCGCTTGCAGCTTCGACGCTTTGAATTCCAGAAATTGCAGCTCGGGATTATCCCAAATTTCATCCGACATCCGCGTAAAGCGCAACTGATGTTCGTCGAGCCAATCGGCTATATCTCGCTTGCTTTGCATTGTTTAAGCCTCGTTCGCCTTGATCCGCTGTCTGGATAATACCTTGACGGGAGGCGATAAACTATGCTCGCCAGCGACAGCCAAGGTCGCTTTGCCGCTCAGAATTGTGCGGGCGCGTGTTCTGACCGCCTAGACACTGACCGTGGCGATGACCTGCTGATTGGGATCGGAGGCGGCGCCGGCGGGCAGCAGCTCGGCCGATGCGTCGGGCAGGGCCAGCGTCAGCGCGCGATAACCCAGGCGGTGCCCCATGTCGCGGATCGCCACCAGCAGCTGCGTGCTCAGGTGCCTGGGCGACCAGCAATAAACATCGGCATTGCGGTCGCTGTATAGCTGCTGATGGAAACAGACCAGGGCTTCATGGCCGGAGGCGTTGATATAGTGGCGATGTTTGCTGCGCGCGATGATCTGCGGTATGCCGCGCCAGTGTTCGATCCACTCGGCTTCCCAGAGCGCGCGCGGGCTGGTCATTCGCCCGACCGCCAGCGCCCAGTCGTCGATCAAGCTGGCGTCGGTCCTTTCGTAGTCCTGGCTTTTGTAAAAGCTCTGGCCGATCTGCGCAGCCAGCGAATATCGCATCAAGCGGAAGGCCTCGCTGGCGCCGAAATACTTGCGATAATATGTCGCCAGTTTTTTGTCATAATCCGGGTAAGCGACGGAGAGCCGCCCGGGGCCGCGCGCGTCGCTCAGTATCGCATCCGCCAGCATGTGGTGGACATCATCGGCGCAACGCTCGTCCACCAGCGCCTCGGCGACATGCAGATGCGCGCCCATCGGCGTCAATTCGCGATTGAGAAAGGCTTCTGCGTATGCCAGCAGGCGATCGCCGTCTTCCAGCACGTAGGCCAAGCCATTGCCGCTGAGTATATGGCTGAGCCAGATCGCGCCGGTCTCCAGCGACATCCAGGCGCCGCCATGCAGCCAGCGTTCGTAGATTGTCAGCGCGTCATAGGGCAGGTCTTCCACCTGGCCCTGGGCGCCCAGCCGCTGCCAAATAGACACGCGGCCGCAGAAGAGCGCCACAATCTTCCGCGCATCATCGAGGGTCGCCTGACGTACCAACATGAGGGAAACTCAGATCGCTTGATTGCATGAAGTTGTTGCAGATTCTAGTATAGTATAGCGCAGAGCGTCCTCCGGTACGCGCCGCAACCCACGCGTTTCACAGGCGCTCCCCGCCCAAGCGTTAGGAGCCGCCGCCAGGCGAATCAACGGAGAAGAGCATGCTGCTGGCAATTGACATCGGCAATACAAACATCCACCTCGGCCTGTGGGATGAGGGGCGCTGGCGCCTCTCCTGGCGAGCGCGCACCGTCGCCGAGAAGATGACCGATGAATACGCGGTATTGGTCCGCAACTTCCTGGATGCGGGCGGCGTCAAGCATGATCAGATTTCGGCTGTCTGCATGAGCAGCGTCGTGCCTTCCTTGACGCCGACCTTTGAGGACCTGGTCCGGCGGTATTTGAAGCTGGAGGCGCTCACCGTCAGCAGCCGAACGAAGCTGGGCATCGTCATCGCGATTGATATGCCGGAGCAGGCGGGCGCCGACCGGCTCTGCAACGCCGTCGCCTTGTCGCAGCTTTATGGCGCGCCGGCTGTCTGCGTTGATTTTGGCACCTCGACCAACTTTGATGTGCTTTCAGCGAACGACGAGTATGTGGGCGGCGTCATCGCCCCAGGCATTCGATTGGCGCAGGACGCTTTGGTCAGCCGCGCCGCCCAGCTGCACAAGGTCGATTTGCAGCCGCCGCCGGAAGCCATCGGCCGCAACACGATTCACGCGCTGCAATCAGGCATATTCTGGGGTTATGCCGGCATGATTGAATCGCTCCTGAACCGCGTCATCGCTCAGCTTGACTCGCCTGAGACCAGGATCGTCGCCACCGGAGGGCTGGCGCCGGTTTTCAAAGCGCACATCGACTTGATTGACGAAATCGCGCCCGAACTCACGCTGGACGGCCTGCGGCTGATTTATGAGCTTAACGCCGGCAGGTGTTGACAGCACCCCAGGTGTGCCGGGCAATGCGCCGTTTGCAAGGACCATTCAGCATTCGTTTGACGATGAGTTAGCGGCCTAGCAGGCGTCCGGCCAATTCCAACGCGTCCGCGGGCCAGAAGCATTCAGGGCGTGGTCGGCGCACATGGGGCAGCCCGGCTTTGGGGCGACAATTCAATAAGCGCTCCGCCCACTGATTCGGTATCGCCGCTCGACCCCAAACAGCGCCCAGGAGGGCCCCGGCGATCGCCGCGTTGGTATCGGTGTCCCCGCCGCGCATGACCGTATCAATCAGGCCCTGCTCCAAATCCTTGGCATGGAGCAGTTGCCACAGGGCGTTGTGGAAGGCGATCAAGACCCAACCCTGCAGGCGCGTAAAATCGTCAGGTGGGGCGTCGGCGGCGTCATTGATCGCGGCGAGCAGGCTTTCGTCCGCCTTCATGTCGTTCGCCCAGGCGAGAATCTGCCCATAGAGGCTTTGGCCATCGCCGCCCGCCCGCAGCGCCTGTGCAATCGCCATCGTGTAAAGCGCATTCGCATCCTTGCAGACGGGATGCGGGTGAGTGATTGCGCTGTCCTGCCGCGCCCAGTCAGCCAGCTGACTCAAATCATGCTTGGCGCCGAAGATGCCGAGCGGGCTGACCCGCATCAGCGCGCCGTTCGCCTGGCTGTCAGGATTGGGGCGGCCGCGGAGGCCGCTATAGATCGTGTTGCCGCAATCAAATGGCCCGGAATCCAGCCAGAAGATGTATGCCAGCTTGGCTTCCGCTTGATCATATCGTCCCTGATCAGCCAACAAGCGGGCGAGCGTCAACGCCATCTCGGAATCGTCAGTCGGTTGACCGGCGATTGTGTTCCAGGCGCCGCCGTCGGCGAGCTCTCTGACGCCTTCGGGATATTCCTCGAGAATATCTTCCGGCGTCCGGAATTCTACCAGGCTGCCAAGCGCGTCACCCGCCAGCTGCCCCAGCAGGCAGCCCTGAGCGCGCTCCAACATCCCTTCGGCAGGGGCTTCGTTAGCAGTCATGACGACCAAAATTATCCGAGCTAGACCGGAATCTCTTTGTGCAAGATGTGCTTTCGGTGGAGCGGTGCTTACAAGCGCGGCCGTCTGTGCTCCGTAGCTTGGACTTGAACCAAGAACCTAGCGGTTAACAGCCGCCCGCTCTGCCAATTGAGCTACTACGGAATATCAGTCTGGTATACTATCAGCGACTGCAAATGCTGTCAAGATAATTTTGTCGGATCCATGCGTATTCGCAGAAGCGCATGCCTGGAACGGAGGACTGTTTTGCTGGAAATCCGTCCGCTGGCCAACCGGCGCGAATTTGAAGACTTCTTCAGTTTCCCCTGGCGCCATTATGCCGATGACGCCAATTGGGTGCCGCCGCTGCTTTCGATGCGCCGGCAGCTGCTTGACAAGGCGAAGCACCCGGCCTGGAAGTACATGGACGGTGAATACTTCGCTGCCTGGCGCGCGGGAGAGATTGTCGGCACGGTCGCCGCCTTCATCAACCACGCGCATAATCGCTATCACGCCGAGAATATCGGCTTTTTCGGCTTGTTCGAATCGATCGACGATCCGACGGTCGCGGCCGGTTTGCTGGACCGCGCTGCTGCATGGGTTCGTGCTCGCGGCGCTGAGGCCATTCGCGGGCCGGCCAGTTTCACGACGAATGAAGAATGTGGATTGCTCGTCGACAACTTCAGCCAACCGGTGATCATGATGCCCTATAATCCTCCGTATTATGCGCCCCTGGTGGAGAGCGCCGGTTTCGAAAAAGTGATGGATATGCACTGCATCTACCAAGACCGCGCGACCATCGAGTCCAACAATACTCTCGAGCGTTTGGAGCGCCTGGTCAAACGCGCTTCAGAGCGCAGCGGCATCATCGTGCGCAGTATGAAGGCGCGAGACAAATCGGCGGAATTCGAGCGCTTCAGAGAGATTTACAACGCCGCCTGGGAGAAAAACTGGGGCTTCATCCCGATGAATGACGAAGAACTGGAAGCGCTGGTGAAGGACCTCGGCATGTTGGTTGAGCCGGATCTGGCCTTCTTCGCCGAAATTGAGGGGGAGGCGATTGGCTTCGCGTTGACGATTCCCAATTTCAACGAGGCGCTGCGCCGCGCCTATCCGCGCCCCGGCTTGCCCGAGCCGCTTACCATGGCCCAGGTCGCCTGGCATTGGAAGATACGGCGCTTGATCCGTGGTGTGCGCATGCCGCTCATGGGGGTCAAGCAGGAGCACCGCAACAAAGGCGTCGAACTGGCGATGCTGCTGGAAGTCATGAAAGCCCTGCTGCCGTCGCGCTACGACTATCTCGACTCCGGCTGGATTCTGGAAAGCAACCCGCTCGTCAAGATAAGCCTCAGTCTGGGGGGGCAGATCTACAAGACTCATCGCTTTTATCAGAAGGCCCTCGGGGCTTAGCGCTCGGATACTTGGCCCAAGGCTTGTCTTGTCGCCTCCGCGGCGCTGGCATCGCCATGCAAGACATGAATGAGCGCTTCCTGCATCAAGCGCGGCGCCGCGCCGCCTTCATTCTCCGGCAGCGGCAAGGTGGCGTTGCCCAGCAGTTCGGCGAAAAATTGGCGATCGACGGCTTGGGGCAGGCTGTCATCCAGGAGGGCCGGCTGTGAAGGCAGGTGATAGAGCGCGCGGGCGAAACTGGCGTGGAAGTCGGGTTCCATCATCCACTCCAGAAAACGGGCCGTCAGGTTCTGGCGGCTCAGATCTGGCGTGACAATCACCCACAGCCAGCCGTCGCGAATGGATCGCCCGCGTCCGCTCGCCGTAGGGACATTGGCCGCCATCAAAGAAGGATTCTGCTGGTCGAGCATGGACAGATATTCGCTGGCGCTGAAAACCGCCAACTGCGCGCGCTCAGCGTGGTTGATGAAATCGGTCAGGTAGGCGGCTGGGGACTGAAAAGTGAGAACATCCGGCGCGACCATACCGCGCCCGACGAGGTCCTCGTAGAAGCGCAGCACCGTGCTCAGCGCGGTTTCATCGATGCTCATTGCGCCGTCGCTCGGGCTCAAGCCGCCGGCGGACAGGTACTGCAGATAGAATGTCTGGTTTAGCCCATTGGTGCGCGCCGCCGGGAATAGAAAAGCGGAGTCGCTGGCGAGGACATCGTCGAAACTAAGCCGGTATCCGCTATTCTGCAGCGGCTGCAAATGGACGGCCAACAGCAGGTCAAACAAGTAGGGCAAGCCATAAAGCGCGCTGCCCGTGTCCAGCGGAATCTGACCGAATGCGAGCCCGTTGTCCAGGTCATTGATGAGCGAGGATGGGAACAAAGTCTCCAGTGATTGCAGGTAGCGGCGCGCCTGCGTCGGCGTGAACTCACGCCGGCGCATCAATGCGACATCGGGCAGGGCGGCCGGCGCGATGTCTTTGCCCGCGCGGATGGTGGACATAATGCCGCCGACTTTGCCGACATCCTTTATTCGAAACTCAATTTCGGCATCGTTGCTGCGAGCAAAGGCGGCGCTGTGCTCGCTCAACAATTGAAAGGCGTCGCCCGATTCAACCGATATCAGCGGCGCCGGCAGCCAAACTTGAAGCCTTGTGGGCGCCGCTTCTTCGTCGGATGAGGCCTCTTGCGCGACGGCGGCTATGCCAGCGACAGCCAGCAATACAAGGACAATCGCGCTTTTCGCCCAGCCTCTTGGCATAGCCGGTCTCCTGTCATTCATCAGCCGCTTCAGCGGGAGAATATCTCCATCACTTCTTGCGGATTCCGCGCCAGCGTGATCATGCCGTGATAGCCGTCCGCCAGGTACGGGCTTTCCTCCAGGATAGAGATGACATCCGCCCACATGCGTCCATAGCAGACGAAGGGCTGGCGCGTCACGCCGCCGACGCGCATCAACTCCCAGGTTTCGGCGATTTCGTGCAATGTGCCGATCCCGCCGGGCATCGCCAAATAGCCATCGGCATTTTCCACCATGTGCAGCAGCCGATCGCGCAGATCCGCGTAATTGAAAATCTCGTCAAGGTAGCTGTTTGGCTTGACGTTGAATTGCAGGCCAATCTGATCCGTGGTCACGCCGATGACGCGCCCGCCGGCCTGGCGCGCGCCTTTGCTGACCGCCTCCATGACGCCGAAGTAGCCGCCGCTCATGACGGTGTAGCCGGCTCGGGCAAGCGCGCTTCCAATTTTCAGCGCGTCTTGATAAACCGCGTCTTGCGCTTGAACCTGGGAACTGCCATATACGGTGATGGTCTTCATCGGCGCTCATCTGAAAGCATCGCTCGCGTCAAGCATCGAGTATAGCAGACATCGCTCAGGGTTCTATCAGCGGTTTCCGCATTTTGCGCTGGCGCGTCTCCAGTCTTGTGGAGTAGGTATGGAAAGCGCGTCCGCCGATTTCTGGCAGGGCAATCGCACCAAAATCATTTCGTGCCGATCGCCCCTACAAGGCTTGATTGGTATTAGCGAAAATCGCCTGATTTTCTGCCCCCCACCCAAGCC
>JAPPEU010000070.1 GCA_028875245.1 Chloroflexota bacterium
TGGCAACTAACTTCATTTAAGGCTGTTTTTCAACAGACACTGATAAGTCGCCCCTGCAGATTTCGATATCATTGAAGACGGAATCTAACAGGCCCTTGAGTTTATTGGCCTGCGTCTTCGATGGCTTCAATCTAGGGCTTCACCGCCTCGAAGACCATTGTCTCATAGCGCATGGCCGCGTCGCTGCCCACGTAGTCGCCATGCTGCTCAATGCCGCGCAGGTTCTCATCGGCGCTCTCGCCCGGGAGGGCCCGCGTAATCATATCGAAGCCGGCTCCTTCCAGCGCCGCGACCAGCGTCGGCTCATCATAAATGAACTTGTGCCGCCAGCCATGAAAGGACTGGTTGATGACATGCGCGGGATTGTACTCGCCGACCTGCGGGCGGAAATTGTCCATGATCCAGCGGATGTAGCTGGCTTGGGCTTCGGCCCCTGGCTTCGTATAGACGGCGATGATCTGCGCCAGATCGGGCGTGGCCAGGCGAATGCGTCCGCCGCTTTTGAGGATGCGCGCGCTCTCGCGCAGCATCGACGCCGCCTCTTCAAACTCCAAATGTTCGATGACATGCTCGCTGAATACACAGTCGAACGCATCCGCGGGAATGGGGAAGGGCTGGCTCGCGTCCAGGTAAACCGCGCCCGCCGCAAAGGGATAGAGGGTGGTGTTCAGCCAGCCGCTCAGCAAATTGAAGCCGGCGCCGATCTGCAGTTTAGGCTTTGGCACCGTTTGAAGATAGGCGTCAATTCTGCTGGGGGCAATCCAGCGCCAGTAGCGCTGCCGCAGGCGAAAGCGCAGACTTGCCATAAGCCTCCTCTTCATGCCGGTGATTCAGCACCATTGTACAGGCGCGGCTGAAACTGTACCATCGTTGCCAGGACCGGGCGTCGAGAATGCCTTGGGTGCTTGCTCTAGTTAACAGCCATAAAAATATTGAACACAGAGACCGCAGAGTACACAGAGCGTCGCCCGTCGCGATTTGTCGGAGGCTATCCTGCGAATCCGGGAAAACGGGAGACTGTAGGGGCGAGCCATTGGGGCGCCCGTCGCATATAATACGGAACGGTCAGCGGAGATGAAGTCAGGGGCGCTGCCACATGATACGCTGTGGCGTTGATATGATTGAATGCGCGCGAATCGCCGCCGGCATCGAACGGGGGGGCGAGCGCTTCCTCAATCGCTTTTTCACCGCTGGCGAGCGGCAGGATTGCGCCGACAAGCCTTACCGCTTGGCCGCGCGTTTCGCCGGCAAAGAAGCGGTGGCCAAGGCATTGGGCAGCGGGATCGGCGATATCCGCTGGGTCGATATCGAGATCCGCACGGCGGAGGCGCGCCGGCCGCAGCTCATCATGCATGGCAAGGCAAAAGAGATGGCGCGTGAAATGGGATTGGCCGAATGGGATATCAGCTTGAGCCACAGCGAGGCGCTGGCGATTGCGGTTGCGGTCGCGAAATCTGCGGATTAGCTGCCCTCGACATCATCGAAAAGGCGCATCAGTTTCAGCGCGATCTGCAGGTTGAGACGCGTCGAAGCTGAAGCGAGATCAACATCGCAGATCGTCTTGATCCGCGCCAGCCGATAATTCAAAGTGCTGCGATGAATATGCAGCACTACCGCCGTCTGCACGCTGTTGCCACCGGCGTCCAAGTAAGCTTCCAGCGTATCGAACAGATAGGCTGACCGTTCGGCGAGCAATCGGCGCAGGATCGGCACTTGGGGGTTCTGTGACAGGCTCGCCGCGCCGGCGTGGAAGAGCGTATGAATGTAACCCAGCTCATCGAAGTGATGAACCGAACCCGCGCTCTTTAGCCGCTGCGCGATATCCAGCGCCTCATTGCACTGCTGATGGGCCGCGCCAACATTGTCCCCCCCGGTCATGGCGCTGCTGACGCCAATGGAAACGTCGCCTGCGTCGGCCGCTAATCGTTTGAGCAAAACCCGCGCCAACTCTTCAACAGGCTGGTCGGCTTGCGCCAGAATCGCCACCTGGCCAGCAAACTGCGCCGCCACCGCCTGCGCTTCATTCTGCGCCAGCACCTGGTTTATCAGGCGGTAGGCGCGGGTCGATTGCGGCGGTTGGCCGTTTCTGATGCTGGCCAGCAGCATGCGATAGGGCAGGCGTAGATCGACGCCGTAGCGCAGCGATTGATCGCTCAGGATCGTTTGCCGCCCGCCGTCCCCTTCGATCAGCTGCGCCATCAGGCTGCCTTTCAGCGAGGCTTCCGCCGTCTGCAGCGACTCTTGATACAGCATCAGCAGCGCCGCTACCGTGGCGCCGATTTCGATGGCCATCATGTCGATGGGCGAGAGCGCGTGTACATCGGCGATGATCCAGATATAGCCGTAGATATCGCCATGCACAACAATGGGCGCCAGCAGGCGCTCCATCTCCAAACCGAGCTGCGGCATGACCGGCAGCTGCGCCGGCCGCAGGCTCGCGCGAATCTTCGGCAGGTATTCCACCGCCAGCGCCTCGATCAGCAGTGGATTGGTGCGCCCGTGCTCAATCGTATAACGTCTGGCCGAATCAACTTCGGCGATATTCTTGTTGGCTATCGCTTCGAAGCGGTCGTTCTCAATGCTGATGGAATGCCCGACCTGGTCCGCCAACATCTCGGCGAGCTCGGGGAATCCGCCGCCCTCAAGCACGAGCCTTGAAAGGCGCTGCTGTATGGAAAGGGCCCGGCTAATCGTGCCCAGGTTCTCTTCGGAAATCCGCTCGTTGATGACCTTGGCGATATCAACAAAGCGCGTCTGGTAGGGCAATTCGATCAATGGCAGACCGAGCTCATCGCCGATAACGCGCAAGTAATCCGGGATCTCGTCGACCAGCATGCCGATGGTGATCACCAGGGCGACGATCCCCTTGTCCGCCAATTGGCGCAGATAATCCCCTCGTTCGGCGGGGGAATCCGGCATGTTGTAAACGGTGGTCAGCACGAGCTCGCCGCCGTGCAGCCAATCGGCAGCATTCGGCCCGCCGGCGTTGTAGACCCAGCGAATCGGGCGCTCCAGCCCGGCGACGCCGGCAACCACCTTGGCATCGGACAGAATGGGCAGTTGCAGAGCGTCGCGTAAGGTCAACATGGTTGAATCGACAGATGGCCGGGCTCAAGCCATAGGCATATGATGGGCGGCGGCATAACGCCCGCTGACGTGATGCGAGAGCTGCCTTTCGATATCCGTGAGCAATCCCGAAGCGCCGAAGCGGAACAGCTGATTGTTCAGCCAGCCGCCGCCCAATTCCTCTTTGATGAGGATGAGCCAATTCAGGGCGTCTTTGGCGCTGCGGATGCCGCCGGCGGGCTTGAAGCCAACGCGGTAACCCGTCATTTGCTGGTAGGCGCGTATCTCGCGCGTCATCGTCAAGCCGACTTCCAGCGTGGCGTTCACCGATTCCTTGCCCGTGCTGGTCTTGATGAAATCCGCGCCCGCCATCATGCAGACTTTGCTCGCCCGCGCCACATGCCAGAGCGGGCCGAGTTCGCCGGTCGCCAAAATCGCCTTCATGTGCGCCTCCCCGCAAGCGCGGCGCATCTCGCGGACTTCGTCGTAAAGCGCCTGCCATTGCCCGCGCAGGACATGCTCTCGCGATATGACGATATCAATTTCGTCGGCGCCCGCTTCGACTGATTGGTGAATCTCTTCAATCCGCTGGGGGAAGGGGCTGAGCCCGGCGGGGAAGCCGGTGGACACCGCCGCGACCGGGATGCCGGAGCCGCGCAGCGCCGCTTTCGCCTCCTTGACGCGCTGGTGATAGACGCAGACCGCGCCGACCTGCAAGCCCAGCGACTCGACATCAAGCGCGTCGATCAGATCTTGGCGGAGAGGCTGCCGCGCCTTGGCGCAGAGCCGCGTCACCTTGCCCGGCGTATCATCGCCAGCCAGCGTGGTCAGGTCAATCATGGTGATCGCCCGCAGGAGCCAGGCCGCCTGCCACTCTTGCTTGACGCTGCGGCGCGTCCCGAGCGTTTGCGCCCGACGCTGCGTGGCGCTCAAGTTGACGGTTGTCGCGCGCAGCCAGCCCATATCGAGCGGGATGCCCGGATTGCGCTTCAATGTTGCGTTCGCCATGTCGCTCTCTTTAGTTCGCCGGCGTTCGCTCAATGAAAGCAAGCACGTGGCCGGCGATCTCTTCGCCTTTTTCCTCTTGCAGAAAGTGCCCGGCGCCCCGAATGGTGATTTCCGGCTGGTCGCCCGCGGTCGGCAATAAACGGCGGAAGAAATTCGCCGCCCCGCCCAGAATGGGATCGCCATCGCTGAACATGACCTGAGCGGGCTTCCGCCAGCGGGACAGGGCTGCGCGCGCCGCCTTCATTTCCGCTGCCCCGGCCATCTCCGGCGCGATCGGCGCCAGCGAAGGAAACACCGCCGCGCCCGCCTTGTAGCTGTCATCCGGGAAGGGCGCGTCGTAGGCGGCGATGACATCGGCTGGCAATTCATAGCTGCTGATCGTCTGCGCGACCAACCGCCCGACCTGCATGCGCCTGCCCACCTTCTGGCTGAAGGCGCGCCACTGCATGAAGGCTTCGCTGATCTTCTCTTCGCCCGTCGGCAAAAATGTATTGAGCACAACCAGTCTGGCGAATCTGTCGCCATGATTCGCCGCGATCGTCAAACCGAGCGAGCCGCCCCAATCCTGGCAGACCAGCGTAATGTTCGTTAAGTCCAGCGCTTCGACCAGCCCGACGAGTTTGTCATAGTGCAAATGAAAGCTGTAATCATCCAGCGCCGCGTATTTGTCTGATTTGCCAAAACCGACCATATCAGGCGCCAGAACGCGGTGTCTATCGGCAAGCGGAGGAATCATGCGCCGGTACAGATAAGACCAGGTCGGCTCGCCATGCAGGCAGAGTATCGTCTCCGCGCCCTCCCCCTCATCGACATAGTGCATGCGTGTATCGCCGATGTCGATGTAGTGGGCCGCGAAGTCGTATCCGGGCAGATTATGGAATCTCGCGTCTGGCGTCCGCAATACGGACATGGCTTGTCCTCCAACAGGGCGGCAGAAGCAGAGTGGGCGCAGTTTTGCCTGTGCAGCGCGGCTTCCGCCTGTATAATGCTCCCTATGTATCGGAAGCTGGCGCGCGCAGCCCCTCTGCGACTAGACGAATTCTAGCAAGTCCGTCCCCGCTTGCACAGTAAGGCCCTACGCCGGGAATGGTGAAATATGGATATGCGACTATTCCGGACGCTGTAAAGATTTTACCATCGAGGTTGGTTCATAAGATTGCGCTTAATCCGAATATCATCAAATTCACTCCTCCCTGTGTAAAGTTATGGTCGGGCCGTCTCGCGCAGGACGGATAGACACTCAAGCACGTAGCCAAATGATCGAGATGAGCAAGCGGAATGCTGGAAAAACTAGCGGAAGTCGAAAGCCGTTACATCGAGCTGGAAGCCATGATGGCCGATCCGGCGATATCGGCGAATTACGAGCGCGTCGCTGAACTGGCGAAGGAACGCGCCGGCCTGCAAGATATTGTGGACGCCTACCGCCGGTTTCAGCGGCAAGCGGATGAACTGGAAGGCGCCCGCGAATTGCTGGCGGCGGCGGATGATGCCGAGATGCGGGAACTGGCGGCGGAGGAAGTCGCCGAGTTGGAAGCGAGCAATTCAGCGCTCCTGGATCAATTGCGGCTGATGCTGCTGCCGAAGGACCCGCGCGACAGCAAAAATGTGATCGTCGAGATTCGCGCTGGCGCCGGCGGCGACGAGGCCGGCATCTTCGCCGGGGATCTGATGCGCCTGTACACGCGCTACGCCGAATCCAACAAATGGAAAGTGGAAATGCTCGATGTCAACGAGCAGGGCAATGGCGTCTTCAAGAATGTTGTTTTCGAGATCAAAGGGGCCGGCGCCTTCAGCCGCTTGAAATACGAGAGCGGCGTGCATCGCGTCCAGCGCGTGCCGACCACCGAAAGCCAGGGGCGCATCCATACCAGCACCGCCACCGTGGCCGTCCTGGCGGAAATGGACGAGGTTGATGTGCAGCTGGATATGAGCGATGTCGAGACGCAGGTGTTTCGTTCCCGCGGCGCCGGCGGCCAATCCGTCAACACGACTGACTCGGCCGTGCGCTTGATCCACAAACCGACAGGCCTGGTGGTGGAGATGCAGGACGAGCGCAGTCAACTGCAAAACAAATTGCGCGCCAAACAGGTGCTGATCGCCCGTCTTTATGAAGCGGAAGCGGAACGCCAGCGCAGCGAGCGCGAAGCCGAGCGCCGCGGCCAGGTCGGCAGTGGCGACCGCAGCGAGAAAATCCGCACTTACAATTATCCGCAAGGGCGCGTGACCGACCATCGCATCGGCGTCAGCAGCTACAACCTGCCCGCCATCATGGACGGCGAACTCGATGTCTTCATCGATCAGTTAGCGACGCAGGATCAGGCGGAGCAGTTGGCGGCGGGCTCGCTCCAATAGCCCCGCCGCCTCCGACGCAAGCTGACAGATGCGCTAATCCATGTCCTTCGTCTCAACTGAATTCATCATCTTCGCGCTTCTGGTTATCCCGATATTTTTCATGTTGGGTCAGAAGCGCCGCTGGCTTTTGCTGCTGGTCGCCAGTTATTGCTTCTACGCCTATTGGATGCCCAGCTATCTCATTCTGATTCTCTTTTCGACCCTGGTGGATTACCTCGCGGCATTGGCGCTCCACAGCACCGCTGCTGAGCGGACAACTCGGCGGCGGGCCCTGCTCACATGCAGCATTCTGGCGAATGTCGGCGTTCTCTTCATCTTCAAGTACGCCAATCTCTTCGGCCAAACGGCAGAGCAGATGGCGCAAGCGCTCGGGGTGCCGCTGCAGGTGGGCGCCTTGAACGTCCTGCTGCCGGTCGGCATCTCCTTTTACACCTTTCAATCGATGGCTTATACCTTTGATGTATATCGCGGGCGGCTGCCGGCGGAGCGGCATTTTGGCATATTCGCTACCTATGTCGCCTATTTTCCTCAACTTGTCGCTGGGCCAATTGAGCGGGCGACAAACATGCTGCCCCAATTCCGGACGAAATTCAGTTTTGATTATGATCGTGTCGTCAGCGGCTTGCGGCTCGCGGCATGGGGCGCCTTCAAGAAGGTAGTGATCGCGGACCGTCTGGCACTGTATGTCAACGAGGTCTTTGATAATCTCGAATCGTATTCCGGGTTGAGCCTCCTCATCGCCGTGCTGTTTTTCGCCTTTCAGATTTACTGTGATTTCAGCGGTTATTCCGATATCGCCATCGGCGTCGCGCGCGTCATGGGCTTTCGCTTGATGAAGAATTTCCGCCGCCCCTATCTGGCGACTTCACTGCGTGATTTTTGGCGCCGCTGGCACATCTCCTTGTCCACCTGGTTCCGCGATTATGTATACATCAGCCTCGGCGGCAACCGTCTCGGCTTCCCGCGTCAGCTCTTCAATTTGCTGCTGGTTTTCGTTTTGAGCGGCCTGTGGCACGGAGCGAATTGGACCTTCATGCTATGGGGTCTCTTTCATGGCGCCGTCATCATCGCCGAGACCCTGTTTAAGGCGCTCTTTCCCAATGCCGCGCTGCGGAACGGGCCTGGGCGCGCCTTCAGCCTCGTCTACACATTTACCCTGGTATACATCGGCTGGATATTGTTTCGCGCAAATGACATCGGCGAGATCAGCTACATTCTGCGCCATCTGCTGGATTTCGCGCAGGGCGTCACTGAGCTGACCCGTCCCTTCGCGGCCGGCCTGCTGCCGCAGCGCGCCGAGTTTCTGCTGTCGTTTTGCCTGATCGCGCTCGTGCTAGTGGTCGATGTCATCGACGAGCGGCAGGGCATCCTCGCCGTCTTCAGACGACTGTCGACCCCTTGGCGCTGGGCGGTGTATTATTTCCTTGCGATCACGATTTATGTGTCGCTCTTTTACGGCACGACCGTGCAAGAATTCTACTATTTTCAGTTCTAAGTCATGATTTGGCGTCTTCTCGCGAAACTCGGCCTGCTTTGCCTGCCCTTGATCTTTCTGACGCTGGCGCTGGCAGGGCTCGCCTGGCATTCGGGCGAAGCCATGCCCCTATCCATCATCGTTGAGCGGCAGCAGAATGAAGCCGCCGTCATCTACGCCCCCGCCGTGACGGAGAAAATCTTGGACTACAAGCTGGCGTCGTATCAGGCGCGGCGCCCGGAGATTCTGATCCTTGGCAATTCTCTGATGCTGCAGATTCGCGGGGGCTTCTTCAACAAACGGCCGGCCACGGTCTACAACGCGGGCGTCGGCGGCTGGTGGCTCAAGCAGATCGTCGAATTCTATCAATCGCTTGATCATGCGCCGGCCTTGATTATCACGCTCATTGACTTCGGCTGGTTCAATGGCGAATCGGAGCTCGATTCCGCCGGCACCTTCTTCGGGCCCTTCAGGGCGGATGCCTACGGCGGCGCCCGGCAAGCCGTTATTGAGACAGTCCACCGCGTCTTGGGCGGGAAGCTCAGCATTCCACAAATACTGGAACGGCGTGATCCCGTTGCTGCTGGGCAAAGCCTGGGCCTGGAGGCGATCGGGCGCGGCACCGGTTATCGCGCGGACGGCAGCCGTCAGCTTAGCTTCATGGGCGAGAGCAATTCCCTGCAGGATGAAAAGAGGGCGAGCGCGCTGAGAGATTTCGGATTTGCCGGCGCCCGCTTCACCCCTGGCAGCCGGATCAACGAGGACTCATTCGCGATGCTGGACGCCTTCCTGGCCCAGGTGAAAGCGGATGGCGTTATGTTAATCGGGCTGACGACGCCTTATCATTTCCAGGTTCATGAGCGCATGCGGGAAGCGGGCATATTTCTCAACATGGAATTGATACTGGCGCGGACGCAAGAATTGTTTGCCGCCTATGGTTTCCCCTATCATCATTTCAGCGACATGCGCGCTTATGGCGCCAGCGGCAGTGAATGGTACGATTCGCATCATTTGAACGAGTTGGGCGCCCTGCTTGTGTTGAGCGTCCTGTTCGAGCGCCATCCAGACTTGTTTGAAGATTATGCAGATCAGGAGGCGCTGAAAGCTCTGTTGGCAAACATCAGCAATCCAATGGATGTCCTGAATGAGCTAGCCAAATGACGACCGTGCTTGCCTGCCGCCGCGAGGCTCAGTTGGCGCTGCGCCTCGCCGAATCCGATACAGCCGATCTCGACGCGCAGACGCTGCTCGCCCATGTCCTCGGCGTCGATCGAGCCTTCCTCTTCGCCCATGCCGATGACCGGCTGACCGAGACGCAGGCGGCAGCATTCCGCTCCGCCCTTGAGCGCCGAGCCGCCGGCGAGCCCATCGCCTATATCACCGGCCGCAAAGGCTTCTACGACCTTGATCTGCTTGTCAGCCCCGCCGCGCTCATCCCACGGCCGGAGACCGAATTGCTGCTGGAAGAAGCGCTGCGTCTCAGCGAAGAGCGGCCGGCCATCAGCGTCGCCGATATCGGGACGGGCAGCGGGGCCCTGGCTGTGACCTTCGCGCGCCAGCGACCGGCCGCCACCGTCTTCGCCACCGAGATCTGCGGGGAGGCCCTGGCAATCGCGCGGGGAAACGCGCAGCGCAGCGGCGTCACGATGAACGCGTTTCAGGGCGACCTCGCCGCTCCCTTGATTGAGCGCGGCATCCGCGTCGACTTGCTGATGGCGAATCTGCCATATATCGCTGCGGACGAGCTGGACGCGCTGGCTGTCAGCCGCTTTGAACCGCGATTGGCGCTGGACGGCGGGCCGGACGGCTTGCTTCTCATTCGCCGCCTGCTCAGTCAGACGCCTGCTGTCTGCCATGCCGGCGCCTGGATCCTGCTTGAGATTGGCGCGGGACAGGGTGAAGCTGTTGCCCGGCTGGTGAAGGGCCGGCTGGACGTGGATTGCGATATCTTGAAGGATTACGCCGGCTTGGACCGCATCGCCCGCATTCGGCTGCCATGACCGCCTAGCGCTCGAAGCGCGCGACAGCCGTGATGAAATAGGTCTGCGGCGCCAGATCAAGCGGCTGGATCGCACGCAGACGGAAGCCGCCATCAATGAGCCGCCTGCTATCGCGCGCCAAGGAAGCCGGGTCGCTGCTGACATAGACGATTCGCCCGACGCCCAGCTTGCTCAGCCCCTTGACGACATCCTCGCTCAAGCCCGCGCCCGGCGGATCCAGCAGAGCGATATCATAGCGGGCTCCCTCGTCAATCATGTCCCCCAAGACAGTTTCGACCGAGCCTTCAACGACATCGATATTGTCGAATTCCGCCAGATTGACATCGGCGTCCGTGACCGCCGGCGGATAACTTTCCACCAGTGTGATCAGATCGGCAAAGCCCGCCAGGAACTTGCTGAAGATGCCCACACCGGCGTACAAATCCAGAATGCGCGCGTCCCCCGGCGACGATGTTGCCTTCAGGACCTCGGCGACCAGGCCAGCAAGCGCGCCGATGTTCGCTCGCATGGTTGCGCCGGCTGTGATGCGGAAGCGCCGTCCGTCAATCTCGAACCGGCTGTGGGCATCGCCGATAAGGTTGACCGGCTGCCGGTCCGGCAGGAGCAAATTGACGCTGAGCGGAAGATCGGTGGATAGGGCGGGCGCTTCTTCGGCATCAACCTCGAAGATCAGCATCAGCCGTCCATCGGAGCCGCGCCGCAGCGTCAACCGTCGGGCGCGGTCATAATCCAGATCCAAATTCAGCAAAAGTTCGATCAGATCGGGATGCGCCACATGACACTCGCCGATCGCTTCGATGCGCCGCGCCTGCCGCCGGAGGCCCCATTTGCCGGTCTCCGCCCGCAGGAGGCTGAGGCTGTGATCGTATGCCCACTGTTCGGGCGAAGGCAAAATCGGTTGCAGTACGGCGTCGATCAGTTCATCCGGCAGTCGGCCGACCCGCGCCAACTGGTCGGCGAGGACATCTTGCTTCAACAGCAATTGCGCCGCGTAGTCGATATGCTGCCATTGACAGCCCCAGCAGCGGCCCGGACCAAAATGCGGGCAGCGCGGTTCGACCCGGTCGCTTGAGGCGGCCTTGAGCCGCAGTCCCCGGCCAAAGCGGACCTTGCCGCGCTCGCTCGTGATCTCCGCTGTGATTGACTCACCGGGCAAAGTATAGGGCACGAAAACCGGCGACCCGCGGTAATCGGCCAACCCGTGGCCGCCATGCGCCATGTCGCGGATGTCGAGGTCAAGCGCTTTGCCCTTCAAGACGCCTTGCCGGCGCCGGCCGCGTTTCCGCGCAGCTTTGCCTTTGTTCATTCTCGGAAAGACTGCCCCATTTTCTAGGATCCTTGCAGCCAACATAAAAACAGAATCCTGCCGATTAGCAGGACTCTGGATGTCACAAGTCGTCCGCGGTTTATCCCGCGGCGCCCGGCTTGTACTCGATGCCGGCTTTGGCGAGCTCGCGCTGGATCATGCGCTCGAATATGCTGTAGGGCTGAGCGCCGCTCAGGATCTGGCCATTGATGAAGAAACCCGGCGTACCGCGCACCCCGGCGATCTGCCCGTCGAAGCCGTCGATCTCGACCTCGTCGATGTAACGGCCCTCGTCAAGGCAGGCGGTGTACTCCTCGATATCGAGCTCGTAATCCTCAGCGGTCTTGAGATAAAAGTCGCGCCCCAGCTCGCTCGCGTTATCGAAGAAGGCGGCGCGGAATTCCCAGAATTTGCCTTGGGCGAAGGCGCATTGGGCGGCGGCCGATGCCGGCGTCGACTCGGCGGTCAAGCGGGCGAAATCGCGGTAGACATAGCGGATATATTGGCCGTAATTCTCCAGAATCGGCTCGAATGTCAGGTCGAAATGACGTTTGCAAAATGAGCAGAAGAAGTCGCTGAATTCGACAATCACGATGGGCGCGTCTTCTTCGCCCAGGTAGGGATCGTCGTCCACCAGGGCAAAGCGGTCCGGGGCGGCCTCCGCCGCGGTTTCGCCCAGGTCGTATTCATCCAGCACACTCTCGATGACCGCGCGCAGCTGCGCTTCGTCCACGGTGACCGCTCGGTCTCCCGCCGGGGCGAATGCCGCCCTGCCCATCAAGAGCCCGGCTAGGGCGAAGGCGACCGCGATGACGACATAATTCAAGCCTATGCGCGACATGCTGGCGGACGCGTCTCGTTTGTCATGTTGATTTGTCGCATTGTCTTCCGGCACGTCGACCTCTTCTTTTGGGTTGTCAATTGCGTCAAGTGTACTAAATGTTGCGCCGCTTGCCTATTCATTTGTCTTATGGAAGTGTATCCCTTTCGGTGGAAACAAAAAAACTTTACCACCGAGGACACCG